>URSF01000005.1 GCA_900550445.1 uncultured Rhodospirillaceae bacterium | reverse complement strand
AATGCTCGATTAAAAGACGATCTTAAAAATGATACTTTTTAACTGGGTTGATCCGCCCATGCAGGACAGAAATCGGCATAATTGTTTAAAGTCGCCATATGCTTTGCGACTACTTGTAAAAGGGTGTTTGAAGCCCTGAACGGCCGATTTAGACCGTCTGAAACAGATTATAACAATTTTCCAGGATAAAAGCAAGAAAGGGAAAAGTTCGGGGATTTCTACATTGCAAATCGTACATTTTCCCCGTCTGATATACTATCGAAAGTGACGCGATCCATTTCGCGTCGTCTGGTATGCGGACTGCTTCACACTTTGTGTTCGCAGTTTCGGGGTTTCATTTTCTTTTTTGAAATTGCGAGGCCTCAGGCCGCGGCAATCCATTCCCCGTCTGGTATACTATCGAAATCGCGAACGAAGTGACGCGATCCATTTCACGTCGTCCGGTATGTGGACTGCTTCACACTTTGTGTTCGCAGTTTCGAGGTTTTATTTCCATTTCGTGCGATCCGGTCAGGCCATGTTGTTTGAATCCCAAGCCGTTGATTTAATCGCCTCCTATAAAAAAGCCGCCCTTTCGGACGGCTTTTTCTTTAAGAAAGGTTTACTTATTTCAGCAACATCTTGAAATCCACAACGACCGCGCGATCTTTGGTGACCAGAACGGGGTTGCCGTCGATGGATTTGATTTCGGGAATTTCCAAAACCAATTCCTGAACTTTCTTCAGCGTTTCGGCCAAAGGTCCGACAGCCTTCGGTTCTTCGCCGCGGACGCCGTTCAAAATCGTGCCGATTTTCGTTTCTTTGATCATCGCGTCGAAATCGTCCGCCGGTAAAATGCGCATCGTCGTATCGCGCATGACTTCGGTATAAATACCGCCGGTCCCAAAAATCATCACGCGGCCAAAGTTTTTATCCGTATTGACCCCGATAATGGTTTCAGACGCTTTGACGATCATTTCCTGAATCAAAACGCTTGCGTTTTTCAACTGGAACTTGGCAATCGTTGCGGTCAGTTCGTCAAACGCGGCGTTGAATTTGGCTTCGTCGTCAATGTTCAGGTAAATGCCTTTCATTTCCGTTTTATGCAAAGCGTCCGGCGCCGACAGTTTCAACACAACCGGGGCAGGGAACAGCTTTTTGCAGAAAGCCAGCGCTTCAGCTTTGTCCGTAAAGTTGCCGCATTTCGGATAATCAATACCGTAATGATCCATGATTTTGTTCATCGTGGACTGGGGCAGGGAAGCTAAACCGTCGGCAACCGCTTTCTTGACGTCTTCGCGGATTTCGGCGGGAACTTCGCGCAGTTCGACTTTAACTTCGGGCATTCCCTTGAACGCCATCTGTGCTTTCATCAATCCCAGCAGCCTGATGCAGTCTGTCGGATAATCGTACGTCAGAACGTTCGCGGCTTTCAGCATATTGACTGCTTCGCGGACGCGTTCGCCGCCGATGAAAGAACAGAAAATGTTAACATTTTTGTATTCTTTCGCCAGTTTGATAATTGCTTCGGCCGTTTCTTTCGGTTCCGTAGACATCTGCGGCGTTAACAGAACGATGATGTTTTTGTATTCGCCGGATTCACACAAAACGCGCAGCGCGTTTTCATAACGGTCCGCTTTTGCGTCGCCTACAACGTCAATCGGGTTGCCGACGGAAGCTTCCGGCGTCAAAACGGCGCGCAACTTTTCAATCGTTTTTTCGCTGGGACGCGCCAGATCCAGATGAGCTTCTTCGCACAGGTCAGAAGACAAAACGCCAACGCCGCCGGCGTTCGTTAAAATACCGACAGAACCGGAAAAGTCCGTATGATTGACGTGCTGCAACAGTTCCAAAGCGCCGAACAATTCACGCGTCGTATAAACCTGAATGGCGCCGCTGCGCTGCAGGGCGATTTCCAAAACGCGATAGTTCGGAGCCAAAGACCCCGTGTGCGACAAGCTGGCGGCTTGCGCTTTGCTGGATTTGCCCGGTTCCATGATAACGCAGGGTTTCGTTTTGCTGACTTCTTTTAAAACGCGCAGGAATTCCTGACCTTTTTTCAAACCTTCCAGATAGAAAACAAACGCTTTCGTGTTTTCGTCATGCTGAATGAATTCCAGCAAAGACGCTTCGTTTAAATCAGCTTTGTTGCCGATGGAAATAAAATGAGAAAAGCCGATTCCCTTTTCTTCGGCCCAGTCTAAGATCGCGCTGCAGTAAGCGCCGGACTGAGAAATAAAGGCGACGTTGCCCTGCAGCGGGAAACACGGCGCAAAACTGGCGTTCAGTTTGTCGAACGTGGAAATATGTCCCAGGCAGTTCGGCCCCAACAGATTAATGCCGGCGTCCAGACATTTTTTGGCAATCGTCAATTCCAGTTCTTTGTTGCCCGCTTCGCCAAAACCGGCCGTAATAATGCTGACGTTTTTCGCTCCGTTTGCAATGGCGTCGTCAACGGCGGCCTCGCAAAAACGCGCCGGCACCAGCAAAACAACCAAATCAACGGGTTCGGGAATGTCGCGTACGGAAGCAAAACATTTTTTGCCCTTCAGTTCCTGACCGGCCAGTTTCGGATTAACACCGTACAGGTTTCCCGAAAAACCGGCTTCAATTAAATTTTTGAATACGACGGCACCCAGCTTCGATTCATCGGCGGACACGCCGACGACTGCGACGGAACGCGGATTAAAAAACGTACTTAAAGACATTAATTTTCCCTTTCAAAAACTTTAAGTGTAAACTGTTCTGTAATATGAAATGGTTGTACTCGAAAAGTCAAGGTAAATTTCAGGATTTTAACGACTTTCCCGGCCGGCGTCCGGGGGTTTTTGAAATTTATGCGTCCGGCGAAACAAAAACACGTGAATCAGGCTGAACACATTTTAAACCAAAAGATTAAAAATGCATTGTAATATATTGAATTGTATTGTATAAAATCTTTTTCCTCCCAAAAAAGAAAGAAAAGCTTTTTTTTCGGCTCCATTCGGTGTAAAAAGAGGGTAACTTTTGGACTTTAAAATATAGGATATAAAAATGGCTGGAAGCGTTAATAAAGTAATTCTGATCGGTAATGTCGGCAGGGATCCTGAAATCCGCCAGTCCGCAGACGGCAGAAAAATCATTAATCTGTCGGTTGCGACTTCTGAAACGTGGAAGGATAAATCAGGCGAACGGCAGGAAAAAACGGAATGGCACCGCGTTGTTATTTTTAATCAGGCACTGGCCGATATCGCCGAACGATATGTGAAAAAAGGCTCCAAGCTGTACGTCGAAGGGGCCTTGCAAACCCGCAAATGGACGGACAACAGCGGCGTTGAAAAATATACGACGGAAGTTGTTCTGGGCAATTTCAGAGGGGAATTGACTCTGCTGGACAGCAAAGGCGGTTCCGCAGACGCTTCTTTCGGCGGATCTTCAATGGGATTTGACGCGCCGTCCGCTTCGGCCGGCTGGGATTCAAAACCGGCTGAAAACAGTTCTTTTGATGACGAAATACCGTTTTAAACAATCTGGTTTTACAATCTGAAACGGCTTTTTAATAAAAACAAAACAGGATTGAAGTTGTGGAAAATACTGTAAAGGATTCTTCAACCGTCGTTGTCGGTATCGAAGAAGAAATGAGACGTTCTTATCTGGATTATGCGATGAGCGTAATCGTTTCGCGCGCTTTGCCCGACGTCCGGGACGGTTTAAAGCCCGTACACCGCCGCATTCTGTATTCCATGCACGAAAGCGGATACGATTACAATAAACCGTTCAGAAAATCCGCCCGTATCGTCGGTGACGTCATGGGAAAATACCACCCGCACGGCGACGCGGCGATTTATGACGCGATGGTGCGCATGGCGCAGGATTTTTCGATGAGCGTTCCGTTAATTTCTTCTCAGGGAAACTTCGGTTCGATTGACGGCGATCCTCCCGCCGCCATGCGTTATACGGAAGCGCGTCTGGCTTTATCCGCGCACAACCTGTTGGACGATATCGACAAAGATACCGTTAACTTTTTACCAAACTATGACGAAACGGTCATGGAACCGTCCGTCCTGCCGGCACGTTTCCCGAACATTCTGGTTAACGGAGCTGGCGGCATTGCTGTCGGTATGGCCACAAACATTCCTCCGCATAATCTGGGCGAAGTCGTTGATGCGTCTATTGCATACGTGGATAATCCCGATATTTCCGACGAAGAGCTGTTGCAGATCGTTCCGGGGCCTGACTTTCCGACAGGAGGGTTGATTTTAGGGCGGTCGGGGTCCCGTTCTACGGAATTGACGGGCAGAGGATCCGTTATTATGCGCGCCAGAACGCATATTGAAGAAATCCGTAAAGACCGCTGGGCGATTATTGTCACCGAAATTCCCTATCAGGTTAATAAGTCCGCGATGATTTCCCGAATTGCGGAATTAGTGCGTGATAAAGTCATTGAAGGCATTGCCGATATTCGCGATGAATCCGACCGTCAGGGAATCCGTGTCGTTATCGAAATCAAGCGCGATTTCCACCCTGAAATCATCTTAAACCAGCTGTTCCGCTATACTTCTTTGCAAACCAGCTTTGGTTCAAATATGATTGCTTTAAATGCCGGCCGTCCTCAGCTGATGAATCTGCGTGAAATGATCGCAGCCTTTATTGCTTTCAGGGAAGAAGTCATTCGCCGCCGGACGATTTACGAATTAGGTAAAGCCCGCGATCGCGCGCATCTGTTGGTCGGTCTGGCGATTGCCGTTGAAAACCTGGATCCTGTCATTGAATTGATCCGCAACGCGCCGAACAGGCCCGTCGCCAAAGAAGGATTAATGGGGCGCACTTGGGACGCCAAAGAAATCGTTCCGTTGATCGACCTGATTGACGATCCCGAATATGAAGCTGTCGATGGCATGTGCAAGCTGTCCGAAAAACAGGCGGACGCTATTTTGGATTTGCGTTTGCACCGTTTAACCGGTCTGGAACGTGAAAAAATTCATAACGAATTGCGCGAATTGGGCGGTATTATTAAAGAATTACTGTCTATTTTGGCGTCCCGTGAAAAACTGTACGGCATTATGCGCGACGAACTGGTCGCCGTGAAAGAAGAATTTTCCACACCGCGGCGGACAACGATCGAGGACGTCGAATTTGAACATGATATCGAAGATCTGATCCAGCGCGAAGACATGGTTGTAACGGTAACCAATACCGGTTATATCAAACGTGTTCCTCTGTCTGCCTATCGGGCGCAGAAACGCGGCGGAAAAGGCCGGACAGGTATGAATACGCATGAAGAAGATTACATTACAAATCTGTTTGTCGCCAGCACGCATACGCCCGTTTTATTCTTCTCCAACGCCGGGCTGGTTTATAAAATGAAGGTTTATCGTCTGCCTGTCGGTTCTCCGCAGTCAACGGGAAAAGCCTTGATCAACCTGCTGCCTTTAAAACAGGACGAACGCATTACAACGATTATGCAGCTGCCGGAAAACGAAGCTGAATGTGAAAATCTTGACGTTATGTTCGCAACCCGTACCGGAAACGTGCGGCGCAACAAGCTGTCGGATTTCGTTGACGTAAAGGCAAACGGCAAAATAGCAATGAAGCTTGACGAAGGCGATACGCTGATTGATGTAAAGATCTGTACGGACGATCAGGACGTACTGCTGGCCGCCAAAGCCGGCAAGTCCATTCGTTTCCCCGTATCGGACGTCCGCGTGTTTTCAGGCAGAACGTCAACGGGTGTACGCGGTATTCGTCTGGGAAAAGGGGACGAAGTGATTTCGATGTCCGTTCTGCGCCATACCGAAGCCGACATGGAAAAACGGTATGCTTATCTGAAAATGGCCAAAGCGCTGCGCCGTTCAGATGATGAAGATGTTTCAGACGATATTGAAGCGTCTACAACGCTGACATTATCTGAAGAAGAATTCCAGAAAATGCAGGCGGAAGAAGAGTTTATCCTGACCGTAACGGACAGCGGCTATGGCAAAAGAACGTCCGCTTACGAATACCGGATTACCGGCCGCGGCGGGCAGGGGGTAACCAATATTGACAATACGAAACGCAAAGACAGTGTTGTCGCTTCTTTCCCCGTAACCGATACGGCTCATGTCATGCTGGTCACGGACGCGGGTAAGTTAATCCGTATGCCGATTAAAGACGTACGTATAGCCGGCCGTAATACAATGGGAGTTATTATGTTCCGCCTTAACGACGCCGAGCATGTCGTTTCCGCAACATGCATTGAGGATTATGAAGACGAAGACACGGCGCAGGAAGAAGAAACCGCTGAAAACGCAGACAGCATTACTCCTGCCGAAACTACAGGAGAAAATAATGCCTGAACGTATAGGCGTTTATCCGGGAACATTTGACCCGATTACGTATGGCCATTTAAATCTGGTCGAACGTGCGGCGGCCATGACAGACCGATTGATTATAGGCGTTGCCATCAATCAGAACAAAAATTCTTTGTTCAGCATTGACGACCGGATTGAAATGACCAAAAACGCCGTGCAAAAATACCAGAAAAATCACAAAATTGAAGTCAAACCGCTGGTTGACACGCTGTTGGTCAATTTTGCCAAAGAAAACAATGCTCAAATGATTTTCCGCGGTTTACGGGCTGTTTCTGATTTTGAATATGAATTCAAAATGTGCGCGATGAATCGGCGTTTAAATGAAAATATTGAAACGGTTTTTTTAATGGCTTCTGAAAAACATCAATTCGTTTCATCGGTATTTGCCAAAGAAATCTGCAAATTAGGCGGGGATATTTCCAGTATGGTTTCGCCTGAAATCGCAGAAAAACTGGTTGCCCGTTATAAAGAGCTGGGGGAAATAAAATGAGTGAAAAAGATAAAAATATCCTACTGCTGGAATTAAAGGACGGCACAGTTGAAATCCAGATGCGGCCCGACTTAGCGCCGAAACACGTTGCCAGAATCAAAGAACTGGTGCGCCAGGGATTTTACGATGGTTTAAAATTTCACCGGGTAATTGACGGATTTATGGCGCAGACCGGCAGTCCGGACGGGTCCGGGATCGGCGGCAGCGGCCAGTTGCTGCGGGCGGAATTTTCTGACGAACCGCATGTCCGCGGCACCTGTTCCATGGCCAGAACAATGGATATTCACAGCGCGGACAGTCAGTTTTTCATTTGCTATGATGACTGCCCGTGGCTGGATAAACAATATACGGTCTGGGGACAAGTTATTAAAGGCATGGAATTTGTTGATAAAATTAAAAAAGGAACAGGCAGTAATGGAACCGTAAAGGATCCTGACTGCATTATTTCCATGAAACTGGCGGATTAGTCCTCGTCATTTTTTACAAAAGAACTTTTTATCCTCTAAAATCGTTTTTTAGAGGATAATTTTTTGTCCGTTAAAAACTTTCCTTACAATAAAAGGGTAGGGAGTTAATGTGTTTTTTTAACTTCCTTTTAAAAATTGATGTTCGACCGGAACGTTTAAAGCGGGGCAACTTTGGAAATGTAAAATCGCTAGGAGACGGAGTTTCTGAACTTAGAATAGATTATGGTCTCGGTTATCGGATTTATTTTACAAGGCAATGTAATAAAATAATTTTCTTGCTTTGTGGTGGCGATAAAAGGACGCAGCAAAGGAGATGTTGCAATGCGGCTAACCGATGAACAATTAAAAAAGTTGAGCGTTAAACCATATGCCCTGGCTGATTAAACAGAAAAAGATGTTCAAGAATTTCTTATGGCTGCCATACGGGAAGATGATCCGGCTTGTTTTGTTCATGCTTTGGGCGTAGCGGCCAGAATTCGCGGCATGATGAAGCTTTCTAAAAAGGTCGGTTACAGTAGAACAAGCCTTTATAAATCAAAACAAAACCGGAGTTTGAAACGATTTACAACATCATGCGCGAATTCGGCATTGAGTTAACGCTGAAAAAGTCTAAAAACGCAAAAAAGAACTAAAGAAAAACACCGAAAAGGGGCTTTTCGTTTAAATAAACAGGTAGCTGCTTGCCAAGACGGACAGACTGCCAATCTTGCAGTACATTCTTTTAATTCCTTATCGCTTAAAAACTTTTTTCTGTGAAGTTTATGATCTGAGTTTTTGTCAGTTCCTGCTTTAAAAGTTCTTGATAAATATATGCTCTGACATATTCCTGTAACGCCTTAAATTGTCGATCAGATGTTTTCCAGATGAATTGAACCGCCAAGAAGTAAATCCGATTTCACTGGTAACTTTTTGCATAGCAAGGGAAGAGGAGAGGACTTGTTTGAACAAAGCTTCTACTTTTTCCGTGATGACGACTGTCGATCAGCGTTTTAGAACTCGTAGAGGTCAAGGGAGTGCTGCAAGTCTTTAATTTTGGAATTTGCGACCTGAGAATGCTCCTGAAGCTCAAAACGAATATCATCAAGAGTTTTTGAGAAAGCTTTATCATCTATGTGTTTGAAAAACATAGAAAATTCTTTTATAAAGTCGATGTTAATAACAAAAGCGGCAAAAGTCGCATAATTATTCTTGATAACTTTGTTTAATAAGTTTTTGATAACTTCCAAGAACCCTTTATATTTTGTCGCATTAAAGAGAATTTTGTCAAAATTAAAAATACATAATTGTCGCATAATCTCTATTATGTTAAAAACTGAAATAAGGAAAAGCATGAAAACGAATTGTGATAAAATGAACATAAAAATATTTAAAAACAAACAGTTAATAAATCGCAGCCAATGTTCGGGATTGCTGTTTATAAAAAAATCATCTCCGGCCATAAACAACACCGAAGATGATTTTTTCAGTCAGTTTGAAAACAGATTCAATTCACGTCAAATTCCATTCCGTCGTATCCGGGTTCTATTCCTTTGGGTAAAGAAGCGCACAAAGAAGCATAATCAAGATTTACGGACATATGAGTTAAAATTGTTCTTTTGGGCTTTAAAATATCGACCCATTCCAAAACGCGGTGCACGGAAGCGTGGCTGGGGTGATCTTGTTCGGACAAACACCCTACTACCCAGGTATCTACACCTTTCAATACAGATAAGGCGGATTCATATAAATGAACGACATCGGTTGAATATCCGAAATTATTGATTCTGAAGCCCAGACTTGTTGTCCATTCATGATCCTGCGTAAAAGGAATAATTTTTAAGTCTTTAATATAAAACGGTTCGCCCGGTTTAATCAGATTGGGTTCCAGCCAGGGATGAAAAAACGGTTCTTTTTCAACGTTTACCGGGCGAAAAGCATAACCGAACCTTTCTTTTAACAGCGTCAGTGTCGTTGCGTTTGCATAAACGGGAATGCCTTTTTGCATGGCCCGATTGACTTCACGCAAATCATCGATCCCATGTGTATGATCGGCATGTTCATGCGTATATAAAACAGCCGTTAATTCTCTGATTTGAGCCGATAATAACTGCTCCCTTAAATCCGGCCCTGTATCGAACAGCAGATTTAATTTATCATGCCGCAACAGCAAAGACGTTCTTAAACGGCGGTTTTTAGGGTTATTGGGATCACATTTTCCCCAGCCTCTGCTGATCATGGGAACGCCGCCGGCAGCACCGCAGCCTAAAATTCTGATTTTCATGTCAAGCCGCCTTTGAAAATAAAGTAAAAAAGTTTTCCGTTGTCTGATGCCGCAGCTGATCCAGACTGACTTCTTTTAATTCAGCCAGAGCCTCCGCCGTTTTTATCATGAAAGCCGGTTCATTTCTGCGCCCCCTGAACGGTACCGGAGCCAAAAACGGAGCGTCGGTTTCGATTAACAAACGATCCATCGGTATGGATTTAAAAATACAGCGCAGTTCTTCAGCCGATTTAAACGTAATGATTCCGGACGCAGAAATATAAAATCCCAATTCCAATCCGGCCTGCGCTAATTTTTCCCGTGATGAAAAACAATGCAAAACGCCGCGCAAATCGGGGCCGGCTTCTTCCTGCAACAAAGCGATCGTATCGTCTTCCGCTTCACGGGAATGAATAATAATCGGCAATCCCGCCTGCTTTGCCGCTTTCAACTGAATACGAAACAAAGTTTTCTGCGCTTCGTGCGTTTCTTCGGCGCCGTAGTGATAATCCAGCCCCGCCTCTCCGATAGCAACAATTTTCGGATCGTTTGCCGCGACACAGATATCCTGCGGCGATAATGTTTTGCCGCCCTGCTCCGCCGCGTATTCCGGGTGAATACCGACAGAAGCAAAAATATGAGGATTTCTACGTGTCAAAGCAATTAAATCCGGTCGTTCTTCCAATTTTGTGCCAACCGTCAAAAAACGTCCGATCCCCGCCTTTTCTGCCTGTTCAATAATTTTATCCTGTTCTGACTGATAATCGGGAAAATTCAAATGGCAATGGCTGTCAACGAAAAACATCTATCCGACCTCTCTTTGCAGCGTCAAAAAAGCATTAACAAAAACCTGCTTTTGATCCAGATCAATATCCGAAAAAGCTTTCTGCAGTTCTTCTGTCAGATCCATCAACTTCAACACGGGAATTGTATTCTGCAAACGCTTTCTTAACAAGGCTTCAGAAGGAAAAATTTCTTCTTTATCCGTTTTTTCGGCCGAAATACAAACATCGGACAACCATTGAATCAACAATGTCCGAGCTGTTTTAAGTAATTCCTTATCTTTTGAGGTTTTTTCAACAAAATCATATACTTTAGAAACGGACAATTCAGGAAAATCCGCAAACAAAGCCAGCATTTGTTTAAAAATACGCAGCCCGTCATGATCCATTAAAGCCAGAGCTTTTCCCGGGCTGCCTTCGGACAATAAAGCCAGAGAATGACAGTCTTCATCTGAAATATGATCATTTTTTGATTTAAAGATTCCCTCTAACTCATTGTTTTTTAACGGTTTTATAGATAACTTTCTGCATCTGGAACGAATGGTCGGCAACAACCTTCCGGGAATATGGCTGATTAAAATAATCAAAGTGTTATCAGGCGGTTCTTCCAATGATTTCAATAAAGCATTGGCTGCATTCGAATTCATGTCGTCGGCGGAATCAATGATCACTACGCGCCAGCCGTTTGCTCCGGCGGTCAAATGCAAAAATGTTTCCGCTTCCCGGATATCGGTAATTCTGATTTCATCAAAACGTTTGCGGTTTCTTTCCATTTCCGGATCCAGCGGTTTTCCCGCATCAATCAAAGCCTGCCGGCTTTTGATTTCATCTTCCTTTAACCCGCATTCGATAACTTTCAGCCCCGGATTCATTCTTTGGGCGACGGATTTAAAAACCGGGTGATTTTCAGGAATAAAAAGAGATTTAGGTTGTTCCGGTTCACTGAATAAATTATCCCCGCCTGTTTCAACAGACTGAGCCAGTACAAATCTGGCCAGACGATAAGCTAAAGTTGCCTTGCCGATCCCCTGCGGACCGCAGAACAGCCATGAACCGGCCAGACGCCTTTTATTCCATAAATCCAGCAAAATTTTCTGAGCGTCGTCATGACCGAATAAATCGACCTGTTCTTCAGGAGCTTTAGCATAAAAATCACTCATGCCGTTTTATTCCCAACAAACGTCTTTGAACAACGGAAACGACCGCAGCGTGAATTTCCTCTATTGAACCGGTTGCGTTAATCACGACGCACCTGTTCGGTTCTTTTTTTTCAATTTCCAGAAAAGCCCGGCGCAGATTGCGGTGAAAGTCCAATCCCATTTTTTCGTAACGATTTGCGTTTGCATCGCGTTTCAAAGCCCGTTCCACCCCAGATTCAACCGGCATATCCAAAATAATTGTTAAATCAGGTTTAAATGAACCGACGACAGTTTGATATAATTGTTCAACAGCCGCCTGCCCTAACCCTTTATCCGCATACCCGAACCCCTGATAGGCCATTGTCGAATCAGCAAAACGGTCACAGATAACCGTTTTTCCTTCTTGCAGCGCAGGCCATACCGTATTGACTAAATGATCCCGGCGGGCAGCAAACATTAATAAAGCTTCTGTCATGACGTCCCAGCGTCCGACAGCCCCTTTAACAACCAAATTTCTGATTTCCTCAGCACCGGGAGAACCGCCCGGTTCACGCGTTAAAAGGCATGAAGCCCCCTGTTCTTCCAAAAAATCGGCCAGTAAACGAGCTTGAGTCGATTTGCCGGTTCCCTCTCCGCCTTCAAAGGTTATAAAAAAATTTGGTTTCACATCGCTTATCCCTGGCTAATATTTTGAAACAAGAAATATTTGATCAGTTCTTTTAAACGGCCGAAATATCCCAGCCGTTTGACATCGTTGGCCGCAAACAAATCAACGGATTTGGATTCCTGATCCGGTATTTCCAAAGTTAAAGAAGCGATTTTTTGTCCTTTTTTCACGGGAGCGCTTAACGGCGTTTCATAAACGACCCTCGCTTTAACTTCTTTTTGCTTCCCTTTCTGCAATGTCAAAACAATATCTTCGGCGGGAACAGCTGCAACAGCGCGCTGATCTCCCAGCCAGACGGGAACTTTAACGACTTTCACGTCTTTTTTCAAAACGGGATAATTATCAAAGTCCCTGAATCCCCACAGCATTAACTTTTGCGCTTCTTCACTGCGTTCTTTCATGGTTTTCAAACCGTTGATCACCATAATAATCCGCCGGCCGCCTTTTTTGGCCGAACCGACCAAACCATGACCGGAAACAGAAGTATGGCCGGTTTTTATCCCGTCAGCCATTCCGGGCATTAAAAACAGCAACGGATTACGGTTTTCCTGCTTAATGCCGTTATAGGTAAACTCTTTTTCCGAATAAATACTGTAATATTCCGGAAATTCACGAATAATCCGCGCAGATAAAATGGCCAGATCCTTCGGCGACATGTAATGGTCCGGGTTAGGCCAGCCGGTAGAATTAGCCAGATGCGTGTTGATCAATCCCAGTTCGGCCGCTTTTTGATTGGCCTGTTCCACAAATTCCTTTTCCGATCCGGAAATATTTTCGGCGGCGGTTATACAGGCGTCATTTCCTGACTGAACAATAATACCGCGCAGCAAATCGCTTAATTTTACTTTATCGCCGATATTCAAGAACATTGTCGAACTGCCGGTTTTTGCTCCGCCTTTGCGCCAGGCGTTTTCACTGACGATAAATTCGTCGTCCAAAGATAAAGCCCCGTTTTTCAGCCGTTCAAAAATCATATAAGCCGTCATCAGTTTACTCATTGAAGCCGGCGGCATTTTTTCATCGGCTTTTTTTTCAAAGAAAAACGTTCCCGTATCAAAATCCATTAAAACGGCGTTTTTAGCTTTTGTTTCTATAGCTTGCGCCGAAAAAGAAAAGCTTCCGAAAATAAAAGCGGTTAAGAATAAAAAAGAGGTATGGTTCTTCATCGTCGGATCCTTTTAAAAAGCGCTATCCAGCCGTTTTCCGGCAGGAAGCGTTCCTTTTTCTTCCACCAGACGAGCATCGGAAATACCGCTGCCCGTAACTTTATCCATAATTTCCAAAGCCTTTTTGGCACTTTCCGGGCCTAAACGCACACGATACAGCGTTTTTGCGTTAACCGTTACCGGTAAAATCAACGTCGGACCGAAAGAAGATACCCGGCTGCGCATTTTTTCCGCATTTTCCAAACTGCCGAAAGCGCCGACCTGCACATAATACCCCGGCGCGACGACTGCCGGCGCCGACGGTGCGGCAGGCTTTTTAACAGACGCTTTTGCCGCGGCCGGTTTTGGAGAAGAAGCAGGCTTTTTCTGTTGTTTCAATGACATGTCGACGGCCTTCCGGGCCTGAGCCTGCGGAATGTCTTCGTCCCAATCATTATATTCAGGTCCTGTCTGCCCTGCGGCAGACGCCGCAATCAGCGGAGTACCGGCGCCTGTTACGACCGGCGGCTGATTTGCCAGACGCGGATAATTAGGGGAATATCCCAGATTCTGCGGTTTTGCAATCGGTTCCCTGGTATACTCCTCCCCGGCCAGAGAAGCCGCGGAAGCATCGCCGGCCTGTACCGGGTTATTACCGTTTGCCGCCGCTAAAAGTTCTTCTTTTAATTTTTTGCTTTCTTCAGGCATGATTTCCACCTGAACCTGCGTCGTGCCCTGATCTTTAAATCCCAGCAGTTGAGCCGCGCGCATGGACACGTCAATAACGCGGTTGTTAACGAACGGCCCGCGGTCGTTGACGCGCAGCACCAAAGACCGCCCGTTCTGCAGATTGGTTACCCGGACAATACTGGGCAAAGGCAACGTTCTGTGCGCGGCGGTCAATCCATGCATATCATACAGTTCCCCGTTTGCAGTGATGCCGTTATGAAAATCCGGCCCGTACCAGGACGAAATACCGATTTCTTTATAGTTATAATCTTCTTTCGGATAATACCATAATCCCGCGACCTGATAGGGGTTTCCGATTTTATAATATCCTGCGGAATTTGCCGCGGCCGGTTTCGGTGCCCCGGTAACGGCAGATGAAAAAACCTGAGAATTATCCGTACAAGCTGTCAGAGCCAATGTTGTCGATAAAAAAAGAACTTTCACAAACGAATGCATTTTTACTCCTTTCCGCTACAGCGCAGAATAACGGGTTAACGTACCGGAATCAAGAAAGATACTTTTGTTTTTTTGCGTTTTCATTAGCGTTTTTTTAACCTCTTGTCGGAAACGGCGTTTTTAGCCATTTTTGCGGCGGGAACGGTCCTTTTTTTCTTTTTGTTTTTCTTTGCTTTCGCCGCGGCGGTTTTTATTGCTTTCTGCCGTTCTTTTTCCAGACGGATATTTTCCTTTACCAGCGGATCAATTTCTCCGTTTTCCAGATTTCTGGCAAACTGAACGCGCATTTTTTCCAACAGCGTCCGGTTAACAGATTCTGATGAAATGCCATACACTTTTTTGTATAATTCAATTCCCTTTAACGTAGACGGCCCCAACTTACCGTCAATCGGCCCGATATAATAAGATCCTTTGGCCAAAATTTTCTGCATTTCAACTACTTCGTCAAACGTCAGTTTGTTGCGTTTTGTTCCGCCCCGAACAGCCAGCCGCATGAAATGCAACAAAGAAGCGTTGGCATACCCGTCGGCCGGCAGACCGTACATAGCCTGAAATTTACGAACAGCTTCACGACTTTTGCGTCCTAAAACACCGTCGATTTCATCATGATACAATCCCATCTTTGACAGCAATTCTTGTACTTCTTGAGCGTTTTCCAGAGTAAAAGACGGGCCGCGCTGGAAATATTTTTTCGAAAAAGGCGGTTTTTGCAAAATTCTGTCAGCCAAATGTCCGACCGAAACGGCATAAAGAACCGATTTATTCCATTTAAGAATAACCCTGAAATTTGAATATGTTAGGAATGCGGGGCCATGAATACCCGCCGGCAAAAACAGCTCCGCCGGCGTGGATAGCGGCTCGTTTAATGAAGAATTGTCAGCCCAAACGATTCCTTCTTTCTGCCATTCTTTCAACGTTTTTTTCTGTTCGATCAGGTTCCAGTCAAATTTTTTCGGCAGCAGAACTTCGCGTCCCCAGCCGATTGCGGGGTTCCACCCTTCGGCGGACAAATAATTGGCGGCCGAAGCCAAAGCGTCCGGCAGGCTGTTCCACAAATCCGCCTGCCCGTCGCCGTCATAATCCGTCCCGAAATGTCTGAAAGTTGACGGCATGAATTGAAAGTTTCCGACAGCTCCGGCCCATGATCCCGTCATTTTATCAACCGGAAGCCCGTCCTGAATCAAATGAACGCCGTGCATCAGTTCCGATCTGAAAAAAGCCGGCCGCCGCGTATCATAAGCAAGAGTCGCCAGAACATTAATCGTCGGATAAGTTCCTTTGGCCGTTCCGAAATTCGTTTCCATTCCCCAGAACGCCAGCAGATAATTGGCCGGAACTTTATATTTCTGCTCTATTTGCTTTAATAAATCGGCATGTTCGTTCATTAACTTTTGCGCTTTTTTAATACGCAGCGCGTTAATGGCGTTATCAATATAGGATTGAAAATCTCTGCGAAATTCCGGCTGTTTGCGATCCATTGTAATGACGGCGGGTTCCAGGCGCAAAGACTGAAAAGCGCGGTCCAGCGACTGGGCTGAAATACCGTTATCGACGGCTTCTCTTCTGAACTCTTCAACCCATTCTTCAAAAGTCAGACCGACGCCGCTTGTCGCCGCCGAAAGCGGGGAAGAACCGAGGACGGCACAGCATAATACGCCGTATTTCAACCACGAATTCATAAAACGATGCCTTTATGAAAAATATTCTTTTTTTTAATTTTTATAAAAAAGACGTTATTTTTTCGTTAACTGAAAAAACGCTTTTGCCGCGGGACAAAAGCGTTTTTCAATAAAATAACCGAAACGGTTTATTTTTCCATAAAGGAACGGATCGCGCGATATAAAACTAACGTTTTGGCGTAACATTCCAAGCTGCTGATTGTCAGCTTAATTTCTCCGTTTTTTGTAAAAACGGTCATACGTCCGGCCGTTTCGCCGCGCGGCGGCAATACGGAAAACCCGCGGACAGATGAAACGGGATAAATTTCCGCTAAAAACTGATCGGAACTTTTGGTAAAATAATAAAAATTCTTAGCCGATAAAGCCACATAAACAGGATCGGTCGCAGTCCCGAATTTTATTTTCGCCGCGATTTGCTCTCCCTGCGCCAGATCGGCCAAAACAGCCTGAACAACCGCCGGAGTTTCTTCAATCATTTGTGCGGCGGCTTTGGTCAGTATCTCTTTTATCTGATCAGCGGGAACGGTTTCGCGCGGCGGAACAACATTATCCGCTTTTCCGGCATTTATTTCCGCCGCCTTATCTTTGACTTCATTAACTTTTTGCTTTGCTTTTTCTGTTAATTCCTTGACGTCAATGTTTTTAGCTTTTTCGGCCAGTTCTTTCATATCCAGATTTTTGGCTTTTTCAGCAAGTCCGCCTAAGAAACCGGTTAATTTTTTGCCGACTTCCTGAGCCTTGACGGCAGCTTCCGACTTCGGCTGCTCGGCTGCGGCGGGTGCAGCGGCTGCCGGCGCCGCATCAGGCTGAGCCGCCGGCGTTTGTGTTTCTTCTGTCATTAACTCTCTCCCAACTTTTTATAAACAATGCTGTATGATGACACTTTTTTACGCGGCCTTCAAGCGCGTTTCAATGTTCAAAAACAGACAAATCAGATTAAGTTTTAAATGTATCATATTGATTTTAAATAAAAAATATTTTTTATAAAAACATTTTATAAATTCTTGATTTTTAATTAAAAATATTAGAGAATGCGAACGTCGCGGATGGGTGGCAGAGCGGTTGAATGCACCGGTCTTGAAAACCGGCGACTCTTTACGGAGTTCGTGAGTTCGAATCTCACCCCATCCGCCATAAATAAAAAAAACTCCCTTTAGGGAGTTTTTTTATTTATGAAGAAATGAGAGGTATGAGATTTGAACTCGCGAAGTGAGTTCGGCGACCGAAGGGAGCGACGCCGTCAGGCGGTCCTGAAAGGACGAGGAACAAAGTTCCGAGCAACCTCACCCCATTTTGCCGCATCAAAAACGATATTAATTAATTTTCATTTCAAAAATCATATCGGCCGGCGATTCAGGAGAAGACGGCTTTTCTTTCCATAATTTAAAACGAACCTCTGCCGGCAGCCGAGTGAATGAAAAATCCAACTCCGGCTGGTTCGGCGATCCGTTGTTACAGGCACACCCCAGATTATAGGCCAGATGCACAAAATCCTTAAACTGAAAAACAGTATTGGCAATATTAACCGGATTGGGAAAAACCATGTTTTCAGATGCGGAAACATAACCGTAAGAAAATCCCAGATCTCTGGCATTTTCTCCGGTGAACTGCAGCAAAAGATCCGCAGACGGCACCGGCCTTTGAAAATAGTTTTGAAACATTTTCTGATAAGAAGAGAAATTATAATCGACATAAATTCTTGATTTTTCTTTTTCAAAAAAAATCCGTGCCGGCATAGGGTAAACATCGGGACAATCCCAGCCGGACAAGCTGAAGCCTCCCGTTGTTATGCCGATCAGCAAAAAAGGGTTGTCAATAAAAATACTTTCCCGTGAAAGACCGAACGTTATGCGTTCCCCCTTACCGCGGCAGTTAATACCGCTGATTCCGGGCCATTCTTTACCGCCGACAACCTGAGCATATACAGGCCCTTGCGGCGTATAATCACCGTTTGACAAAGGATAACGCCGCATCATTTCGCGGCGGACGGAAAATATTTCTTCTCTGTCTGAAAAATCCAGTTCCCGCGGCGGATTAATCGGCAGATCTTCCGCGGACGCCGTAAAAGAAAAAAGACTGAAAATCAAAGCAGCCGTTTGTTTTTTCATAACTCGATCCGAACCCAGGTAAATAAAACGTTAAACATGTTATACGGGCCGGGAATATATGTCGCCTGAACGGCGACTTTTTTATATTGAAAACCGAAAATCGGCAAAATAACGGGAATAGGCAGATAATTATAATCGTCTCTGAATGTTACGCCCAGAGTATACCCGGCGCCGACGGAAAAATCATTATCTCGGTCAAAATAATAATTCCATTGGCGCAAATACCCGAAAATCGGTTCGGCTTTGCTGTGGGAATCGCTGAATACCATAAAATATAACCCGCGCAGGATATCGTCTTCATAAATATGCTTGCCAATTCCGATCCCCCACGGCTTTTCGTTATAGGAATCTGTTTTCTTTTTATCGTACATTTCCCGGTTATGCCATGTATTCACCGGCAGATATAAATCCCAGTTTTTTGACAGATATATTTTCCGGATATCCTGTTCCAAAAAATCCAGCTTGTTTTCTTCGGCCCGGCCGGATAAAGGACAAAAAAAGCAAATCCCGATCAAAATCTTTTTAAAAAAAGTAGAACGCATTTTTATTTAAACCGGAAGTTCCTGATACAGCTGTAAATATTATGAAAACTTATTGCTTTTCGGGAATCCGACCGGCGGCATTTTACCGATTTGCGCGCGATGCCCCGTCCAGCCGACCAGATTTGTTTCAATTCTGGTACCGCCGCCGCAAGGATAAGCCAGTCCGTCTTCTTTGTTAAACAATTTAATGTCCGACAACGTCACGCCGGCCGGGTATTTTTGAATAAAAACCCCCTGTCCGCGCGTCATTTCCGGGATTTCGCTTAAATCAAAAATCAACAGCTTCCGGTTTTCCCCGATAACGGCAACGGCATTGCCGGCAACGGGCAAAGATAAATAAGCGCGATCCCCTTCAGTCAGATTTAAAACAATCCTGCCGTTGCGCGTTTGAGCCAGCAAGTCATCTTCCTTAACGATAAACCCTTTTCCTTTTTTGGAAACGATCAGCCTTTTTTCACCGGGGCGGAAAATCGTCATGGAAATGATTTCATCTTCTTCCGGCAAATCAATCGACAAACGCAGCGGCTCTCCGAAACCGCGGCCGCGCGGCAGCTTGTCCCCGGATAAAGTATAATACCGCCCGTTGGTCGCAAACATTAAAATCTTATCTGTTGTCTGCGCCTGCAGTCCGCATTGCAGACGATCGCCTTCTTTGAACTTGACATCATCGTCCAGCTGGACATGCCCTTTAACGGAACGGATCCAGCCCTTTTCGGATAAAATAACCGTAATCGGTTCACGTTCGATCAAAGCTTCCAACGGAATATCGATTTCTTCGGGTTCGCCGGAAATAAGCGTACGACGTTTTCCCAAAGCCGTCGCCTGTCCGAATTTCTTTTTCATTAGAGAAATTTCAGCGGAAATTTCTTTCCAGCGTAAAGCTTCGTCCGCCAACAGAGCTTCCAGTTTTTCCTTTTCGCCGGCCAGTTCGTCATGCTCTGTTTTAATTTGCATTTCTTCCAGCTTGCGCAAAGAACGCAAACGCATATTTAAAATGGCGTCCGCCTGTATTTCCGTCAGCTTAAAGGCGGCCATCAAAGCCGGCTTTGCTTCGTCTTCCTCACGGATAATGCGGATAACTTCGTCCAGATTTAAGTAAGCGACCAGAAATCCTTCCAATACTTCCATTCTGTGATTAATCTTGTCCAGACGGAATTTGGACCGACGGATTAAAACGTCCTGACGGTGATCCAGAAAAGCCTGCAATACCTGCTTTAAATCCATAACGCGCGGAACGCCGTCTTTGTCCAAAACGTTCATGTTCATATTGAAATTGACCTGCATATCGGTCAAACGGAACAAATGCGTCATTAATTGTTCCGGTTCAATATTGCGGTTTTTCGGCTCCAGAACAATACGGACATTTTCAGCCGATTCATCGCGGATATCGGCCAAAAAGGGCAGTTTCTTTTCCAATAAAAGCTTGGCAATTTTGCTGATCAGTTCTGATTTTTTAACCATATAGGGAATTTCAGTCACGATAATCTGGTACATACCGTGGGACAATTCGTCCTTTTCCCATTTGGCCCGCACACGCATAGCGCCGCGTCCGGTTTCATACGTTTTTAAAATGCTTTCCGGTTTTTCTACGATTTCCCCGCCCGTCGGAAAATCGGGACCGCGGACAAATTTCATTAAATCGGCGACCGAACAATCCGGCTTTTTAATCAACAGCTGCAAAGCGTCGGCAATTTCGCCGACATTATGAGGCGGCACATTCGTCGCCATACCGACGGCGATTCCGGCAGATCCGTTCGCCAACAGATTTGGAAAAGCGCACGGCATAACGACCGGTTCCACATCTTCGCCGGAATAAGTCGGCCGGAAATCGACCGTTCCGTCGTTCAAACCGTCCATAATAGCTTTGGCGACTTCGGTCAGACGGGCTTCCGTATAACGCATGGCAGCCGCGCTATCACCGTCAATATTGCCGAAATTCCCCTGCCCTTCGACCAAAGGATAACGCACGGCAAAATCCTGCGCCAGACGCACCATTGTTTCATAAACCGCCGTATCGCCGTGAGGGTGATATTTACCGATGACGTCACCGACAACGCGGGCGCATTTTTTAAAACCTGATTCGGGATCCAAATGCAAAGCGTTCATTGCATACAGCAACCGGCGGTGAACGGGCTTCAGACCGTCGCGCACGTCGGGCAACGACCTGGAAACAATCGTTGACATTGCATAGGCAAGGTAACGTTCCCCCAGAGCTTCCGCCATTTTTGTTTCTTTTATTTGTTCATTTTCATTCATTTTGCAATCCCTGATGATCAACCGTTTCGCGTCCGGACACGTAATCGACAAGTCGTCCTCTGACGGCGGGAATAGAGCAGTCTAGCGTCTTTAGGACATAATTTTCAAGGAAAAATCCTGTTAGAATCAAAGCTTTTTTTATTTCTTCCCCGCTTTGCGGCGCAGAAGTTTCGTTTCGCAGGAAATCGGGCAGAGCCAGTAATTTGTCCCGCCACGGTTCGCCCGCTTTTCGGCTGACTGCCCGGCCTGATTTCGGCGAAACATAGATTAAATCTTGCGTCGTTCCCGTTGCGGCGCAAACAGATAAATCCAGCCCGAAACCCAATGTTTTCAATAATTCCGTTTCCCAACGGGCGTAACGTTCCGCCCAACCGTCAAAGCTCAGCAAAGCAATTTGTTCCAGCGTTTTTTGAAAAAATTCTTCCGCGCTTTCACGTTCCGGCAGCATAGAACACATCGCGCACAAGCACGATAAAGCCGTTAATCGTCCCGGATCAGACAAAACCGGAACGCAATAAGCATTTAACAATTCGACTTTTACCGTTCCCAGATGTTCTTCCAGCCGCGCTTTCCAATTCAACTGAACCAGATTTCCGGTTTGCACCGTTCCGGACAAACGTTTTGAAAAAGCCCCCTTGCACAATCCGCTGTATTTGCCGTGATTTTGTGTTAAAAAAGAAACAATCGCATCACGTTCGGCAAACTTTTTAACCCCGATGATAATCGCGTTGTCCGACCATTCAGGCATTAAAATCCAATCCCCAGGGACGATAATGCTCCGGATTGTCGGCCCATTTTTCCCGGACTTTGACAAATAAAAACAAATGAACGCGGCATTCAAATAATGTTTCCAGTTCCTGCCTGGACTGCATGCCTATTTTTTTGATCATCGCGCCGTTTTTACCGATAACGATTTGTTTTTGATTGTTTTTTTCAACATAAATCGTCTGATCGATCCGCAGACCTTTTTCATCTTCTTTAAAAGAATCCGTCTGAACCGTACTGATATAAGGCAGCTCCTGATTTAAGTTCATATACAGCTTTTCGCGCGTAATTTCCGCGGCCAGCAGCTTGTCCGGCAAGTCGGACACCTGATCCGCGGGAAACATAAAAGGGCTTTCGGGCATTTGAGAAATCAAATAATTTTCCAGGACATCAACCCCGTTTCCCGTTGCGGCGGAAAGCATAAAAGTTTCTTTAAAAAGGCCGCTTTCATTTAAACGGGCCGATAATTCCACCAGCCGTGCCGGTTTGACCAGATCGGATTTATTTAAAACCAGGACGGCTTTCAGTTTGTTTTTAAGCAAAGAATCCATAATTGAACGCGTATCATCGTCCAATCCGCGTTTAGCGTCAACCAACACCAGCCGCACGTCGGAATATTCCGCTTCCTGCCAGGCGGCAGCGACCATCGCACGATCCAGCCGGCGTTTCGGTTTAAAAATCCCCGGCGTATCAATTAAAACGATTTCACAACCGCCTTTGACAACAATACCGCGCACACGGGCACGGGTTGTTTGAACTTTTGGCGAAACAATGGAAACTTTTGCCCCGACCATGTAATTCACTAAAGTGGACTTGCCGGCGTTCGGCGCCCCCAATAAAGTGACAAAGCCGCATTTTTCAGACATGTTATCCATGATTTTCCAATCTTTTCAACAATTCGGCCGCGGCAGTTTGAGAAGCTTCTCTTTTTGAATTTCCGCTGGCGCTGACCAAAGGCTGTCCTTTGACGGAAACCTGCATTGTAAAAACAGGATTATGATCCGGTCCCGTTCTGCTCAGCTGGACATATTGGGGTAAAGGAAGCCCTCTGGCCTGTGCCCATTCCTGCAATTTCGTCTTGGAATCAACCGGCGGAGCGGTGAATTTATTCATCGGATCCGTCCAGTAACGCACAACAAACTGACGTGCGGCTTCAAAACCGCCGTCCAGAAACAACGCCGCGATCACGGCTTCGCAGACGTCTGACAAAACGGCTTTGGTCAAATCCGGTTTATTTGTCGGCGCCGCCGAAATCAAATATCGGGAAAAGTGCAGTTCCCGGGAAATTGCGGCCAAAGTTTCCGCCCGCGTCAAATCGGAAAAACGTTTAGCCAGATCCCCTTCCGCTTCATGCGGAAAATGTTGATACAGCATCTGCGCGACGACGACCCCCAACACCCGGTCGCCCAGAAATTCCAAACGTTCATAACCGGAAAAATGATCCCCGAAGCCCAGAGTTAAAGCCTGTTTTAACAGTTTTTCATCTTTGAACGAATACCCCAGGCAAGGATACAGATCCGTATAATCCGTCATTATCGTATACCATTAAACAAACGCGACCAGCGCACGGCCATCGGCCATTTCCATACCTGCCACCAGGCAGCCGAACCGTCGTTGGAGAAAAATAAAAATTTTGCTTTTCCGACCAGATTGACCTTAGGCACAAATCCGACCTTGATTGACCGGCTGTCCAAAGAATTATCGCGGTTATCCCCCATCATAAAAAAGTGGTCTTCGGGAACCGTAAATTCTTCCGTGTTATCAAAAGGCGCATCGTCCGACGCTTCAATGATCAAATGACTGCGGCCTTCGGGCAGAACTTCCGTAAATTTTTTAAAACGCAAAGCTTTTCCGGACGGATCCCGCATGACATATTCGCCTTCGTCACGGCGTTCGACCATATTGCCGTTAATAAACAACCGGCCTTCCCTGACTTGGATTTTATCCCCGGGCAGACCGATCAGGCGTTTGATATAGTCTGTCCTGTTGTCCGAAGGCATTTTAAAAACGATCACGTCGCCGCGTTCGGGCTCTTCATAAAAAATGCGCCCTTTAACCAAAGGAATGCTCAGCGGCATGGAATGCCTGCTGTAACCGTAAGACATTTTTGAAACGAACAGATAATCTCCGACCAGCAGCGTCGGAATCATGGATCCCGAAGGAATACTGAACGGTTCCGCAAAAACAGTGCGGACAAACAAAGCGATCAGAACGGCATAAATAACCGTTTTTGTTGTTTCCCAAAATCCGCTCTGCGTATTTTTTTCTTCCATCACATTATCCTTTTTCACGTTCCGCGCTGATGATGACAACTGCCATAGCATACGGATATTCATCTGTCAAAGAAACATCTATTTGTGGTATAAATCCCTCGGGCAACAAAGAATTCAGTCTTTTTAAGGCGCCGCCCGTCAAACGCATCACCGGCTGGCCCGTCGGCAGGTTTGCGTTTTCCATGTCGCGCCAGAAAACGCCCTGCCTTAAACCCGTGCCCAAAGCTTTGGAACAAGCTTCTTTCGCAGCGAAGCGCATGGCATAAGCCGATATTTTCTTTTTTCCCTGACGGGAATTGCAGGCGTCCTGTTCCGCCGGCGTATAAATTCTGTCGCAAAAAAGGCTGCCGAACCGTTCTATCGACCGTTCAATGCGCCTGATATCCACTAAATCCGTTCCCGTCCCGATAATCATGTTAATCCTGCGCGCGGCGGACAGAACTGATACCGGGGCTGGCCCGCAAAGCTGCCATAATGTCGCTGAGATGGCGGACGTCATGCACTTCAACGTCAACAGTTAAATCAAAAAAGCTGGGCGTTCTTTCCAAAATGTTCAAATTCGCAATATTGCCGTGATTTTTCGCAATTACATTTGATAACGTTCCCAAACTGCCCGGCTGATTAACCAGAACAATACGCAGACGGGAAATATGGCTTTCACCGGAAGTCACGTCTTCATTCCATGAAACGTCCAGCCAGCGTTCCGGTTCGCCCGCAAACTTTTCCAGCGTCACACAGTCGATTGTATGAATCGTCACCCCTTTTCCCGTCGTGACAATCCCGACAATCCGGTCGCCGGGCAGCGGGTGGCAACATTTTGCGAAATTAATCGCCATTCCTGGAATTAATCCTTTAATCGGACTTTGCTTTCTGTTGTCCGTTTTATCGCCGATTTTCTTCGCCCCTCGCTTAATCGCGTCAACAACCCGGACAAATCTGGATTTATGCCCCGGAAAAACGGATTCCACGACATCGGAAGCCTGAATAACGCCTTCGCCGACCGAAGCAATCAGATCTTCCGCCGTAGCCTGTTTAAAATTCGTCAGAACGTTTTCCAGACTTTTATCGGAATATTCGTACCCTTCGGATTTATATGACCGCTGCAGCATCTGGCGTCCGACTTCCAGATATTGTTCGCGTTTTTGCGCGCGCACAAACCGTCTGATCGCCGCACGAGCCTTTCCCGTCACGGCGAAACGTTCCCATTCGGGCGACGGAGTCTGCGTTTTCGACGTTAAGATTTCGACCTGATCGCCGTTTGTCAATACGGTGCGCAAAGGACGGATTTTACCGTTAATTTTAACCCCGACGCACCTGTTGCCGACGCCGGAATGAACGGCGTAAGCGAAATCAATCGCCGTCGCGTTTTTCGGCAAAGTAATTAAATCGCCTTTCGGAGAAAAACAAAACACCTGATCCTGGTACATTTCCATTTTGGTATGTTCCAGAAATTCTTCGGGATTATCGGACTGTTCCATAATGTCCAGCAATTCCCGCAGCCAGGCGAACTGCCGTCCGTCGGTTTTGTAATCGCCCTGTTTATAACGCCAGTGCGCCGCCAGACCGATTTCGGCGATATCATGCATTTCCTGCGTGCGGATCTGAATTTCAATCCTGTGTTTTTCAGGGCCGATAACCCCCGTATGCAGGGATTTGTAACCGTTTGGTTTCGGCGTCGATATATAATCTTTGTAACGTCCCGGCACCATGGGATATTTCGTATGAATAATCCCCAGAACATGATAACAGTCCGCGACCGTCGGCACGATAATGCGGAAAGCCATAATATCCGACAGCTGTTCAAACGTCGCGTTTTGCCGCTGCATTTTGCGCCAGATGGAATAAGGCGATTTTTCACGTCCCGTCACTTCGCATTGAATACCGGAATCTTTCAGATCGTTTTTCAGCGCTTCAATGATGCGGGCGACCAGATCTCCACCCTGTTCGCGCAGAAAAGACAAACGAACGTTAATCGATTCGTACGCTTCAGGGTATAATTCCTTAAACGACAGTTCTTCCAGTTCATTTTTCATCTCCTGCATACCGATGCGTTCGGCCAGGGGAGCATAAATTTCCATTGTTTCGCGGGCGATGCGCTGCCTTTTTTCAGGCTTTTTATGGTATTTCAGCGTGCGCATGTTATGCACGCGGTCCGCCAGCTTGACCAACAGGACGCGGATATCTTCCGACATAGCCAGCAAAAGCTTGCGGAAGTTTTCAGCCTGTTTTGTCTGATCGGACTGCAGCTGAATACGGCTGAGTTTTGTGACGCCTTCAACCAGTTTTGCGACCTCTTCGCCAAACATCTGCTTGATATCGTCATAGGACGCGGCGGTATCTTCAATCGTATCGTGCAGCAAAGCCGTTACGATTGAAGCGTAATCCAGTTTGTATTCGGTCAGAATACCGGCAACTTCGACGGGGTGAGAAAAATACGGATCACCGGACGCGCGTTTTTGCGAACCGTGCATTTTTACGGCGAAAACATACGCTCTGTCCAACCCTTCCTCGTCGACATCGGGGTCATAGGACCGGACACGTTCCACCAGTTCGAATTGCCTCAGCATAACGACCTGCCCTTTTAAAATAAAAAGAGTCGGAAATTATTCTTCGGTCACTTCAAAGGAACCGGCCTGTTCAACGGCGGTTTCCGTATCGTTGATATAAGAAAATTCCGTATCCAAAGCGGCCAGTTCCGCATCGGCAGCCTTCATATTTTCTTCTTCGTCGGAAGGAACTTCCTCTTCTTTGACGAATTTCTGCATACCGGTCACCAACGCGTTTTCCAGATCCGGCAGATTAATTGTTTCATCGGCGATTTCACGCAAAGCGATAACAGGATTTTTATCGCGATCCTGTTCAACGGTCAGCGGAGCGCCGGCACTGATATTTTTTGCGCGCTGGGCAGCCAGCAGAACCAGTTCAAAACGGTTGGGGACTTTTAAAACACAGTCTTCTACGGTAACGCGAGCCATTTTTTAACTTCCAAAATCAAGAGTGTACACAAAAACCTTAAGGCTTATTGTTATATCGTTAATTTACAAAAAAATGCAAGTCTATTCTTTATAAAAAAGCGGTTATTTTTCAATATCGGGGGCATGGAAATAAAATCAGCTTGGCAGAATGACAATTTCGATTTATCTTTAAAAGGTGGTTTAAAAAAATATATATTTTTGAAAGGATTACCTTAATGCGTTGCTATGCAGGTGAAAAAATCGCTTTGTTTATTGACGGTTCCAACTTATACGCCGCCGCCAGAGCTTTAGGATTCGACATTGATTATAAAAAGCTGCTGGATTTCTTTTCAACAAAAGGGCGCCTGATTCGCGCTTTCTATTATACGGCTCTGGTCGAAGATCAGGAATATTCGCCGATCCGTCCTTTGGTTGACTGGCTGGATTATAACGGTTACAGCATGGTTACAAAGCCGACAAAAGAATTCACGGACGCGATGGGACGGCGGAAAATCAAAGGAAACATGGATATCGAGCTGGCCGTCGATTTAATGGAAATGGCGGACAGTATCGACCATGCCATTTTATTTTCGGGCGACGGGGATTTCCGCAGTCTGGTTGAAGCCGTACAGCGCAAAGGCGTGCGCGTTACCGTCGTGTCAACGGTTCAATCTCAGCCGCCGATGGTCGCGGACGAACTGCGCCGCCAGGCCGATCATTTTACGGATCTGTCCGATCTGGTGCAGAACATTTCCCGCGGACCGCAGCAGACCAAAGGCGAACCGGATTTTTCCAAGGCTCAGTCTATCCTGTTCAGTGAAGTAGACTCAAATCTTGATGAAAAGACCGACTATGTCCCCTGATTTTGTCTGCCCGGATAAAACATGCCGTTTATGCCCGCGGCTGGCGGCGTTTTTGGATAAAAACAGACGGCTTTATCCCGATTTTTTCAACGCTCCGGTTCCTTCGCTGGGGGATTTAAATGCCGAGCTGCTGATTGTGGGGCTGGCTCCCGGGTTAAAGGGCGCCAACCGCACGGGACGGCCGTTCACGGGGGATTTTGCCGGCGATCTGCTGTATGGCTGCCTGCATGATTTCGGGTTTTCGACCGGCGTTTATCAGGCGCGCCCCGACGACGGCGTCCGTCTGCTTAACGCCCGGCTGACCAACGCCGTGCGCTGCGTTCCTCCGGAAAACAAACCGACAGGGGAAGAAGTCCGTTTTTGCGGACGTTTTCTGGCAGATGAAATCAACGCCATGCCGAATCTGAAGGTTATTCTGGTTTTGGGCGGCCTGGCGCATAACGCTGTTCTGTCGGTTCTGGGGCAAAAAAAATCAGCGTTTAAATTTGCCCATAACGCTCTGCATACTCTGAACTGGAACGGGCGGCAGATAAAGCTTTTGGACACGTACCATTCGTCGCGTTACAACGTCAATACAGGCAAACTGACGCCTGAAATGTTCGTGGCTGTTTTCAAAACGCTGGCCGAAATAACAAAAGACTAATTCCACGGGGAATGGTTTGAAGAAACCGAACCGAACAGTCCGCCGGACGGGTTCGGTTTCTTTTTAGGCGGATTAAGCGGCATATTGCCGCCGGATAAAGCTTTAATCCGCTCAGACAAAGGCGGGTGCGTTGAAAACAATTCCAAAAAGGACGGCAGATCCACAATGCCGAAAGCTTTCATTTCGGACGGCAACGGCTTGACGTCTGTTGTCCCCAAAGCCTTTAACGCTTCAATCATATCCTGCGGGCCGCCCAGCAGTTCCGCCGCGCCGGCGTCCGCACGGTATTCGCGGTGACGGGAAAAAGCGCAGGCGATAATACTTGCCAGAATGCCGAAAACGATTTCAAAAATCTGAACCGTAAAATAATAGCCTATTCCTCCGGAACGGCGCCGTTCGTTATCGTTTTTGCTTGAATTTAAAAAGACGGCAGCCACACGGGCAAAGAAAAAAACAAACGTGTTTAAAATGCCCTGCACCAACGTCATTGTTACCATATCGCCGTTTTTGACGTGCGACATTTCATGGGCCAGAACGGCACGTATCTGCGCGCGCGTCATGGACTGCATCAGCCCCGTCGACACGGCGACCAGAGATTCGTCCCTGAAAGCTCCCGTAGCGAAAGCGTTCGCAGACCCCGGATAAACGGCGACTTCCGGCATTTTTACGCCGGCGGCTTCAGATAATTCGCGCACGGTCCGTACCAGCCAGATTTCCTCCTGCGTTTGCGGATTGGTAATCGTTCTGGCGCCGGTCGACATTTTCGCAATGGATTTTGACATCATCAACGAAATAAAAGACCCGGCAAAACCGAATATTGCCGAAAAAACAAGCAGCTGCGTATAATCAATTCCTTCCGCCGTCAGCCATCTGTCAATGCCGAACACGCGCAGCAGAAAACCGATCGTCATCAAAACGACGAAGTTTACACACAAGAACAACCCTATTCTTTTAATCATGCAGACATCTCCTTCGGCTTGTTTTTTTGCAGACGTATGGATTTTATAATAAAGATCAGACACAGAAAAGCAAATCCGATCCCGCAGTACAGCGCAAAGTGATAAGAAGAAAGCAAAGCTTCCTTTTCCGTATTTCCCTGCTCTGTCAGATAATTTTTATACGTTTCAAAAATTCCGACGGAAATGACGCTGCCCATTGCGATTCCCGTATTGCGGAACAAGGACAAAATACCGCTGGCCATACCGGTGCTGTCTTTGGGCGTCGCGTTCAAAATAGCCGTATTGACGGACGGTTGGAAAAAAGCGTTGCCGACCCCCATAACGATCTGCATCAGAACCAGAGCCGCCGCAGGCGTGGACAAGCCGGTTCTTGAAAACAAAAACAACCCTGCCCCCAGAAGTATCATGCCGGCAATCATTCTTTTCTGCGGGCTCAGAGTGCCCGTCGATACGGCGGTAATCAGATAGAACAGCGAAAACGGCAAAATCAACAGCCCGGTCAAAGACGGCGAATTGTCTAAAACACCCTGAGAATAAAACGGGAAAAGAATCGTATTGGGATACATCGCCAGATAAGAAACCATCAAAGCCAGATTGCCGAACAAAAATGCCGGCGAAACAAATAAATTAAAACTGACCAGCGGCGCTTTTGTCCTGTTTTCGTGACGCACAAATAAAAACAGACAGAAAACAACCAGCAGAACGGCACCGCCGGTTTGCGCCGAAACGATCCCCCATGCGGGCGATTCGGCGATCATGAACAACAAAGAAGCCACGCCGGCCATTAAAAAAACGGTTCCTTTAACGTCTATCGGCGCTTTCTTTAATTTATATCCTGCCGGAATAACCCGCGCCGCCAAAAACACGCCCAAAAAAGAAATCAGGCAGCTGGGCAGAAATATGGCGCGCCAGGAAAAAACTTCCATTAAAAAACCGCTGATTGACGGCGCCGTCATACCGGCCAGATGAGTGACCGCCCCCATAAACCCCAAAGCCTTGCCACGCCGGCGTCCTTTAAAAACAGACGAAACGATGCTGAACGAGTTTGAAATTAAAATCGACCCGCCCAATCCCTGCACTGTTCTGGCGAACAGCAGCATACAGAAATTAACCGAAAAATAGGATAAGCAGGCTCCCGTACCGAAAATCAAAAAACCGCATGTGTATAATTTTCTGCGGTTAACCATATCCCCCAGCCGTCCAAAAAACGTCAAAAGACTGGTTAAAATAATCTGATACGACAACATGATCCACTGCACCGCCGAAACAGACAGTCCAAATGCCTGCGAGATTTTATACAGAGCAATGTTGACGGAAGAAAAATCCAACATTCCGATAAAGTTGCCCAGCGACGTTACCGCAAAGATGACCCATTTAATCGTACCGGCTCGCATTTTTCCCCGCGTTATGCTTTTTCGATCTGGAAATCTTCTTCATAATCAACATGATGACGCAGCCCGCGGTAATGATTTAATCCCAAAATACGGGAAGCGTAATCAATATTTTTAACCTGGGAATGATACAGATTAATCAGTCGTTCCTTTTCTCTGACGACGTCTGAAATATCAATGTAATGCGTCGGAGCGCATAAAGTATTCCATATTTCATAATAAACAACACTGCCCGTAAACGGACGGGTGCGGCACAACCGTTTGAACAGACAGCTGACGGCGACATGGTCTTTGTGAAAATCCATCGGGTGCGGCATTAAAATATAATCATACTCTTTAAAATCCAGCGTCGCGAAATCCCTGAAACAATCAATCAGTTTTCCGTCTTCCACATTCAGCATTTTAAAGTTTTTAACGGCGTAATGGGACATAACTTCTTCAAATTCTTTTTTACGGATTTCAATCATTTCCGCCGGTTTTACGGCTGAATCGCCGTGTCGCCCGTCCGTCAGCAGGACAACGTCGCACTGCGCGCCGTATTTTAACAAAAATCCCCCGCAGCCGATCGTTTCGTCGTCGGCATGCGGCGCCAACAGTAAAAAACGATCCGAAGGCTTGATTTGCCACGGCTGCGCTTTTTTGCAATCCGGCATATCGTATCCGTAAATTTTCTTTTTGAACCACAATTTTATTTTTCGCATTCCCATTTTCTTTCTCCCTTTTTTGGGCAGGGTAATTCCGATTTAACGAAAAATCAAAAGTTTTTCCAGTTTTCAATAAAGGCTTAATTTTTTCAATCTATGCTAAAAGCCAGTCCAGACAAAAAGAAAGGTTTAAAATTATGAAAAAACTTTTATTTGCAACCGTTTTTACATTGGCCTCATTTTCCGTACAGGCTCAGGAACAGGCAAACACCTCTTATCCCGAAACGCGTACGTACGCCGACATCACCAACCCCTTTTACATTCCGGAAAGGGGGTTTATGGCAGATACAAATTTATCTTACACTCGAGAAAAATTAGATGCTTCTATTAACGCTCCACAAGCTCAGACAGGATATCGTTTTTTAAAAAACGCCAAAAATTTTGAATTATCCGAGACGCTAACTTACGGCATTACCGGAACATGGGCCGTTTACGGGACATTTGCTTATGACTGGACAAAAAAAGAAGGAGCCGCGTCTTTCCGCGATTGGTCGTGGACGATTGGAACAAAGGTCAATACGATTGACGAAGCCTGGCGCGTACAGATCGGGGCCGATGTTACACGGACAGACTTTACAAAATGGAAAGGCGTTATTAACGAAGATCAAAAAGACACGCACCTGTATTTAATGGCCGGAACGGAAACGGGTGAAAAAGTCTTTGCCTACACGCGAATTGACTATCACAACATTGATTACGGCAATGAACAACAATATGACGAATTTAATGTGGAAGGCGCCCTGCATATTCTGGCAGGACAACAGACGACGGCCGATGTCGGCCTGCGCTTTACCTGGGATACGCTGGATCATGTCCGCAACAAAGACCTGACGTTTTTTGCCGGCGGTTATATGAACATCTATCAGAATATGGCTTTAGGCGTTACGGCTGACTATACTCTGGCCAGCTCTAATAATATCAAAGAGCCGTATTCCCCGGACAACCAGGGAACTTATACGTTAGGATTTAACGTTAAATACGAATTCTAACTGATTGATTTTAATGAAAAGGCGGTAAAAAAACACCGCCTTTTTTAATACCTTTTCCGTCGGTCGGGATCAATCCCTTTCCATGCCAGAACCGGTGCGGACGATAACTGCTTTGTGATCATTTTTTTGCCCGTTCACGCGACGCATCAGCGAAGTAATCAGTGTTTCTTCTAAAAACGGCTTTATAAAAAAAGACGCCGCCAGCCAAAATATACCGACAATTCCCAAAAAAAAAAGAAGATCGGATTCAACCGTTTTTGATTCTTCCGGAACGATTTTTTTCCAAACAGGAATAAAACAGGCCGCCATAAGAATATAGCACGCGGCAGAAAAGCCCCAGTTTAAATACCGAAAGAACGACAGTAAAAACTATTTTTAAAAACTTATCCATTCTGTGCTCGGAATACCCTGCTCTTTTTGAAAAAAACGGGCGAAAAAACACCCGTTTAAAATTATCTGCCGCCGGCTTTCAGTTTCTTTTCCAAAGAGCGCATTTTATTCAAACGTCTTTCCGTATCGCTGCGTTTTTGAACTTCAATCATGCGCGCCATAAATCCTTTTGTTCCTTTTCGCTCTTTGCCTTCCTTGTTTTTGGAAGAATAAAGCGCCAAGCTTAATTCAACGGATTTATCAATCATTTTTAACACGGGTGAGCCGATAAATTTGTTATCTTCCGCTTTTTTCAGCCGCTCCATGCGCCTGATCAGCTTTAATTCCGTTTTTGTCAACGGATCTATCATTTCGACCGTTTTTTGCAGATGTGCCAAATCTTCTTTTAAATCAGATGCTTTTAACGGATTTTGATTCAGCTTTTTCGCGATCGGTTCCGCAACTGACATATTCCAAAAAATTGTTCCGTTTTCATCGCGAAGCCGACCGACTACACCTTCGGCCGTTCCCTGCGCGCTGATTTGCCAGTCTAAATTCATATAGGCGTCAAGCAGAGCATTCTTTGAAAGCAGCTTATTTTCTGCGTCGGCCGCATTTTTTTGGGTGTGTCCCGGCCGCAGCATACGCGCCCGGACAGAGCTTTTTTCCCGTAACGTTTCCAATTTTGCAATCTTTTTTAAATCGCCTTTATATCCTTCACGGTTTTTAATTTCCGCCAAACGCCGGGAAAAAGACTTTTTATCAGATTGATGCAGATTTAATTTATCCATAACGAAATGCCGGCTGGCTCCGTACGCTCTGGCCGACAAAGCGGTTATCGTCAAAGCGACCGGAACAGCCCCCAATGTTGCTTTTCCCGCGATTTTACCCAGCTTTGTATTGGCTGCGGCTTTGTTGATAACCATCATTTTTTCCAAAAAGGACGGCGGTTCGATCATTTCCAGCTGTTTTTCGGCGTATTGCTTGTATTTCGGCAGATTCCCGTCTAAATTCGCGCGAAAAGTATCACCCCATATATTGGAAACGTTTGAAAAACCGGACAGGCTCATTTTGCAGTGGCCGGACAAATAAGATTCCAAAACCTTATCCCCGCCGTTTGGCATAGAATCATAACGTTCCGCGTAATTCAGTTCTCCGCCGCCGTTTCCTTCCCCCGAAAACAACCTTTTGAAAGCTCCGTTTCTGCTGAGAAGATAGAATGCCGCAACATTTGTCATCGGCCGCCCTTTCCTTTTATGATCTTTTAAATCGCATCTACCGCTTTTTCGGCAAATGATTCTTTGTCGATCACCGCTTCATAATAACGCTTGAAAACGCCGGCCGGATCCGTAATCTTACCTTCGTCAAGATCAACGACTTTATCTAAATCTATTTCAACGACCAGACATTTTTCAGCCGTGCGCAGATAATCTATAATTTCGTCAGACACACCTGTTATGGCGCAGCCGGAATCAGAAGTCCTTTTAAAGAACAGAGAATGTTCAAACAAATAACTGATTTCCGGTTTTTCCGCCTCTCCGGCCAATTCCGGCAAAAAAACCGTTACTTTACCGTCTTTGTTGACCGCAAACGCCGGTGAAGGAATTTCGTTTAACAGCATTTATATCCTCCCGTAACAGATAATCAGCGACCGTTTTTCTTCAGCGCGGAATGCAAATCAACCATTTTTTGCAGCCGTTCATCAATAATGGAACGTTTTCTGACGTCATTCAGACGTGCCATCAGATTTGTTTTTCCGAAATCTTTGTTTTCCTTTTTCTTTTCAGTCATATACAAATCAACCGTTTTGCTGACGGCTTCAACCAGCGGCTGGCGGGAAGACAATGAATCCCGCCCCGAATTATTCAGCTGATAGAGCTGTTTTAATAAGGTCAACTCTGTTTTTGTCGGCGGCTCGATCATTTCCAAAGCCTTTGTGTAACGCGCCATATACGGCTCGATGCCGGCCGAAGTCGCGCCGCTTTGGGCTTCCCAGCTGCTTCCTTTTCCTTTTTCCAGATCCTGCGGATCTTTGTCCCGTACTGATTGATATACGACATAATGTCTGGTAAATGACAACATTTTATTGGCGGAAACTGACAGCGTTAAATCACCGTCCAGATATTCCGCCAGAACAGGGTGGCCGGAAATTTTAACTAAATCCTGATGTTCCGGTGAAGCCGCGACGCCCGCCTTCACCTGATCACGATCACGCAACAAAGACTTTAAAACGTTTTCTTTATTTAAAAAGTCCTGCTTTTCCTGTTTTTTGTTTTCCACTTTTCGAACGACGTCTTCTATATAAGGAAGATTTTTCAGATCTTTTTTGTATTCTTCGCGATGTTTAATATCGGCCAGACGTTCTGAAAATGACTGTTTGTTTTTATCCTTAGGCTTGTTTTTCAGATTTAACTTGTCCATGACAAATCCGCGGGTTGCGCCATACGCCCGGGCAGACAAAGCGACGACCCCCACCGCCGCCGGGACGATGCCCAGCGAAGCCGCGCCGGCAATTTTTCCTGATTTGGAAGCGGCCAAAGTTTTATTCGCGACCATCAGTTTTTCTAAAAATGACGGCGGTTCGATCATTTCCAGTTTGTTTTCGATAAAATTCCGATACTGCGCGGCCTCTTCTTTTTTCAGATTTTTTCCCTGAAAAGAAACTTCTTTGCCTTTTTTTGTCGTTATCTGAACCGAAGATTCCCAGTCCTGATCCGTATTCCAGACTAACTTTGCCCCGCCCTTTAAATAATTTTCGACCAGCGGACTGCGGAAAGGTGCGTCGGCAAACCGATCCGGAGAAGCGTTCCATTCTTTTTCCGCTTTTTCCTTACGTTTGTCTTTTATACGCTGCGCGACGCCTTCCGCCCCATAAACGGCAGAAGCGACAGTGCCGCTTAAACTGAAATCCACCTCAAACAGCCCCTTAAAGGCCCCTGAACGAGCTAAACCATATACTGCAGCAAAATTAGACATAATCGAAGCCCCCTGCTAAAAAGAAACAATTAAAGATATAGTAGCAGTTATAGACAAAACAAAGCAAGTCTTTTTTTAAGAAATTAAAAAGAAAAAGGCGGAAAAGCAAGATATTCCCGCCGAAAACAGAAAATATATAGACAAAAAGCAAATTTGTCTAAACCTCTATCGCATCAACTGCTTTTTCCGCAAACGATTCTTTGTTTACCGCCGCTTCGTAATAACGTTTAAACACATCAGCCGCATCAGACAAACGGCCGTCGTTCAAATCAATAATCTTGTCCAGATTCATTTCGATAATCAGCATCTTGTCTGAATTATGCAGGTGCTCAATAATGTCTTCGGGAACGCCCGTAATCGGGCACCCCGTCCCCGGCATGCGTTTGAAAAACAAAGCTCCGTCAAACAAATAACTGATTTCGGGATTTTCCGGTTCCCCGGCCAGTTCCGGCAAAAAAACCGTTACTTTTCCTTCTTTGTTTACCGCAAATGCCGGAGAAGGCAGTTCGTTTAACAACATTATTCCCTCCCAAACAACAAATAAAATACAAAAAAGGGCTGGAAACAAACTGCCAGCCCCTTTTTCCGGTTATTTCGCCGCTCTGTCCTGCTCAATGATGATTTTCAAAGCGTCAACGGCGACGCGGACGGCAGCCGAAGTATCTTCGGACATTTTCTGATCCAGTCCGGCGGCTTCTCGTTCCTGATTCCAGATCACATGGAAGCAAGATCCGCAACGGCATTTCAACGCGTCCGCAACAACGAACAAAGCGGCGGATTCCATTTCACTGGCTTTAACACCCAAACGTTTCCACGCTTCCCATTTTTGCAACAATTCATAGGAAACGGGCATTTTAGCCGGACTATGCTGGCCATAGAAAGCGTCTTTGCATTGAACAACACCTGTATGCGTTGTTTTGCCCATGGCCAAAGCCGCCTGACGCAAAGCAATCGTGATATCCAGATTGGCAACGGCCGGATATTCGATCGGCGCGTATTCAACGGAAGTATGTTCAAAACGGATCGCGCCTGTCGCCACAACGATATCGCCGGACTGAACGTCCAAGTCGATTCCGCCGCACGTTCCCGTACGAATAAAGGTGTCAGCGCCGATATTGTGCAATTCTTCCATGGCGATAGAAGCCGAAGGACCGCCGATCCCCGTTGAACAAACAGAAACCTTTTCCCCTAACAAAGTCCCCGTATAGATGTTATATTCGCGGTTTTGCGCAACATGATGGGGATTGTCAAACAATTTGGCGATCGATTCACACCGTCCCGGATCCCCCGGCAAAATGACATAACGGCCGACATCGCCTTCGACACAGTGGATATGAAACTGCTTTTCTAGCTTCTGCATAAAAACCTCTCTTGAAATAAATGAAAAATATGATGAATTCATATTGTTCAGATCAGTGTATATGAAAAAAAACATAAAACAAACAGTTATTTAAAAACGAACAAAAGCGATGATTTGTTTTTTCTTTGACATCTTTCTTTTCTTTGATAGCATCTTGTCGTGCCGGATTTTGATCGGCACAGGGCGTCAGAAACCCTTTCAAAAGTAGCCGCATTGTGTATGGCGGCCAATAAATTATACGCCGAATCTGTCCTTAACGGGCGGATTTTGGCGAATAAGGCTTCGTGCTCAATAAGCCAAGCCGTCTTTACTTTTGAACGGTTTCTGAAAATCCGCCCACCTTGAAAAAGGTGGGTTTTGTTTCATTAAATTCAAAGGATCTTCAGAAATGAAAAAAACTTTACTTAGTATTTTATTATGCTTTACCGCCGGTTGCACGACTTTGTCGGGACATGAAAGAATAGTCCTGCGGGATTTGAAAGCCGACGGTATTTCCGTTGACAAACCGACCGGAGAATGGGTCAAACCCGCCAGTCCTTTATTGGCCGGCGTTTTAAATATCTTGCCGGGGTTCGGCAATTTTTATTTGGGAATGGGGAACGGTGCGGACGGTTCTCAGAGCATTTACGGTGTCGTGAATTTGTTGTTATGGCCGATTTCGCCGATTTGGGGTATCCCTCAGGCGGTCATAGACGCAAAGACCATTAACGAACGCGATCTTGTTTTTTATTACGAACACACGGAAGCCGGACAGGAAGAATGGCTTGAACGTCAAGAGGTTTCCTCTTCAAAAGAAATGCTGCAACGCAAACAGCGTGAAAAAAGAAAGGAACGCCGCAAAGCGATCGCCGCGGAATTGGAATAAGTGATAAAAAAAGCCCCGATTTCTCGGGGCTTTTCTTTATGTTTGACACATTAAGCGTTCTTTTCGGCCGCCAAATGTTCGTACAAACGACGACGTTCTTCGACCTGTTCCTGAGCAAACTGAACCAGACGTTCATAACGTTCGGGATCGGCTTTCTTAACGATCTGGAAGCGCGTTTCGTTTGCCATATAGTCGGCCATGACTTTTGTCGGCGCTTTAGAATCCAACTGCAAGCCGGGCTTTCCTTCGGCGACGCGACGCGGGTCGAAACGATACAACGGCCAGAAACCGGATTCGACAGCGGCTTTCTGGTGTTCCAGACCCTGTTCGCCGATTTCGTAACCATGCGCGATACAATGCGAATAAGCAATGATCAAAGACGGTCCGTTAAAGGATTCGGCTTCGACGAAAGCTTTAATCGTCTGCGCGTCGTTTGCGCCCATAGCCACCTGCGCGACATAGACGTTTTCGGAAGACATGGCGATCATGCCCAAGTCTTTACGCGGAATGGCCTTACCGGCAACGGCGAACTTCGCGGAAGCGCCGATCGGTGTCGCTTTGGACTGCTGACCGCCGGTGTTGGAGTACACACCCGTATCCATGACCAGAACATTGACGTTCTTGCCGGAATACAGGACGTGGTCGATACCGCCGTAACCGATATCGTAAGCCCAACCGTCACCGCCCAACATCCAGACGGACTTTTCAACAAAGTAATCGGCAACACCGTTCAACAATTTTGCCTGATCTTTGTTCATGCCGGCCAATTTGGCTTTCAGAGCTTCGACGCGTTCGCGCTGCGCTTTGATTTCGGCTTCGTTTGTCTGCGGAGCCGTCAAAATCGCGTTCACGAGATCACCGCCGATATCGCTTTCCAGATCTTTGATCAGCTGTTGAGCAAAGTTTTTCTGGAAATCGACGCCCAGACGCATACCCAGACCGAATTCGGCGGCGTCTTCGAACAAGGAGTTCGACCAAGCCGGACCGCGTCCGTTAATGTCTTTGGCGTACGGGGTTGTCGGCAAGTTACCTCCGTAAATCGAAGAACAACCCGTTGCGTTGGCGATCATCAAACGATCTCCGAACAACTGTGTCAACAACTTAACATACGGGGTTTCACCGCAACCTGCGCAAGAACCGGAGAATTCAAACAACGGGCGCAACAACTGAACGTTCTTGACCAGTTTCTTTTCAATCTTTGTACGATCGACATCGGGCAAAGACATAAAGAAGTCGAAGTTCTTCTTTTCCTGTTCCAGATGCGGAGCGATCGGTTCCATATTGATCGCTTTTTTGGTCGGATCTTCTTTGTTTTTCGCCGGACAAGCGCGCGTGCACAAAGAACACCCCGTACAATCTTCCGGAGCGACCTGAATGATCCAAGCGGAATCGGCGAAGTCCTTACCTTTGAACGCGGCGGACTTAAAGCCTTCCGGAGCTTTCTTCAGGTCTTCGTTTGTCGCGACTTTCGCACGGATAGCGGCATGCGGACAAACCATGGCGCACTTACCGCACTGAATACACGTGTTCGGATCCCAGACAGGAATGTCGGAAGCGATGCAACGTTTTTCATACTGCGTTGTCGCAGTCGGCCATGTTCCGTCAACCGTCCAACCGAAATCGGAAACTTTCAGTTCTTCGCCTTTGCCTTCCAAGATCTTTCCGGCAACCTTGCGAACCAGTTCCGGAGCCGTTTCGGGAACACCCGGCAAACGATGGAATTGGGAAGTCGGCTTTTCAGTGACTTTGATTTCATGCAAGTGCGCCAAAGAAGCGTCAACGGCGGCAAAGTTCTTTTCAACTAAAGCCTGACCTTTTTTGGAATAGGTCTTTTCAATGGACTTCTTAATGGCGGCGATCGCTTCGTCACGCGGCAAAACGCCGGACAAAGCAAAGTAGCAGGTCTGCATGATCGTGTTGATGCGCCGTCCCATACCGGTTTGCTTGGCGACTTCAACAGCATCAATCGAGTACAGTTTCAAGTGTTTCTTGATGATTTCTTCCTGAACTTCGACCGGCAGATGATCCCAAACTTCTTCGGCCTTGAACGGAGCGTTCAACAAGAACACGGCACCGTCTTTCGCCTGAGCCAGCATATCGATCTTTTCCAGGAACGGGAAATGATGGCACGCGATAAAGTCGGCTTTGTTAATCAGATACGGCGCATTGATTACGTGGTTGGCAAAGCGCAGATGCGACGTTGTCATGGCGCCGGACTTTTTGGAGTCATAAACGAAGTATGCCTGACCGTAGGTTCCGTCTTCACCGGCAATGATCTTGATCGAGTTCTTGTTGGCGCCGACCGTACCGTCAGCTCCCAAACCAAAGAAGATCGCGCGTTTAACGTCTTCGTCTTCGATATCGAAGGAATTGTCAACGTCCAAGGACAGATGTGTCACATCGTCCGTCACACCGACCGTAAAGCGTGTTTTCGGTTCGGCTTTTTCAGCGTTTTCGAAAACGGCCTTAGCCATGGCCGGCGTATATTCTTTTGAAGACAATCCGTAACGACCGCCGATAACGCGCGGCATGGATTTCAGTTTGCCTGCGGCATAAGCGTCGGCAACGGCGGCGACAACGTCCAAGAACAACGGTTCACCTTCGGATCCTGCTTCTTTCGTACGATCCATAACGGCAATCGTTTTAACCGTTTCAGGCAGAGCTTTAATCAATTCTTCCGCCGGGAACGGACGATACAGATGGACTTTGACAACGCCGTACTTCTTGTCTTTCAGATGAGCAACGGTGGCTTCAGTCGTATCGGCGCCGGACCCCATGATCACAACGACCTGTTCGGCGTCTTTGGCACCGACATAGTCGACCAAATGATACTGACGACCGGTGATTTTGGCGTATTTATCCATAGCTTCCTGAACGATTGCGCCGCATTTTGCATAATACGGATTAGCCGCTTCACGGATCTGGAAGAAAACGTCCGGATTCTGAGCCGTACCACGCAAAACAGGGTGATCCGGCGTCAAAGCGTTTTCGCGATTGAACGTTGTCGGCAAACCTTCAACAAATTCGCGCAACTGATCATCGGAAACGGTTTCGATCTTGTTGATTTCGTGAGACGTACGGAAACCGTCAAAGAAGTGCAAGAAGGAAACGCGGGATTTCAACGTTGCGTATTGGGCAATTGCTGCCATATCTTGAGCTTCTTGCACATTATTGGAGCACAACATTGCGAAACCCGTCTGGCGGCAAGCCATCACATCGGAATGGTCGCCGAAAATAGACAAGGCATGTGTTGCCAAAGCGCGAGCCGCAACATGCATAACGAACGGCGTCAATTCGCCGGCGATTTTATACATGTTCGGGATCATCAAAAGCAAGCCCTGAGACGCCGTAAAGGTCGTCGTCAGCGTTCCGCCCTGCAAAGCGCCGTGAACAGCGCCGATCGCGCCGGCTTCGGACTGCATTTCGTAAATTTCGGGAACCTTGCCCCAGATATTTTTAACACCCTGAGCCGCCCAAGCATCTGCCCATTCGCCCATCGGTGAAGACGGGGTAATCGGGTAAATGACGGCCACTTCATTCAGACGATGCGCAACGCCGGCCGCAGCTTCGTTTGCGTCCATCATCTTCATTTTTTGGTTTTTATCCGCCATGGATTTTTTCTCCAAGAAGTAAAATGAAAAGATTGAAAAAGAAGGGAATACTTTCCCAGCACCTGCAAATCAGACGCTGAAAGACTCCCCCGATTTGCGGGCATAACTGTAGCGCAGATAGGCTGAAGCTTCAACCTTTTTTTTAAAGGTTTTTTCCTGCCGTCATTCCAAAGTCCGCCCGTTCGGCGTCGTATACAGACGGCATAAAATCATCACCAGATCAAACAAAGCCCACGGTCCCGATATAATCGTACCGACACCGCTTAAACCGCATAATAAAAAGAAGAAACCGTCTTTTGCATATCCCGTATAAAAACGGTGCAATCCCAAGATCCCAAAAAACAGACACAACAAAAAAGCGGGCCAAAAGCGTTTTACATATTTGGGATCTGTCGGTTTTATTCTATGCCATATCATGATTTCAGAATGAAGAAACTCTTTTTTATCCGCAATATAAAAAAAAAGTTTATTTTCTGCTATTGGCAAATATAAAAAATTGGTTTATTTTCTGTTCGTATTTTACCCCTTGTAGGGTAGTGAGATCATTTTTTACTTTGTGACTGATATGAAGTTTTTTGTCTTCAGTTTCCTTTGTTTATTTATAATACTCTTATCTTTTATCGATTTTATTGCCTCGGATCCGATAACTGTTTTCAGTTTCGTGCTTATGTACGGAGACTTTTTTAAAAATATATCCACAATTGAAAAAAAATATTTTGTTCAAATACTTTCAATAACACTCCCGCTAATATTTATTTTATGGTGTCTTATTCCTTCTGTTTTTAAATATTTTCATATCTCCAAAAACAAAATAAGGAATATACTACTTATATTTTTAACAATATTTTTCACTTATTTGGCTTTTTTCAGAGTTGGAATACAAGTTTTATTCGTCATGTTTTTTAAAAATACTTCTTTTTACGAAGACAATTATATTCCTTATTCTTTAAGAAAAGAAAACATACCTCAAAAGAAAAAAAATTTAATTTTAATTTTTGCAGAATCTTTTGAACAATCTTACGCAGATCCGTCTTTATTTGATGCCCCTTTATTATCGAAACTCCCACGGCAACCGGGATTTTCTTTTTCAGAATTTCAACAGCTGAACGGAACAGAAAATACCATATCAGCTTTAGCAGCAGCTTTTTGCGGTATTCCGGTTATGCCTGTCTTACCGAGTTCTTTCCGGAACGAAATAAATTATACATTTCCTTCTGCCGTCTGTTTGACCGATATTTTAAATAATGCAGGATACGATACTTCCTTTTATTTCAGTTCAACAGAATATTTTTCCAACAAGGTTGATTTTTTAAAAGAGCATGGCGTTAATCATATTGCCGGATCAACAGTCATGCGCAGAAATGAAAACGACAACGGTTTGATGGATTTTTTGGCTGTCAAGGATTCCAGAACCTTTGAAGTTTTGAAAGAAAAAATACAGGAACTGGCTCAAAAAGAGACTCCTTTTTTTATAGGTGTGACTACGGTAAACACACATGAGCCCACCGGTTATTTGGAAGAAACTTGTAAAAGAACAAACTCTTCTGTTGAATTTGAAGATATTGTTTCTTGTTCTGATGATCAAATTTCCGACTTTATCGACTTTATCAAGACGACAAAGGTCTATCCGAATACAGCCATTGTTGTAATCGGAGACCATCTGGCACGAAGAAATCCTTTATATGACACGCTGGAAAAAAGTGAAAACCGTTTTATTTTCAATCGATTTGTGAATATTAATCTTCCGGTATCCACGGAAAGATCTTTTTCTATGTTAGATCTGGGAGCCACCTTATTGGAAATGTTGGGTTTTGTTTTACCTCAAAAAGGACTGGGACTGGGACGTTCCTTATTATCTTCTCAGGAACCGACCCTGATTGAAAAATACGGCATCGAACACATACACGGCGAAATTCTGAAAAATTCGGCCTTTTATAAGAAACTGCTCAAAGAGCAACATATTGATCAACCGGAAAATAAAAAGGGACAATAATCAGCTATGCCTGATTTTAAATATGAAACCACTTTTATCGGAAAGCATTCTTTAATTGCCGGCATTGACGAAGCCGGCAGAGGTCCTTGGGCGGGGCCCGTTGTCGCGGGAGCCGTCATCTTTCCTCAATTAAAGATACCGGAACCTCTGGCGGAAAAACTTGACGATTCAAAAAAACTTTCCGCCGCAAAACGGGAAGAATTATTTAACGATTTGCACACCTGCGGCGCTTTGATCGGTTGCGGATCGGCAAGCGTTGAAGAAATTGACCGGCTGAATATTCTACAAGCCACTTTTCTGGCTATGCGCCGCGCCGTTTCTGCTTTACCCGCCATACCGTCATTTGCAATAATTGACGGCAACAAGGTTCCGCCCGGCCTGCCCTGCCCCGCGCAGGCGTTAATCAAAGGCGACGCTTTAAGTCTGTCCGTCGCGGCCGCTTCGATTATCGCCAAAGTCACGCGAGACCGGTTAATGGCGGATCTGGCCAAAGAATTTCCCTACTACGGCTGGGAAAAAAACGCCGGTTACGGCACAAAAGCGCATCAAAACGGACTGGCCGAACACGGTATATGCGTTCATCACAGGAAATCCTATGCGCCGATTAAAAAGTTTTTACAGGAGCTTTAAATGGCGCTGCGTATTTTTGTCAATCTGCTTCTGTCCGTTCTGTTATCCGCTTTTTTAACAATCCGGCGTTATTTTTGGTCGCTGACTCTTAATAATCTTCTCAGTTTTTTCTTGTATACCAATACTATTCCCGAAATTCCGTTTTCTTATTTCATATTAAAAAAATTTATACTCTGCGCAGTACTGCTCTTTATTCTTCTAAATTTTTTTCTTCCGTTTTTGCTGACGAAACTATTCCGTATAAATCGCAAAAAATGCTTTGGTTATATTTCATTATCCGCTTTTTGCCTGCTTTTGTTTTTTACCGTGCAGTTAATGCATAATATAAGCCTTTCTTTAGAAAAAACAGATATTTATGAAAATATGGCGCTTCAGATCACGCCGCCCGATCCCGCAAATAAAAAAAATCTGATCCTGATCATTGCGGAATCTTTGGAAAATACTTACGCCGACGAAAAATTGTTCGGCAAAAATCTGCTTTCCAGAATAAGTTCCGAAGCAAAATTAGGACAATATTACCAAACCGCGGGAACAGACAATACCGCATCTGCGACAACCGCTATTCTTTGCGGGATTCCGTCTACTCCCAAATTATCGGAATTCATACGTGGCAGTGTATCTTCTTCTTTTTCAAAATCAGTATGCATTTCGGATATTTTGCATCAACACGGATATGACAATTATTTTTACACAAGCGATTCTCTGCCTTTTGCAAATAAGAATCTGTTTCTGCGCCGGCATCATTTTGATGAAATCAAAGGCGCCGAAGAGCTGTATCAAACACCAAAAGACGCCGGACACAGCCACTTTAACGGGATTTCCGACACACGCCTGTTTGATGCGGCTTATGAAAAGCTGTCTTCTTTAAAAAGCGGCCGACCTTTCTTTATGATCATATTAACGCTTAATATGCATGATCCCGACGGCTTTCTTGAAGATAGATGCAAAACGGGAAACACAGACAAAAAAAGCGCTTTCCTTGATATCGTTCAATGTTCGGACAAACAAATAGCGGCTTTTATCAATAAAGTTCAAAAGCTTCCTCTTAAAGACACCGTTTTTATTATTGCCGGAGACCACCTGGCACGCCCCAATCCCGTTTTTTCCACATTAAATAAAAGCAATGACAGAATGATTTTCAGCGCGCTTGTTAACGCCGCCCCTCCCCCTGTCGAAAAACGCCCGTTTTTAGCTTGGGATATGGGAGCTTCTATTCTCAGTTTACTGGGATTCGGCGATAACGCAAAAATCGGATTAGGCGTTTCCCTTTATTCACCGGAACAAAATCTGCTGGAAAAATCGGGGGCGGAAAAATTAAATAAGGAACTGATGAAAAATTCGGAAAAATATAATGAGCTGCTGCGTAATTAAAAAAAATTTTCGTTGTTAATAAATTACTTACCTCTCGCGCCTATTCTGGTTTTCAGAAAACGTTTATCCAGAATGGTATGCAAGAGGTTTTTTTATGGCTGCTTTAAAAACGAATGTTATTTTACCGGGCGACAGTATTGAATTAATGAATTCCCTGCCCGAAAAATCCGTTGACATGATTTTTGCCGATCCCCCGTATAACATGCAGCTTGGCGGCGAACTTTTCCGTCCCGACAGTTCTTTGGTTGACGGCGTGACGGACGACTGGGATCAATTTGCCGACGCGCGCGCTTATGACGAATTTACATCGGCCTGGCTGACGGCGGCCAGACGCGTTTTAAAGGACGACGGCACGCTGACCGTCATCGGTTCTTATCACAATATTTTCCGCGTCGGCTATATCCTGCAAAATCTGGGGTTCTGGATTTTAAATGATATTCTGTGGATTAAGGACAATCCCATGCCAAACATGAAAGGCACACGCCTGTGTAACGCGCATGAAACGATGATCTGGTGTTCCAAAAGCCAAAACGCCAAATACACGTTTAATTATGAAGCCATGAAGGCTTTTAATGATGATAAACAGCTGCGCAGCGACTGGTACCTGCCGATTTGCAGCGGTCACGAAAGGTTAAAAGACGAAAACGGGGACAAGCTGCATTCGACGCAAAAACCGGAATCTCTGCTTTACCGCCTTTTGATGATGACGACAAAGCCGGGCGATATCGTTTTGGATCCGTTTTTCGGAACGGGAACAACCGGAGCCGTTGCCAAACGGTTGGGGCGCAGGTTTATCGGAATTGAACGTGAACAGCGTTATATCAAAGGCGCGCAGGAACGCATCGACGCGATCATGCCGGTTTCCGATCTGGCCGCGCTGCAAATGTCCTGCAAGCGCAAAGAACCGCGTATTCCGTTCGGAACCGTTTTAGAATATGGTCTGCTGCAGGCCGGTGATTGGCTGTTTGACGCAAAGCAGCGTTTCGCGGCCAAAGTACGTTCCGACGGTTCTCTGCTGGCCGATAACGTTTCGGGATCTATCCATAAAGTCGGCGCCGCTTTGCAAGGGTTGCCCAGCTGCAACGGCTGGACGTTCTGGCATTTTGAAAAACGACGCCATGACTTGGAAGTGATTGACACTTTGCGCCAGGAACTGCGGACAAAGTTGTTTGCGGCTTGACGTTTATAAATAGAAAGCCCGCTTCGGCGGGTTTTTTATTTGTTTCGCCTTTTCGGAAAAACTATTTTTTTAATGACATACGGGGCGCGGTGTATTAACCTGCCTTGCGAAATTATTGCGGAACGAAAAAAATGTCTTTACAACAGAAATTCAAAGAACTGATTCAAAATCAAAACGCCGCGCAGCAGGAACTGTCGGCGGTAATTAATGATCTTTTAAAGGACGGAGCCGATCCGGCCGTTTTATTGTTTATTGCCGTTGAAGCCGATCATCTGCCGGCAGTAAAATACCTGATGGAAAACGGAGCCGATCCGTCCGAGATCGTTACGAACGGACGCAATGCCGTTTCTTTGGCGATTGACCGGGACAAATGGGAAATTGTTGAATATTTTCTCAGCAAAGACTTTAACCGCAGCATGATTTTTGCCGGTATAGAATGCCTCAGCCCGTTAATGATTGATTATCTGGAAAGCAAATACGTCAAAGTGCCGCATGAATTAAAATCAGACGACGACTTGGACTGGATCAATCAGATCAATTAACTTTTTTATGGTTCGGATTATCTGTCTTTACCGCCTGATCAATGAACTGATCCCATTTTGTAATCCATTGATTCAGCAATACCGTTTTTTCTGCGTCAGAAAGGGCGCTGTACTGAATTGAATTCAGGCACAGCTGTTTAATATCGCCCAGCGATAAATTCCAGAACACGGCCGCGACAAAAAAATCATAGGACAATCCGTCATTGCCGAACAGCATCGGATCGTCAGACCCCAGCACAATGGGGATACCGCGACGCATGTATTCAACAGCGGGGTGCAGCCTGAAATCACGGACAAATCCCAACATCTGGTTACTGATCGGCGCAATTTCCAACGGTATTTTTTCTTCGGCGAATTTATCTGTCAATTGCGGATAACGATACAGGTTCAGTCCGTGCCCGACCCGTCTGGATTTCAGCAGATAAGCGTCAACAATATTGCTGGAAAGAGGCAGGCGGCTTTCGCCTGCGTGCAAATATAAATCGCGCAGATGTCCCTGATTATACAGCACTTCAAAATCGGGCACGAATTTTGTCAGGGACAAAGAATTGTCTTCGTTTCCCGCCAAATCAAATCCGACAATAAAATCAACGGGGTTTTCAGGATCCGAATAATCTGCTGTTTGTTTCTTTATTTCCAGCATTTCATGATAAGCCCGCAATATTCTTTCGTTGTATTTATGTTTTCTTTTTGCGACGGTATAAATCACCTTTACGGAAAAATCGGGGTGATCCTTTTTGAATTCCAGATAAGCTTCTTTGAACACCGGCGCGCCCGGCGTTTTTTTGCTGGCTTTGTCTTTGAACAGCGGGAAATTCATACGTATTTCCATATGATCGATGTTATCGTCCGCCGCGTCCTGAAAAACAGCTTTATAATAAGCTTTATAAACGTCGGGATTGGCGTTAATAAACGACGTCAGCCTGTAATAAATATCGCGCAGCTGAAACCAGGAATAATCCGGAGAATGCAAATGCCACAACGACAGCAGTTTTTCCTTGGTCAAACCTTTGCTTTTTGCCTGATTAAACGGTATGAAACCGTCCGGGACTTCCGCGGGATCAAATATTTGCAACTTCCCCTGTTTTTTGCCTTTTTTCCAATAAACATAAGTGTTTTTTGTTTCGGCGGCCAGATCGTATAATTTTTCCGCGGGCAAAATAACCGGCGCATGAACATGCAGATTGGCGCCTTTAGGCATTTTACGGATCATCTGAAACAAATCCGATTTTGTTATATCCGGCTTTAATTTGGAAAAAAGCTGCGTAGAACTGCGATGTTTATTAATATACTCCCGCATATATTGTCTGAACAAACGTGCGACCCGTTTTTCCCTGACGGACAGCAGAGCGGAACCTTCCGTACTGTTTTCGATAATAATTTGTTTTTTAACAATATTATACCGGTCAAACGGAATGGTTCTTTCTTTTTCTTCGCAGGCAGCCAGAAAAGAAAAAGAAAGAATCAGAATAAGAGAAAGTACTTTTTTCATATTAAGCCGAACCGATTGATAGAGATGATTATAACAGGATAATCTATTTTAAAACATATTTAAAACATATTTAGCGTCATCACTCATTTTATCAATCGTCCAAGCCGGTTCCCAGACCAGCCTGACCGTCACTTTTCCCGTTCCGTCCAGTTTTGAAACGGCTTCAGCGACTTGTTTCGGCATCAATCCCGCAACGGGACAGGACGGCGCCGTTACGGTCATATCGATTTCGACGTCCCCGTCCGCCAGCTTGTCCAGTCGGTAAATCAGCCCCAAATCATAAACGTTTAACATCAATTCAGGATCTTCTACGGTGCGTATGGCCGCGACGATCTCATCGACAGCCGCCTGCTTTGCCCCCGCCGGCAAAGGATCGCCCTGCGTAACGACATATTCGTCGCCGAAATTTATCATCGGCGCGTCGGGCATGTTTCCGCCCCACAGCAGACTTTCAAAATCCTTAAAATCCTCGGCGGACAGCCCGTCTGTTTCAGGTGTGGAAAAATCATTGTTTTCCGCGCTTTTTTGATCCTGAGGCGCGGAGATTGGAGCCGGCAGAGGAATTTCAAGAGTGCCGGTAAAATGAGTTAATTTTTTCAGTTCGTCTTCGACAACGGCCGGCGGTAAATTTTTAACAGCCTCCGATTCCTCAGAGGCTGTCTGTCCTTTTTGATCCGAAAGCTTTTTTTCTTCCATTCCCATTTCTCCACAAAGAACGTTTAAAAAACTTTATGCAACGCTTTTTACTGATTTTCAATCTTTATCTTTACGGAGAAAATTCCGGGAAAAGAAAATTATTTTTTCGCAGCGGCTTTGTAGCCTTTCGTTTCATTTTTCATTTCGTTCATGTCCTTTTCAGACATGCCGATCTTTTCGCCGCTTTGCGTCGGCCCGACGCGATCCGTCGTATCCGCGGAATGATCCATTGTTTTGTCAGCGGACTTTGAACCGCAGCCGCAACCTTTTTTTTCATTCATCATATTATCAACTCCTTTTGTAATTAAAGTTAAGTGAAGAACCGCTTAACTTTATGGAGTGCCCGAATGAAACTCTCAATATCGCTTTCAGTGTTATAAACTCCCAGCGACGCCCTGACAGAAACGGAAACGCCGAAACGTTCGTGCAGCGGTTGCGCGCAATGATGCCCCGTCCGCACGGCGACCCCTTCCTGATCCAGCACCATGGCTATATCCTGCGGGTGCGCGAAATCGGCGACAAAGCTGACGACGGCGGCCTTGTTATCGGAATTACCGATAATCCTGACGCCGGGAATCGCGCCGACTTCTTTTTGCATTTCGGCGCATAATTGGCGTTCATGCGCGTCAATCGCGTCCATGCCGATTGCACTGACATAATCAATCGCATGTCCCAGCCCGACCGCCTGCATAATGGCCGGCGTTCCGGCTTCAAACCGCGCCGGCGGTTCGGCCCAGACGCTTTTTTCAAAAGAAACGCTTTTGATCATATCGCCGCCGCCTTCAAACGGGGGCATTTCCTTTAAAATATTCAGTTTTCCGTATAAAACGCCGATCCCCGTCGGCCCGTAAAGTTTATGCCCGGAAAAAGCATAAAAATCACATTCCAGATCCTGCACGTCAACGGGCATGTGCGTCGCCGCCTGACAACCGTCAAGCAAAACAACGGCTCCGGCCCCGTGCGCGGCGCGAATAATATCTTTAACCGGGAAAACCGTTCCCAAAACATTGGAAACATGCGCTACGGAAACTAATTTCGTCTTGCCGCTTAACAGTTTCAGATACTCTTCAAATATAAAATCGCCCTTGTCGTCAACGGGAACGACTTTTATCCGGAATCCGATCCGTTCCTGCAAAATCTGCCAGGGAACAATATTGGAATGATGCTCTGCCTGCGACAAAATGATCTCGTCGCCGGCTTTTAAATTTGCCGCTCCCCAGGTATAGGCGACCAGATTAATCGAATCCGTCGCACCGCGGGTAAATACAATTTCCTTATCGCCGGCGGCATTGATAAAACGCCGTACTTTCTGCCGGGCCCTTTCAAAATTCAGCGTAGCCTTTTCCGACAATTCATACATGCCGCGGTGAACGTTCGCATATTCGTTCAAATACTGCGCCCGCATGGCGTCTAAAACGCATAAAGGCTTTTGCGCCGACGCCGCGCTGTCCAGAAAAATCAGCGGCTTGTCATGCACCGTCAAAGACAAAGCGGGAAAATCCGCCCTGATTTTTTCAACATCAAACGCCATCGTTCAACCCTTCAACCGCCAGCCGTTTAAATTCGTCGCGGATATTTTCGTCTTCAATGCCGTCCAGTACTTCGTTTAAAAAAGCCGTCGTCAGCAAATTCCGCGCTTGCGCGTCGTCAATTCCTCTGGTTTTCAAATAAAACAGCTGATCTTGATTAAGCGTTCCGATCGCCGAACCGTGGGCGCATTTCACGTCATCGGCATAAATTTCCAGCTGCGGCACGGCTTTGACCGAAGCATCGGAACTGAGCAACAGCGCGCGATGCTGCTGGGCGCCGTCAATTTCTTTGCGCTCATAGGGAATAAAAATACCGCCTTCAAACACGGCCCGACCTTGTCCGCCGACAGCGCCTTTTACCAGCTGGCGCGAAACGGTTTTGTCTGCATTGTGGCGCACGTCCGACCGGATAACCGAACGCTGATCCGCCGTTAAAACATAAACGACGTCGCTGCGGCAAAAAGCATTTGTTCCCATCAGATCAAAAGAAAAAGTCAGATCTCCGTTTCCTCTGTGCAGCGTAATGACTTCATAAGAAGCGCCTTCCTCCAGCCGCACGTCCAAAAAATGATCCAAATCTTCATGCAGTCTGTAATGGCGGACATGCGCCCCTTTGCCCACGACAATCTCTGTTTTTTCCGACAGCTGCTTTTCGACGAATACCGCCGTTCGGCCGGGTTCAATGGTCAGCAGCCGCTGTTTTAAAAGAATTTCCGCCATTACGCCACGGCCTCTTTTTGAAAACCGGCAAATCCGTTTTGATCGATTTCGTCCAGCAGTTCCATACCGCCTTCGGCCGCAACGCGTCCGTGAATCAAAATATGGATTTTATCCGGCATAATCTGTTCTTTCAGAAATTTGATATTATGGGAAATCACCAAAAACGACCGTTCCGGAGAACGCATGATTTTCACACCGCTGCCCGCGACCTTGACGGCGTCGACGTCCAATCCGGAATCCATTTCGTCCAAAATGCAAAAATCAGGTTCCAGAACGGCCATTTGAAACGTTTCCAGACGTTTTTTTTCGCCGCCGGAAAATCCGACGTTGACGGGACGTTTTAACATTTCGTCCGATATTCCCAAAGCCTGAGCGCGCACTTTGATCCGCTTCATAAACCCGACGGCGTCCAGCTCTTTTTCCCCGGCGGCTTTGCGCCGCGCGTTCAAAGCATATTTCATAAACGTCGCCATGGAAACGCCCGGCAGTTCTATCGGGTGCTGAAAAGCCAGAAAAATACCGGCACAGGCCCGTTCTTCCACACTCATATCCAGCAGATTTTTTCCTTTAAAATCCACAAAACCGCCGGTCACTTCATAATGTGGATTACCGCACAAAACGTTTGACAAAGTGCTTTTTCCCGAACCGTTCGGTCCCATGATAACGTGTACTTCTCCGGCATTTACGGACAAGGAAAGGCCGTTTAAAATCGGCTTATCGCCGACTTTGACATGCAGGTCTTTTATTTCCAGCCAAGCTGACATTGTTTTTCTCCTTCGTTTAACCGACGCTGCCTTCCAGCGTTACAGCGACCAGCCGCGTTGCCTCGACGGCAAATTCCATCGGCAGTTTCTGCATGACGTCTTTGCAAAATCCGTTGACGATCAAAGAAACGGCCTCCTCGGCGTTCAATCCTCTTTGACGGCAGTAAAACAACTGATCGTCGCTGATTTTAGAGGTTGTCGCTTCATGTTCGACCGAAGCCGTCGGATTGCCGCTGAGCATATAGGGCAACGTATGCGCCCCGCATCGAGAACCGATCAGCAGACTGTCGCACTGCGAAAAATTGCGCGCGTTATCGGCGTTTTTAGCCATTTTTACCAAACCGCGGTAAGTATTTTGCGATTTTCCGGCAGAAATGCCTTTTGATATGATTGTCGACGACGTGTTTTTGCCGATATGAATCATCTTTGTTCCCGTATCGGCCTGTTGATAATTATTGGTAATCGCTACGGAATAAAATTCGCCGACCGAATTGTCACCCATCAAAACGCACGACGGATATTTCCATGTCACCGCCGATCCCGTTTCAACCTGTGTCCAAGACAGCTTGGCGTTAACGCCTTTGCACAATCCCCGCTTGGTCACAAAGTTATAAATGCCGCCTTTTCCTTCCTTGTCGCCGGGATACCAGTTCTGAACGGTGGAATATTTGACTTCGGCATTATCCATAACGATAATTTCGACAATCGCGGCATGCAGCTGATTTTCATCACGCTGCGGAGCGGTGCACCCTTCCAGATAGCTGACATAAGAATTATCGTCCGCAATAATCATCGTACGTTCAAACTGCCCCGATTTTTTGGCATTAATCCGGAAATAGGTCGACAATTCCATCGGGCAGCGGATTCCTTTGGGAATATAAACAAAAGTCCCGTCCGTAAAAACGGCCGAATTCAAACAGGCAAAAAAGTTATCCGTATAAGGTACGACGGATCCCAGATATTTTTGAACCAGATCGGGGTGATTTTGGACGGCTTCGGAAATAGAGCAGAAAATAATTCCCTGCCGCGCCAGTTTGTCGCGGAAAGTCGTCGCAACGGACACGCTGTCGAAAACGGCGTCGACGGCAACGCCGGCCAGAATTTCGCGTTCGCGCAACGGCACCCCCAGCTTGTCGTACGTTTTCAACAATTCCGGATCGACTTCGTCCAGACTTTTAGGCCCTTCGGAAGTTTTCGGCGCCGCATAATAATAAATATCCTGATAATCAATCGGGGGATAAGATACCTTTGCCCAGGTCGGTTCTTTCATCGTCAGCCAGTGACGGTAAGCCTTTAACCGAAAATCCAGCAGCCATTCCGGTTCGTTTTTTTTGGCCGATATAAAGCGGATAATGTCTTCATTCAGCCCTTTCGGCGCGGTTTCCGCGTCTATTTTTGTTTCGAATCCATAATGATATGTATCCGAAACGGCGTCCAAAGCTGAAACTTTATCCTGACTCATCAATTTTCCTCCAACCCGGCTGAAGATAGCCTAATCCACAGCTTATATACAATCTTTTTTCGCATTTTGCTTTATATAACTTTTAACATAAGAATGAAATACCTCTTTTTAGCTGTACGCTTCTAAGGATTTTGTTAAAATATTTTTTCTTTAAAAACTGATTGCAGAAACAAAATAAAAAATGATAAAATTCAATAAGATAAAAAAAGAAAGGGGGTTGAATGCCGATATCAACCGTTTTTGCAGCCCAGACGCTGCCTTTGCCCGCGGGGGCCGCTGATCAGCCGTTTTACCTGACGTCCGCGCCCGTCATTTTATGCGTTGCGTTATTTGCATCTTTGCTTTACCTGCTGTGGCGTTTTTCCTGCTGCCGCACCCGAAAGGCCGCCTTGAAAAACAAAGTCGTCGAATTGCAGAACGCTTTGATTTCCGCGCAAAAAGAACTGGAAGACATGAAAAAAGAAAAACACCGCCAGTTTGATCCTTATTCTTCCCCTAATACTAAAAGCTTATTTCTTTGCCTGGACAAAGACGGTAACATCATTTCCGTTAACGATTACGCCTGTGAACTTTACGGTTATGACGACAAAAACGAACTGATCGGCAAAAATATTATCGGCACAATCGTCCCGACAAAGGATTCTCACGGCCAGACGTTAACGAATCTGGTGGAACGCATTAAAAACAATCCGCGTCTGTACGTTGACAATGAAAACGAAAATATCTGCAAAGACGGCAGAAGAATTTGGATTTCATGGACAAACCGGATTGTATACGGCCCGGACGGAACGCCGGCGGAAATACGGTCCGTCGGTTTTGACATTACGCCGCGCAAACAAATGGAAGACGAACTGCGTCAAATGACGGTGATTGATCCCGTAACGGGCGTATTGAACAGACGGCAGTTTTTGGACGACGGCGCCAAAGAAATGAAACGCGCCCGCCGTTATAAACGGAATTTGTCCGTTCTTTTAATGACGATCGACCGGTTTGAAGCTTTGAACAGCGAACACGGATCGGCTTTTGGCGACGAAGCGATCCGGGTCGCCGTTACGGCCTGTCAGAATTCGATCAGGGATTCTGATTACCTGGGCAGACTGGCGGATATTGAATTCGCGATACTGCTGCCGGAAACGCCGCTGGAAGGGGCTAAAATTGTCGCCGAGCGTATTCGTGACGAAGTAATGCGGTCCGATTTAATGGTTGACAAAGTTAAAATCACCGTAACGACCAGCATCAGCATCGCCACACGTGCGGAAACGGACGAAACGATCGATTCGGTTTTGCTGCGCGCGTTTAATGCCCTGCGTTCCAGCAAGGAAAGACAAAATAATATTGCCGTAGCAGAATCTCCGGCATAAATCAGGTACAGAAGTACCGCCTCGTTATTCGGTTAAAGGAGACGGCCTTCTATGAAAATTGCTATTCCCAAAGAATCCGCAGACGGCGAATTTCGCGTTGCCGCGTCGCCCGAAACAGTAAAGAAACTGACACGGGAAGGAATATCCGTTGTCGTTCAGACAGGCGCCGGGGTCGCGTCTGACATTTCAGACGACCAATTTCTGACGGCCGGCGCCGAAACGGCCGCCGATTTTCATACGACAACAGAAAAAGCGGACGTTATATTAAAAATACAGCCGCCGTCGGCAGAGGAAATTAAATCTCTGCCCAAAGGAGCCTGTCTGGTCTGCCTGATGAACGCGCGGACGGATTCCGAAACTTTAAAAGCCGTTGCAAAAGCTGAATTGACCTGTTTTGCAATGGAACTGCTGCCTCGCATTTCACGCGCGCAGAACATGGACGTTTTGTCGTCCCAAAGCAATCTGGCCGGATACAAAGCGGTTATAGACGCCGTTGACGCTTACAAACGCGCCGTACCGATGATGATGACGGCGGCGGGTATGATTTCGCCGGCGCAGGTGTTGGTTTTGGGTGCGGGCGTCGCCGGTCTGCAAGCCATCGCAACGGCCAAACGTCTGGGGGCCGTCGTCACGGCTTTTGACGTCCGCCCCGCCGTAAAAGAACAGGTCGAATCACTGGGGGCGAATTTTCTGGAAATCGAACAAATCAAACAAACGGAAACAACCGGAGGTTACGCCAAAGAGCTTGACGAACAGTCGAAAAAAAATCAGGAAAAAGCTCTGGCCGATATATTGCCGAAAACGGATATTGTGATCACGACCGCCTTGATCCCCGGAAAAAAAGCTCCGCTTCTGATAACACGGGACATGCTGCAATCCATGAAAGAAGGAAGCGTCGTTTTTGACTTGGCCGCCGAACAAGGTGGAAACTGTTACGGAACACTTTATGGAAAAACGGAAAACCTTTACGGCATAACGGTTTTAGGGCAGTCAAACGCCGCCTCCAGACTCAGCGCTTCGGCCAGTCCTCTGTTTGCCAAAAATCTGTATAATTTTATTGTACCGCTGATTGATAAAGAAACTCTTAAACTGAAAATCGACTTTGACGATGAAATTTACCGCGCGTCCTGCGTTGCCCGGAACGGGGAAGTTTTATTAAAGGAGAATGATGATGTCTGACAAAGCCGTTATTTTATCAGAACAACTTTCAGACGAGCTGAATTCTGTTGCGCAAAGCGTGACGCAAGCGACGCGGCAGCTGGAAAACGCCCGCGTACACCTGCGCGATTTAACCGAACAGGTATTGGCCGCGGCGCCGTCCGACGGCAATGATTTTGTTTTTCTGCTGACTGTTTTTATTCTGGCCTGTTTCGTCGGTTATTACATTATTTGGAAAGTCACGCCGGCACTGCATTCGCCGTTAATGTCCGTTACAAACGCGATTTCTTCGGTCATTATCGTCGGCGCGCTGATCGCGGCCGGACCGGACGGTTTTTCCGCCGCTAAATTTTTGGGATTTCTGGCGGTTTTACTGGCTTCAATCAATATATTCGGCGGCTTTGCCGTAACGGAAAGAATGCTTTCTTTGTTTAAAAAGAAGAAAGGATAAGTCCATGACAGCAACAAACAGCGCACTTCTTTATCTGATATCGGCCGTCTGCTTTATTCTTTCTTTACGCGGATTGTCTTCGCCCAAAACGGCCATAAAAGGAAATATATTGGGTATCTGCGGCATGATCATTGCCGTTGCGGCGACTTTATCTCTGCCGGACGTTTCGTCTTACGGATTTATTATCGCCGCCATAGCCGCCGGCGCGGTAATCGGATTGTTGATCGCGAAACGCATCGCCATGACCGCCCTGCCCCAGCTGGTTGCGGCGTTTCACAGCCTCGTCGGACTGGCGGCCGTGTTTGTCGCCTGGGCGTCCTTTTTATCCCCGGCGGCGTACGGCATCGGATCGCCGGGGCATATCGCCGTATCCAGTTTGATCGAAATGTCTTTAGGCGTCGCAATCGGGGCGGTCACTTTTTCAGGGTCGGTTATTGCCTTTGCCAAACTGCAGGGAATTTTATCGGGCAGACCGCTGCGCTTTAAAGGGCAGACTTTGCTAAATGCTCTGCTGGCGGCCGTTCTTATCATTCTGGTGGTTCATTTTACAAAAACAGAGTCCGGACTGTCGTTTTTTACATTAACGATTTTGTCTTTTGTTCTGGGCTTTTTATTGATTTTGCCGGTCGGCGGCGCGGATATGCCGGTTGTTATTTCCATGCTGAACTCCTATTCCGGCTGGGCGGCGGCGGGTATCGGCTTTACGCTAAGAAACAGCCTGCTGGTAATTACGGGAGCTCTGGTCGGATCGTCGGGGGCGATCCTGTCCTACATTATGTGCAAAGCGATGAACCGGTCGATTTTCAACGTGTTGTTCGGCGGATCGGGATCAAGCGGTTCGGGACAAGAAAGCTTTGCCGATGAAAAAACGGCTAACCTCGGTTCGGCGGAAGACGCGGCCGTCCTTTTGAAAAACGCGCAGAAGGTCATTATTGTGCCGGGATACGGCATGGCCGTCGCGCAGTCGCAGTTCGCTTTGGAAGAAATGGCGGCTTTGCTGAAAAAAGACGGCATAGACGTTAAATATGCCATTCACCCCGTTGCCGGCCGCATGCCGGGACACATGAACGTCCTGCTGGCCGAAGCAAAAATTCCCTATGAAGACGTTTTTGAACTGGAAGACATTAATTCCGCCTTTGCCGACACGGACGTCGTTTATATTATCGGCGCTAACGATGTAACGAATCCTCTGGCAAAAACGGATTCCGCCAGCCCGATTTTCGGCATGCCCGTTCTGGACGTGGAAAAGGCGCGACATATTATTGTCGTTAAACGTTCTTTAAAAGGCTTCGGTTACGCCGGCATAGACAACCCGGTCTTTTACGCCCCGAATACGATGATGCTTCTGGGAGACGCAAAAAAAGTAACCGAAGAAGTCAACCGCTGTTTAAAAGAATAGATGCAAAGACCGGCCTTTCGACCGGTCTTTTTTTGTCTATTTATCAAAAAAATCTTTTCTTATAAGGATTTTTTTCTAGACAAAATCTGTTTTTGCTTCATACTGCTTATTATTGTCCGCATGGGGGAAAAATAATGGAATACATTCACGCAAAACGTAAAGGTAAAGGCAACAGACCTTTTCAAAACAACAACGCCCAAAATCAGGAAGTCGTATTCAAATGGGTTCCCGTTAAAGGCATTCGTTTGTCCGTTCAGGAAAACAGAGCCGTTTACGAGGAATACAAACAGCTGCGCGAACAGTTGTTAAAAGATACCGTCCATAACCCCGACGGAACGCCGAATGAAGAAGGCATTTCCCGTTTGCGTCAGGCCGGCCTGGACGACAGATCCATCGCAATCATCGGCAAAGGCAGAACCCCCGGTGGTTATAATTATCATCATTTGTTTCCCCGCGCGATCAGCGGTTCTTTTAAGGACGGAGCCGTTCAATTCGGCGATGAAAAATTAACTTCCATACATGACTGGCGCTGTATGATGCCTCTGCCCAACGCGACGGGGCGCGACATTCACGCCAATGTGCACGCGGCGATGGAAGAACGCAACGGCCCCCTGCCCGAACAGCCGGGAACAAAACTGACTTATTATATTGCCATGCCGCTGTCAGCCAAAGAATACGAAATGTATAAACAAAATCCGAAATCAGTCAAAGCGGAACTGCTGATCGTCGGCCCGCGGTCATACCAGACGGTCGACCAACGCAGCAACGGCAGCAAGACAATCAGCGTTGCCGACATTGCCAAATTAAAAACGGCGAAAGGCCGTTAAAGAAAAATTTCTCCGCAGAAAAACTTTTACTTAAAAAGCCCCTTTTCAGGGGCTTTTATTTTATTTTTTCTTTTCTTTTTTCGGCATAGGCAAAGGCGCGACGCTGACCCGTTCCGGGAACATGTCAATCTGCCGGACGTTTTGATAATCTTTACATTCTTCGGAACCGTCGCAGCGCTGAATGACCGTTACCCGCGAATCCGGTTCGGCCCCTCGGATATCCAAAATCGTTTTATAGCCGCGCATAACCTGTACGGTAATAAAGATATACGCACTCATCTTTCTGCGATTACGGGCAGTAACTTTGATTTCATAAATCCCTTCCGATGTGGCGGGCGGCTTGCCGGACAGCGTAATCGTCTTAGAATCAAAGAACAGCCACGGCAACAGCGGTTTTCCGTCGCGCATCGTTGCCGTATAACTGACCTGATGTCCCAGATCGGCTTCGGCGAACGTCGTCGGCGGAATCGTCATGATAAAGCGGTTGTCTTCGGTGACTTTCTGCATCGGCAGTTTAGCATTGATATAAACCGGCGGACGGTGCATCGGAACCGGCGGCAGACGCGGATAATCTTCGTTTGTAAACCGCCCCATATCCCAAGCCGTCATCACGCGTTCCAAAGCTCTGGAAATCGTTCCCAGATCGTTGGACGCAAAATCTTCAGGCAGCGGATCCAGCCCCAAAGTGACAAAAACAGATCCCGTCGCGTCCTGCAGTTCGGCAAAATTCATTGCCGTTCTTAACTGGGCGAACAAAGCTCTGGCTGCGGAAGAAATTTTTTCCGCTTCGGCCAAAACGTCTGTTTTCGTGTTTTCAGAAGCTTGCTGCGCCAATTTTTGCGCCACGTCCGAAATTTCAACGCTGAGCTGGTAAGTTTCCTTTGCCCCCTGATAACGTCCCCAACCGATATGCGTCTGCGTCAGAACCGTCATGGCAATGACTTGCCGGTTCAGATTATCGACGGCCTCTTTGACTTCGCCGTAAGCCAGAGTCTGCTGCATACGCGCCGGATTCAACAAATTCCAGCCCAGCTGGGCAGCAGCCTGCAGCCATGAATTATTTGACAGGAAATCATCGCTGTCATAATTGGCCGACATGGAAACGTTCAAACCGGGCAACAGCTTTAACAACGCTTTTTTAGCAGCCAGACGCGTGTTTTGCAGTTTATAGTCCTCTGCGCGCAGTTCCGGACGATTCATCAATGCCAACCATTCCAGCCGGTCCAGACCGGCTCTGATTTCAGGCAAGGTGAAATTTCCGTTTTCGGCTCCGACCAGCCGATAACGGGTTCCCGGTTTTAAATTCATCAGTCCGGCCAGAGTTTCACGCGACAGCATCAGTTCTTTTTTCATTTCGCTTAAATCGCGCATTGTTTCCATCAATCCCATCTGATAATTCAGAAGGACGGAAGAATCAGCCCGTTTTTCCTGCTCCATCGCCCGCAGGTTTTCCAGAACGAAAGTCGCTTCTTCCATTAAGTCATCAATTTGCGGCGACAACCGTTCCGCGGCCAAAGCCCGCCAATAAGCCGCCCGAACGTCCTGCAGCAAAGCTTGAACCTGTTTGCGCCGCTGTTCTTTGGCAATCAGAATATTGTTGGCGTCCTGCTTTGCCTGATAATAACTGACGCCAAAATCCAACACATTCCAACTGATGCGCGCATCGGCAAATCCGTGCGTTTTTGCGCTGTACGCTTTGGCGTCAGGCGACATCACGCCGTTTTGCATTGACTTTGAAACGACGGCTTCATAATTGCTGCGGGCGGAATACCCGGCGCCGGCCGAAACCTGCGGCAGCATATCCAAAGACGTTATATTATACTGCTTTGCGGCCAAAGCCGTCTGCATCATTTTCAAACGCGCGTTCAGATTATATTTCAAAGCGCGCGCCATAGCGTCATATAAGGTCAGCGGCTTTGCGATTCTGTTTGAACGCTGATCCTGAAACATTTCCTGGATATCCTGATCGACACGGACGGCGCGTTCCCAGTCGCTGATCGGTTCCGGTCTGACCGTACAGGCGGCAATCAGCAAAGCCGCGGCGGACGCCGTTAAAAAGGACGTTCTTTTCCAGACTTTTTTTTGCGTTAAAAAGGTGTGAGATAACTTTTTTTTCATTTTACGTCCTTAGCCTTATCGCCTTTTAAAAAATTTTCCAACCGCTTGAAAAAAGCCTTTCTTCGGGAAACGGGATCGCCTTTGTGAATTTGATCAGTTTTTTTAACTCTGTCAAGTAAAGAGGACGAACGTCTTGTCTTTTCAACGGGTTGATCCGGAAACACATCGTCGCCGGACAACATAACCACCCCTGTTGACAGATCCATCATATCGTTAATCAGCAAAGCCGCCAAAACGTCGTCAGTTTCCTTTAATCCCTGAATCTGCTGCGTTTCAGGGGAATAAATGTCCTGCGCTTTTTTCAACACGCTTTCCGACAGCAAAGAACGGCCGATTGCGGCAAATACTTTATCCGTTTTACGATCCGCCGCATGCATCAAAGCGTCCAGCCGCATCAGCTCCATATCCGTCCGGGCCGTTTCGTTCAACGAAGTCAAAAAAGCCTGAAAATCAAACAATCCGCCGGCCAGCTTGTCCGTTTCTCCTGCGGCCCGCCGTATTTGAGAACGCATATACAAATCGTCCTGTCTGTCCGAGCCGAACACGGCATTACTCTCCGCCTGTTCGACGATCGGGACCAGATCATTTAAAATCCGCGCGACTGCGCTCCAATCCCCGGCGGGGTCATCTTCGGCCGTTTTTTTAAAATCGTACAAACCGTCCCGAACCCAAAGCTGCCACGACAAAGCCCGCATTTGACGTTCGGCCGACGTCTGCGGCGTCAAAGCGTCCAGCCAGGCGCGACGGAATTTTTCAGACTTCGAATCCGTCTGCCAGACCTGCGGGATCGGCACGCTTTGCAGCAAAGGCCTGGTAAACACTTTTTTCAGGGAATAAGAATTATCCGCCGGATTTAAAAAAGAATCTGCCGCGGCTTTTTTGTGCGGCGCAATAAAAAAAAGCGCGGCAAGCAGCGGAAAACAAAGAACTTTTATATTTTTTCTTTTGGCCAAATCCGTTGATACCCCAGAAAAAAAGAACCATTTATCTGAAAATATTTTTTCAGATAAAAGCTAAAAAAAGGTATAAGAATAAAAGAAAAAAACGATTCTTTTGCAAAGGAGTATCCCATGACGCAGACAGCGCCGCGCGGCGAACGGCTGAACATCGGTTTATTCGGCAGACGAAACGTCGGCAAATCGTCTTTATTAAACGCATTGTGCGGCCAGCAGGTATCCATTGTATCCGACATGGCGGGAACGACGACCGACGCCGTGTCAAAAATTTACGAATTGATTCCGGTCGGACCAGTCACTTTTTTTGACACCGCGGGCATTGACGATACGGGAACGGTCGGCGAATTAAGAACGGCCGCGACGCGAAAAATCATGAATAAAGTCGATATCGCCCTGCTGGTAACCGACGAAACCGGCATGGGGGAATATGAAAAATCACTGGCGGACACGCTGAATAATCTGAAAATTCCGTTTATTTTGGTACTGAACAAAAGCGATAAAGCCACCGCAGTCATTGACAACACTCTGCCCTGCCCGTCAATCCGCGTCAGCGCCGCAAACGGCGACAACATAGAAGAATTAAAAGCGCAAATCAAAAAAATCGTTCCGGAACATTTAAAAAACGCTCCGGCTCTGGTCCGAGATCTGATCGCGCAAGGGCAGACGGTCGTCTGCATCGCCCCGATTGACTCTTCCGCCCCGAAAGGCCGCCTGATCCTGCCGCAGGTTCAGGTTATCCGCGATATTTTGGACGCACATGCTTATGCTTACGTTATCCAGAATGATCAGGAATTTTTAAAAATCTTGTCCGATTTAAATACGCCCCCGGCTTTGGTCATTACGGATTCTCAATTAATCCGACCGGTTGCCGCCGTTGTGCCGCCGGAAATCGCCTTAACGACTTTTTCGACGCTTTTTGCCCGCTATAAGGGAGATTTGAAGATCTTGTATGACGGAGCAAAACGACTGCAAAGTCTGCCTGACAACAGCAAAATTTTGATTGCCGAAGCGTGTTCTCATCATGTTCAGGACGATGATATCGCCCGGGTAAAAATGCCGGCATTAATCAAAAAAACATTAAACAAAAACATTCATTTTGAATGGGCGGCCGGCAGTGATTTCCCGGCGGATCTGAACCGGTTTGATCTGGTTATTCACTGCGGCGGGTGCATGCTGTCGCGTTTGGAAACGTTGCGCCGTTTAAACGAATGTGTCCGCAGCGGCGTTTCCGTAACAAATTTCGGTATGGCTTTATCCGCCATGCAGGGGGTTTTAGACCGCGTTATCCTTCCTTTCGGAGATCTGTCATGAAAAAAATACTGTCGTTATTTTTGCTTGTCATTCCGGCAGGGTGTATGCATCTGCACGCCGCCTCACAGCCGGAAAAACACCATTTTTACGAAAAAGCCTACGCCCTGCCCGTCGAAGCCCGCGAATGGGCGGCAAGCGCGCCGCTGGAAGATTTGTGTCAGGGAACAAAAAACTGGCGCCACGAATATATCCGTGAAGCGGCTTTGAATGAAATCAAAGCAAGAAACATTGATACGCGGGAATGCTACTATACCGGCATGGAATTAACGCCGTAAGGAGGAAAATATGTCTTGGTTGGAAGAAGCCCGACAGAAAATCGAACAAAAACAGGAAACAACAAATACAGCTTTTTTTCCGGCAGACGCCGACAAACGGGAAAAACTGGTCAGCCGACTGAAAATGCTGTACGACAACGCAACCGAACGTGAAATCAACAAAGCGATCGACGAAGCTTTGGACAGATTCGACCCGCCTTACGACGAAAAAGCTTTTATGGTTTTCTTGCGCACAAAGTTAGAGGATTGATTATGAATGAAAAACTGACTGAAAAGCTTAATCAGGCGCGTCTGTTAAAAAAACATTTTAAATTACCCGAAACCGTCGCCGTTTTAAAAGAATGTCTGGCAATAGATCCGAATTGCCTGATCGCCGCGGCACAAGCGGGATTATGCCTGCTTCTGCAGGGAAAAGCGCGGGAAGCGGAATCCTTTTTTCAAAAAGCTTTTGACGGATCGGGAAAAACGGACTTGCCCGTCGGCGCATATCTGGCGGCATGCATGACGGCCGAGAACAAAAACGACGAGGCCGAAAATCTGTTGGAAACGATCCACGGCAGACAGCCGGATTTTTCAGCCGCGGAAACATATATGCTGGCCGCGGAAATGCTGGCGGAAAAAAAACAATATGAACAAGCCGTCCGCCTGATTGACGCTTTGTCCGTCCGCTTTGCCGGCGACACTCTTTTCACAGCGCCGGTCAATCATTACCGCATGATCCGCGTTTTGGCGCTGGCCGGATTGATTGATATTGCCGGACAATTGGCAGACGCCTTGAAGCAAAAAATGCCGGGCAGCTGGGAAGCTCTGGCCGCCGAAGCTTCTGTCGCCATTGCCATGGAAAAATACGAAGACGCGTATTCTTTAACCGTCCGCGCACTGCAAAGCGGCGGAGCGTCCTATCCTTTGCTGGCGGCCCAGCAGCATTGGCTGGCTATGAATAAATAGCTTTGAAATACGGCAGCTGCGTTTTGTCCGTCATATCCAGACAAACCGGCGTTACGGAAACAAAGCCGTCAGAAACGGCCTGCGTGTCGGATTGCGGTTCGATCCGACCGTTACGGGCATAACCGATATTAAAACGCCAGCCGTTTTCCTTTTGTTCGGCGATCTCAACCGCGTCGCCGATTTTCCGGGAACTTAAAGAAGTAATTTTAACCCCGGCGATATCTTCCGCCGCGCATTCAGGAAAGTTAACATTTAAAAACAAACGCGGCTTCCACGGAATAAAAGCGGCCTTTTGAACAATTTCGGGAATCATTTTTAAAACGTCGGGCCAGAATTCAGAACCGTGTTTGGCGCCGGACAGGCTGAAAGCAAAAGATTTGATTCCCTGTAAAGCTCCTTCTATCGCCGCGCCGGCCGTTCCCGAATAAACGACGTCGAATCCCAGATTGGCGCCGTGATTTACGCCTGAAAAAACAAAATCGGGCCTGCGGTCTTTGAATAATACGTTGCAGGCAAACAGCAGGCAATCCGTCGGCGTACCGTCAACGGTAAAATGCCGTTCGTCACGCCGCAAAGCATTTAACGTCCCTTTCGCCGTAAAAGAATGAGCTTTGCCGCTTTGCTCGCCTGCCGGAGCGACGACCCACACGTCGCCGGACAAACGGCGGGCAGCCTGTTCCAGTATACGAATCCCTTCCGCATCAATGCCGTCGTCGTTGCTAATCAGGATTCTGGCCTGTTCCAAACTGCCCGTCAATTTTTCAACCTTTATTTTTTCGCGGAAATAACCGTCTGCCCGCCCATATATTTCTGCAACGCGTCGGGAATAACGACAGAACCGTCCGCCTGCTGATAATTTTCCATAACGGCGATCATCGCGCGGCCGACCGCAACGCCGGAACCGTTCAGCGTATGGACGAAACGGGTTCCTTTCTGCGTTTTCGTTTTACAGCGGGCGTCCATACGGCGCGCCTGGAAATCCCAACAGTTTGAAACGCTGGAAATTTCACGGTATTTATTCTGCCCTGGCATCCAAACTTCCAGATCGTGCGTTTTGCGCGAAGAAAAGCCCATATCGCCCGCGGACAGGCACATGACACGATACGGCAGATTTAATCCTTTCAGGACGTCTTCGGCGCAATTCGTCATGTGTTCATGTTCTTCCCAGGATTTTTCCGGCGTCGTAATGGAAACCATTTCGACTTTGTAAAACTGATGCTGACGGATCATGCCGCGCGTGTCTTTTCCGGCCGCTCCGGCTTCGGAACGAAAACACGGGGTTAAAGCCGTCAGGCGCAGCGGCAGAGCCTCTTCGTCCAAAGACTTGCCCGCAACAAAGTTTGTCAAGCTGACTTCCGCCGTCGGGATCAGCCAATAATCGTCCGTCGTGCGATACAAATCTTCGGCAAACTTCGGCAGCTGAGCCGTTCCGTAAACCGCGCTGCTGTTCACCATCAGCGGCACTTCCATTTCGGTATAGCCGTGTTTTTCGCGATGCAGATCAAGCATGTACTGCGCCAAAGCCCGTTCCAGACGCGCCAGATCGCCCATCAGGTAAACGAACCGGGCGCCGGAAACCTTAGCGGCCTGATCAAAATCCATCATACCCAGCTTTGCGCCGATTTCATCATGTTCCAACGGCTTGAATTCAAACCGGCGCGGTTCGCCCCAGCGGCGGATTTCGCGGTTTGTCGTATCGTCCAATCCGTCCGGAATATCGTCAGCCGGCCTGTTGGGCAGCGTTTCCAAAACAGCGTCAATCTGTTCGCACAAAGACCGGACGTCTTCTTCGGCGTCGGCCATGCTGCGTTTCAAAGCGCCGACTTCATGCATCAGGACGTCAGCGTCGCCGCCCGATTTTTTCACTTCGGCGACCTGACGGGATAAATCATTGCGGCGGGACTGCATTTCCTGCAGATCCGTTTGCGCCGCGCGGTATTTTTTATCCAATTCCAGTATTTCGGCCGAACGCGGCTGAATTCCGCGGCGTTCCAGCCCTTTGTCAAATAATTCGGGATTTTCCCTGATCCATTTAATGTCGTACATGATGACTCCTAAAGAAAAAAATTTAATTACTTATAGTCCCGATCCGTTTTCTTTTCAAGGGATTGAATATACCAAACGGCGCTTTCATACAAAACAAGCAAAGGCAAAGCCAAAGCAAACTGGCTGACGATATCCGGCGGCGTCAAAACGGCGGCGGCGACGAAAATAAAAACAATCGCATAACGGCGGAAATCCCTCAGGTTTTGGGCGCTGATAATCCCCAGGCGCCCCAGAACAACCAAAACGACCGGCAGCTGAAAACTGACGCCGAAAGCCAAAATCAGACTCATCAAAAAAGACAAGTATTCGCTCAGCCTTGCTTCCAACACGACCGGCAAAGCGTTTTCAGGCGCGCTCAGCTGCTGAAAAGACAGCAGAAATTTAAACGCTATCGGCGTTAAAACAAAAAAAACAAACAGCCCGCCGCAAACAAATAAAACCGGAGAAGCAATAAAGACCGGACGGATAAAATTTCTTTCATTTTGATACAGTCCGGGCATGATAAAACGCCAGATTTGAAACGCCGCGAACGGAAAACTCAACACGGCGGCGCCGAAAGCCGCCAGTTTCAAATGCGTAATAAATCCTTCCGCCAGCCCCGTAAAAATAACGCGCTGGGAACCGCCCGTTTTTTCCATGGCCTGCGCCAAAGGAAACATCAGTAAATCAAGAATTTGTCCGGCAAAAGGATACAGCGCAAGAAAAGCCAGCGTAAAAAACAACAGCGTCTTTAACAAACGGGCGCGCAGTTCGGACAAATGCCCCGTCCACGTCATGACGTTTTGCGTATTTTCCGTTTCATCACCGGATAAATCCGGCGGTAAAAGATCACTTGTCATCAGCCGTCTTATCCTTTTTTTCTGCCGCCGGAGCGTGCTGATCCCGCATCAGGGCCTTTTCCGTTTTTTCGGCAATTTTATCGGCGTCATACATAATATCGTCAACGACTTGCGACGCTTTTCTGACAAAGTGGTTTAACTTTCGGTAAACCCGCCCGAACGTCCGCAGAACCTCCGGCAGCTGCTTCGGGCCGACAACCAGCAAAGCAATGACCAAAATAACCGCAAATTCTGCCGAACTGATTCCGAACACGGGTTACGCGTCCTTTGACGGATCTGTGTCGTCTTGTTTTTCTTCAGGATCTTTTGCTTTGTCTTCGCTTAATCCTTTTTTAAAAGAACTGACACTCTTTCCCAGATCTTCGGCCAAAGCCGGCAGCTTGCCGCGGCCGAACAAAACCAAAATAATCAACAAAATAACCAGCAGCTGGAAAAAACCGATGCTCATGATCTCTTCTCCTTGCGTCAAGCCGAAAAATCCGGCAAAGAAAACAAACATTTTTTGAACGGCAAAAGCCAGAAAACGTGAAATAAAATCAAAATCACGCCCTATATAATTGCCCAAAACAGGCAAAAAAATCAATAACAAAGCAATAATGCCAAAACCGTATTTTTCTGTTTTTGCGAACCGGACAGCCCACGGAAACGGCAGCAGTCCCGTAATAATTCTGCCGCCGTCCATCGGCAAAACGGGAATCAGGTTAAACACCATAACGGAAAAATTAAAGACAATCGTATTTAACAAAACATTTAAAAGGCTTTCGGACAAAACAACCTGAAAAACATTTTTACACACACTCAATACGGCAAAAGCCGCAAAGGCCAGAAAGAAATTCATCGCCGGTCCGGCCAAAGCGACCCATACCATATCTTTTTTCGGATTTTTCAGGCGTCTGAAATCTACGGGCACCGGTTTAGCCCACCCGAACACAAACGGCGTCCGGGATAAAATCAACACCAGCGGAAAGATCACCGTCCCGACGGGATCAACATGACGCAAAGGGTTTAAAGACAGCCGCCCGCTGTCCCGCGCCGTCGTATCGCCGAAATAAAATGCCGCACACCCATGAGCTATTTCATGCAGTACGATTGCCAAAACAACGGGGATTCCCCATTCCAGGCAGGACAAAACCGTATCAAACGCGCTCATACGGGTCAGGCCGTTTTTTCCAACAGCCAGGATCTGGTCGCTTCGTAATCAAAAGCCGGCGCATGCTCGACAGCTCTTTTCCGCATTTCCTGCCCGCGGACAAAGCGTTCCATCGCCCGGGCGGACAACGGTTCAACAGCCGACGCGATCATATCCATTTCGTCCATATCCCCGTTGCAGTGCAGCACGGCGTCACACCCGGCCGCCAACGCTTCGGTCGTCAAATCCGACAGCGTTCCCGATAAAGCCTTCATGGACAAATCATCGCAAATCAAAAACCCTTTAAACCCGATTTCATCGCGGATAATATCCTGAATGATTTTTTCCGACAGCGACGCCGGTTTGTGTGCGTCAATCGCCGTATACAGCACATGAGCCGTCATGCCCCACGGAGCGGAAGCCAGATATTTAAACGGCATAAAGTCCGTTTTTTTCAACGTTTCCAAATCCGCGTCGACTTCCGGCAGTTCAAAATGACTGTCCACACGGGCGCGGCCGTGTCCGGGCATATGCTTGACAACGGGCAGAACGCCTTCTTCCAGCAATCCTTCACAAATAGCGGCCCCCAGCGCCCCGACCGTATGCGGGTTGCGCGCAAATGTTCTGTCGCCCAGAATTTTATCGTTTGATCCTTCGACGGGAACGTCCAAAACGGGCGCGCAATCAACATTAATACCGATTTCGCGCAAATCGCGCCCCATCAGCCGAGAGGTGCCGTGCGCAGCCTTTAAAGCGGCCAGAGCCCCTTTTTCATACATATCGCCGAAAATCTGTACAGGCGGATATTTTTGCCAGTATGTCGATTTCAGCCGGGATACGCGGCCGCCTTCCTGGTCAATCAAAATCGGCGCATCGTCACGGTCAACCGTTTCACGCAGCGACTGTACCAGCGTTTTTAACTGTTCCGGCGTCGCGATATTTCGTGAAAACAAAATAAATCCCAGCGGATTGACCCGTTCAAAAAACTCTTTTTCTTCATCGGTCAGAGCCAAACCTGAACAGCCGAAAATTACGGCTGATGGATATTCATTTGACAACGAAACACTCCTGTTTTTTCACTTTCAATTGATCGCACAAAGCCTTTGCCTCTTCATGCTTTTTAAACCGCCCGACACGCAAACGGTAAAAAGTACCGCTTGCCACGACCGTCTTTGATATAAAATGGGGTTGGTCGGCAATAATTTCCTTAAATTTTTTAGATAATCGTTTCCATTCGCTTTCAGCCGCGCTGTCCGAACGCGTGGAAACCAGCTGTACCGTGTAAAAATGCTCATCTTTTTTCCCGACGGCCGGCACCGGTGTTTTTTCAGCGGGTTTTGCCACAGCCTGTTCAACCGGCCGTTCTGCTGATTTCTGCTCCGCGGGAACAGCCGCCGGTTCCGTTTCCCTGAACATCACTTCGACAGGTGTGCCGTCTTCTTCGTAAATCACGGCCGCGGCGGGCATGGTATCCTGAGCGATGATATCCGCCGCCAGATCACCGATCGGGTCAGCCTGCCGCTTTTCATCGTCTGGCTGGACAGAAGGCCGAACGGGTTTTTCCGCCGCCGGCAATAGCCGTTCAACCGGCAACTCCGCATTGCTTTGACGCAGGCGTTCATAAACCAGCTTGTCCCGATTGGGGACTTCCATACCGCCCGGAGTTTCCGGTTTCATGCCGTCAGCCGAAGAATCGGCCCGGATAACAGGCAGTTCGCCGTTATCAGCCCCGTAATAAACGGAAACATACTTGCCGAAAGTCAGCCACCCGACACTGACGGCAACGACAATACCGATTGATACGCCGATTAAAATCGCCGGCTTTTTTTTACGCTGTTCCAGACGTTCTTCCCGAAAGGAAGAAAGGATATCCTCTTGCGACGTATCCGTGTCCTGCGTTTGCATGACTTACATCTCCTCTGCGGGAATGACGCCGAAAACGTCCAGCCCCGACCGAATGACTGTTGCGGCGGCTTCAACCAGCGCCAGACGAGCCAAAGACAGTTCCGGTTTTTCCTGTTCCAGGAAACGCAGTTCCGTATTGTCCCGTCCTTTGTTCCACAAACCGTGGAACGCCGCGGCCGTATCGTTCAGATAATAAGCAATCCGATGCGGTTCGTGCGCAGCCGCGGCAATTTCAATCTGACGCGGAAATTCTGCCAACTGGCGGATTAAAGCGATTTCCGCTTCGTCTGTCAACAAAGAAAAATCAGCTTTTGCCAAAGCCGGCAGGCTCAAATCCTTTTCGGGGAACATCTCTCCGGCTCTGCGCCGAACGGAACAGGCGCGGGCAAAGGCGTAATTAACATAAAAAACAGGGTTGTCTTTGGATTGTTCTTTGACTTTTTCGACATCAAAATCCAAATGCGCGTCGTTTTTACGCGTCAGCATAATAAAACGCATAACGTCTTTGCCCACAGCGTCCACCATATCGCGCAAAGTAACGAACCGCCCCGCCCGTTTGGACATTTTCATCGGTTCGCCGTTGCACATCAGATTCACCATCTGGCACAGTTTAACGTCCAGCTTTGCCTTTCCGTCGGTCAAAGCTTTGACCGCGGCCATCATACGCTTGACATATCCCGCGTGATCCGCACCCCAGACGTCAATCATATCGTCAAAACCGCGCCGGTATTTATCCAGATGATACGCCATGTCGGACGCAAAATATGTTTGGAAGCCGTTCGATTTTTTCAAAGCGCGGTCAACGTCGTCGCCGAACAGCGTCGCTTTGAACAAAGTCTGCGGTCTGGGTTCCCAGTCGTCGGGCAGTTTGCCTTTCGGCGGTTCCAGAACGCCTTCATAAATCAACCCTTTTTCGCGCAGAAATTCGATCACTTCTTCGACTTTTCCTGATTCGACCAGAGCGCGTTCCGATGAAAACACGTCAAACGTAATTCCCAAAGCCGCCAAATCACTGCGAATCATATCCATCATTTTATTGATGGCAAAGCCGCGGAAATAAGCCAACCATTCTTCTTCGGGCTTATTCAGCCATTTTTCGCCGTCTTTTTCGGCCAGCTCTTTGCCGACGGGAATCAGATATTCGCCGGGATAAAGCCCTTCAGGAATTTTTCCGATATCTTCGCCCAAAGCTTCCCGGTAACGCAGATAAACGGACCGGGCCAGCACGTCGACCTGCGCGCCTGCGTCGTTAATATAATATTCACGAGTGACTTCATATCCCGCCTTTTCCAGCAAAGAAGCCAGCGCGTCGCCGAAAACAGCCCCGCGGCTGTGTCCGATATGCATGGGCCCCGTCGGATTGGCGGAAACAAATTCGACGTTCTTCTTTTGCCCTTTTCCCATATCCGAAACGCCGAAAGAATTTCCTTTTTCAAGAATATCCTTTAAACAACCTTCCCAGAACGCCTTTGACAAACGCAGGTTGACAAAGCCCGGTCCGGCGATTTCCACCTGATCGACGATCGGCAAATTTTTTAATTCTGCCGCCAGAATTTCAGCAAATTCGCGCGGCTTCATACCGGCCTGCCCGGCCAGAATCATCGCCGCGTTCGTCGCCGCATCGCCGTGCGCCGCATCTCTGGGCGGTTCGGCAACCAGCCGCGACGTATTTAAACCGGACGGGATTTTTCCTGATTTTTCCAATACTTCCAGCGTTTCGATAATATTGTTTCTGATTTGTGTAAAAATATTCATATTAAAGTCTCACCTGCGGATCAAAAAGCCGCGTATGCAGTTCAATGGCGGAAGCGTCCGTCAGCCCGGCGACAAAGTCCGCGATCAGGCGGGCTTTTTGTTTCTGCCCGTCCGCGTTCTGCGGGCAGAGGCGGGCTTTTGACTGCCACTGCGGCGGTAAAATGTTGTTTTCGGCAAACAGCAAAGAAAACAAATCTTTGATAATTCTTTTCCCCTTGCTGGTCATGCGGTTGATTTTATAATGGCGGTACATGTTCGGAAACAAAAAACCCTTCAGACTTTGCATTTGCGCTTTCATATTTTCCGAAAAATCAATGACGCCGCGTCCGCAGGAACGGATATCTTCAACGCTCTGCGGCTGCAATTCCTGCAAATTCCTGCGCGACGTGTCGGCAACGTCCAAAATCATGTCGTTAATCATGCGGCGCACCGTTTCGGCAACAATTCTGGAATGTTCCACTGTCGGATATTCTTTTTTCACCTGATCATAATGCCGTTTGAAAAAGTCGACCTGCGACATTTCTTCCACTGAAATCAGCCCCGTTTTCAACCCGTCGTCCGTATCGTGGTTGGAATAAGCGATATCATCGGCCAAAGAAGCGATCTGCGCTTCGGCCCCCGGAAAACCGTCCAGTTCCAGATCCTGCACGGCATTATATTCCGCGATTTCCAACGGCAGAGGCTTTTTCCCCGCCCCGACCAAAGGCCCGTTATGCTTTACCAGCCCTTCCAACGTTTCCCATGACAAGTTAATCCCGTCAAAACGCGGATACTTCTGTTCCAGCTTTGTCACAATTTTTAAAGAATGAGCGTTGTGATCAAAACCACCGTAATCCTGCATACATTCGTTCAAAGCCATTTCGCCGGCATGCCCGAACGGCGTATGCCCCAGATCATGCGCCAAAGCCAGCGCTTCCCCCAGATCCCGGTTTAATCCCAGCATACGGCACAGAGAACGGGTAATCTGCGATACTTCCAGCGAATGAGTCAAACGGGTGCGCAAGCTGGTTCCTTCATGATAGACGAACACCTGCGTTTTTGATTCCAGACGGCGGAAAGCCTCTGAATGAATAATTCTGTCCCTGTCGCGTTGAAAACACGTCCGGTAGGGGGCTTCTTTTTCGGGATAAAGCCTGCCGCGCGTTTTTTCGGCCAGCGTTGCGTAAGGGGCTAACACCATAAACACCTGCACATAAAAAATTTGCAAGGCATTATAACAAAACCAAATCAAAAAGCTATTTCATTTTGAATTTTCGTCCGCTTTTGTGTCCGCGGGCATTGAACCGTTGTTTTCGGAAAACAGCTGATTATATCTATTTTTTATATTTTTCAAAAGGTTATCAAATTTTTCCTTTAACTTGAATTCTTCTGCTACCCGGATAAAGAAAAATCTGATCATCGAAATATAATACCTGTCCTGCGCGCCCATAACGATTTTTTTATCCGTAGGGACAGAATGATTTTCCGCCGTTTCGATTTTGTTTTGAGGTACGGAAGGCTGTTTTATTTTTTCAGATTCCGCGGTTTGAGGACGCTTTCTTTCCGGCGGATTTTTCAGAACGGACAGCGCATTTTCATTTAAAGAAATCCTCTGAGAAACATCGGACTTTTCCTTTTGCGGCCGGACAGAAAAACGTCGCGCATCGGCATAAGCTTTAGCGTCTTTTTCAAAATATTGCCGCCATAACGGAACGGCGTCGCCCAAAGCACTGTTCTGTCGGCTTATTTCTTCGGATACTTTTTGGCGGTAAGCAATCATTCTTTTATTCAGCCGGGCACGGATATCCTCACAAGCAACATTGCGGGCAGCCAGACGCTCATATACTTTAGCCGCGTCTTCTTTGATTTTTGGTGCCGCATTTTTACCGTGCCGCTCCAACACGGCAATCCGGCGGGATAAACTGTCCATCAAATAATCATACAAAAACGTCCCGCGCTTTTCGTTAAAAGTAATCGTTGCGGAATATCCCAGCTCCAAACGGATCCTACCGGTCTGACAATCAACGAACGCCGCCGCCCGGTCAACTTCCAGCGAAGCCCCCGTCACCAGATTTTTTAAAATTCCCTGCCCGTCCGCGGACGGCCTGCCCGACCTGTCAACGGCAATATTTTCAGGCGCGGTTATATTATAATTGCGTTTTGTTTCCAGCATTGTCAGGCTGACTTTAGCTTTGGCCGCCGCTTTTTCCTTCGGAGCGGATCGTTTTGGCGCCGCATGATTTTTCAACCTGTTTTGCGCAACCTGCTTCCATTGATAGGCATAATTTTCTTCACCGTCGATCAGATTGTCCTGCTTATCCGCTTCTTCTATCATGCGGGAAACATAATCGTAAAAAACATCGTATACATCTGACTGTACCTGAAAACAGTGTTTTTTTTCCGCCAGTGATTTTTCAAAACGCAGCAAAACTGCCGAAGCAATCGGCTGATAAAATTTTTCCGTAACGCCTTTGCGCAAAGCGATATGCGTTAATTCATGCTTTAAGATATGATCAAATTCCGGCGTTCCTTTTTTGTACTGATTGATAATCTGAACCAGAAATTCAAATTTGCTGAAATCCAGAACGATATGCCCGGCTTCGCAGTCTATCCTGATACTGGGAACACAGGATACGGGAACAGTGCACCCCGCCGCCTGCGGGCCGCAGTCCGTCACGGATTCGGACGTTTCAAAATCAACCCGCGTATTCACCGGAATAACCGTCACTTCAGGCCGGGCGAAGGCCGGCGCGCACGGCAGACAGCACAAAACAAGAAATAAAGCCGAAACATATTTATTCATTTTGTTCCCGTTCGCAAACGTCCATATGATATATATGGCCGCCCTGTTCGGAATCTAATTTTGCATTTTCTTCCCGAACGATTTTAACAAACGACTGATCGGCTGCCAGAGCCGTTTCGGAAATTCGTTTTTGAATTTCTTTACAGCTTTTTGACGTATTCTGCCCGGTTTCATAGGCCAGAATTAAATCCTGAGCCGTTTTTTCGATAAAAGAATCCAATACTTTTCTGAAAACGGCCTCATGTAACAATTCGTGTTTCAGAATTTGATCAAAAAAGCATGAGCCCTTTTGATACGCGGAAGAAATCGAGATCGTCATAGGCTGCGTTTCCGCAACGTTTAAAGTAATAACGGAAGTTTCGCAGTCAGCCGCCGCCGAAAACGAAACGGCAAAAACCGTACAGCCGGGACTGTCATTTCCGTTGCAGACGACGCTGTCGGAATTTATTTTGAATACAGTCTGTCCGGGAACATAACCTATCCGCACGGACGGTTTTTTTCTGTTTACCTGCAGATATGCGTTGGCGGTGGGAAGATCCCGTTTTTGGAAATAAGGATTCTTTTTTTGGACATATACCTTTTTTTTCTGATACCGGCGGGTGTATTTCTGTTTTGCGGCGAAAGCTTCGGACGAAACAAGGCCGGCGACGGCCAGCAAACAGATCAAACAGAATATTTGAATTACTTTGCGCATTTGCTTTTCAACTCTGCCGGAGTGATTGTTTTGGCCTGGCGTTTCAGAGCGGATATTTTTGAATTCATTGTTTTCAGGTAATCCTGCACAATCAAATGAATTTCCGCGTTCAGATCAACCGTGCCGTATTGACTGTTCAAAGCCGCGTCATAAGCCTTTTGCAAATCAATTTTGATATGATCAACAACATCGTAAACGGCCTTTTCAATCTCGTCAACCAATGAAAATTCGTAATCCGCCAGCGTCTCGTATTCACAGGACTGCGGCAAAAATCGTCCAGTATTTTTATTTTAAAATACGGAACGTCAATCTTGACGGAAAGCCGGCCTAAATAAAGCTTAAACTCGGCGCTGCTCTGCAGCCGAAAATCCGTACAGCTCAGAAAGGAAAGCTTGTCGCAGTCATCGGCAGACGTCTGCAGACAATATCCCGTTCTGTACGGACATTCAATCCAAGCTTCGGAAGAATATTCTATTTCCGGCGGGTTATAGACGACTTCGACATTTAAAGGAATTTTACAGGCGCGGATAATCGCGTCAACGTCGTCACGGTCAAAATCCTGATTTTGACGCATGTCTTCATCATAATAGGTTTGCGCGAATTCGTGAAATTTCTTCTCGGCGGCCTGTGCGGCTCCGTTATAATCTTTTTGTTCAAACCTTGCGTTAAACGCGTCGACGATATCGTTCATTCCTTTTTGAACAACGGTTCCCAAAGCGCCGGAATGCAGGTCAATATGCGTCAATTCATGTTTTAAAACTTCTTCGTACTGACAGGATCCTTTGGGCAAATCCGAATGGATTTCGATTTCGTTGTTCTTTGCAAAAACGTTAATCACGATATGACGCTGCGCCATATTGATTTTCATTTCCACGTCTTTATCGGAACGAGCGCAGCCCAAAATAACGGTTCCCGGTTTTTTCGGACCGCAAGGGACTTCTGTTTTGTTATGAATATAATAAATTTCGCCCGGGTGATATTTAACTTCTATCAGCGTGTTGTCCGGCACGCCGAAAGCAGGACGACAGATAAAGACAATCAACCAAAAAAATACCGTCCGCGTCATAACTTTATTCCCGGCATTGGTTTTGCAGATGCAGATAAGCGTCCTGAGAATCCATCAGATCGTTTTGTTTCCTGTCTTCGGCCATCATACGGGTAACAAACCCGTTTAGCACTTTGTCTATTTTATTGATCTGCGCCTGCGTCAGCGGCGGCGGTAGGCCTTCGACAACAGCCAAAACGGCTTTGGCGATTTCGGGCGCGAACCGGGTTAAAATCCGCCGGTGCAGCGCCAAATGCGTTAATTCATGTTTTAAAACCGCGTCAAACAGACAGGACCCTTTTTGCAAATCAGACGAAATTTCCACTTCAACGTCTTTTAATCCGATTAACAAACCGATTTCACGGACAGCTCCGTCCGGCGTCAGCTTTATTCCATTAATCGCCGCATAAAAAACGACGCGCGTACACCCGCCGCCGTGATTAACGGCCCCGGAACAGTCAAACTTTTTATTTTTGTGAATATAAACCGGCCGGCCGTTATCAAGCTGAACAACCATTTCCGGTTTTTCCGTACGACCGGAATTGTCCGAAACGACGACCGGAACAGCCCTGCGAATATTCTGCGCGGCCGAAACAGGACCGGCGAAACACCCCAATAAACATATGCAAAAAAACAGCCTGATCTTCATTTTTCATTCCCGGACGACCGTTTTTTATTTAAACAAAGAGTTACTGAAAAAACAATCCTTTCCTTTGTTTATTTTCCTGTGGATTCGCTTTGTTTTTTCCTGTATAAAGATAAGAAACAAAAAATACCAAAGGTTATTTTTCCAGAAATGAGCGATGATCCTCATAATTGCGCCAAGCCTCCGTCCGCTTTTGTTCAAAATGAACAAAGGACTGTCCGCGTATCGACATGGAACGTTAATTCGGTCAAAGCCCGGCTGCCGGTTTTAACGGCATATCTGCAAGAAAAAAAACCGGATATCGTCATGTTGCAGGAAATCAAAACGGAAACGGAAAACTTTCCGGCATTTGAATTAAGCAGTTTGGGATATTATTCTTTGGCCAAAGGACAGAAAAGTTATAACGGCGTCGCTCTGGCGGCCAGAGAACCGCTGGAACAAATCCGGGATACGCTGCCCGGGGCGCCCGATGACGGCGAACAGGCCCGTTTCATCGAAGCGTACTGCCCTGCCTTAAAAACGCGACTGATCAGCGTTTATGTCCCGAACGGTGAACCGCCCGCAACGGATCCCGACAGCACCTGTAAACTGGAATACAAACTTGCCTGGCTGGACGCTTTGGCTGCGTACGCCGCACGACTGTCGGAACAGGACGATCCGTTTATTATCGGCGGGGATTTCAATGTTATCGAATATGACGACGACGTTTACGACCCGGCCGCGTTTAAAAATACGGCTTTTACGGTTCTGCCGGTCAGACAGCGTTTCCGCGCCTTTTATTACACGGGTCTGACAAACGCTTTGCGGCGGGCGGGTCCGCACGGACGGACATTATATTCGTACTGGGATTACCGCGGCGGAGCATGGGAAAAAAACAACGGTATTTTGCTTGATCATTTGTTTTTATCGCCGGTATGGGCGGATAAACTGATTTCGTCAGATGTTGACAGCGAAACCCGCAGTGCTCAGAAAGCCTCTGATCACGCGCCGGTAAGCTGCCTTTTATCTCCAATATAACCAGAGGAAAAGATGGATTCTCCTTCGTCATATACATTTTTAAAACTTTTTGCGGCTTTTGTTTTTGTGGCGATCAACGCTTTTTTCGTTGCCGCCGAATTTTCAATCGTTAAAATCCGCCGCTCCCGACTGGAAGAAATCGAAGCGCACGGAAATAAAAAAGCAAAACTGGCGATTAAAGTCACCTCTTCGCTGGATTCTTATCTCAGCGCGACACAGCTGGGAATTACATTGGCTTCGCTGGCTTTGGGGTGGATCGGGGAACCGGCGCTGGCTGTTATTATTGATCCATTGTTCGGGCATTGGTTAAAAGACGACCCGATCCTGATGCATTCCGTCAGTATCGCGACCGCATTTACGATCATCACGCTGTTGCATGTTGTTTTCGGGGAACTGGTGCCGAAATCCATCGCCATTCAGAAAACGGAAACAGCCGTTATGCTGGTTGTACGGCCTTTGTATTTATTCGCTCAGATTTTCCGTCCGATTATTTATATTTTCGATCATCTGGCCGCTCTTGCGCTGAAACTGATCGGTATTCAGCCGGCGCATGACAGCGACCTGGTTCATTCCGAAGAAGAAATAAAGTTAATCGCGGGGGCTTCCCAACGCGGTGGAATTATTGACAAAACGGAAAGCGAAATCATTAAAAACGCCGTTGACTTTTCCGATAAAATCGCCCGTGAAATCATGGTTCCGCGTCAGGATATGGAATGTTTGTATCTGGAAAACACTTACGAAGAAAACTTTGACATCGTAAAACAAAGCAACCATACGCGCTATCCCGTCTGCGACGAAGACAAAGACAATATCGTCGGCATGATTCATCTGCGCGACATTTTGATGAACGAAGATGAAAAAGACATCACCAAAATGCTGCGGGAAGTTTTGTTCGTTCCCGAAAGCCTTTCCGTTTCCGAAGTCCTGCATACAATGAAAAGACGGCGTATTCACATGGCTATTGTCATTGACGAATACGGCGGTACTTCCGGTCTGATTTCGATGGAAGACGTTTTGGAAGAACTGGTCGGCGATATTCAGGACGAACACGATACGGCAGACGACGTTTACGAAAAACGGCTGGAAGACGGATCGTTCGAGTTTTTGGGTATGACGTTGCTGGACGAAGCAATGGAATACATGGGGCTGCGCACGCTGGACGAACATGAAGAAGACACGATCGGAGGATATGTCTTCGGCCTTTTGGCGCGAAAACCCAAAGTCGGTGATGTTGTCGATTGTCCTTTATGCAGCTTTGAAATTCTGGAAATCGACGGTTTCCGCGTTAAAAAAGTCAAAGCTTTCCTGAAAAAAAATGACGAGGAAGAAGACGCCGGCAAAGCCGAGGAAAAAGCCGGTTAAACTATTATAACGTTATAAAAAAGGGACTTGTAACAAGCCCCCTTTTTTTACGCCTTTTGCCTTTTATTCATTAAACAATAAAGCCCCATCATCAAAGCCGTTACCGTTTCAGAAACAGGCATCGAAAGCCAGATTCCGGCAGTACCCAACAATTTCGGCATAACATAAAATGCAGCTGAAAGCAGAACTGCTCCCCTTAAAAGAGCAAAGACAGCAGCAGGTTTCAACCGTTCTACGCTTTGAAAATAACCGATTCCGGTCAAGTTCAGAATAAAACATAAAAATCCTGCCGCAAAATACGGAAATCCGTTGATCGCCAATTTTGCAACCGTTGTTGACGGATCAAGGAAAAATCCGACCAGTGTTTCAGGAAACAACACAAAAACAGCCGTTACGACAACTCCGCAGACAATGGCGGCCAGCAAAGCTGTTTTTTCGGATTCGGCAACCCTTTGTAAATTATTCATGCCGAAATTATAACTGATAATCGGTTGAGCCGACTGAGCAACGGCGTTCCCGACCATAAAAACAAACGGAGCATAGTAACAACAAATACCAAACGCGCCTACCCCGTCATCACCAAGATATAACATAAAGACATGATTACCCGCAAACATCAAAACAGCCATTGTCGCTTCCCCCAGCAAAGCGGAAGACCCGATACGGCATTGGCTGACAATATTATCCCAGAACAGATAAAAACCGCGTAATCCGATTTTAACCGGATAAAATCGCAGCGTTTTAGCGTAAAACAGCAGATACACAACAGCAATCGTCCCGCCGACGAACAGCCCGGCCGTTGCAGCAAAAGCCGCTCCCATAATGCCCCAGCCGAAAGGAAAAATAAACAGCCACCCCAAAAATGTGTTAATACCGGCGGCAATAACACTGCACCACATTGCCAATTTTGGAGCCCCGTCCAATCTGATAATAAACAAAGCCACCGACACCCACATTTGAAAAATCAAAGACGGCGCAAACCATAATAAATACGTTTTCACCATCGGCATTAAATGATCAGATGCCCCCAGTATATAAGCCGTTCTTTCTGGAAAAAACATAATCAGCGCGACAAAAAACACCATAACTGCCGTAACAAACAGTATTGACTGCGTTACGTTAAACTGGGCATATTTTATTTTGCCTTTTGACAACGCAACCGAAGCAATCACCGACCCGCCGATCCCGGTCATCAGCCCAAGTCCGGTAAACAGCATCAAAATCGGGATACAAATATTAACGGCGGCAATTCCCTGTGCACCGATGCCATGACCGACAAAAACGCCGTCAATCGCCGTAACAGCGCACATACTTAACATTCCCGCCAAAGTCGGGAAAAACAATTTTCTGAACAAAACAGAAACTTTTTCAGTTCCTAAATCCATTTTTTATCCTTTCCTTTGACACAAAAAAAACGGATAAAATGATTGGTTTTACCCAGTCATCTTATCCGGTTGCAGAAACCTCCGATGAGGATTACAAAACTTTTTATTGTTTCCGCCCTCACCTATACAATATCAGAAATCAAAGTCAAGCCTTTATGATTCAATTTTTTTAATTATCTTACAGGGATTTCCCGCAGCGATCACACCGGCGGGAATATCTTTGACCACGACGCTGCCCGCCCCGATCACACTTCCGTCCCCGATCGTTACCCCGGGCAAAATAACAACCGCCCCGCCGATCCAAACGTCTTTTCCAATCGTAATCGGCTGCGCCTTTTCCAATCCTTTCCGGCGCTGTTCAACGTCTAACGGGTGATTGACCGTATAAAACTGAACATTCGGACCGATAAAACTTCCCTGCCCGATACGCACATATCCGGCGTCTAAAAATACACTGCCCGTATTGATATAAACGTTGTCTTCTAAAAACAAATGACAGCCGTAATCGCAATATAACGGCGGCGTAACCGTCACATTTTCACCGACAGAGCCCGCAATTTCTTTTAACAGAGCCCGGCGTTTTTCTTTTTCCAAAACATCAGCGGCATTATATTCTTTTAACAAACGCTGCACTTTGATATAAAAGCCGGACAATTCCTCACAGGTTGCATCAAACCATTCGCCGCGGCGTTGTTTTTGATATTCCGTTTCCATTGTTCTTTCCTTTCCATAACCGAAAGAAGTATAAAAAACAGAAAAATCAAAATCAAATCAGACTCTGTGAATTGCCACCTGATGTTTCGTATGATGATAAGCGGCAATAAAAACGCCCGTAATCACCAAAATTCCGCCGGACAACTGAGCCGCCGATATTTTTTCACCAAGAATAAAATAAGCCTCGATACTGCTGAAAACCGGCATCAGATAATACAGCAACCCCGTTTTCAATGCTCCGATTTTCTCCAGAGAAATATCCCAACATAAATAAGAAATAATAGAAGGACATAACCCCATATAAATAACGATCACAACAGCTTCAACAGTTAAATGGTGAATCGGATTTGTCCAAAGCGTTATCAGAAAAACCGGCGTTAAAATCAAAACGCCTATAAAGACCATCGCCCCCAGCAAAGTCAGTGCCGGCACATCAATTTTCCGGGTTTGCAATACGCCGTAAGCGCCGAATATAACCGTCATAAACAGCATCCAGAAATCACCCGGGACCAAAGGAATATGCAGCAAATGCGTCAGCTGTCCTTTAGAAACAATAATCAATACGCCGAATAAAGCTATACAGAATCCGATAATTTGTTTTGCCGAAATGACCGTATGTAAAAATATTTTTGAAAAAATCACCAGAAAGATCGGCGCCATTGTTCCCAGCAGCGCCATATTGATGACGGAAGCGGTTCGACCGGCCTGATAAACAATCGTATTTTGCAAAACGACGGCAATCAGAGCGGAAACAAACACATGTTTTTTATGCACCTGTAAAGTTTTTCTGTTATTCCATACGGATTTTGTCGTCAGCGGCAGCAAAACAACCGCTGCGACAAACCAGCGGCCGAAAGCGATCTGAAACGGCGTCAACTGATCGGATAAATAACGCGCGATTAAAACGTTAAAGCTCCAAAAGAAAACAGATACGAGAGCCAACACATATCCGTTCAGAAAAATTTTCATGTCCGCCCCCTTTTTTGCAGTATTTTAAAAAAAGGAACGCTGTAAAAACAGATAGACATTCGTCAATCAAAAAAACGATATAAAATATTTTCCGCTTCTTCTTCCGCAGCGGGATCTTCTTTTTCTTCAACCGGCTCAGTCCGTTCTTTTTGCTTTGACGTGTCCAGCGTATAGACTACGGCCCCCAGCCGCTGTCCGTCCAGCCCGAGCAAAGACAAAGCACCGCCGGACAAATCCGTTTCCGGCAAAATAAAATGATCATTCCGATCCGACAGCGACAACAGTTTTTTCTGCTGTTTTTTGCTTAATGTTTTTCCGGATCCGATTGATGTCAGGAAAGCCAGATTTTCCGCTGTGCACCAACCGGAATATCTTGTTTTGTCCGGTTCACGACGGCGCATTTTAAACCAGGCCATTTTTTTCAGCCCCGTTTTATCCAGCGCCGTGTAAACGCGCACTTTACCGAACCGGGACAAAGCGTCCGGAATATTGCCCACCATTCGGGTTAATTTTTTGGATATTTTTAAATATCCCGTTTTTTCACCGTCAATTTTCATCAAAACGCTGTACACAACGTCCTGCGAAGGAAGCCTTTCCCAAAAACAAGAGGAGGAAGAATCCGCCAGATCTGCCGGCAATCGCATTCTGCCGCGATAATTTTTGTCATTCACACGGACAAAAAAACGCGTGTTCGGGTGATAAAAAACGAAATCCGTATCGTAATCTTTGGCCAAAGCGGACGCATACTTTGAAGCCGCCCTGACGACATCGCGCGTACTGCGGTTCTGAGCCGCTTCCATAAATTTCTTATCCGCGAAAATATGGTTGCGGGCAAAAGACCGCAGTTCGCCGCAGACCCTCGCTTCTTCAGATCGGAAGAAATCCTTCATCATTTCGTCGGGCGTTTGTTCGCCGGCCAAAACGGCCAAAGGTGTTTCGACTTTTATCAATTCCTGAGCCGTCAGAGGAAAACTTCCCGCAAAAGTCAGATAAAATATCAGAAACACCCCTGTTTTTTTCATGCTTTTTCCCCTCCGGTTATCACAAGGAACGCAGCCGCAGCAAAGCCCCGTTGACGTTATCCAATGCAGTTTTGGCTTCACTCAGCCGCGTTTTTTGTTCTTCAATCACATTGGCCGGGGCTTTGGCAATAAAAGCTTCATTACTCAAACGGCCGTTCAAAGAAGAAATAACCTTTTCCAAGTTAGCCTTTTCCTTGTTCAGACGTTCCGTTTCTTTGGTGACATCAATCACGCCGGCCAGAGGCAGTAAAATTTCCGCCGTACCGAAAACAGCCTGTGCGGCTCCTTTTTCATCATCGGCAGAAAGGGAAACTTCCGCTTTTTCCAAACGAGCCAGCGTCTTAATCAGCGTGTTGAACTTTGCCAGACGGGCACGTTCGGTTTCCGACGCCTTGCCCAGCAGCATCGTGATTTTGGCCGACGGCGCAATATTCATTTCCGAACGCAAAGAACGAATGGCGGCAATTAAATCCACGACCCAGTCCAAATCCTCTTCCGCCGCGGAATCGGTCAGATCGCCTAAATCTCCCCACGGAGTAACGATCAGCATTTGATCGCGTTCAAATCTGCCCCATAACTCTTCGGTCACAAAAGGCATAATCGGGTGCAGCATAATCAAAATACGATCCAGCACCCAGGCCGCCGTCGCCCGCGTTTCAGCCTTAACCGCTTCGTCACTGCCGAAAAACAACGGCTTGGCAAATTCCAAATACCAGTCGCAGAACGTCCCCCAGACAAATTGATACGCCGCGTTTGCCGCTTCGTTAAATTTATATTCGTTAAACGCCGCCGTTACTTTCGCATGCGCCTGCGCCGCTTTGGAAACGATCCATTTATTCAACGGATCTTTGACCGCTTTCGGATCAAACCCTTTGACCGGAACGCATTCGTTCATTTCACAGAAACGCGCCGCATTCCACAGCTTTGTAACGAAATTGCGGTATCCTTCGACACGGCTTTCGCTCATCAAAACGTCGCGTCCCTGCGCCGCCATGGCCGCCAGAGTAAAACGCATGGCGTCAACGCCGTATTTATCCGCCAAGATCAGAGGATCAATTACGTTTCCTTTTGATTTTGACATTTTCCGGCCCTGTTCGTCACGCACCAAAGCATGAATATAAACCGTTTTAAACGGAATCTCTTTTGTAAAGAACAATCCCAGCATCACCATGCGGGCTACCCAGAAAAAGATAATGTCAAATCCCGTCACCAGAACATTTGTCGGATAATACCGTTTCAATTCCGCGGTTTCATCAGGCCAGCCCAAAGTGGAAAAAGGCCATATCCCCGAAGAAAACCATGTGTCAAACACATCGGGATCCTGTTTTAATTCAACATGCTTTCCATAATACTTGTCGGCTTCGGCCTGAGCCAGATCAACATTTTCTTCAACAAAGAAATGGCCGTCCGGACCATACCAGACAGGAATCTGATGCCCCCACCACAGCTGGCGGGAAACACACCACGGCTGAATGTTGCGCATCCATTCAAAATATGTTTTTTCCCACGCTTTCGGGACAAATTGCATACGTCCGTCTTCAACGACTTTAATCGCTTCAACAGCCAGTTTCGGCGCATCGACAAACCACTGATCCGTCAGCCACGGTTCAATCACGACACCTGAACGGTCGCCGTAAGGAATCGTCATCGGATTGTCTTCTTCTTTAACAAACAATCCGGCCGCTTTAACATCTTCCAACACTTTGGCGCGTGCTTCGGCCGTCGTCAGCCCCCGATAAGCTTCCGGTACGTTTTCATTTAAATGCGCCGTCGCGTCTAAAATATTAATCATCGGCAGATTATGGCGTTTGCCGACCTCATAGTCGTTAAAATCATGCGCCGGCGTAATTTTAACGGCACCCGTTCCCTTTTCAGGGTCGGCATGTTCGTCGGCAACAACGGGAATCGGACGGCCGCAAATCGGAATAATGACATTTTTGCCGATAATGTCTTTATAACGTTCGTCTTCATCGGAAACGGCGACGGCCGTATCGCCGAACAACGTTTCGGGACGCGTTGTCGCAATCGTCACAAAGCGTCCCTCTTCCCCTTCGACGGGATAATTAAAGTACCACATTTTGCCGACGACTTCGCGCTGTTCGACTTCCAGATCGGAAATCGCCGTCTGCAGATACGGATCCCAGTTAACCAAACGTTTCGCGCGGTAAACCAATCCTTCTTTATACAGCGTTACAAACTCCTGACGCACGGCGCGGCAAAGTCCTTCGTCCATTGTAAAACGTTCGCGCGGCCAATCCAGAGAAGCCCCCAGACGGCGCAGCTGATTGGTGATCTGGCCGCCGGATTTGGCTTTCCATTCCCAGACCTTTTCAATAAACTTTTCACGTCCCAGATCATGTCTGGAAACGCCGTCTTTGGCCAGCAGACGTTCAACGACCATCTGCGTGGCAATACCGGCATGATCCGTGCCGGGCTGCCATAAAACGTCTTTGCCCTTCATACGCTGATAGCGAATCAGAGAATCCTGAATGGTAAAAGTCAAAGCATGTCCGATATGCAGGTTTCCCGTTACATTCGGCGGCGGAATCATAATGCAGTACGGTTCTTTATCCGAATCGGGGTGACAGGCAAAAGCCCCTGACTTTTCCCATTTATCGTAACATTTAGCTTCAACTGCGGCCGGGCTGTAAACTTTATCCAGCATCGCCGTTCCTCCTTTACCTTCTTTGATATTCATGAAAAAATATTCCTCAAGCTGTTTTCAGGCTTGAGGAAATAAAAACTACACAACAGATTATTTCAAATCCAGCCTGTCCATAACGTGGGCAATTTCCTTTTTTACCACCCGTTCAACAATATCCGGCAGATTAACATCCAGCCATTCTTTCAGATAAGGCCTCAGCGTTTCCCGCACGATCGCTTCAATCGTTATGTCGCCTTTTCCCAGACTCAGACGCTTTTCAGACGCGATATCGCGCAGATGCGCCAAAGATTCCGCCGCCGCGACAACCGTCGGTTCAGCCAACAGAGAATCATCGTCTTCCAGCCGGCGTTCGGCCGTTTCCTTGATTAAATCCGTCAAGGTTTCTTCCTTCATCGGTTCCTGCGGAATAACGGGCTCCGGTGTAAAATCGTCATCATCGTCATCAGCGGCGGCAGGCGTTTCCTGCGCATCGGTCTGCGGCTGCGGCACAATCATATCCGCCGTCAGTTTCACAACGTCCTCATGCGTTTCGGTTACAACCGGATCCGACGGTTTTTCCGGAAAAGTTTCGGCTACTCGCGGCATTTGTTCCGGTTCAGAATCAAAACGCGCCGGTTCTGTTTTTTTCTGCGCCTCTGTATTTACCGGCATTTCGGCAATATCCTGCATAACCGGGGTATCTTTTGCCCTTTCAGGATTACTTTCTTCGTCTTCCGCCAGAATATTACGGATAGAAGCAAGAATATCTTCCATAGACGGTTCGTTTTGTTCTGTCATTTTCTGTCCATACAACTTAGTTCATCAGCTTAATATAACATCTCCTTTAAAAGGAGCAAGCTGATATTTTCTTTTTCAGGTTAAGAACTTATCCCTCTTTGCTTTCCGATTCGCCCGATTGATTCGCCTGATTTTTCCCGGTCTGCGCCTGTTCGGTTGTTCCGACCGGATTTTTACGGTACCGGGCGATATCCAGCCCCAACCCCGACGGCGTCATCAACCCCATTGAAGCAATCAGCTGATAAGAAGCGTCAATCAGGTTCTTTTTTGCCGTTACCACGCTGACTCGGGCGTCCAACAGTTCCTGTTCCGCATTTAAAACGTCCAGAATCGTCCGGGTGCCGGCCTGTTCTTCGTAACGAACGCCTTCCAGCGCCAAAGCCGAAGCCTTTACCTGTTCTTCCAAAGAGGCCAAAGAAGCTTGCGTTGACTGATAGTTTTCCCAAGCCTGCGTCGTCGCCCGCACGACATCGCGTTTTACGGCATTGATATTAATTCTGGCCTGTCCGGCAATATATTTGGATTCGCGTACTTTTGAAGCCGTATTGCCCGCGCGATACAACGGCACGTCCATAACCAACATAACGGAAGAATCTTCTTCTCTGGCCCGTCCCGTATCCACTGTTCTATATCCCAGATTATACGATCCGTGGGCGCCGGCTTTCATGTTTTTATACGAAGCCTGAATATCAACGGAAGGATAATAATCCGCCTGAGCGACATCTATGGCATTCTGCGCGCTTTTCGCCTGCATTTCGGCAGATTGAACCGCCGGGTTGCTTTTTAACGCAATTTCCAGTGCGTCGTCCAGCGTCTGCGGCAGTTTTGCCGCCGGGACTTCCGGTTCAAAAATCTTATCGGGCATTTTACCGATTACTTTTTGATAAACGGCATAAGCGACTTTTAAGTCCCCTTCCGCCGAAATACGGCTGGCAACGGCGCCGGCATGACGTGCTTCTGCCTGAGCGACGTCCGTCTTTGTCAATTCGCCGACGCGGAAACGATCCTGCGTATATTCCAGCTGACGCTGCAAGACGGCTTCGTTATTCTGGTTCAGCTTTAAAACGGCCAAAGCCCGGATAACGTCCGTATACGCCACCACCGCATTAATCATTGACGATTGTTCAACATCACGCAAATTTGCGCGTTCGGCTTCAAACTGCGCTTTTGCCGCCTTAACCGAAGCCGAAGTGCCGAATCCGGAAAAAACGGGTTGTACGGCACTCACACCGAAAGAAAACGGCATGCTTTCTTCTTCATCAAAAACCGGGGACGATTTTGTTCTGGTATAAGAATACCCGTAAGAAGCTTCACCGGACAAAGTCGGCTTATATCCGGAAAAACTCTGGGTAATTTTTTCATAGACCGATCTTAAATACGCTCTTTGCGAAAGAATCGTCGGGTTAGCCACATACGTATAGGCCAAAGCTTCTTCCAGTGTTTCAGCCTGCACCGTCGTACTTAAAAGAACGGCGGACAAAGATATTCCGGATAAGATTCTTTTTAACTTCAATTGATTCGACACAATACGCCCCCTTAAAAAAATTGGGAATTTTCTTAAACATTCTTTTTTAACGTTAATTCCAACTCAATATCAACAATTATTTAAGAAACCGCTTCAAAAACAAAATTTTTATAAAACGGAAGGCGGACGAATCCGCTTAAATCCAAATCAAACGCCGTGATATAAGACAGACTGCCGTTGTTTTTTATAACCTTGGTGGCTTTTCCCGTCGTTTCATCATTTTTGGCCACAACACAAACCAGCCTGCCGTTTTCAGCCATTTGAGCCAACAGAGTTTCGGGAATCTGAGGAATGACGCCTTCAATAAAAATAACGTCAAACGGCGCCTGAGACGCAAATCCCTGATCGGGATTTCTGTTTAATACGGCCACATTATCTATTTCGGAATCGATCAAAATCTGCTGAGCCGTTTCGCACATGCCCGCATCGCTTTCCAAAGCGACAACAGCCTGCGTCATGTTAGCCATAACAGCCGCCGAATAACCGGTAGCCGATCTGACGTCCAAAACGAAATCGCTGTCCCGCAGATTCGCCAGCAGCAGCAGATTTGCTAAAATTCTGGGTGAAAACATAACGGTATGGGCATCAATATAAATGGATTCGTCGGCATAAGCGCGGCTTTTCAAACGATCCGGCAAAAATAATTCTCTGGCGACGGATCCCATAGCCCTTAACATGCCGGAATCGTGAATCCGGTTAGGGATTAACTGCCCCAGCAGCATATTTTTGCGCGCTGTTTCATGTTCGTTTTCAATCAAAATTCCGGCCATAACCCCTCTCTTTTCACGATATGTTTATACAATAAAAACACCTTTTGCAGCAAATAAGAAAAAACTTTTAATTTTTTTATTGACGCATAAAAAAACTAAGGTTATAAGAATTTTGTCTTCAGAGACAAAAACCGCATTCGGGGCCGAATGGCAGAATGGTTATGCAGAGGACTGCAAATCCTTAGATATCGGTTCGATTCCGGTTTCGGCCTCCAAGGATTATTCCGCGATAGCTCAGCGGTAGAGCAATCGGCTGTTAACCGATTGGTCGTAGGTTCGAATCCTACTCGCGGAGCCAAAAATAAGAAAAACCTGCTTTTCTTTAAGCAGGTTTTTTTATTTTTGTTTGCAAGAATTGATTCGAACCAAAGAAGCGGATTCAGTCAGCGAAAGTTAACAACGCACAGGACAAGTGCCCGAGCTGCCAACTCAACCGGAGAGTAAAGCAACCTCCCCTGCTTGCGGAATTTCTTTTAATTCCCGCCTTTTTTAAGGCAGTTTTTTATTTTTGTTTGCAAGAATTGATTCGAACCAAAGAGAAACAGTTTTGGCCAACAAAAGTTGACAACACTCAGGACAAGTGCCCGAGCTGCCAACTCAACCGGAGAGTAAAGCAACCTCCCCTGCTTGCGGAATTTCTTTTAATTCCCGCCTTTTTTAAGGCAGTTTTTTATTTTTGTTTGCAAGAATTGATTCGAACCAAAGAGAAACAGTTTTGGCCAACAAAAGTTGACAACACTCAGGACAAGTATCCTAATCTCGAAAATATTTCAGCTCATTCTTACCGTTTTTCATCAGAGCAGATAAAAATCAAAAAAAATTATAGTAATTTTATTACGGTTAATTTTATATAATAAAAATATAATATTATTATTTTTCAACAAGTTATAACAAATTATAAAAATATCATCTCCTTTATTTTTGAAATCTCCTTACTGCTAAAAAAGATATAATTTTTATATGTAAATCTGCTTACAGAACTTATCAACAAAAGGGTCAAAGCCGGCGGATAAACGGTTTTCTTTGTTCTTCGGGAAAAGACAGCAAAATTTTGATCTGATCCGGCGTTAAAATAAAAGACACCTTTGAAAACGGGTTTAAAATAACTCCGTCGCTGTTCTTCAATCGAAAAGCTTTAATCCAATCAAGACAATGCATAAAAACAGCCTTACCGGCTTTATAATCCGCGGGAATTTCCTTTTGCGATGAAAAAACGGGCATTAAATGTTTATTCAAAGCCTCAAAATAAATAATATCCGGCTTAAAAACAGACGGCTTTAACACTCCGTCATTGCCAAAAGGCAGCTCCGGATCATTCCGTACTGCCGCAGGCACCAATACATCTGTATAACGAAATGCGTAAAGCAGCCGCACATAATTGTCCTTACTTTTATCGGCGGCGAAAACAGCCAAATGTTTTTCCAAAGGATTATCAATTTTTTTTATCATATTCATTTCTCCGGGAAAGCGTGTTTAAAAATACCTGATATTTTACCGTTGTCATAAAGAATATAAACTGAAAATCATTATTTATTGACATCAAATGACGGCCTCTTTTACCCTGTCATTGTGCCAAATGCGAAGCCCTGAACAACTGAATGGAAACATTTCCCCCTACCGTTCATAAGGAAAGCTCTAAAGAAACAAAGACAAGGCAAGTAGAAAAAACGTTTGATGAACGTTGAAAAAAGCGGATAAATCCATAAAAATCCTGTATCAAAATTTATCGAATGATATTTTAAGTTTAGGTGATAATATTAGCGAAACGCATCTAAAACTGTATGCGGCGTTAAAAAAATACGTGATATTGTAACGGTTGTTGCGTACAAGAAAAAGCTAATTCTTAATCTTCCCCCAGATGTTACAACTTTTTCTTTTAAAGAAGGTTTTTCCTGAGATGTAACAAATATTGGGTATTAGGGATACGGCATTGTGGAAGTACATTTGAAAAATAAAAATAATGCAAAACCTTTGATAAGCAATGCATATAACAAAAACTAATTTTATTGTTATAAAACGAATTAAACAACTTGATATTTTTCGAAATTTTTCGCCTGTTTGACGGTGTTTTTTATACGCCTCATTTTGCGATTCGGGCGAAGATTACTCTGCCGTCCGGGTGCAGGTTATGCACAATTGCGCCAAACTCGACACATCAGATGGCTTTAAATCCGATTCAACAAACTTTATCGCCGGTACTAAAACTAATTTTCAGATTCTTTTAAAGCCGGCCTCAGATACGCTTTTACAAAAATCGATGATACAGACCACAGCCAGATTGATGCCGATACACCAACCGGATTTATTTACGGTGAATCAAATTTTACGTCAACACGATTGGCAACTGCGGCCGTTCAGGACACATATTTATGTTATAGAAGAGTAACAAGTATAGGTGGTGTATTGCGATAGAAAGGCCGAAGCCGACGGATTAGGGAGAGGAGAGAGCAAAAAAAAGCCGCCGGTACAGAGGCGGATAAAATTTTTCATGGGGGAG
>URSF01000004.1 GCA_900550445.1 uncultured Rhodospirillaceae bacterium | reverse complement strand
GTCCTTCGGGTCAGAGGTTGGAAAACGGCAAGTGTGTTGCCAACTGCACCGGCGTAACATGCAAATCCGGTTACAAAGCGGTATCCAATTCTACCGGCTGCTGCTGCGAAGCGGATACGCCGACGTGTTCGGCGGCGCAGGTTTACCACCCGATACTGAAAAAATGTGTTGCGGCGGTATGTCCTGCCAACTGTGCCGATATGTGCTCTAAAGGATACTGCGCAAGCTGTAAGGCCGGATATACTTTGGGCAACGACGGTATGTGTAAATCTACGGGCCTCAAAGTGTGTTCTGTGGGCTGCCAGACGTGTAACACATCAACCGGAAAATGCTCCGTATGTAAATCCGGCTATGACCTGAAAAACGGAAATTGTTATGCGTTAGCGATTGACCGCAACTGCACGGAAGTGCCGGGACGCGGTTGCTGTACGCCAGAACAGTTAGCAAATCCGGGAATGGCCTGTTTCCGGACAAACAGAGTTGATGAATTAGCGCCTATCATGTAACCTGACAACTAACAGCGGGGAAGAAAACTTCCCCGCTGTTTTTTTGTAACATGAAAACGGAGGAAAAGGAAACTTTCCCTTCGTCGTTTCATTTTGCCGCGCGCAGCAAATTGGACACTTGCGAAATCCATTCGGAAACCCAAACCGTAATATACGGAATATTCAACGCGATAATATGCTGCATCAATTTAAACAAAATCGTTAAAACAATCGCCGTACCGATCGTCAGTCCTAATCCTTTGGCCAAGCCTGAAAAAAAATTCAGCCAAAACAGTTTCTTTGGTTTATTGACCAGTTCGATATATTCCAACAACCGCGCACGGTTAAATTCATCATACAGCTGTTTGATCTTTTCATAAGCTTCTTTAGAATAATCCGTCTGCGCTTCTTTTGTATCCGGCGTCTGTTCCGGGGCTTCTTGTTCGGTCATATCGGGATCCTGCTTGTTCTTCTGGGCTGTATATAAATACTTTTTGATCCCTTTTACCAGAAAAAACAACTTTAAACCAGTACAGCTTACGATATACCGTTAAACTCAGCCGCACAGCATAAATTGTTACAGTTTTATGACAAAAATGCCCCCCCCCATGTTTTTATAGAAGAAGCCTTTTGTTCGCTGAATAATGGTAATAGGTACAATAAAATCTACAGGAGGGATCATGAAAAAATTTCTTTTATTTTTTATCTGTTTATTTCTGATACCAAAAACTTCTGATGCCATAACTTGGTATAATGGTTGGAGTGAAGCAGCAAAGGCTGCAGAAGGAAAAGGGGGAAAGGTGGTTCCTTGTTCACCGGAAGGAAAATATTCTCTTTGTTATTCCTCTTCTTCATATTGTAATCCATCAAGCAATTGTTATTCCTGTTATTATGAAGACAGTTCACGTTGTGGCAGTTGCTCCAGCGGATATACCTTAAGCAATGGAAGATGTTTCTCAACATCCGATGGACCGGTACCTAAATGTGCTGCCTATAAATATAACTCCTGTTCTTCTTGGTACTGTGAAGGAGATTATACTTATACAAACGGAAAATGCGTTAAGACAGTATCATGCAGCGGTAATTATCATCCGTCAAAAGAAGTTTGTGAAAGCGGTAACGGTGTTGAAAAATGTGACCGATCCAGGGTACAACCATATTACGACAGTGGTTGTTGGGTTATACTAAATTGTAAAGAAGGATTTGGTTCAAATCAGCAAGGTCAATGCGTCAAGACTGTATCATGCAGCGGCAATTATCACCCGTCAAAAGAAGTTTGCGAAAGCGGCAACGGTGTTGAAAAATGTGACCGATCCTGGGTACAACCATATCAAGATAATGGTTGTTGGGTTATACTAAAATGTAAAGAAGGATTTGGTTCAAACCAGCAAGGTCAATGCGTCAAGACTGTATCATGCAGCGGCAGCACGCCGGAAGAAAGTATACAGGCCAACGGTTCGGTTAAATGTTCCTGCAACAGTACTTCCTGCGGCGCAAACGCCAAGTGTATCAGACATCCCAAATACAATGCCAATACTTTGCAGAACAACTATTCTTATTGTGTCTGCAATTCCGGTTATATTATGGAAAACGGCATATGTGTTCAAGAAAAGAAAGCGGCCATCAACGGAAATTGTCCTTCCGACATGAAAAAATCCGATGATGGATGCTGTTGTATACTTAATTAGCCAAAGGAGGGAACGATCATGAAAAAAGGTTTATTCTTGTCCATCATGCTTTTCGCCGTATTTGTCTTTGGCAATTGTGTACCGGCTCTGGCCATTTTTGCGGATCATGACGCTTTTGTCATTGCCAAAGCCGTCAAATTAGGGCGGGGCAACGCTTATTCCGTGGTTGCGAATTCAGAGATTAACACCGCACAGAACGAATTAAAGAAAGGAGAATGTGAGGAGAACAGTGACTGTTCCGGAAACAAAAGATGCATAAATAACAAGTGCGTTGATTATTGTTATAACATCTCTTGTATTGCGGGGTATACGACAGAAGAAAATTCCAACGGCTGCTGCTGTGTTTCTTTGTGTTCCGATAATTGCACAAATTGTTCTTCCTCAGGAAGCTGTACTCAGTGCAAAAGCGGGTATTATCTGAGCAGTGGTTCGTGCTACGCTGAAAAAACCTGTATTGCGAACTGTTCCAGCTGTGATAAGACAACCGGTAAGTGTTCCGCTTGTATCAGCGGGTATACACTGGGTAGCAACAACTTAGCCTGCATCAAGGATGTCACCTCGTGTTCCGCGGGATATTACTTAAGCGGCAACAGCTGTAAGCTTTGTTCTTATGGAACGTATTCCTTTGGTGGAACAGCGACTTCTTGTAAATCATGCTCTACTCTTTATGTCGGCAGCAATAAAACCTGTACAAGTTGTTCGCAATCTGGTGTTTGCACCGGATCCAACGGAGGATCGTCGTCCTCTTCCGGTTCCAGCGGATCTACTTGTCCGTCAGGAAACATGACCGGATACACCTGCGTCAACGGTGTTAAAACCAAGTGTTTGTATACAGGATGTTCCTCTTGCGCCAGCGATACGCTCAAGTGTATTTCCTGCAAGCCAGGATATAAGTACACGGCAGGCAGTAACTGTTCTTCGTAAGATACTTTTCAATAAAAAAAACAGCCTCTGAACAGAGGCTGTTTTTTTTATCAGCTACAAAATTTACATAAAAAAACAAAAAAATATTTTTCGCGTTTTAGGAGCATATCTTTTTATTTTCCCGGATCTCTTTTTATACTTTTCAAACTTTCTTTATAAAAAGATAATAAAAAATTATTATAAATCAAATGAATATATTCACAAAGCCGTTTAAAAAATATTTCACTTTTATGACAAATATACCCCCCCATGTTTTTGTGGACTCTCCTTTTATTTCTATCAAAAATAGAAAAACTTCAACATAAAAAGGAGGGAATATCATGATAAAGATGTTTTATATTTTCATACTTCTATGCTGTATGGCTCCCTTCAACGGTCATACCGAGGAGTTTTTACAAACAAAAAATTCTTTTTTACTTGTTAAAGCTGTAAAACTTGGACGTTCGTCTGTTGAATCAAACAATATTTTATCTTCTACAGCGGGAAAAAACGAACTACTGAAAAAATGCGATCCCAATTGTTCTAATTGCAATAAAGTAACAGGAGAATGTCTTGCTTGCGACAGCGGCAGATTTCTAAATGAGAATTTATGTTTGGTCTGTCCGAAAATGCCAGTTGCAGTGACGGCAGAACATTTAAATGCGTGGCGGGATATTATCAAAACGGCAAAGAATGCACTCTTTGCTCGGCAGGATATTATTCAGCTGCCGGAGCGACAAATTGCAGTTCTTGTCCTGCGGGGACTTTTTCATCAGTCGGTTCCGCCGGATGTACAAATTGTCCGACAGGAACTTTTTCATCAGGATCGGCAGCCGCTTGTATAAATTGTCCGGCGAATTGTAGCAGTTGTAATTCATCGGGACTTTGCACCGTTTGCAAAACGGGATATTTCTTAAATTCCGGCTCTTGCTCTCAATGCCCGACCAATTCCATTTGCAACGCAACATCATTTAGCTGTAAAGCCGGATATTATAAAGATGGAAATTATTGTACGTCCTGCCCGAAAGGAACAATTTCTTCAGCCGGAGCAACGTATTGTTCAACCTGTCCGGCAGGAACATACGCAAGCGCGGGGACAAGTTGCGTCACCTGTCCGGCGGGAACATATTCCAGAGGAGCGGTAACATCGTGTTCCTCTTGTTCACAAAATTGTACTTCTTGCACATCCGACACGCAATGCACTCAATGCGAAACAGGATACACGTTGCAAAACGGAAAATGCGTCAAACTTAACTTAGTCTGCTGTCCGAATTGTTCCATATGCGATTCATCGACCGGCATTTGTTCAAAATGTGAAATAGGAAGGTATTACAATGCTGCTTTGAACGAATGTATGCCTTGTCCTTACGGATGCGCAAGATGTTCGGATTTCAACAGCTGTACCAACTGCTATACCGGCTTTACGTTGAGAGGTGGTGTATGTACAAATAGAGGCAACGGAAGTCTCGTAGACGCTCTCTATTAACATCTTATAAAAAAGCCTTACGGTTTTCCGTAAGGCTCTTTCTCAATTAAATTATTTCAAATAATCCCGGACCAGCACTTCGGCAATCTGAACGGCGTTCAAAGCCGCCCCTTTGCGCAGATTGTCCGCCACGCACCAAAAGCTCAGCCCGTTATCAACCGTTGAATCCGAACGAATGCGCGAAACAAAAACGTCGTCTTCGCCCGCAATTTCGGCCTGGGTCGGATAACCGCCCGGTTCACGCGTATCCAACACCGTCACGCCCGGCGTTTTTTTCAAAATAAACGTGGCTTCTTTATCCGAAATTTCCTTTTGTGTTTCAATATTAACGTATTCGGCATGACCGACAAATACGGGGACGCGGGCGCAGTTGGCATGGACTTTGATTTTCGGATCCAAAATCTTTTTGGTTTCCGCCGTCATTTTCCATTCTTCCTTGGTCGAACCGTCGTCTAAAAACACATCAATATGCGGAATAACGTTAAAAGCAATCTGTTTGGGGAATTTCTTTTGCGTTTTTGAAAGCTCTTCCCCCCAATAAATGCCTTTTGTCTGATCGAACAATTCGTCCATTGCGGCTTTTCCGGCGCCCGAAACGGACTGATACGTCGTCACAACAACGCGTGTAATATGAAAAGCCTTGTGCAAAGCAGCCAAAGGCACAACCATCTGAATCGTTGAACAATTCGGATTGGCAATAATATTTTTCTTTTTATAATCCGCAATGGCTTCGGGATTGACTTCGGGCACGACCAAAGGAACGTCGGGATCCATGCGCCACTGCGACGAATTGTCAATCACGACACAGCCGGCCGCCGCGATTTTCGGCGCGTATTTTTCCGAAACGGAACCGCCCGCGCTCATCAAAGCAATATCGACGCCCGAAAAATCAAACTTGTCCAGATCATGAACCTTTAAAACGGCGTCTTCACCGAAAGAAACTTCTTTTCCGGCCGATTTAGCGGAAGCCACGGCGAAGACCTCGTCCGCCGGGAATTCCCTTTGCGCCAGCGTCTGCAACATTTCGCGTCCGACGTTTCCCGTCGCGCCGACAACAGCAACCTTTACCATTGCGTTTTCTCCAATAATCAAAAAACAACAAAACCCCGCCTGCTTTTGATCAAAAGCATCGGGAAAAATTCTTCAGCCCTGCCGAAAGGAAGACGGACCGAAAACAGTCCGCTTCCTTTCCGAAAGCCAGAGGCAAAAAGAAATTATTTCGCCGCCGTATCGTTGATTTCGGCGATACGGGCCGCTTTACCGCGCAGGTTGCGGAGGTAATACAACTTGGCGCGGCGAACTTTACCGCGGCGGGAAACTTCCACTTTGGCAACGTTCGGAGAATAAACGGGGAACACACGTTCAACGCCTTCGCCGAAAGAAATCTTGCGCACGGTGAACGTTGAATTCAAACCGTCGTTCTTGCGCGCAATGCAAACGCCTTCAAAAATCTGAATACGTTCACGGTCGCCTTCGACCACTTTCGCGTGAACGCGCAGCGTGTCGCCGGCTTTAAATTCAGGAAAACCTTCTTTCTTCGTCAGTTTTTCCATCTGCTCTTTTTCGAGCGTTTTAATCAAATCCATTTTTTTAATCCTCTCGCTTTTTTGCGGTTTCCAGATAAGCTTTCCACAAATCCGGTCGCCGCCGTTTTGTTAATTCTTCGGCCTGTGACAAACGCCACGCGGCAATCCGTCCGTGATGTCCGGAACTTAAAACTTCCGGCACCGTGCGCCCGTTCCATTCGACAGGACGCGTATACTGCGGATATTCCAGCAAACCGTTGCTGAAACTTTCTTCGTTCAAAGAATCACGGCACCCCATTACTCCGGGCAGTAAACGCACGACCGCGTCCAATACCGCCAAAGCCGCCGGTTCGCCCCCCGAAAGAACAAAGTCGCCCAAGCTGACTTCTTCAAACGGAAAAGCTTCCAACACGCGTTCGTCTATTCCTTCAAACCGGCCGCAAAGGAAAGTCGCCTCGCCTTCGTTTGCCAGTTCTTCCACCATTTTCTGCGTCACTTGCGTGCCGCGCGGTGAAAAATAGATCAGACGCGTACCCGCGTGATGAACGGCTTCCACAGCCCTGCCCAGCACATCGGGGCGCATGACCATTCCGGCTCCGCCGCCGAAAGGCGTATCGTCCACCGTTTTATGACGATCCGCCGCAAAATCGCGGATATTCGTCACGTTCAGCGTCCACACCCCTTCGTCCAGAGCCTTCCCCGCCAATGAATGTCCCAGATACCCCGGAAACATTTCGGGAAAAACGGTCAGCACGTTTGCCGTAAAAAAAGACATTTTTTTACGACTCCGGCTTTTCGGGTTTCGCTTCAACGCTTTGCGGCATACAGACCGTTATCGTTTTGTTTTTCAAATCAACGTCGGGCACATTTTTCTGCGAAAAAGAAACGAAATCCTCAACTCCGTTAATTTCCAGCATGTCCCCCGCGCCGAAATTATAAACAGCCTTGATCTGTCCCAGAACTTTACCGTCCGGCGTTTTTGCCGTCATACCGATCAGATCGGCATAGTAAAATTCGTTTTCCGCCGTTTCGGGCAATTTGTCGCGGGCAACATACAATTCCGTTCCCCGCAGCGCCTCCGCCGCCGTCCTGTCCGTTATACCGTCGATTTGCACCAGAAAAATTCCTTTGCTTTCCCCGACGATTTTAACATCAAAAGAACGTCTGCCGGACGCGTCGCACAATGTGCCGAAACCGGCAAAATCAGCCGCGTTACGCGTAAAGCTTTTGACTTTGACATTTCCGCGGACGCCGTGAACCGTCGTAATGACGCCCACGCAAACCAGATTGTTATCCCCGGAAACAGTCATTGCCGTCTTCTTTCTTCAAAGAAAATTAAGCTTCGGCCGGTTCAGCGGCTTCAGCAGGAGCAGCAGCCGCTTCGGCAGCGGCGGCAGCGGCTTCGGCCTTAGCTTTCGCGCGTTCCTGAGCCTTTGCCTTCGGCGCAGATTTCTGCGGACGTTCGTTAATAACCGGCGCGGCGCACAGTCCCATTTTGGACAACAGTTTCGCAACGCGTTCGGTCGGTTGAGCACCGACGCCCAGCCAGTATTTTACGCGGTCGGCTTTGACAACGATGCGTTCGGCATGTTCCGCCGGCAGCAGCGGATTGTAAGATCCGACGCGTTCAATAAAGCGGCCGTCACGCGGCGCGCGCTGGTCAGCCACGACGATTTTATGGAAAGGAGCCCCTTTCGATCCGCCGCGGGCAAGTCTGATACGAACTGACATATTTAGTTACCTCACTTAAATCAAAGTTATTGTCTGCATTATGACGGAAACCCGCCGAACGGAGGGAATCCCCCCATTCCGCCCGTTCCGCCGCCGAAACCGCCGGGCAGACCCCCGAACAGTCCCCGCTTTCCCACTTTTTTCATCTTTTTCATCACATCTGCGATTTGTTCATACTGCTTCAACAATTTGTTGACGTCCTGAACGGACAAACCGCACCCAGCGGCAATACGTTTTTTACGCGCCGCCTTGATGATGTCCGGATTCCGGCGTTCCCGGGGCGTCATGGAAAGAATGATCGCCTCCTGCCGTTTAAAAACTTTATTGTCGATTTTAGCTGCGTCCAGCTGCGCCTTGAATTTGCCGATTCCCGGCAGCATGCCCAGCAGCCCTTTCAAATCGCCCATTTTCTGCATCTGGCGCAGCTGGGACAACATGTCGTTTAAATCAAAGCGGCCGTCCATCATACGTTTGGCGACACGTTCCGCTTCATCCTTATCCATTTTTTCCGCCGCCGTTTCCACCAGAGAAACAACGTCGCCCATTCCCAAAATGCGCCCGGCCAGACGATCGGGGCGGAACGGTTCCAGCGCTTCGACCTTTTCGCCGGCGCCCAAAAATTTGATCGGACGGCCCGTCACCGCACGCATCGACAAAGCCGCGCCGCCGCGCGAATCGCCGTCAATACGAGTCAGAACAATGCCTGTTACGCCGATTTTATCGTTAAACTCGCGCGCTATGTTCACCGCGTCCTGCCCGGCCAGAGCGTCAACGACCAAAAGCGTTTCTTTCGGTCGGACGATCGAACGGATTTCGGCGACTTCGCCCATCATGTCCAGATCAATGTGCAGCCGCCCCGCCGTATCAAGAATAACGACGTCATAACCGCCCCTGCGTCCTTCCGTCATGGCGCGCTGCGCGATCGCTTTCGGCTTTTCGCCGGCAATAACGGGCAAAGAATCGACGTCAATCTGTTTTCCGAGCTGCGCCAGCTGTTCCTGCGCCGCCGGACGGTAAATATCCAAAGACGCCAGCAGAACTTTCTTTTTTTCTTTTTTCAGGCGCAAAGCCAGCTTAGCCGACGTCGTCGTTTTTCCCGATCCCTGCAGCCCGACCATTAAAACCGGCACGGGAGGAACGGCCGCCAGATCCAGCGCGGCGTTTTCTCCGCCCAGCATTTCGACCAGAGCGTCATTGACGATTTTAACGACCATCTGCGACGGCGTGACGGACTTGATCACAGCCTGGCCGACGGCCTGTTCGCGGACTTTGGCGATAAAATCCTTCACGACGGGCAAAGCGACGTCGGCCTCCAGCAAAGCGACGCGGATTTCCCGCATGGCTTCGTCAACGTTGGCTTCGCTTAAAGCTCCCCGGCGCGCCAGACGGTCGAACACGCCGCCCAATTTTTCTGCCAAAGTATCGAACATTTTTCCTCTATACTTCTTATGCACACAAAAAAGGCGTCTGTGAGCGTACCTTCACCGGCAGACGGACCTCCTTAGAGGCATAAGGCTGTTAAAACCTTTATGAAAACAAGGTTTGTATACCCTTTCGGCGGCAAAGAGTCAACAAAGAAAGACTCTTTTTCGCGCATAAAAACAAAAAAGAAATATTTTGACGGCAAACATTTGCTCCCAAGTACATTTTTTGTTAAGTTACCGTAAAAAGTTCAGGATATGCCATGCCAGCACACATTGTTACTTTCGGCTGCCGTTTAAACGCTTACGAATCCGCCGCCATGCGGGAAATGAGCGGGCTGCCGGACAATATTGTCGTCGTCAACACCTGCGCGGTAACGGGCGAAGCGGAACGCCAGTGCCGTCAGGCGATCAGAAAACTGCGCCGCGAACACCCGGACGCTTATCTGGTCGTTACCGGCTGCGCCGCCCAGGTCCACCCCGAAGTCTATGCGCAAATGCCCGAAGTCGACCGCGTTCTGGGAAATCGTGAAAAACTGAACGTCGAAAACTTCAAGCCCGAAAAACCCGACGTTTTGGCCGCCGATCCGGACACTTCCGTCGACTTTGAACCGCCGGAACCCGTTTTCTTTGACGGACGGTGCCGGGCATTCATTCAAATCCAGCAGGGCTGCGACAATCATTGCACTTTCTGCATCGTCCCGCAGGCGCGCGGCAAAAGCGTTTATCTGCCGGCGCAAAAAATCCTGCATCACGCCCGAAAACTGGTTGATCAGGGATATGCCGAAATCGGGCTGACCGGCGTTGATATTACGGATTATCCCGATTTCGCAAAGCTGGTTGAAGCTTTGACAAACATCGGCGGGCTGAAAAGGCTGCGTCTGGGGTCGCTTGACCCGGCGTGCGTGCATGACGATCTGATTTCTCTGTTTGCCCGCTCCGACATTTTGCAGCCGCACGTTCATTTGTCCGCCCAGTCCGGCGACAACATGATCTTAAAACGAATGGCCCGCCGGCATACGCGCGAAGATATTCTAACCTTGTGCCGAAAACTGCGCGCCGCGCGGCCGGACATTGTATTCGGCGCGGACTTTATCACGGGTTTTCCGACCGAAACCGAAGCGATGTTTCACAACACGCTTGATCTGGCGGAAACGGCCGGTCTGACGCATCTGCATGTTTTTCCGTATTCCGTGCGTCCAGGAACGCCGGCGGCAAAAATGCCGCAGGTTCCCGTCCCCGCGCGCAAAGAACGCGCCAAGATGTTAAGAGAAGCGGGAGAACGCTTGCTTTTTAAATACATGGAGGGCAGAATAGGACAAACAGCCGTCGTTTTGTATGAAACAGATCAAAAAGGACTGTGCGAACACTATCTGAACGTACATGTCGCCGGCAGTTTCAAAGCAGGAGATTTTATTCCCGTCCGGCTGACGGGCATTATGCAAACAGGTGTTTTTGAAGGGAGCGTTCTTTAAAATGTCAGGCTGGTTCGAGCGCATAAAACAGGGATTGTCGCGCACCGCTGCGCCGCTGGTTTCCGGAATCGGCGGGTTGTTGACCAAAAAAAAGCTGGACCGGGAAACGCTGAATGACATAGAAGACCTGCTGATTATGGCGGACGTCGGCACGAAAACGGCCGCAGCGCTGACCGCCGAACTGGCGAAAGAAAAATTTGACAAGGAAGTCGATTCCGAAGAAATCCGTTCTTTTTTCGCGGACAGAATTGCCGCGAAGCTGGAGCCTTATGCGCGGGAACTGAAAATAGATTCCGATAAAAAACCGTTTGTTATTTTAATGGCGGGGGTAAACGGCGCGGGCAAAACGACAACCATCGGCAAACTGGCGCATCAGTATAAAAAGCGCGGCCTAAAAGTCCGCTTTGCCGCGGCGGACACGTTCAGGGCGGCGGCGGTCGAACAGTTAAAAGTCTGGGGGGAACGCACGGGGTGTCCCGTCGTATCCCGCCCGACCGGAGCAGACGCCGCGGGATTGGTGTTTGACGCGTTGGCCGAAGCGCGCAAAAACAATGATGACGTTTTATTCATCGACACGGCCGGACGGCTGCAAAACAAATCGGAACTGATGGAAGAACTGCAAAAAATTATCCGCATTATCAAAAAACAAATTCCCGACGCGCCGCACGCCTGTCTGCAGGTTTTGGACGCGACCGTCGGCCAAAACGCTCATTCTCAGGTAAAAATTTTTTCCGAAATGATTCCCGTGACGGGACTGATTTTAACCAAATTGGACGGCACGGCAAAAGGCGGTGTGACAATCGCGCTGACCGATGAATTTAAGTTGCCGGTGCATCTGATCGGCGTCGGGGAACAAATTACCGATTTACAACCGTTCAAAGCGCAAGATTACGCCCGCTCTTTGATGGGGCTGGCGCAGGAGGAGGTCTGATGGCTCACGTAAAAAAATTAGGAGCAGGCGTTTATCTTTCGGTACAGGAGGTACTGCCCGTCGTCCTGTTGGTTTTATGTTCATTTTTAAAAACGTTTGCCGTTATTTTAATGGACGCCGGCTCTTCCGTTTTATTTTTAAACGCGTACGCAGGTACTCAAATCGCTCCGGTTTTTATAGCGACGGCCGTGCTGACTTTTCTGATCTGGCCGGCACTGGCAGCGCCGAAAGAAAAAAATCCCCGCGCGCCGGCCGTGATTTTATTTGCCGGTTCCGTCGTTTCGCTGCTCTTTTATTTTTCCATTCTGTTTATAAAGGCGTCTTGGCCGAGCGCGGGCGCCATGGTTTGGAAAGAAGGCTTTAAAATTGCCGCGGAAGTAACATTTTGGATCGCCGCGTTCCGTTTCGGTATTTTCAACGACCGACCCAAAACGTTGCTGTCTGTTTTGGCGGTTCAGACTTTTGCCGTTTTATGCGCGGCGGGAATAATCCGCCTGACAGCGGACGAATCCGCCGGATATCTAATTTTATGGGCCGCTTTTTCCGGCCTTGCGGCGGCATTTGTTTTAAAAATACTGATTGATAACGGATCTGCGCCGATCAGAGAAAATTTCGCTTTTAAAAAACAAAAAATCAAACGCAGCGGCAGCAATTCCCAACAAAGAAAACTTTTACTTTATTTCTTTACGGTATCAGGACTGTTATTTTTTGCCGCGGGCATCTTCAATTACTATTTCCTCAGCGCAACCGCATTGACTTTCGGCGGGCAGAGCGGAGCGATCACAAACGTGTATGCCGGCGTATTCGCTTTAACGGCCGTTTTAACTGCCGGAGCGCTGTTTTCTTTCAGCAAAGGAAAAATTTCTTTTTTCGCTTTGTTATACCTGATTCCTGCCGCGCTGGTATTGGCGGCGGCCGGAGGGTGGTTTTCGGTTTTCAGCCTGATCGCGGCGGGAAAAGCCGTTCTGGAACTGGCCGCGGGAGCGTCAAAGGAAACAACATTACAAACGATTCCTCTGGCCGTTTCCCTGCGTTCGGGATTCAGGGCGGCAATATTGCGCAAATCCGTTGTCGAACCTTTGGCTTTGGCGTTATGCGGTTTGTTTATATGGTATGCCGAAAATTATCTGACGGAACAAAACCTGATTTACTTTATGACGGGTCTGGCCGTTGTTGTTCTGGGCTTTACCCTGATCATGCGACGGGTATATGTGCGTCTGATTTTAAATATATTAAAGGCACATTTGTGGCGCGGCGGACGGCTGTTGCTGACGGGAAAAAGAGTTGCCCGTTTTCTGGCGGAAAATCTGAACAGCAGCAATACGCAAGAGGTTTTATATACTCTGCGCATTATTGAAGAAGCGCAAAGCGCCGTTTTCCCCGCAAAGTTAAAACAGGCTCTGCATCATAAAAACGCGGACGTCCGCCTGTATGCTCTGACAAAAATAGAACAGCTGGGGGTTTCGTCCGCACTTAAAGAAACGGAAGAATTGGCCGACAAAGACGGCAATTTTGAAGTTCGCCAAACGGCTTTGCGCGTCATGTGCCGTTTGGGAAACGACGCCGCAAGGGAAAAAGCCATCGGGCTGATTGACGATCCCGATATGCGTGAAGGCGCTCTGACAGGATTAATCGCCGCAGGACATGAAGGCGTGTTTACCGCGATTGAACGGACGGCGGCTCTGGCAGCCTCAGCCAATCCCGCGGACAGACAGACGGCGGCCGTCGTGCTGGGCTGCGCGGGCAATTCGGCTTTCTACCGCCCGTTAATCCATTTGTTAAACGATGAAGATCAGGGCGTATGTCAGGCGGCTTTGTTCGCGGCGGGCAGACTGCAGAACAAAAAACTGCTGCCTGCGATTATGGAAACGTTCAGGTTCCCCGAATTGCGCGAAGACGGTATCGCGGTATTGCTGCAATTCGGCGAAAAGGCTTTTCCCGAAATCGAAAAAATACTGCTGAATTATGATTACCCGATTCAGTTCCGTATTCTGCTGGTTCATATTGTTTCTAAAATTATTTCGCCCGAATCGGAAAACTTCCTGTTTAAACATATACAGATTGAAGACCGGCGAATCCGTTACAATATCATCAAGGCTTTGGTCTTATCCGGTTTCAAAGCGTCCGGTAAAAAAGTCAATATCGTCCGCCTGTGCCTTTATGACGAAATCGAAACGGCGGCGGGTATTCTGGCCGCGATCAGTGTTTTCGACAAAGACAAAAGGGATCATTCTTCCGCTCCGCTGGAAATTGTCAAATCCGCTTTGAACGGAGAAATAGAATATATTAAAGAACGTATTCTGCTTTTGCTGGCGTTATTGCAGCCGTCCGAAGCGATCAGAGATCTGTTGAACAAAACCGACGGGGCGGAAAAAGAAAATGAAACAGCTGTAAAAATCGTTGATAAAATTTTATCCGACGAACTCAGAACGTTATGCCTGCCTTTGTTTGAAAATAAAACCGTCGAACAACAGCTGGCTTTGCTGCGGCCGCATTTTTATCCGCCCGTTTTATCCGTTGAAGGATATATTCACGATATTCTGTCGTCTTCCGGCAGAGAATTGACCGAGTGGACAAAAGCCTGCGCCGCCTACGCCGCCGGACAGCTTAAAGACAGGTCGTCGATCGACGGGCTGGTCGGTTTATTGTCCGCTTCCGATCCGATCGTTCGTGAAACGGCCGTCTGGGCAATCGGAGCAATCCTGCCGCGTGAAGAAGCCGTCCGTCTGATCGCCGTCTGTTTATCCGATCCGTCCGCCCCTGTCGCCCGTATCGCCCGTTTTATTACCGACGGCAGAGGACAAATCGTTTTCTAAGGAGAATCCGTTATGCGCTTAACACTTGAAAAAGTCTTAATTCTGAAAAATGTGCCGTTGTTTGCCGGCATTCCCGAAGCAACCCTGTCCGATATCGTCGCGGCCAGCGAAGAAATCACCGTTATGATCGGTATGGACCTGATCCGCGAAGGAGAAGCGTGGAACGATATGTATATTATCTTACAGGGTCAGATTCGTTTCCATAAAAACGGAACGACGGTACGGGAATATAACGCTTTGGACGTTTTCGGCGAATTAACCGCTTTGGACCCCGCCCCCGCCGACGTTACCGTTACCGCGCTGGAAGACACGACTTTGTTTAAAATTTCCGGTCCGGCGCTTTACCGGTTGATGAACGAACACAAAGCATTGGGTAAAAATATTATCAGAATGCTCTGCCGGCGCATAAAATCAATGCGCGCGCAAACATTTGAAACACAAAAAAATCCCGCCTGATTATTTCCCGAAAGAACCGACCGCCGATTTGCTGATCAGCGAGCCGCCGGATCCTTTACGGGAAATCAGCAGATCGGTAATCTTAACGCCGATATAACCTTCGTCCGTAACGATGATTTCCCCTTTGGCAATCGGAATTTCGTTCGCCAGAATTTCCACCGGTTCGTTTAACAGCTGGTTTAATTCGACAACGGCGCCGCGCCCCAGTTTCAACAGCTGGTAAACACGCAGCAAAGTCCGTCCCAAAACAACGGACAAGTCAACATTGACGCCCATCAGCGCTTCGTCGCCGAAAACGCGCTGAAGAACGGTATCTTTTAAATCTTCATTTTCCTGTGTCATTTTTTTCCTTATCCGTTAAAGATCAAACGCGGCGGCCATTAAATTCCGCGTGTACGGCTGCCGCGGCGTTTCAAACAAACCGGGATTTTCCCCCGATTCAACGATCCGGCCGTCCTTCATCACATAGATATATTCGGCCAAAGCTTTGACGACGCGCATATCATGGCTGATGAACAGATATGCCATCTTATACTGTTTTTGCAGATTTTTCAAAAGCTCTATCATCTGCGCCTGAACCGTTACGTCCAAAGCGCTGGTCGGTTCGTCCAAAACGATCAGACGCGGACGCAAAACCAGCGCGCGCGCCAAAGCGATTCTTTGACGCTGGCCGCCGGAAAACATGTTCGGATAACGATTCAGAATATCCGTTGACAAACCGACGTCCTTTACCGCCTGTTCGATCAGCGCTTTTTTCCGATCCGCCGTCAGATCACGCCGGTGAACATTCAGCCCTTCCGCAACGATTTGTTCCACCGTCAAACGCGGGCTGAGCGAAGAGTAAGGATCCTGAAAAACAATCTGCATCTGCGTTCTTAACCGGCGCAGTTTTTCCCCTTTCAGGGCAGAAATATCTTCTCCGTCAAAAATAATTTTCCCGCCGGCTTTTTGCAGCCTTAACAAAGAAAAGCCCAATGTTGATTTTCCCGATCCGCTTTCCCCGACCAGACCGACCGCCTGTCCTTCCTTAATTGTCACGGTAACGCCGTCGACCGCTTTTAATTCCGACAACGTTTTGCCGAAAAAGCTTTTCTTAAGCGCAAAGGAAACTTGTATATTTTCCGCTTTTACCAGTTCGGGCGCGTCTTTCGCACAGCAAACGGGCGCCCCCGACGGTTTGGAAGCAACCAGCATTTTCGTATACGGATGCGCCGGATTTTTCAAAACCGTATCGGCCGTTCCGGTTTCGACAATCTGTCCGTCCTTCATCACGCAGACGCGCGAAGCCACCCGCGCAACAACGTCCAGATCATGCGAAATAAACAAAACGGCCAGCCCCAGCCTTTTTTGTAAAGAAGACAGCAGATTCAGTATCTGCGCCTGAACCGTCACGTCCAAAGCCGTCGTCGGTTCATCGGCAATCAACAGATCCGGATTATTGGCCAAAGCCATGGCGATCATCACGCGCTGACGTTCGCCGCCGGACAATTCATGGGGCAAAGCGTTCAGACGCCGGCCGGCGTCGCGCAGACCGACTAATTCCAGTAATTCTTTCACCCGTTCGGCCGCGTCGTCTTTTGTCATGCCGGCATGCAGGATCATGGTTTCCGCCACCTGTTTTTCTATGGTATGCAGAGGATTCAGCGACGTCATCGGCTCTTGAAAAATCATTGCCGCCCGATTGCCGCGGAAATCGCGCAGAACATATTCGTCCGCGCCGATCAGTTCGCGGCCGTTAAATTTAACCGATCCCGACGGGTGGGACGCATACGGATAATCCAGCAGCTGCATAATCGACAAGGCCGTAACCGATTTTCCGGACCCGCTTTCCCCGACCAAAGCCAGTGTTTCCCCTTTGGCGATTTGAAAGGACACACCGTTGACAACCAGCGGGTTTTGCCCGAAACGCACGCTTAAATTTTGAACGGACAGCAGAGTCATTTATTTTTCCTCGGATCAAAAGCGTCACGCACGGCTTCCCCGACAAAGACCAAAACGGTCAACAGAAAAGCCAGCGCCGCAAAAGCGGAAGCAGCCAGCCACGGCGCCTGCAGGTTTTCTTTGCCCTGGCGCACCAAATCGCCCAAAGACGGCGATCCCGGAGGCATACCGAACCCCAGGAAATCCAGCGCTGTCAAAGATACGACCGCCCCTGATAAAATAAACGGCAGATACGTCAGCGTCGCCACCATGGCATTGGGAAAAACATGTTTAAATATAATCGTAAAATCCGGCACGCCCAAAGCATAAGCGGCTTTGACATAATCGAAATTGCGGGCGCGCAGAAATTCCGCCCGCACGACGGGTACCAGAGCCGTCCATGAAAACAGCAGCAAAACAAACAGCAGCGTCCAAAATCCCGGTGCAATAATGCTGGATACGATAATCAGCACAAACAGCTGCGGCAGGGATCCCCATATTTCCAAAAACCGCTGAGCGAACAAATCGACTTTTCCGCCGAAATATCCCTGCACGGCGCCGGCAAAAATACCGATTGCCGAAGAAACCGCCGTTAAAATCAACCCGAACAGCAAAGAGGAACGCAGCCCGTAAATCAACCGCGCCAAAACATCGCGCCCCAGATCGTCCGTTCCCAACCAGTTGTCCGAACCGGGCGCTGACGGCGCGGGCGACGGCAGATTATAGTTAATCGTATCATAGCTGTACGGCACCGGCGGCATAATATAAAATCCTTTTTCATTGATTTTATTTTGCACATAAGGATCTCTGAAATCCGCCGCCGTTTTAAAAGAACCGCCGAAAACCGTTTCGGGATATTCTTTAAAAATCGGAAAATACCACTGTCCGTCATAACGCACGACCAGCGGTTTGTCGTTGGCGATAAAATCCGCCGCCGAAACAAAAGCCAAAATAAAACAAAACAAAATAAAAGCATAATAACCGCGTTTATTGGCTTTAAATTTCCGCCAGCGCTCACGGATGCGTTCATTCATGGCGGCCTCCGAAATCAATGCGCGGATCAACCAGATGATACGTCATATCGCCTGCCAGATTTAACAACAGCCCGATTAATCCGAAAATATACAACGTGCCGAAAATAACGGGATAATCGCGCGTAACGACAGCTTCAAACCCCAGCAGCCCCAACCCGTCCAATGAAAAAATCACTTCGATCAACACGGATCCCGTAAACAGCATGCCGACCAAAACGGCCGGGAACCCCGCTAAAACAATCAGCATGGCATTTCTGAATACATGACCGTATAAAACCGCCGTGCTGTCCAACCCTTTGGCTTTGGCGGTCAAAACGTATTGTTTGGAAATTTCCTCCATAAACGAGTTTTTTGTCAGCATTGTCAGTCCCGCAAACCCGCCGGCAACCATAGCACAAACCGGCATGGCCAAATGCCAGAAATAATCTTTGATTTTATCAAACGTTCCCATTTGGCCCCAATTTTCGGACGTCAGCCCGCGCAAAGGAAACCAGCTGAAATACCGGCCGCCGCAGAATAAAACGATCAGCAGCATGGCAAACAAAAAAGCCGGCACGGCATAACCGATAATAATCGCCCAGCTGGAAACGGCGTCAAATTTCGATCCGTCCCGAACGGCTTTGACAATCCCCAGCGGAATGGACACCAGATAAATAATCAGCGTCGTCCAGACCCCCAGAGAAACGGAAACAGGCATTTTTTCTCGGATCAACCGCGTTACGGGCGTATCGCGGTAAAAGCTTTTGCCGAAATCAAACAACAGATAGTTTTTAATCATGGTAAAAAAACGAACATGCAAAGGCTTGTCAAACCCGAACTGCGTTTCCAGCTCTTTGATCAAAGCGGGATCCAATCCCTGCGCCCCGCGGTATTTTGACTGAACGGCGTAATTCTGCCGTCCGGCCTGCGCGCCGACCATGCCGCCTTCCGCTCCGGCGGCGCCGCCGATTTTAGCCGCGGCCGATCCGGCGCCGTCCTGCAGTTTGGCAATCACCTGTTCCACGGGACCGCCCGGCGCCAGCTGGACAAACAGGAAATTAACGGCCATAATGCCGAACAAAGTCAAAGGAATCAAAGCCAGACGGCGTAAAAAATACCGAAACATCAAAACCACTCCTTTAACCGCTGAAATACGGTTTTCCTGTCGGCCAGCGCTTTGTCTTTTTCTTTTTTGCGCAAAACGCGCAGCGCCTGTTCTTTTTGCGGATCAACCCACCAGGTCATTAACTGAACGCCTTTCATGACGGAATTATCCGGCACGCCGAATTTATCCCAGTAGACCAAACGGACCGAAGGGACGAACCAATGCGGAACGACATAATATTCCCACAATAAAACGCGGTCCAAAGCCTTGACGGCGGCGACCAGCTTTTTACGGTCGGACGCTTCGATAATTTTTTCAATCAGTTCATCGACGACGGGATTTTTTATGCCCGCATAATTTTGCGATCCTGGCATATCGGCCGCGGCGGAACCCCAGAAATAACGCTGTTCGTTACCGGGCGACGTGGATTGCCCCCAAATGTTGACAATCATGTCATAATCATATGAATCCGTCCGATTTTTATATTGAGTCGTGTCGACGGAACGCAAAACGGCCTCGATTCCCAGACGTTTCAAATTACGGATATACGGCAGGGCAATTCGTTCCCAGGCAGACGAAGACGCCGAATCAATCAAGATTTCAAACCGAAAGGGATCGCCCGCTTCGTTTTTCAACACGCCGTCTTGTACCGTCCAGCCGGCTTCTTCCAACAGCTTAAAAGCTTTTTCCAGCTGCGGGCGGATATTGCCGTCGCCCGTCGTTTTTTCCAATGAAAACGGCTGCTTAAAAATCTCCGGCGGCAACCGGTCGCGATACCTGTTTAATAATTTCAGTTCTTCGCCGCGCGGCAGTCCTTTCGCCGCCATTTCGGAATTGTCAAAATAGCTCTGCGTTCTTTTATACAATCCGTAAAACAGATTTTTATTCGACCATTCAAAATCAAAAGCCAGTCCCAAAGCCTGACGCACCCGTCTGTCGGCAAAAATCGGGCGGCGGGTGTTAAAAACGAACCCTTGCATGCCGGAAGGAAGAGAGTGGTTAAAGTTCTTTTTGATCATGCCGTTTTTTTCGGAAAATCCTTCATAAGCCGACACCCACTTTTTGGCTTCGTTTTCCACCCGCAGGTCAAAAGCGCCGGATTTAAAGCCTTCGACGGCAACGGTGGCGTCACGGTAATAATCGTAGCGGATTTTATCAAAATTATAAAAACCTCTGACCGGCGGCAAGTCTTTGGCCCAGTAATCCGGATCGCGTTCATAAACGATATAACGCCCCGTTTCAAATCCGGCGATTTTATAAGGGCCGCTGCCGACCGGCGGTTCCAGCGTCGTGGCGGAAAAATCCTTGTCCTGCCAGTATTTTTTTGAAAAAACGGGCATCTGTCCCAAAATCAGCGGCAGTTCGCGGTTGTCGCCCGGCTTGAACGTAAACAAAACGCGCAGCGGTTTTTCAGCCGTGACTTTATCGACATTGCCGTAATAATACCTGAACATCGGCAGGCCTTTTGTCCGCAAGATATCAAAAGAAAAAACGACGTCTTCCGCCGTAACCGGCGTTCCGTCATGAAAGCGGGCTTTTCTGTTGATATTAAAAGCAACCCACGATCTGTCTTTGGGCATTTCTATCGTTTCGGCAATCAGGCCGTATTCCGAAAACGGTTCGTCGGCCGATTCAACCATCAGCGTGTCAAACAGCATACCTGTTCCGGCGGCAGCCACCCCTTTGATCGTATACGGGTTAAACGTATCAAAGCTGCCGAAAGCCGACATTTTCAGCGTTCCGCCTTTTGGCGCGTCAGGATTGGCATAATCAAAATGTCTGAAATTCCAGCCGTAACGGGGATTGCCGTGCATGGCGACTCCTTTGGCCGGCGTCGCCTGATACTGCGCGGCGGCGGGGAAAGACAATACCATAAAACAAAAAAGCAGCCGGAATATTTTCACTGGTTCAGCACCTCCAGCACATCGGGCAGCAGCTGCGGATCTCCGACAGCCAGAATACGCCCTCCGCCTTTGTTTTCGGACAAATCGTTTCCGTCCCAGTCCGTCATAACGCCGCCCGCACCGGCAATAATCGGTACCAGCGCCGCATAATCGTACAGTTTCATATCGGCTTCGCAGACAATATCCCCGCAGCCGGCGGACAGCAGGCCATAGCCGTAGCAATCCGTACTGAACCGCGCCGTTTTAACCCGATCGTATAAAACCGCAAAGCGCCGCTTGTCATCAGCGTCGGCGAACATCTGTTTGTCCGCCGTGGAAAATAAAACGGCTTGACGAACGTCGGCGCACCGGCGCGTATGAACGACCGCCCCGTTCAGGGTTGTGCGTTTTCCCACGACGCCGACCCAACGTTCCTTTGTATACGGCTGGTTTATCAGCCCCATAACGGGCACGCCGTTATGCAGCAAGGCAATCAGAGTCCCGAACAAAGGCACGCCCGCAATAAAAGATTTTGTGCCGTCGATCGGATCCAGAACCCAGACAAATTCCGCATTTTCGTTTTCTTTGCCGTATTCTTCGCCGATAATGCCGTCGTTGGGGAAATAACGCTCGATCATGTTGCGCATCAGGCGTTCGCTGCTTTTATCCGCTTCCGTTACCGGCGAAGCGTCCGCTTTGTCGCTGACGTCGGTCGGACGGCGGAAATATTTTAAAATTAATTCGCCGGAAGCGTCGGCTATCTGATGAGCAAATGCGGTCTGCGCGTCAAACATATTTTTTAATCCATTTTAACCCGTCCGTCGTTTTCATGCGCGGCGTATAAGAACACCCGACATGCCCCCGATATCCCTGCATTTCCAGCAAAGACAACAAATAATCGTAATTGACTTCGCCCGTATCGGGTTCTTCCCCGGTCGGAACGCCGGCAATGCGGACATGCCCGATCAGGGAAATCAGCCCGTCAATCGTGTTGCTCAGCCCGCCTTCACTCATCTGCGCCTGATAAACGTCAAACAAATATCCGAAAACCTTGTCATCGTTTAATTCGTCCAGCAGTTCCAGGACTTCTAAAGTCGAAGCCGGATAAAAATCCGGATTTTCCGTCGGATTCTTAAACCCCAGCAAAATTTTCACGCCGGCATGACGCACCCGCGGCGCCGCGGCGTGCAAAGCGGAAACGAAAGCATCGCGCGCTTCGTCGAAATCATTTTCGGCAATTACTTTTCCCGGAATGAAAATCTTTTTACATTCCAGAAAATCCGCCTTGTCAAGCAAAGCGTCAAACGCGGCCAGAAACTTTTGCTTTGACTTTTTTTCAAACGCCTGTGCCGCCTGATCGGCCGGCATTGTCAAAACCATGACTTTCAAGCCCTTATACGCCGCGGCGTCGCCCAGTTGCCCCAGCCCGACGTCGCCGGGCAAAGTAAATTCCACGGAAGCAAATCCGTTATCCTTTGCCGCTTTGCAGCGTTCCAAAAAAGGAACTTCGGCGAACAGGCGGTCTATATCGGCACAAAAAGAAACCATTATTTGATCATTTCCTTTATTCTGGCCGCCACGTCCCAGGCCGCGTTCAGCCGCTTCGGTTCGCCGGTCGCGACGGGAACGGGGTTTTCCGCCAGTTCGACGGCATACCCTTTTTCATACAATTCCCGGTGCAGCAAAGCATGTTTTTTCCCGACGGTCCCCGGCGGCGCGTAAATATAAACCGGCACGCCGGCGGCGCAGGCTTCCGAACACATGGAAACGGAATCTCCGGTCACAATGATATGATCGGCCAAAGCCAGAAAACCGAAGTACGGATTTTCAATTTCCTTATTGCCCCAGCCATAGAAAAATTTCGGATCAGGCAAAGCGTCGCGGATAATTTTTTCCTGCTGTTCCCCCGTCCGCCGAGACGTCGTTACCAGAAAAGATCCGCCTCCCAGCGCCTGTGACAGCGCGACGGAACGGGCGGCCAGATCTTTTGCCATTTCGGCGGTAAACGGTTTGTCCTTTGTCGCGCCGCCGACAATCAGAGCAATGCGCGGCGCGGGCAGATTTTTAAAAACGCCGGCCCACTTTTCCTTTTCCGCGGCCAGTCGTTCGGGCGTGATGCGGTGCGGCGCTCCGGTCGTGCGCATAATATTCGGGCGAACCGACTTACAGCCGTCATGACCGGGCAAAACGATCAAATCAAAATCGGACAGGCCGAAGTTTCCGGGAAACATAATCTGAACGATTTTTGTTTTCCCGCCCGACCGCTTTTTAATATAGCGCAGCAACGGCGCGGCGCGGCGGCCGGCGGCAATGGCAACGTCGGGAAACGGTTCTTTGATTTCCGCCAGCGTTTCCTGCGTAATCCCTATGGTTGACGCGCCTCGCAGCACATTGGGCAGAACGACCGCCCCGGTATAACGCACTTTTTTTACGATGATTTCCGCGCCGACGGCTTCCGCCGTTCCCAAAGCCTGCGCCGTATTGCCGGCTCTGTCATCAGCCAGCACCCATATTGTTTTATCAGTCACTTTACCCTTCTTTTGTTAATGAATTTCAAATGAATTTCAAATAGAATACCTAAAATTAAGGAAAAAAAACATTAAGAAAGTAATCTTTTATGGTCAAAAGAGCATATTTTTGCGCCGTCAGCCTGATTTTTGCCGTTCTGAATATGGCAAATGCGCAGGAATCCGCACAGATTCCCGAAAATTTTGATCCGCTGGAAGAACGCTTTAAAATCGAAGCCGCTTATGTTCCCAATTACCGGGAGATGATGCGCGACGTTATCGTGGCGCTGGGGCAATACGCGCGCGAAAATCGTCCGGAATTTCAGGTTATTCTGGACGGCGGGCAAGATCTGCTGACCCGCGGGCAGTGGGAAAATGATTTAGACGATCTGCACCGCGCGGAAATGGCGGGGGCGCAGACGGACGACGAACGTTTTTTACTAAAGTTGTTTTCTCCGGAACACCCGGTGCCGGCCGGTGCGCCCGTCCGCAGATACATTATGGCCGTCAACGGACTGCTGGCGACAAATCAGACCTGCGCCGGCGCCGTCGGAAAGCTTTCGCCCGCCATTGAAAAAATCGTCAAAGAATACGGCCTGTCCGTTATCGGCGCGGAACATTGCAATTCCGAAAAAGAAAGGGAAAAGGCCGTTCTGACTTTGGCAAAGAAAAAAATTCCCGTTCATGCCGACACGGACAAAAAAGCAGCTTTTGACCGTATTCCGGCTGAAAAAGAACTGTTCTTGGAAAATCCGAATAACATCGATTCATTGGCAAAAGTCCGCAATATGCTGATTATGACCAACACCAGAAACTTTACGGACAAGGATTTATGGGTCAAAGCGCTGGGGGATACAAATTACGATTTACTGATTATCGAACCGTTCTTTAAATCCAATATTCCTCTGACCAAAGAAGAAGTTAAAGAAATTCAGGCCAAAAAAATCGGCGCCAGACGTCTGGTTTTCGCCGTTTTAAACGTCGCCGTCGCCGAAGACACCCGGCTTTACTGGGAACACGGCTGGAAACTGCGCGATCCCGCCTGGCTGCGTTTTCAATCAAAAACAAACCCGGCGGGCATTGTCGTCGATTATTGGAATCCCGCCTGGAAACGCATACTGGGCATTTATTTCAAAAGCATCATGGATCTGGGATTTGACGGCGTTGTGCTGCAAGGCGTTGACGAACACAAAACATACGAACGGATCATTCCGATCAACTGACCTTAAAACCGGAAATAAATAAACGGGTTGTACGTTCCGGCGGCGATCATTGCCGACGAAATCAAAAACAAAGCCAGCATAATGATCTGCACGGCGGCCGAACGGTATTTTCCCGACACGTCAAAGAAATGCCGCGCGGCCGGCGTCGACAATAAAACGGCGAAAGCGAAAGCGAGCAATTCCTGCCCGTCAACATAATAAACCAAATCCAAAGCGGCATATTTATCCGGGATTAATCCAAACATTTTTTTCAGGTATTCCGCCGCGGCCGGCAAAGTGTCAGCCCGAAACATCACCCAGCCGATAACGACAACCAGCAGCGCGTATCCCCGCAGCAGCATATTTCTGAAAATTCCCGGTTTTTCGGTATTCAGTCCGCTCAGTTTTTCAATAACAACGAAACAGCCGTGCCACAATCCCCATAAAATAAAGTTCCAGCTGGCGCCATGCCAAAATCCGGTCACCAGAAAGACAATCATCAGATTAACGGCCGTTCTGGCTTTGGATACCCGGCTGCCGCCCAAAGGAATATACAAATACTGTTTAAACCATGTTGACAAAGAAATATGCCAGCGCCGCCAGAATTCCGTAATGGATTTCGAGATATACGGGTAATTAAAGTTTTCGGGGATTTTAAATCCGAAAACCAGGCAAAGACCGATCGCCATGTCGGAATACCCGCTGAAATCAAAATAAATCTGGAACATATAGGCCGCAGCGCCGATCCAGGCCAAAGGCGCGGAAATATATTGCAGATCAGAAGCAAAGATCTCGTCGGCCACGGCGCCCAGCGTATTGGCAATCATGACTTTTTTCGCCAGCCCGCCGATAAACCGCAAAATGCCGCGGTATACTTTGTCAATGTTTTCTTCGCGATCATTGATCTGAGCGGCAATATCGTGGTATTTGACGATCGGCCCGGCAACCAGCTGAGGAAACAGCATAATATACAACGCCAGATCATAAATATTTTTCTGCGCCGGCACCGTTTTACGATAAACGTCGACCACATACGACATGGCCTGAAACGTATAAAAGGAAATACCGATCGGCATAATGATCCGCAGCGGATCCACAACATCGCGGTGCAGCAGCAGATTCAAATTTTCAATCAGGAAATTAAAATATTTAAAATACCCCAGAAACGCCAGATTTAAAACGACGGTCAAAATCAGAAACAGTTTTTTAAAATTTGTTTTTTCGATCAGCAGCGCGCCGGCATAATTGATGAAAACCGACAAAATCATAATAAAAACGTAATGAGGTTCGCCCCACGCATAAAAAACAAAACTGGCCGCCAGCAAAACATCGTTTTTCAGCCGTTTCGGAACCAGAAAATAAACGGCGCAGACCACCGGCAGGAAAAGAAACAAAAAAACCATTGATGAAAAAAGCATTTCCTTATTCCTTAAAAAGTCTGTCCAGCTTGTCAAAAACCGTTGACTGCAAAACCAGAACCAGAATATCCGGCTTATGCGGCAGCACGTTATTTTTCGTTATATCCCTGTCTTCCCCGACTTCTTTGACCGCCCGTTTAAAGGCGAACGGCATGATCGAAGACAGCTGGTTAACATGTGAAGTCCCCAGAATATACAGGCTGTACTTCCCGTCGGGATTAAAATAGCGGGTGATTTTTTCATTTATTTTCTTTATTCGCACTTTTTCAGCCTGACGATATTGATAATACCGGTAAGGCCGGGCGTATTCGCGGCATTCGTCTTCGTTGAAAATCATCAGCGTTGTGCACAAATGGGACAGTTTCTGCCATTCGGGCATGTCATATCCGTGGCGCACACGATCATCATAGAAAACGTCAAAATCATTTTCCGACAATACGGGAATATCCGGATAATCGCGTTTTATCCGTTTCATCAGTTCACGGTAAATCAAAAAAGCGCCGTATTCGGTGTAATGATGATCCTGTTTAAAAAAGAGCAGATCCTTTGCCGTCCGGGCGGCCCGCAGCAATTCTTTTTTCGGATAAACAATATCAATACCCGATTTACGCCTTAATTTTTCTACCCAGCGGTCATATTCGCGCGTATCGCCGGGGACGCCTTTGCCCAGCCGGGAATACAAAATGCTTTCTTTGACGGGAACGATCACCATATACAGTTTGATATTGTTCTTTTCCGCCCATTGGCGCATCTTTTTCAAATTCCGACCGTAACGGTTGGAATACTTTTTTAACCGCGCGACATAACCGGCGTCAAAAATTTCCAGATCCCGCGTTTGAAAAATATCTTTATCTTTGCCGACAAAACCTTTCGGCGTTTTCAGCCGGAAACGCAGATGTTTCTGCAGGAAATGATAAACGGAAAGCGCTTGCAGACGGCCCAGAAAACGGTCGTTGAACCAAAATCCGAAATATTCGCCGTATTTCAGAAACAAACCGTTTTCGCCGTTTTTATTCCGCATGATGAATCCGGGTTTGGCCGTTAGCGTTCTGTTTTCAAAAAAAGATCTGTCGTCCGGATTGATGCGCAGAGCCGGCACGCATAAAATCAGAAAAAATATTGTCAGAAAAATTTTCTGTCCTTTTGTGGCACCGTCATAAGCCTTGTGAAAGAAAGCGAAAAACCCTTTTTCGATCCGCCCTCCGATCAATCCGGAAACGACAATGATCGTCATAAACAAAAACCAGTCAACATTTGCGCTGTCCGGCAGATGTCTGCGGTATTCAAACGAAATTGACACGGGTTTTCCTTTTTCCGTATTAAACCCGTACACAATCGGAAAATGCCGCCAGCCGGTTTCCGTTTCATGAAAAACAGGGGTTCCGTCCAAATAAAAATTTTTAAAGTCAACTTCTATCCGACGGTTTTTCAATTTTTCCGACAACGGTCCCATAAAAACGATTTCCACAGGACCGCTTTGATCAGATTGAAAACGAATTTCGGCTTTTTGAAAAAACAGTTCCGTTTTAATGGTAAACAACAGACACTTTGAATCCGAATCCCGGCAGTGCGGCAGCCTTTTTTCCTGCGCGGTTCCTTTTGACGACAGAACTTTTACCGCGCTGCGGACGGTATCCGGAAAATAAAGAAAAACGGATCCGCGCTCATTTTTTAACGAATCCATGACGTTATCGCGCAAATATAATCTATGCGTCATCAAAAGGGCAAAAACAATGCACAAGCAGATAAAAATAAAACGACGCATAGTATTCTCCGAATTTCAATTTCAGAAAGGAAAGAGCCGTCAGGCCAAAGCCAAATCTTCAATAATAAACTGAACGTTATCCCCGCCGCGGAACGTATCGGGACGAATGTAGCCCGCAACATGAAACAAAGCCCCTTTGTGATTAAGCAAAGAACACCCGACAATCGAATCCGCCGCGCGAAAAGCGATCGCCCGCAGCCTGGTTTTGCCGTTGCGTCCGACAAACGAACACGACACATGCCCCGAACCGACGACACGCACCGAAGAAACCGCCACGTCCGGAATGGCAAAACGCGGTTCCGGATTGCCTTCGCCGAACGGTTCCATTGCGTTTAACGTTTCCAGCAGACGGCCGGAAACGGCGCCGATATCCACGACGGAATCAATCAGATAATCCGCCGGCCGTTCCTGTCCCTGGCGATGCGTTTCAAAATAATCAATCAGAAAGTTTTTAAACTCGTCCGCTTTTTCCGTTTTCAACGAAAAGCCCGCCGCCATGGCGTGTCCGCCGCCAGTCGTTAAAATCCCCTTTTCCTTTGCCGCCAGAACCGCCGCCCCCAGATCCGCGCCGGCAACCGAACGCCCGGAACCGCGCAGTTCGTCGCCGTCCTGCGACATAACCAAAGACGGCACGTTATACCGTTCCTTTAACCGGCCGGCAATAATGCCGACAACGCCGGCATGCCAGTCTTTGCCGTATACAAAAGCAATGCTCTCGCGCGCTTCGGCCCGTTCAATCTGCGCGATCGCCTGTTTATAGATTTCTTCGCACATCTGGCGGCGGATTGTATTCAGCTCGTCCAGACGTCCGGCAATTTCCGCCGCTTCGGTTTCATCGGCGGCACACAGCAGCTTCATTCCCAAAGAAGCTTCTCCGATCCGCCCGCATGCGTTTAACCGCGGACCGATAACAAACCCCAGATGATAGGCCGACGGCTTTTCTTTAATGTTTGCCAGATCGCTTAACACGCACAGCCCTTTGTTTTTCCGCTGCGCCATAGTATTCAGCCCCGATTTGACAAACAGCCGGTTCAATCCCCGCAGCGCAACGACGTCGCAGACCGTCCCCAGCGCGACCAGATCCAAAAACTGCATTAAATTCGGTTCCGTCCGGTCCGTGTAAAATCCTTTTTCGCGCAGCAGGCGGTTCACGGCGATAATCGTCATAAAAACAACCCCCACGGCCGCCATTTGACGACAGGGATTGTCCGCCGGTTCGTCCAGCCGTTTCGGATTAACGACGGCGTAAACGTCAGGCAGCGTCACATCAGGTTCATGATGATCAATAACGACGACGTCCCTGCCCTGTTTTGTTAAAAATCCCAGCGGTTCAAAAGCCGTCGTTCCGCAGTCAACCGTTATGGCCAGCGAAACGCCCGCTTCAATAAACTCGCGCATGGCTTTTTCGCCGGGACCATACCCTTCTTCGCGTTCGGGAATACGCACGACAATATCGGCGCCCAGCATTTTTAAAAACTGTGCCGTTACGGCGCTGGACGTCGCGCCGTCAACGTCATAATCTCCGAAAATACCGATTTTTTCTTTGCTTATAACCGCTTTGGCTATTCGTTCGGCCGCTTTTTCCATATCGCGCAGAATATACGGATCCGGCAAATGCTGCTTGAAAGAAGGCGAAAGAAAAAACGACACGTTTTCCGGCGCGACATCACGCACGGCCAGCAGCCGCGCGACAACTTCGGGCACATTGGCCGTGCGCGCGATGGTTTCAACCGTTTCAGGCACGGCTTCACGCGCCGCCCAAAACTGTGACGTCAAAGAGTTTTCTACCCCCAAAACCGCGTTTCGTTCCATTTTACAACCGCTCGATCCTGATCATGCAGGGTTTGTCTAAAACACAGTCCAGCCGTTCTATTTCGGCCAGCGCCGCCGTAACGGCGCTTTCTTTTGACTTATGAAACGTCATAATCAGCGGAACCGTTCCGTTCCGCGCCTGGCCGCGCTGTATCATTGAAGCGATCGAAACCTGTTCTTTGCCCAAAATCCGCGCGATATCCGCAACGACGCCCGGCCGGTCAAGAACTTCAAAGCGGACGTAATATTCCCCTTCGCGCTGCGCCAGAGAAACAATCGGCACCGGTTTGATTTCTTTGTTCGCCACGGTCAGCAAAGGCAGTCCGCGCCGCATCGCCGCATCCGCAATGTCGGCGACAACCGCCGAAGCCGTAGGACGTTCCCCTGCGCCGCGCCCGACAAACATCGAATGACCGACAAAATCGCCTTCGGTAATCACGGCGTTGAACACACCGTCTACATGGGCGATTTCCGCCGTCTGCGGAATCATGCACGGATAAACGTTCAAAGACACGCCGTTGTCATAACGCCGTCCGACGCCCAGCAGCTTGATTCTGAACCCCAGCTCTTCGGCAAAAGCGATATCTGCGTCAGTAATAAAACGAATACCTTCGACGCTTAACGCCTGCAGATCAATCGGCATACCGAACGCCAGCGATCCCAGAATACATGTTTTATGCGCCGTATCGATCCCGTCGATATCAAAACCGGGATTCGCTTCGGCATAGCCCAGTTTCTGCGCATCTGCCAGCACATCGTCAAACGGCCGTCCCGTTTCGCGCATCATTGTCAAAATATAGTTGCAGGTGCCGTTTAAAATTCCGTAGATTTCGGAAATCCTATTGCCGACCAGCCCTTCGCGCAGCGCTTTGATAATCGGAATACCGCCCGCGACGGCGGCTTCATAACCGAAGAACACGCCGTGTTCTTCGGCCAGACGCGCCAGTTCGTTGCCGTGATGCGCAATCATAGCTTTGTTCGCCGTTACAAAATTTTTATCCCGGTTCAAAGCAGACAGACACAGTTCATAAGCAATACCGTCCGCCCCGCCGATCAGTTCGATAATAACGTCCGCATCGGCTTTTTCGACCATTTCGCGCGCGTCCCGGTAAAAAGCGACCGAAGCGGGCAGGTTCAATTCTTCGACCCGGGCGGGATTCAAATCGGCAACGGCCGTTAATTCGATCAGCCTGCCGCAGCGTTTTAACAAAACGTCCCGTTGTTCCCGCAGCAGTTTGACAACGCCGCTGCCGACGGTTCCCAGTCCGGCGACGGCAACTTTAAAGATTTCCGACATATTTCACCTATTCTTCCAAAAAGATTTCAACGGACGTTTCCGATGTTTCACCCGACGGAGGCGTTAAAACAATGCCGCTGCCGGCAGACGGCGGAGTTAATTGAACGACCGGCGACGGCTGCACCAACGGTTCAAACCGTTCAGGTATTTTTTCCGGCGCTTCGGGTGCTTTCAACGTTACCGCAGGCAGGACAGGTTCCGGCTTTTCAGCAACAGGCTGCGCCGCGGCGGGCTGTTTTGCCGGCGTCAGCGCCACCAGAGGCACAACCGCCGGCGCAGCGGGTTCGGACAGTTTATCCTGCGCGGCCGGCAAAGTTTCCGACTGTTTTGCTTCATCTTTCGTCCCGGCGGAAGAAACGACTTCAATCACCGCGACTTCCTCCGTTTTCGGCGCAATGATTTCAGCCAGCATTTCTTCTTCGGAAACAGCCAGCAGCTGATCCTTTTCCTGTTCTTTTAATTCCAGCGGCCGAACAACTTCGGCGCCGCGGCGTTTGCGTGAACTGTAAACGATCCCAGAATCCGGCGCATTCAGTCCTTTGCGCAGGGCGATTTTTTCCTTTGATCCGAAACGCCCGGCATGTTCATACATCTGATCCGATTCGGCCGGTTCCTGATAAACGGCTTTTTTCACCGTTACGGACTGTTTCAAATCCAGCATTTCATCGACCGTCCGCCCCGGTTTATCATCGGGCGTTACCGGCACCATGTCGGGCTGCGGTATGATAAAGCTTTCCTCATATCCGAAAACGTCTTCTTCATCAACGGAAGAACAAGCGCCGAGTGCCGCCAGCAAAACCGCCGCACCGACCCGGGCAAAAGCCGAAGAAACTGCCATATTTTCCCCCTCAAAAAAACAAATTTATCCTTTGTTATAGGATATTACAGGGACGCAAAGGAAAGCGCAAGAAAGAGTTTTAGAAGCTTTTTCAGAAAATAAAAATCTCTTTACCCGAGAAAATTCATTTTTAAACAATCTGTTAATAAAATTTTCATGGACAAATTGGACAAATTGTTGACATCAACTTTAAAGTCCGTTATCATGAATCATGAAAAATAGAGGAAGTGTAAGAAATAAATAAACAGAGGGCCGGAATGCCCCAAGAAGGTGAACTATGACAAAAGAATTTAATACGGCATCTTTGCCCAAAGCAACGCTGCATGAACATATAGAAGGAACCGTTACGCCGGAAATGGCGGCAAAGCTGGCTCAGCGTCATCACATCACGCTGCCGGACAATTTTGTCATGGCTGAAGGACAATATGATAAAAACGATTTTCCGAACGGCCGCTACGCCTATGACGAAAGTGATTTCTGGGCGTTTATCAGCACATACGACAACGTCGCCGACATGATGCGCACGCCGCAGGATTATTATGATGTGACCAAAGATTACCTCAGTAAAAACGCAGCGGAAGGCGGCGTATATGCGGAATTGATTTTATCGCCGGCTCATATGGCCGTCGAAGTCAACCCCGAAACGGGCAAAAGCGAACTGTCCGCGCCGCGTTATCACGCCATGATGGAAGCCATTTCCAAAGCCGCCGAAGAAGTAAAAGAAGAAACAGGGCTGGAAACGCGTTTTATCGCTACGGGCGTTCGTAATCTGGGCGCCGAAAACGTCAAACAGGTTGCCGAGTTTATCCGCGACAATCCTCACCCACTGGTAACGGGATTCGGAATTGCCGGCAACGAACGCGCCGGAAAGTTTGATGATTTTGCCGAAGCTTTGTCCATTGCAAGATCCGCCGGACTGAAACTGGCACTGCACGCCGGCGAAATCTGTGGCCCCGACAGCATCAAAGACGCCGTCCGTCTGGGGGCTTCCCGAATCGGACACGGCGTTTCCGCTCCGCAGGATACGGCGGTAATGAAAGAATTGGCGGAAAAAAACATTATGGTTGAAGTCTGCCCGACGTCCAACCGCATTCTGGTCACAGATTTAAAAGGCGATCTGGCTAATCACCCGGCACGCAGACTGTATGATGCCGGCGTGCGGATTTCCCTGAATCCGGACGACGCAGGAATTTTCGGAACGCATACGGGCAAAGAACACCGTATCAGCGCTGAAAAATTCGGTTTCACAAAAGCCGAAATGCTGGATATTACTTTGTGTGCGGTTGAAAATTCGTTTGCCGACGTTAAAACGCGCAAACAGATAAAGGAAAACATTTATAAAAAGATGACGGCCGAAGACCGCCGGGAAATGAAAGATCTGGCTGACAAAGCAAAGAATCCTTATCTGAAAAAACGATTGGAAACGCGCGCGGCAGAAAGTGAAAAAGTCGCAAAAAAGCTTGAAATTCAAAAGCGGCGCGCAAAAACGATGAAAACGATGAAAGCGTCCCGCTTTGCCCTGCTGGCACAAAAAACAACCGGACGGTAATAACGAAAACAATTATCAGGCCGCGAACAAACACGGCCTGATTTTTTATGCCGGTAAAAACCGTTTCCGGCAGAATAATGATTTATATTGCCGACATCTTAAAATCACCGCGCGGCCGGTAATCCCTTTTTAGCCCGCGGGTGCCGCCGGCTGTTGTGCGGCTGCGGCAGGCGCAGACTGATCATCAGCGGCAGGCGTATATTCCAGCGGCGGTTCGTCGGCATGCAGTTTAACCCAGATATCAATATATTTATGGATCAGTTTTTCAATTTCCGCTTTGTTTTTAAAGCGTTCGTTAAATTTTTGCGCAATTTTGTCTTTATATATGCGGCAAACTGACATCTTTGAAAAAGCCAAAAAGTATTTGATATGACGCACAACCTTGCTGCCAAAATGCAGTTTATCTTTAATTTTGAACCGTTTTGCCTCCGCGTCGGCAGCATAAGGGCTGGTAATCATGAAATCGGCATTGCCGGACAACAGCATACGAAAGGCGGCTTCGGGACCGTCTACAACTTCCAGCTTCGTATCGGTCGGCAGCAATCCGCGGATCAGCGATTCAACTTCTTCTTCACGCCGGACAACACCCTTCATACCTTTTAATTCGGAAACGTCCTCCACATCAATTTTTTTCGATTTGCGGGACAACACAATAAACGGATTGCCGAAATAAGCCGGATAAATATAATCCAATCCCGATTTGCTTTCATCAATGTAATAACCGGTAAACAGCAAATCAGCTTTGCCGTGCAGCATTGCTCTCAGCGCATCATTAAATCTGTCAAAGACAACGGGCTTCGTACGTACAATGCCGATTTCTTCTAAAGATTGTTTCAAAGGATCCAAGATAAAACCATTATACGTATAACTTTTAAATCCGCTGTCTTTATATGATTGTTCGTCCAGCTCTGCCCAGGAAAAAGGCGGATAATCTTTAAATCCGACTATTCTGAACGGATTTTGCCCGTTTTTTTTCATACCGCAGTTTTGTCCCGGATCTTGAGCGGCAGCCGGAGCGGAAAAAATGAAAAAAACAGCTATTACGGCAACACACATTGATATTATTTTCATACATCGTCTCCTTTTGAACGCATCAAAGCCAGCAATTCATCGTCCCAGGCGGCATGCAGAGCCTCTGCCCATGAAACAGCGTACAGCGCTTTGCCGGAAAACATAACAACTCTGGCCGCGCGGATATCCATCAGATCTATATCATAAACGATTGAAAGCGACGTTTCAAACGACGGCGACTGAAACTGAATAAAAAATTGATTTTCCTGCGGCATGGCGAAAATATTGACACTGTCGTCCTGATCCGGTTCAAACGTATACAAAATAATCGGTTTTGTTTCGTCATTTTTCCGCGACAGCCATAAGGCGTATTTATCGCGCAGTTCCGTATCCCGTTCAAAAGCCGTTGCCAAAGCGGCAATTGATAATTCGATAAAACGATATGTGACCATATCGCGGCAGACATCGCCTTCCCATGAAAAAAGTTCTTCGGTTTCTGTCATATTCAACTCATCTTTAATCTTTTCGTTTTTATAATCTAGCAAAGATTTTTGATTTTTAACACACCTTCAGTTATCATATTCCTGTTTTTTTAAGGAGCGCCGCCATGACCACCAATCCGTATATGACCACAGAATCTTCCGCCATGCCGCAAAACGAACTGGAGGCCCGCGCTTTGATCCGGACGGCTTCGCGTTTAAACGGCATCAAGGAACGCTGGCCCGTGCCGACGCCGGAATTACATGAAGCTCTGGATCTTAACCGGAAACTGTGGACTATTCTGGTAACCGGCGCAACGGAAGAATCCAACCCGCTGCCGCTGGAAATCAAACAAAATATTTTCAATCTGGCGCATTTTATTTTTAAACATACTTTTGCCGTAATGGCAAAACCGTCGGCGCAGTCTTTGGAAATTCTGATCAGCATCAATATGAATATCGCACGCGGGTTAAACGAACAAAGTCTGCGCCGCGCGCAGCAACAGCAAGAAAGCGAAGCCCCGGCAGCGCCTGAACAAAAATAAAGCTCCCCTTTAAAACGCCGCTTCTGATTTGCAGCGCCCTAAAATATTGCGTTTCCAGGCCATTGGCAAAATCAGAATAAAGATACTCATAAATTCCAAACGCCCCAAAAGCATATCTGCGGATAAAACCCACTTAACAAAAGTCGGCAAAGAACAATAACCGCCTCCGGAACTGCCGACAACGGGGCCCAGTCCGATTCCCGCATTTCCGATCGCCGAAAAAACCGAAGAAACCGATGTTAAAAAATCCAAGCCGTACATCGACAACAGTAAAATGGAAACAATAGATGTTAAAAAGAACATCACCATGAACACAACCACGCTGAAAACAACGTCCGTTGTCAGCGGACGATTGTTAAATTTAGGCATTAAAACCGTATGCGGCATTATTTTTTGGCGCAGCGACTGAATAACGGTTATGGCCAGAATGTTGAAACGAAAGATTTTTATGCCGCCGCTGGTTGATCCGGTACAAGCGCCGATGACCGTCAGCAGCGAATAAATGCAAATAACAAAGGCTCCGCCCGTTTCCAAATTCGATGCGTTAAAACCGGTGGAAGAAATAATCGAAATAACATTAAATAAAGTCGTCCTGAAAATTTTGAAAAAATCCGTTTCCGGATAATGGATCATCAGCCATGCCGTCACAACGGCGGTTAAAGCGGCAACAACCCAAAAATAAGTTTTGATCTGAATATCTTCCGTGACTTTTTTCCATTCCCTTTTATAAATAAAATATAAGGAAAACAACGGCATACCCGAAATAAACATAAAAAAGGCTATGATATACTGCGCCGCAGGGGACAAATCAACGGCCGACGTATTGCGCGGGGCAAAACCGCCGGTGGAAATACTGGCCATACTGAAATTCAACGCTTCAAAAAAATCCAATTCCGTTAATAACAGGCATGCCACGCATAACGCCGTAACAACGACATAAACAACCGTAATTGTCCCGATAACCTGTACCGTTCTGGGCTTTACTTTATCGTTTTTATCAGAACTTTCCATCTGAAACAACTGCATGCCGCCTATTCTTAAAAACGGCAACAACAGCATGGCCAACGCGACAATTCCCAGTCCGCCAAACCAATGCAACAGACTGCGCCATAAAATAATACCGTTCGAACAAAGCGTCAAATCAGAATAGATCGTTGCTCCCGAAGTCGTTAATCCGGACATTGATTCAAAAAAAGCATCCGTATACGAAATGGAATACGGCGCAAAGACAAACGGTATTGCGGCAAAAGAACACATCAAAATCCACGATAATGTCGTTGCCAAATACATCTGAGCAAGAGTCAGTTTTTTATAAACCCCCTTGAAAGCCAGAACAAACAACATTCCCCAGAATATCGTTACGCCAGACGATGATGCAAAAGAAAAGGCAAAATCCGGCCGTCCCTGCACATAATCCAAGCCGGCGGGAATAAGCATCGCCGATCCTAAAAACAAAAGGAGGTAACCGGAAACGTAAAGTGTAAAACTTAACTGCACAAACACCTAACCTTTCGGGAGTAGAAATATACTCTCTTTCCGGCGAATTCAAATAATAATTTTTGAATAATCAGGTCACTTCCGTTACGGCGCGAATATTACCCTGACGGTTAATCTGGACAACACGCAGTTTGTCATGCATTTCGGCAATTGTTTTTTCACGGTCAATCGTCGGATAACAGTGCAAAATACGGTCCGTGAACGCTTTATAAGCGGCCTCGGAATTTTCAGCATGGATCGTTGCAAAGCAGTTATCATGCCCGGATCCCATCAATTCCCACAACGCCCCCGCATTCGCCGTTGAAATTTCTCCTCCGATGATCGCGTCGGGGGTAAAACGGACAACCAGGTCAATCAGTTTCGGATATGTCATTGTGTTTGTCTGTTCGGTACGTGACAGCACCAAATGAACATGATTAGGGTGCGGAACGATCAATTCACGGGTATCTTCAATCGTAATCACCCGTTTGTGCGAATCCAAAATCGTCAGCAGGTTATTCAGAAATGTCGTTTTACCGGTTGCCGTCGCCCCGGAAACCAGAATATGATCGCCGCGCTTAATTGATAAAATTAAACGTTCATAAGGATCTTCGGGGTTTTCCACTTCTTTTAGTTTATTTAACTTTTGCAGACGTTCCCCTGATTTTAACCCGTAATCGCCCAAGCCGAATTTAACGTCGTCGGAATGAACACGAACGCACATGGCGATACCGCCGGTTAAATCTTCATTATCATACATGACGTTTTTGCCGGCGATTCCCGTAAAACGGTGATCGCCCGGCAAAGTGGCATAAACGGCCGGCGATCCCTGTTCGGGGTCGAACGGCAATTCAAAGGTGTTGGCGATAATATGCATAATATCCGTCAAATATGTTCTGGACAGGTTTGCGTCTTGCTGGCACGCCCAGGGGTGAGCCCGGCGGCCGCGCAGACGCAGCCAGATTTCATTCGGACGATTAATGGCAACTTCTTCCACGTTATCCTGTTCATACCAATAGGACAGATAACGCAGCGTTGATTTTAAAACCTGAAAGGAATCCGTACTCATTTTACCCCTCGTATCGTTTTAGAAAAGTTCCGGAACAGGATCAACCGGTTCTTCTTTCTTTTCCTGCAGCAAAACAGGCGGCGGCGCAGGCGGCTGCTGTTTATTTTTATTAGGATCAATCAGCTGTTGCTGCGGCGGCTGTTGCTGCGGCGCCTGACCAGCATAATTATTATAATAAATTTGCTGTTGCTGCTGCAAATTATTCGGATCGTTTTGAACATTCTGATTGTTCGGATTAGCACCACTGCCGTCAGTCAGCCCGCTACTCTCTCCGGCAGCTTCATTAATCTCGTTTCTTTTATCGTTTTTGTGCGGATCAATCAAAACATCAACTTTTGCATTAGAATCTACGTCCTCATCTTCCAAAGAACTGCGCAGCCACAAATCGGATTTGGCAAAAACAGTAATACGCGTTCCGGACGGAACAAACAAACGCGTTTTTAACTGTGACGTTTCATTGATAATATCGTCAAAGATTTGCTGCATTGTATCGGAAAATCTGGTACGCGCGTCTTCTGCCGCCTGCTGGCGGCCGGACATGGCGACTTCGCCGTCAGATCCGACAGCCGCGGAATCGTTTGTCGCCATTGCATACAAAATCGCGGAAGTAATCGTTGACTGAACAACCGGTAATCCGTATTTCTGCATCAGCTGCCTGTCCATATATGCGCCGATACCCCCACGGCCGGAAGCATCGCCGGAAACACCACTTTCTTCAAACTGGAATGCCGCGCCGTCCGGACGAATCAGGCGTGTCCATTCAACTTCAACTTTAGAGGCCGAACCAATATCCTCACCGGTTGACGAACCACTCAGCTCACCGATAATACGGCTGCCGGCGGGAATAATGATTTTACGCCCAGATTCAGAATAAATATTGCGTTCAACAACTGCAGAAATAGGAACATCATCTTGTTCCGTATCAATGGAACGCACCAAAACAGCCGGAATTGCCTTATCCGCCAGAATCATATTATCCATGTTGACACGATATGACGAAACATTTTTCATTACACCCAGATCAGCCCAGCTCTTACTACGCTTTTGTGTTTTCATTAAATCTTCTTCAACAGAGGGTATGCCTATTCCCCGGCCCGGCCTGATCTGACGGCGATAAGCCATCTGCAGCGCCCGCAACTGTTTAATCCGCGCAGGATCGTAACGTTCTCCTTTTCCCGTTCCGCCGCCGGCTCCCAAAGATTTGCCGCGGTACCGATAGTTGTCCGGATCAAAGGTGCCGAAAATAGACATCCGGTCATCTTTTTGATCCCCTTTGCTCCCCTGCTGTTCAATAGCCGATCCGGGATCCGTTGTCGTTCCGATAATATTGCCCTCCAGATCAACAACATTGCCGTTTTCATCAACGCGGCCGATAATATTGCCGTTTTCGTCAACAACCGTCCCGTCGGGCATAATCATGCCGATCCGTTTTCCATCTTTGCCAAAGGCAAAACGTTTCTGCTGCAACTTATCGCTCATCGCCGTCAGCTTTCCGCCGCGCCATGTTCCCAACACGGTTCCGTCCGCATCAACAATTTCTCCGTTCGCATTAATACGGCCGATGACGTTGCCGTCCAAATCGACAACCCGCCCGTCGGGCATAATCACGCCGATAATATTGCCGTTTTCATCGCGCATCGGTTCCCCTTCAATAACGGAACCGATGACATTGCCGTTCAGATCAACGACCGTCCCGTCGGGCAAAACGCGGCCGATAATATTGCCGTTTTCATCACGAACGAAACCGTCATCTCCGACAATTCCCAAAAACTTACCGTCACGACCCACGGCTATACGGACATTTTTTGACTGACCGGCCGGAGCTGCTTTACCAATGACTTTACCGTTCAAATCAACCACTGTTCCGTCGGGAAGCATTTTTCCGATGACTTTTCCGTTTAAATCAACGACGGTTCCGTCCGGCAGAACACGGCCTATCACGTTGCCGTTTTCATCGTAAACCAGTCTGTCTTCGCCCGCTTTGGTCAGAAAATTGCCTTTTGAATCGACAATACCGTCTTCCTGCAAAGCCCGTCCGATGATGTTGCCGTTCATGTCGACAACCGTTCCGTCAGGCAACATTCTGCCGATGATGTTGCCGTTTTCGTCACGCAGATATCCGTCCGCATCAACGATGCCAAGGAATTTTCCGTCAGGACTGAACACCGCCCCTTTCGGATATGCTTTTCCGATCACATTGCCGTTCAGATCAATAACCGTCCCGTCGGGCAGAACACGACCGATAATATTGCCGTTTGCGTCACGGATAAAACCGTCCGCCCCGACAACGCCCAAAGGTTTGCCGTCCGGCCCGTAAACCATTTTGCCGATCAATCCTTTCGGGAACAAAGACCCGTCATCGTTTGTGCTGATCAAAGAGATCATACATAAATGAGCGCCGGCATTATCCAATGCCTGTCCGCTGGCGAGCAGACGTCCCAGAACTTGTTTCCTTTCGTCAATAATCGTTCCGTCGAAATGGACGGTTCCGACAACATTATTTTTACCGTCCTTACATTCTTCGCCGATCGGAACGACACGGCCCAAAAACTTACGGTCACCGGTTAAAACACGCATCGAAGACGTAACATAACCGATTTCTTCCCCGCGATCGTCATGAACGCGCCCGCGAGGTAAAACGGTACCGATCACCTTGCCGTCCACGGCGATAACGCGACGGCCGGCGGGTACCAGCACGCCTGCTTGCTTATTATCCGGCCCGGTTAAATTCCGACCGTTCAATGTTCCGACAAAAGAACCGCCTTCGGGATTAACGCCATATGTGCCGCCCAGAATATGCGCGACAACTTTTCCCTGATCGTCAACGGCGTATTTCATGTCCGCCGCGACCCCCAGAATTTTTTTGTTTTTATCTAAAACGGCCCCGTCAACGGAGAAACAGCCTAAAACATTCCCTTCTGCCCCTAATGCTTCGCCGGTAGCAACAATCCTGCCGATCATCTGATCGTCAGGGCCGCGGATTTGTCCTTTTTGAACAATGCGTCCCAGACGTTTGCCGTTCTTATCCTTCACCAATCCTTCAAAATCGACGCAGCCGATTTCAGCGCCTTTGGTATCGACGGCTTTTCCTTCCGCGGTAATCTGCCCGATAATTTTGCACGGTTCGTTAATAACGGATTCCCGTCCCAAAGCCAAACCGATTTGGGAATTCGCGGAATTGACCAGAGAACGGTCAAAATTCAGCCGTCCGATCTGCCGTCCCGCCGTATCAATGACTTGTCCTCTGTCATCAATCGAACCAAGCATCTGACATTGCAGCCCGACGGGAACGGCGTTCACGACCCCTTTGCCGATAATGGCGTTTCTGCTGTCGGTGATCGTGTCATCCGCCTGCAGAACCCCCAGAGATTTATCCGATCCCGCTTCTTTCAGCTGTCCGGAAGAATCGATTTTGCCGATGATTTCATTTTTAAAGTTCAGTCCCAAGCCGTCCTTAACAGTATAACCGATAACTTTCGATCCCAGAGCGGTCACCGTTCCGTCAGGCTGGACTCTGCCGATTACGTTGCCTTTCAGATCAACAACCGTTCCGTCGGCCAGAACACGGCCGATCAGATTGCCGTTTTCATCATAAACCAGACGTTCCGGAGGACCGGCCCTGCCGATCACATTGCCGTTCAAGTCAACCACTGTTCCGTCGGGAAGCATTTTTCCGATCACGTTGCCGTTCAAGTCAACAACCGTTCCGTCAGGCAGAACGCGGCCGATCACGTTGCCGTTTTCATCATAAACCAGACGTTCCAGCGTATCGCCGATCTTACCGATGACTTTTCCGCCGTCCTCAACGACAGAGCCCCCCGCGCGGTAACGCAAAGGTTTTCCGTCAGGTCCTAAAACAGGATTTCCATCTTTGTCAACGATCTGACCGTCAATGCCGACATAACCGATAATCTTGCCGTCGGGGCCTATAATCGGCTGGCCGACCGGAACAACTTCGCCGATGACGCGCCCAGAAGCGTCAACCACTTTCCCGTTCAGATCAGCTTTGCCGATAACGCGGCCGGAAGCGTCAACAACCGTCCCATCGGGCATGACAACGCCCAAAATTTCTCCGTTCGGACCGATCACCTGCCGCATACCGACGAATATCTTACCGACGACGCGGCCGTCCTTATTAACAATTTCGCCGCCCGGCATTCTTAAACGCCCCAAATAGCGGCTGAGCAGATCCAAAGCCGTTCCGTCAGGCAGCAGTCGGCCGATTTTTTCACTGGTTTTAATATCCAGAACATCAGCTCTGTCCGGAATAATTCCGCCGGAAATCGTATCGCCTTCCTTGACAAAGCCGCTCAGCGTTATTGATCCGATGAACTCGGTTCCCTTCAAATTCAGAGCTTTGGCAATCGAATCGCCGCGGGCATACAGCTCTGATTTGTTATTAATGGCAATTCCTTCGGGCAAGGCCGCTCCCAAAAATTTATTACCCGAATCAACAAATAAAGAATCCGGACGCAGGCAGCCGATTTTTTCCCCTGCCGGATTATATAACGCGCCGTCGCGCGCCGCCGTTCCCAGATACATGTCCTTGGGACTGATCGCCCGCGACCCGTAAGCGACACGGCCGATAAAATCTCCGTTTTCACCAACCAGCGTGTCATTCATCTGAATATAGGCAGATCGTTTAAATTCTTTGTCCACAACGCGGCCGTCAATCAAAATATTTCCGGCCGGTTCACAGGCGCTTTTTAACGCAACGCCTTTGTGCGGAGCAACGCGCGCAACTGTCTGGCCGCTGAGGTCGATGACGGTTCCGTCCGGCATGACTTTGCCGATCGTGCTGTTCTTACCGTTGGAAACAGATCCGTCCGGCATGACCCAGCCGATCGTGCGGCCGTCGCGGTCCAGAACGCCGCCGACCGGCATCAGCATACCGACCGATTCATTTTTGGAATTTATCACCAGTCCGTCAGGATCCATACACCCCAAAATTTTTCCCTGTTTATCCTGAATCTTTCCGGTAGGATCCATAATGCCGACGACACGGCCGTCCGCATTCAAAGCAATGGCGGAATCCAAAATCCGTCCCAAAACGACTTTTTGATTATCCAGAATTTCTCCGTTTGCCGCCAGACAACCGACAAATTCCCCTTTAGCCGTAATAACCTGTCCGTCTATATTGGCGTACCCCAAAGACAGGCAGCCCGGCCCGACGCCGACATTCTGACGCGCCAAAGCTCCTTCAATTTTTCCGTCCGTCGACAAAAATGATTTGTCCGGCAAAATCCGCCCTTTGATCTGGCCATCACCGACGACGCTGCCGTCCGGCATGACACGCCCGATAACGCCGCATTGCGTACCGACGACAGTTCCTTTGGGCAAAACGGCCGCCGTAATTTCTTCAACATCATTGACAACAGTGCCATAAGGCGTCAGACACCCCAGAGGCTCCCCTTTAAAATTGACCGGGTGTCCTTCCGGATCCACTTTACCGATAATTTTCCCGGCCCAGTCAATCAAAGCTCCTTCTTCCACGTATCCGCCGATCGGATTTCCCGACATATCAACAACTGTCATTGACGCCGTCAAACGCCCGACCTGCCGGTTCGACGCCATTACGGAACCGTCCGTGCTGATCCGGCCGATCATACGGCAGCCGGGACCGATTGCCAGCCCTTCTTTTACAACGCGGCCGATAATGTTGCCGTCCCGATCAACGACAAAACCGTTAGGCAGAACGCGGCCGATAATATTGCCGTCAGCGTCAACGACCGTCCCGTCCGGCATAACAATTCCCAACGCCTTTCCCGACGCGTCCACAACGGTGCCCTGCGGCGCAACCGAACCGATAATATTACCGTTGGCGTCAACAATCGTTCCGTCCGGATTTAAATAACCGATAACGTTTCCGTTTTCATCAACGACTGTTCCGTCCGGCATAATCCGCCCGATCGGATTACCGTTTTTATCATAAGCTATCCCCGTTTTTATTGCCGCCCCGATGACATTCCCGTCCAAATCGACGATTGTCCCGTCGGGCAAAGCGTAACCGATCAGACGGCCGTCTTTGTCAATGACACGCCCGTCGGGTAAAATTGTTCCCAGAATTTCTCCGTTCGGTCCGATCGCCAAACGCGACCCTTCGGCTACACCGATAACGTATCCCTGATCGTCGACAACAGTTCCGTCCGGGCGCAGAGTCCCTATCCGTTTGCCGTCCAGACCGTAAACAACGCCGTTTTCATCGGCATAACCGATCGGTTTTCCGTCAGGGCCCAGAATAACACGCCCTTTTTGACGCAGCTGGTCAAGCATGGAACCGCCGCCGCCCGGCGCTTCATCGCAGACGCCGCACATACTGGTGTCAATCGCCATTGCCGAAATGGGAACAATGACTTTTCTGCCGATACCGCCGAAAGTTTCATCGGCCCAACGAACCGCCAAATTAGACTGAATTGTCCGCGCCGTTTTCGGTTCCCAGCGCACAACAACGTTACAGGTGACGTCGCCGGTCAGAACAATGTCTTTGCGGCATTTGTTTTCCAGAACAAAGCCGTCTTCCTGCTTATTTTCAAACTCTATCGAGGTAATGCTGATCCGGCCGGAAGAAGCCGACAATGTCAGCGTTCCTTCAGCCATAGTACCCAGCACAACCTGATCGAAACGCATCGTTTCCGGCGTTACGACCAATCTTACGGTTGAAGGAACCGGTTCTTCGGCCAGATTAAACGTATCCGCATCGCCGCCGGTAATACTGCTGGAACTTTCCGCCGATTCGCCAATAGTGACTTCGGCGTCTTTCTTACGTTCCTCGCCTCCGCTCAGCAAAACAATAACCCCTGTCAGAAAAGCCAAAAAGGCTATAATTCCGACAATCAACAACATCTTGTTGGATTTTTTTAAGTATCTGTCTGATGAGCTGAGTAATTCTTCGTTCATTGTGTCCGCACAACCATGCAGGTCACCCCGCGGCGACCTAATTGATTACATAATTTGTCCCCGGCTTCGATACTGTCAACAGGACCGATGCGCAAACGGAACAAATCCCTTGATTCGCCTTCTGCAACAGCGTCGACGGAATAATACGGTTCATACCCGCCGAGCAGATCTTTGTTTCTGCGCGAAATATTATCCCATTTCTGTTCCAGCGGCGCAATTTCACTGTCAGAGCCCAGTTCGACGGCGATTGTTTCCACAGGCGTGCCGCGGTAACGCTGTACAGTACGGGAACCGTTTTGTCCCTGCTGCGAAAACCGGGCGATCTGATTTGCCGACAACGTCCCGTTTGCCCCGGCCGGCATCATCATGGCATTCGCCGCCGCCTGCATGTTCGCCTGCATATTCATATTAACCGCACCGTTACCGGCGCCGCCCGCGGATGTATTATAACCGCCCGTCGTAATCATCGGACCCGGCGACCATTTCGGCTGGACGGATTCTTCATATTCCACCCATTCGGTGCCGTAAGTCGGATCTTTTCTGATTTTCAGGCATAAAATGCGTTTCCCGTTACGCAAAACCAGATCGCCGATTCCTTCGACAACCATTAATCTGCCGTTCGGTCCGCGCGTCCTGAATCCGATAGGCACTTCGGATCCCTGCGACAACAGGTTAACAATCGGGCGTTCCGTCATTGTCAAAGCTTTGGGCCCGAAGTCAATATAAGTAAAAATTTCATCACGCCAGACACGTTCGGGCGCAATTTCCATATCTGCCGGATTGGGAATGAAAACATCAATGTCAAAACGCAGTTTCTCAGGATCGACTTCAATATCCGCCAACCAGTCTTCCGTCCCGTTTTTTGTCGTCGTTTTTTTGCCGCCGCGCAGACTGCCGCCGCCACCGAAACCACCGCCCATGGGGGAAGCGGCTCCCACGCCGACAGCGCCGGAAGCAAAAGGCGTCTGTCCGGAATCATCGGGCACAAATTTCGCGTCATTGACAACGATATCGACGACAGAGTTTGTAATTCTGTCCGTATTAAAGGTTTCGCTTCTTAAATAAAAAACATATCTGTTGCCGGACCGGCCGAAAACAATCATATTCGTATCCATACCGACCAGATCAACACTCGTCGCGAAAACCATCAAAGCGTTCTGCGCGACTTTTTGAGCGCCGAAAGCGCTTTCATTGCCCAGAAAAACGTTTTCAATCAATTCCCAAGACGGGAAATTAATCAGCGTATGCATGCCTTCCCGAATACGCAGAGGCAAAACCAGATCAGGCGTCCAATAATATCTGGAATACCCCGGTTTGGATTGTCCCTCGCCTAAATGTTCCATCGGCTTGTTCCATGCTTTTTGCTGCATGCCCAAAGACCAAAACGGCATATCAATTTCAGAATACTGCCCGTTTGACTGCTCAATCGCCGCGTCCATTGATTCACGCGCCGCCGTTTGCTGCGCCGCAGCTGTGTGCGTTAAAAAACAAAACGACAACGAAACAAAAGCAAAAAGGCGGATTTTCAAGTTTCTTTTCACGGGACACCTTCTTTAATCGTTAGCACTTTCAATAGAATATCCATCGACGGCAAATCCCAGCGGATTTTTTAAACGGTCGATATATTTGACTTCTTTCTGGTCTTTGGCGAAGTACTTGATCGACAAGCGGATACGCCAACGCGAAATAGCGGGTTCTTCGGCTTCCGGCAGCATATCGCGCGTAACGATATAAACCAGCCAGATGTTCTGGTTGCGCACGACGGATTCAATTCTGACTTCGCGCGTCAGGCCTTCCAGTTTAATTCTGGACAGCCAGTCCTTTACCGTTTTGGCAAACTGGTTATATACCTGCGCCGAAGACATCCAGCGCAAAGGACCGTCCGGTCCCCACCGAAACGACATTTCGTCAACATCGGAAATCATGGTGTTGCGCAGCAAAACATATTGCCGGATCATAGCTTCGGAAATTATGTCATCGGCAGACATATCTTTTGCTAAAGGACGAAGTTTAACGACCTGTTCGTCTCTGTTCTGGAATGTCAGCAAAAACGGTTCGACACGTTTCAGCGGCATCATATGAACAATCGCCAGCAGTAAAACCAAATTAACGCACAGCGCTACGGCAGAAACAATCGCAAAAGCGCGAGCCGTCCACAGATAGCGCCGTTCACGCAGCTGATCAACCGAAATTTCTTCGCGCGCCGTTTCTTCCGCAGCCGTTTTTTTTAAATCGACACTGCTGCGCGAGCCGCCTTTTTGCAAAGGTTTATCGTCAGATTCCTTAACTGTCAGCTGTTGTTTTGATTTTACCGGTTTTGGCATCGTTTTTTATCCCGTTATCCCTGAGCCGTTATCCATTCGGGCAGATCAGCCGGCAGTTTTAAAAGCATACAAGCGCATGGAGAACGTTTCAATTCAGAAATATCCGGACCGATCCCGATCGGTTCTTTTTCATAAATGGAGCCGCACGCATTCAACACGGCGCATAAAGCGATCATAAAAAACATTCTTCCGATTATTTTTTTCTTCATTCTTTATTTCTCCCCTTTTATTTCTTCTGACGAGCCAGATGATATTGCGTCACCGTAAATCCCAGCGGATTGCGCAGACGGGAAAACATCACGGCATTATCGGAATAGTAACGGAACTGTATAGTGGCGATCCAGTGTTCAATAATCGGCTGACTGATCGAAGTTTCCATTTTACGGGTATCAAAAAAGATCTGCCAACTGTTCCAACCTTCTTTAATAATCCGCTTGATATCCGTTTCAACCATTACTGTCGGCGTACTCTCCATATCAGGAAAATATCGCCCGGCTTCTCTTCTTTGAAAGGCATCGTACACAGCCGGCGTCGACATATAACGCACGACACCGCCGGGCCCCCACATACGGCGCATTTCAGGCGCACTGCGCCAAACGTTATTTCTGGCCGTCACATATTGGCGCACAAACATTTCCGCCAAAATATCCATGGCGGGCATATCCGGGTGCAGCGGTTCAAAATAAGACAGATTTTCCGAATATGTCGGCGCCGTAACCAAAACAGAATTAACCTCCGCCTCTTTCGTAATATGGATCAGGGAAAGCGCCAAAGCGGCCAGTGTCGTCATTAAAAAAAAGCACAACACACTGAAAAAACGTGATAACCACATAAAAGTAGATATACGTCCGCCGTCGGCCGGAGGCATTCCCAATGCCGCGGCTTTCTTGATATTTTGGCGAACAGACGCATTTGACATACTTTTTTCCATTCTTTAATAGTGGCTCTATTTCGTTAAAAATACCTTTCCGAATATAAATAAAACAAAAAAGAGAGCTTTTGACGGCTCTCTTTTTTCTAAGCAAAGCTTTTTTGCAGTGTTGAACAAAGATGACGCAGCGCCGTTTCGTCTATCCCATGCATTAAATCCGGCACGACAAAGCTTTCAACCGACAAACCGGCGTTCCGCAGATTTTGTTGATTCAGTTCGAAAACCGCCGGCGGCACAACATTATCTGCGTCGCCGTGAATTAATGTGACGGGCGGTTTGGAAACAATCTTGTCCGGCGAAAACGTTTTGCCGTCAAACATTACGGCCACCGCGGACAATCCGACGGCGGCGGCTAATTTTTCGGGAAAACGCAGCGCCGTATAAACAGCCATCAAACCGCCCTGAGAAAAACCGCATAAAACCGCTTTATCCGCCGACACGCCGCTGTGTTTTAAAACAGCGCGCATATAAGGATCCGTCACGCCTCGGGCAATTTCCGCCAACGGCATCAGAGAATCCAGATATTCTTTTCCCGCGGCAGGATCAGACAAAACCGCCGGATCATAACCGTCCAAAGAAAACCACTGATAACCGCCGAAAAAACCTAATTCTTCGGGCGCGTCGGGGAAATAAAACGCCGCATTCGGGAAAAAGCGGCGCAAAACGCCGCTGATATTAAACAGATCCTGTCCGTCAGCGCCGTAACCGTGAAAAAAAACGCCGGCCTGTTCGGGTTTTCCTTCGGGCAGAGAAGCATAAGTCCTTAATGGCAAATCCGTCAAAATTTGTTTCATGACAACTTTACCTCGTTCATCATAAACGCCGGCATGGCATTGCCGAAAGCTTTGATCTCCGCGGCCGGAGGAACGGAAGCCCCGGCGGTTTTCCTTATTTTATCGGCGCGCTTTTTCTCCCCGCCGTTTTTTTCCTTTGTTTCCCGGACGGGACTTTCTTTTTTCGCAGCCGCCGGCCCGGGTTTATTCTGCTTTTCCCTTACTTTCTTTTCAGGTTCCGGTTTTGCCGCTTTTTCCTGTTTTCCGGTTTTACCGCGCCGCCTGCTTTTAGGTTCCGGCGGCGGATCCATTTCAACGGAAAAACGGGACATTTCTTCGATTTTCTTGCCGATCATTTTTTCAATCGTCGCCAAAGCTTTAAAATCCGCGGACGTTATCAGCATAAATGCCCGGCCGGTTTTTCCCGCGCGCCCCGTGCGTCCGATCCGGTGAATGTAATCTTCGGAATTGACGGGAACGTCAAAATTAAATACGTGCGACACGTCCGGCAGGTCCAGCCCGCGCGCGGCAACGTCGGAACAAACCAGCAGCTGAACCTTGCCGTCTCGAAAAGCGTTCAGCGTTTCCGTCCGCGCCCCCTGCGCCATATCGCCGTGCAGCGCGGCGACTGAAAACTGATGTTTCGTAAATGATTTAAACAAAATATCCACATCTTTTTTACGATTGCAGAAAATCATCGCGTTTTGAACGTTTTCCGCCCGGATCAGGTTACGCAACACTTCGCGTTTGCCGCGTTCGTTCGTTTTTACGATAAACTGTTCCACCGTATCGGCCGTCGACATTGCCGGATCGACGCGGACTTCAACCGGAAATTTCATGAACTTTTTCGCCAAAGCCTTGATTTCCGGCAGCATCGTCGCGGAAAACAGCAGCGTCTGGCGCATGGCCGGCAGTTTCGCGGCGATTTTTTCAACATCGGGAATAAAGCCCATATCCAACATTCTGTCGGCTTCGTCCAGTACGAATACCTGTACGTCGCGCAGCAAAATCCGGCCGCGTTCGCACAAATCAATCATGCGTCCCGGCGTAGCGATCAGCACGTCAACACCGCGCGACAGGATTTTCTGCTGTTCAATCATGGATTCCCCGCCGATCAGCAAAGCCATCGACAGTTTCTGGTATTTACCGTACTTTTGGAAACATTCGGCGATCTGCGTTGCCAATTCGCGTGTCGGCGACAAAATCAGCGTTCTGGGCATCAGCGCTTTTGCCCGGCCGTTTGCCAGAATATCAATCATCGGCAAAGTAAACGCGGCGGTTTTTCCCGTTCCCGTCTGCGCGATTCCCATAACGTCGTTGCGTTTTAAAATTTCAGGAATGGCCTTGGCCTGAATCGGCGTCGGTTCTTCATAACCGACGTCGGCAACGGCTTTGAGCGTGTTTTCATTGAGTCCTAAATCAGAAAATTTCATTTTTGTGTTTGTATTCCGTTAAAAGTGTGGCACGAATAAAAAAGTTATATACCGAAATGAAAGGCAGAACAATGTTAATCAGCAGAACCGATTCATGTCTTTTGATCATAGACGTTCAGGAACGTCTGGCACCGGCGGCAAACGACCCCAGACGCGTGATCGAAGGGTGTTCCCGTTTATTAAAAGGCGCCGACGTTTTAAACGTTCCCGTCATTATTACGGAACAGTATCCCAAAGGATTGGGGCCGTCTATTTTCGACATTAAAGACGCTGCGCCGCAAAAAGCGCTTTATTTTCCCAAAACCAGTCTGTCTGCCGTGCGGGAAGAAGGATTTATGGAAAAAATAAACGCTTTGGGCAAAAAACAAATTATCATCGCCGGCATCGAAGAACACATCTGCGTATTGCAGACCGCCGTCGAATTAAAGGAAAAAGGATTCGACGTTTTTGTCGTGACGGACGCTTCGGGCAGCCGCGCCGCCGAAAACAAAGCCGCCGCCGAAACACGTTTTCAACAGGAAAATATTTTTCTGACGACCGTAGAAATGGTTTTATTTGAATGGCTCAGGAAGGCGGGAACGCCGGAATTCAAAGACATTCAGAACCGTTTGATCCGGTAAGAGGATAATTGTTTCATGAAAACGCCCGTTGTTTTACTGCCCGCACTGTTATGTAATGCCGGTTTATTTATTCATCAGATCAAAGCGTTGGAAAACGAAGCCGACTTTTTTGTGCCCGATCTGGGACTGGATACAAACGTTGCGGACGCCGCCCGGCGGATTTTATCCCAAATCCGCGGGCAATTCGTTCTGAGCGGAATTTCAATGGGCGGATATGTCGCTTTTGAAATTCTGCGTCAGGCGCCGCAGCGCGTCGCCGGACTGATTTTGATGGACACAAACGCCCATGCCGATCCCGAACCGGCGCGCAAAAAACGGCTGGAAATGATAGAAACGGCACAAACGCAAGGAATTGAGGCCGTTATGGAATCCGCTTTATTCGGCATTATTTCCCCCAATCACCGCAACAACGACATTATCCGTCATATTCTGGAACACATGGCGCAGACGACGGGTGTTGATAAATATGTCAACGAACAAAAAACAATCATGAGTCGCCCGGATTCAACCGAATTGCTAAAACACATTCGTTGTCCCGTTTTAGTTTCGGGCGGCGCGCAGGACACCCTTTCCCCGCCGGAATCGCTGGATCAGATGACGGCACAGATTCCGACGGCCGTTCATGCCGTCATTGCGGACAGCGGGCATTTGCCCCCGCTGGAAAACCCGGCCGCCGTCACCGCCGCCTGGCGCGTTTTTTTAAAACAAATCGTTTTTAGAAAAGAATAGATAAAAAAACCGGACGCAATCAGCGTCCGGTTTTTCTTATCACCACTGCGGCAGTTTCGGCTGACGTTCGGAAGAACACGGCACGCCTTCGTTCAGTATTTTCGGAATAAACGGCGCGCGCAAACGATACGCGTCCGGCATCTTTGACCCCAGCAAAGGACGCAGGTACATACGGAAAGCGTCCGTTACGTCATTGCCTTCGGGCGTAATAAATTCATCGGGCATCGTGCGCGTTTTCGCCGCCACCTGATCCAGGGGAATTAAATCATAATCGCACATATAAAACCCGATCCGTTTAATGGCGACCGATCCGTCGCTGTTTCCCCACATGGCAAACTGAACGGCTTTTTCGCCGACTTCGCGGGCTTCGCGCTGATCGACATCTGAAACGCAGCCGACAAAAGAACGCTGCATATATCCCAACGTATCGGCGCGCACACGTTTAATGCCGACCTTTTCCCGCAACACCTGAGCCAGACAATCGCCCAAAGCGCCGGATCCCGACAGCTGGACATTGCCGTGCGCGTCACGATCCTGACAATTCGTCAGTTTTGTAATAACCGGCTGACCGGACGCGTCGTGAACGCCTTCGCTGACGGCGACGACGCAGCGGTCGTATTTTTCATAAACGCGCCGAACGTCATCGGCAAAAACGTCAATGTCGAAAGTCCGTTCCGGCATATAAATCAAATGCGGCCCGTCGTCGGGAAATTTCTTGCCCATCGCAGCAGCAGCGGTTAAAAAGCCCGCATGTCTTCCCATAACGACGGCGATGACCGTTCCGCCCAAAGCCCAACTGTCGCGGTTTAAACCGACAAAAGCCTGCGAAACATAACGCGCCGCCGACGGATACCCCGGGCAATGGTCATTGTGCATTAAATCGTTGTCTATCGTTTTGGGAATATGAATACAGCGCAGCCGATAGTTCGCCTTTTTGGCTTCTTCGCTGATAATGCGCGTCGTATCGGCGGAATCGTTGCCGCCGATATACAAAAAGTAACGGATATCATGCGCCTGCATGACTTTCAGCATCTGCTGGCAATACTTCAAATCCGGCTTGTCGCGCGTCGTGCCCAAAGCTGACGACGGTGTATTGGCGACCATTTCCAGATTATGCGACGTTTCGCTGGACAGATTAACCAGATCTTCGTTCACGATGCCGCGCACGCCGTGCACCGCCCCGTAAACCAGATCCACGCGGTTAAATTTCCGCGCTTCCAGCACAACGCCGACCAGCGACTGATTAATAACGGCCGTCGGCCCGCCGCCCTGCGCGACTAAAAGCTTGCCTTTGATTTTTTCATACGGCATGGAAACCCCCTTTAAAACAGTATTTCCTTTTAGTTTAAACGAGCCGTGAAACAATCGTCAAACACTGATTGAAAAAATGCCGAACGGCAAAGCGAATCGTTAGTATTTTATGAACTTTTATCTGCTAGATTAACTGACAGGGTATTTTTCAAAAGAGTTAAAAAAAATGCGCGTTTTTCTGCTTATTTTCATGATTTTTCTTGTACCGTTCAACGCCCGCGCCCAGACACGATCGGAAAAAGACATCGAAAGCGTCGGGACACTGGCCGGCGTTGTGCTGGCCTGCGGCGCTTACCGTCAATTATATCAGTTTGAAGAAATCCTCAGCAGATACTTCAGCAACACGGCGCCGTCCCAGGCCGCCGAAGATACTTCCATGCGTTTATATGCCACGGCGAAAGCGAACAGTTACGCTTTTCAGCGCAACCGCAGCAAACGGGACTGTTCTCAAACCATCGCTGATTTTTCAAGAATGGATATTTTCAAATTTGAACTTTATTCGGACGGCACGATTAAAACGCCCGACGGCAAGTTTTTATACCCGCGCGGCCAGAAAAAGCTGGCCGACGGCGCCGAAAGAACTTATCCCGCGCCGCGGCAGCGCAAATAATTATTTCTTTTCGGGAATATTGATCATATCCGCGTTGCGCATCAATGTCAGCGGCGGATATACCCCCGTTTTCTGTGCCGCCGACATGTTTACGACCAGCAAAGCGCGCGGCGGGGCTTCAATCGGAATATCGTAAGCTTGAATTTTATCTTTCAAAATCTTCATCGCTTTCCGCCCGGCCATCTGCCCGACCGTATAATAGCGGTGAACAAAAGCGAACAAGGCGTTGTCGTGACGCACCGCCCCTTCGGAAGCCGAAAAAACGGGAATGGAAAAAGCAGCCGCCGTATCAATCAAAAGTCCGCGGTGCGCATTCATAAAAGCGTCCGGCCCCAAATAAATCAAATCAACTTTGTTTTCGGCCAGTTCCGCGACCAATCCGGCGACAGCCTTAGCGTCCGGCCTGTCGTTTTTATCCAAAGGCACCGGACGTTCCAGCAATTCAAAATTCATCATGGACGCGTACCGTTTCAGCTGGTCAACCGCAATCTGCGCATTTGTTTCCGCCGGATTATAAACAATCCCCAGCCGTTTGAACGCCATAATCTGCCGGGCGTATTGCAACTGTTCGGACAAAGGCACCAGATGCATGACGCCCGTAATATTGCGTCCCTGAGAAACCAATGAAGAAACCAGCCCGCTTTCCACCGGCTGCGACACAACCATAAACAGCGCCGGAACCGCGCCGTATTTTGAAACCGGCCCGTTATTTTCCGTTCCCAGCATTTCCAGCGTCGCCAAAGTTCCCCACGTCACCAGCAGATCGGGCGAAAGTTCTTTGACTTCGGCGATTAAAGCGGGGATCTGATCGGTTTTTTTATTCAGGTTGCGCTGAATAATTTCCACATCGGCACGGGCCGATTTTAAATAATCCAGAAAACCACGGCAGGCGTCTTCGCAGCCGTCCCACAGCACCATATATACTTTTGACGGCGCCGCCGCCTGCGCGCAGAAAACGGGAAAAATCAGCCAAAATAAAAACAGACTAAAAAATTTTTTCACGCACAAACCTTTCATTAACGCCGATCTGCACCCAGCCCGCCGCGGATTCAACATCGTTGACGGGTTCGGCAGCGTTATAATATCCTTCGCGCAAAGAAATTTTGCCCGTACGCGGGTCGGCGTCAAACGCTTCTGCAGCCGCCCCCGACTCATATAAAACGCGCCCCGTTTTATCCGTCACCAAAATAAACAGGATTTCTTTGTTTTTCTGACGAATCTGATCCAGATAAGATTCCAGTCCGCTGATTGATTTAAACGGCATGCCGCTCTGCACAACCCGTTCAATCAGATTTTTCACCTGTCTGGCAATCGTCTGTGTCTTTGCGGCCGTTTCCTGACGAAGATCCCGTTCAAAAGCCTTAAACATCGCCGAAAAATTCAACTGAAGCATTAAAAACAACATTCCCGCGCACAGAATTAAAACGACGGCGGAACGGACTTTTTTTCCGCCGAAAACAAAAGTGCGCAACATTCCGGAAAAACAAATCAGAAAACAGGCCGCAACCCCGATCAGCGCCAACCTGACGGCAAAATGAAAAGCCGTCGCGATCATTTTTTCCCGAATGATTTCATTTGTTCCGGTTTTATATTCGGCGGCCAAACACCCTTCGCTTTCCAGAAAAGCGTTCAGTACCGGCAGGCCGACCGTTTCTTTGTCCTGTTCCGTTTCCACAAAAACCGTTCCCGGACGGCTGCATTTTTCACGCCAGACCGCCGGCACGCTCATGCCGACCTGCGCCGCGACAGTGCTGAATAAAATTTTCCCCGCCCCTTCAAAAACCATTACGGACAGAACATCGTCGTTTTCCGAAGCATACCGGAACAAATAGTCTTCCGCCTTTTCAATTCCGGGCAAAGAAGCGCCTTTGTCCATTTCGATCTGCATTGTTCTTTGCAGCTCGGTCAGCGCCGTTTCGATTCTGGAATCCCGCAAAGCCCGGGAAGCGGATTCAAATTTCATAAAGTTCATGCCGACGAACGCGAACACGGCCGCACACCATAAAAACGAAGCCAAAACGGCATGAGTTAAATGCTGACTGCGCATCAATCCGACTTTCCCGACACTGCTGTTATTTACAGGTTATACGCCCGTATCGTAAACAAACAGTGAATACTCAATCGGGATAAAGCGGCGGAACCGGAATTTTTTCATTCTTTTGCCGTTTTCGGCCGCCGGATTCAACCGTTTTGAAAACAGCCCAAAACTTTTTCGCGTCCCAGCCGGCGGTATTGCCGGCGTACAACGCCCGGTTCAGATTTTCGACCTGTTCCGACAACTCTTTGCTGTCAAACCGTTTCGCCAGTTCGGAAAGGGTCAAAGGCGGATTTTGCGCCCAAAACACGCGCCCCAAATCCAGCAAAGCCTGTTTAACCTGTTCGGCGGAACCCGACAGACAGGCTTCTTTTACTCTGTCGACGCTTTCGCGCCGGGACGGCGTTTCATTCGGAACTCCGACGGCGGCGCCGGAATTTCTTCTGAAAATCAAAAAATGAATTAAAAGCCACAAAACCGTCACGACGGCTCCACCGGCCAGAATACCGGCCAAAAACAGACGCAAAGGCGGCTGATGAACATATTTTTCCCAAAAATCAGCGGCGGCTTTTTGTTCCGCCGTATTTTCCGGCGGCTGAGAAAAAGCTTCGGCAAATTCGGATTCCGTTGCGACGGCCGGCGGCTGTACCGCAGGCACGGCCGCGGTTGTACCGGAATCCGCCGGAGCGGCCGGTACGGCGGAAACAGTCCGCGGTTTGCTTTCCGTTCCCGTTACCGTAACCGTACGGGCGGGTAAAACTGCCTTTTTGATCTGCTTTGATTTAACGTCAAACCAGGGAATTTCCATTTGAGGCAGAACAATCTGTCCCGCTTTGGTCGGCATAAAGACAATCTGACGCGTTTTCACGCCGACAATACCGTTGTTGTCAAACAGATTTTTTGAATCCGTCTTGCCCGGATACTGTTTGTAATCCGTTCCGTCGGGAAACGTTAAATCGGGAATTTGACTATCACGCACACCCGCGGCCATGACGGTAACCGTCCGCGTTAAAGCTTCCCCCAAAGAAATCGTTTGTTTGGGCGGCGTAAAATCTTCGGAAACGGCGACGTCCGTCGCCGGCAGCCAGATCCCCATTCCGGCCTGTTCCGGCTGCGGCTGAATATCCAGAACAACGGCCGAAGACTGTACGGCAATGTTTTTCTGGCCGAAAAAGCCTGAAAAAAAGTCCGAGCCGCCGAAACCGAACAGGTCTTCCATTGTTTCATCGCGTCCTTCCGGATCGCTGATCGTCCCTCTGAAACGGACGGGAGATAATGTAATTCGTCCGCTTTTCTGGGCAAACAGCAGAAATTTATATTCCAGTACGTCATACGTTCTGCCGTTAACCGTTTCGCGCGACCGTTTCACGTCCCCCCATTGTTCGGCCGTAATTCCGTCGGCCTGCGGCGGCGTAACCGCCCCGTCCAGCAGCGGCGTTTGAACAAAAGAATACAATTTTACGGTCAAAGGCACCTGCTGACCGACATAAGGCGTTTGATTGTCCACGGTATAGCGGATAAACACATTCGGCTGGGCGGCCTGCGCTTTTTTTCTGTCCGCCGGATCGTCGGGCAAAGCCTGCCCGCCGGCGACGACCGTCAGCTTCAGCGGTTTTGTTTGTTCCTTGCCCGCGCGGATAGACGGCAGAGTCACTTCCCCCGTTTTTTTGGGAATCAGCGTTAAAACGTTTTCATTAAAGGTTTGCGTTTTGCCGTTAACGTAGGTGGATTTAAAACTTTTACGTTCCATTACGATCAGGAAATCTTCATTTAAAACAGAAATATCCGGCTGCGCGGCATCGCCGTCCTGACGCAGATAAAGCTGAAAACTTTCGCCTTCGGGAATAACGGTGCGGCTGACGTCGGCCTGGAAACCGGCCAGAGCCGTCTGACAAAAAGCAAGTGTGACAAGAAACGCAAAAACAATTTTGTTTTTCATTATCTTCTACCTCCTTTAATCAAATTGCGTCTGCGGATCCGTTCGCGCAAAAGCCCCGACGGATCGTCTTCAATAACGCTGAGCCATTGACGCTGTTCTTGTTTTTCCTGATCGTCCTGATCCGTTTTTTGTTCGGGCGGCGCTTTTTGTTGAGAATCGGGACGCTGATTTTCCTCCTGCCGCTGTTCGGAATTTAAAGCGGACTGATTTTGCTGTTGTTGATCCTGCTGCTGTTGGTCTTGTTGTTGTTGCTGGTCCTGCTGCTGTTGGTCTTGTTGTTGATTCTGCTGTTGATCCTGTTGCTGCTGGTCTTGTTGTTGATTCTGCTGTTGATCCTGTTGCTGCTGGTCTTGTTGTTGATTCTGCTGTTGATCCTGTTGCTGCTGGTCTTGCTGCTGTTGGTCTTGTTGTTGCTGCTGATCCTGCTGCCGGTCTTGCTGTTGATCTTGCCGTTGATTCTGTTGTTGGTCTTGTTGCTGTTGATCTTGTTGTTGCCGGTTTTGATTATTTTTCAGCTGATCTTCCAAATACTTTTTATTAAAAGCCGCATCGGCATGACCGGGATTTTCTTCCAGCACTTTTTTATAAGCTTCTATCGCCTGCCGGTATTGTCCCGCCTGCGCCAAAGCGTTTCCCTGATTATACCGCATTTCCGCATCTGCCGGATCATTCAAAGCCGTCAGAGCCGTTTGATAATCTCCGGCTTTATAGGCGGCGGCTCCCCGCCAGGCGTTATCTTTAAAAACCGTGGGATCTTGCGGTTTTTCCCCGGCAGTAATGCGTTCGGCCTCCCGACGGTCGGGCCGCGTCCACAAATCGGACAGCTGCCAAGCGAAGGCCGGCGAAGAAGAAAACACAATAAACAGTATCAATCCGCCCAGCCAGCCTCTGCGGTATCCGAAAGCCGCAAACGGCAAAATCAAAATGCATAAAACAGAGCCGAAATCTTTCCAGGTATCCGCCTTTGTTTCCGCCTGCGGTTCGGCGTCAGAAACATCAGAAAGCCGGGAGGCTGCCCCGATCACGTCCCGAACGTCTTCTTCGTCCAGAGTGATCGTCCGATAAATACCGCCGCCTGCCTGCGCCGCCCGGTTCATATTTTGATTGGACAAAGACGATAAAACGGGTTTGCCTTCATGCATCAAAAACGCTCCATCCGGCATTTGCAACGGCGCGCCGTGATCCGTCCCTATGCCCAAAACAGACAGAGTATACCCTTCTTTTTTCAGCTTTTCCGCCGTTTTTAACACTTGCGGCATTTCATCGTCGCAAATATAACCGCCCAGCAAAACAATCCGCCCTTTTGCGGCGCCGGCCTGTTTCAGCAGTTCCCCCGCCTTTTGCAAAGCCAGATTGACGTCCGGCATACGGCCGCCCATCATACCGGCCTGAACCGTCGGCAGAATCTGTTCAACGACTTTTTGATCCGTTGTCAAAGGAACGGCGACAAACGGTTCGTTGTCATACAAAATCAAAGCGTTTTGCCCGTCTTTTGTTTCCCGCAGAAAGTCGTGCATTTTAAACCGCGCGCGATCCATACGCGACGGTTTAACGTCAACAGGCGTCATGAAAACGGAAATATCCAGCAAATAAACGGTGTCCGTTCCTTTTTTCACGGCCGGCTGAGGCAGCTTTTCCCACGCCGGCCCGGCCAAAGCGAACAACGCCAGCGCCCAGCAGACGGAAATCAGAAAAAAAGGCCAGAATAACCGCGCGGCCGATCCGGCGACCAGCTGAGAACGCAGCAAAATCCTGTCGCAGATATCTTGCCACAATCCCCCGCCGGAACGCGTTTTGCCCGCCAGAAAAGGAAGCAACAGAAAAACGGCGAACCCCCACAGCCATTCGGGACGCAGAAAATGAAATTCCGTCATACAGCCCTCCTGCCCGTCATAAACCGCAGCGCCCCCAGAACGCTTAAAACAAAAGCGGCTGCCAGCGGATAATAAAACAGCGTTTTCACCGGACGGACGAACACATCATCATTTACCACCGGTTCCAGAGCGTCGATTTCGCTGTAAATTTCCAACAATTCCTGCGTGTTTTTGGCTCTGAAATACCGTCCGCCGGTCTTGCGCGCGATTTCCTGCAGCGTTTTTTCGTCAATTTCGTCGCCGCGCGGCATCTGCATCATACCGAACATTCCCATCATCTGAACCATATCGGACCCCGCCCCGATCGTATAAACCTTAACGCCCATCTTTTCAGCCAGCTCCGCCGCTTCCAGCGGTTTCATTACTCCGGCGTTCGCCGCGCCGTCGGACAGCAAAACGACAACCCGGCTTTCGGCAGGAACGTCAATCATCGTCTTTAAAGCCAATCCCAGCGCGTCCCCGATCGCCGTTTGCGATCCGGCCATGCCGACATCGGCTTCTTTCAACAGGTCGGAAACCGTTTTTAAATCATATGTCAGCGGGACGTACAAATACGACCGTTCCCCGAACAGGACAACGCCGATCCGGTCGCCCCGACGTTTTTTCACAAAAGCGTCGGCGACGGCCTGCACCGCGTCCCAGCGCCGCACGGCCTGATTTTGAACGGCAAAATCGGCTTCCTGCATCGAGCCGGAAATATCCAGAACCAACATCAGATTGCGCCCTTCGGACGGGACTTTTGACGGTTCGCCGACCCATTGCGGGTTTGCGGCCGCCGTAACCAGCAAAATCCAGATCAGCGCCCCCAGCAGACGCCGGAAACGCAGGCCGCTGAAAACGGAACGGCCTCCCGCCGGCGACAAACGCCGCATATCTTCAAAAAAAGGAACTTTCAGCGCGTCTTCGTTTTTATCATTTACGCGCGGCAGCACGACACGCATAATCAGCGGCACCGCCAGCAGCAGAAACATCATCGGAAAAGCAAAACCGGTCATAAATTTTTCTCCAGCCATTTATGCGCGGCCGACAGCAAATGCCGCCCGCGCGTGAAATCCGCGTCGCGCAGAGGCGGCGCATACGCCTGATTTTCCAGCAGCTGCTTATCCCGTTCGTCCAAATCCGCCCCCGTTTGTTTTAAAAAATCAATCCATGCCCGTCCGTTTAAATTTGCCGTTTTTTCCCGTCCGAAACGCGCCAAAGCCGCCCGACGCATTAAAACCGACAGTCCTCCGGCCAACATGGAAACGTCCCCGTTTTCCAAAAAACGCCGGCGCAGAGCATTGAAAACGGCAAACGCTTCCCGGCGCCGTTTCGCGGGCGGACTGTTGTAAAGAAGAATTCCCGCCAGAACAAACCCGCCCAAAGCATAAAATACTATCTGCCAACCCGGCCCCAAAGGAAATATCCCATTTGGATATAACGGGCGGACAAAAGACAGCAGTTCTTCAGGACTTGTCTGATCGGGTAAAGAAACCATTTTTTCTCCTTTCCGAATATAAAAAGTAAGGGATTTGTCCGCGACAATCAAGTTTACAAAACGGCTCTCTTGTTTCATACTGAGGAAAAGAATAAAAAATGAGATAAAAAATAATGTCTTCTTTTGTAAATCTTTTTTTCCGGAGCAATAAAACCGCCTTTGCCTGCTGTCTGAGTTTCGCCTGCCTGTGCGGCGCCGTTTTCCGGTTCGAGCAATGGTTCGATTTTTTTAATTATCACTATTATAATGTCTGGGCTTTTTTTAACGGCCGGAACGACATTGACGTCGCGCCGGCTTTTATAAACACGTTTTTTTCGCCTTTTGCGGATATTCCCGTTTACGGACTGATAAACGCGCTGAACGATAATCCCGTTGTTTTCAGCGCCGTCATGGCTGTTCCTTACGGTCTGATGCTGTTTATCGTTTATAAAACGGCGGCGATTTTCTTTTCGCCGGACGACCGAAACGGCCGTGTTAAAATCATTATGACTCTGCTGCTGTGCGTTTGTTCGACAAACATAGCGTCGCAGATTTCCACGACGACCAACGATCTGACGCTGTCCGTTTTTGTTTTGGCGGCCGGATATTTGCTGTTAAAAGCCCCCCCTCCCCCCCTGTTCACGAAAACTTGTCTGGCCGCCGGTTTTCTGCTGGGCGCCGCGGCGGGATTGAAACTGACGTTTTGCCCGTATGCCGCGGCCGCCGGCATGACATTGACGTTGTTTTACAAACAGCTGAAAAATCCCCTGAAAACAATCTTTCTTTTTTCCGCGGCGGTTCTGACGGGTTTTTTGATTACTTACGGATACTGGGGCTGGATTTTATGGAAAAATTATCAAAATCCCGTCTTCCCCTTTTTCAACAGCGTGTTTCATTCGCCGTACTGGCAGGGAGAAGATTATAAAGACGTCCGCTATTTTGACAAATCGATAACGGTTCTTTTCTTTTATCCGTTTTTAATGTTCTGCAACGTCGGATCGGAAATTCCGTTGGTTTCCATATTGAATTTTTCATATCTGCGCTACCCGGTCGCATACGTAGCCTTTATTTGTTTTACCGCCGTTTTTTTAAAGTCGAAACGCAGATTTCCGCCGGATTTCAGCGGCTTTTCGTTTTTAACCCTCTGGCTTTGCCTGGTTTATGTTCTATGGCTGTTTTTTTACAGAGTGGACCGTTATTTGATTCCTTTTGAGGCTTTGCTGTCAATCGTGCTGATACGCTATTTTTTTAAAGAAGAAGAGCTTTCTTTAAAAAATAAAAAAGTAAAACTTTTCCTTATTTTTATCTTTATCGTCAGTCTGTTTCTGCCTTTTTCAAATTACAGACGGCCCGCGTCGGAACCATTGCTGCCGGTGCGCCGCGCCCTTCTGCCGAAAGATTCTTTACTGCTGATCGCCGGGTCGCCCGCGGCGATTTTCGTTCCTCTGCTTGTATCCGGCCCGACGACACGGGCAATAATCCACCCCGATCATCGGGCTCCGATTAACGGATCTGATTTTTACACTTCCGGTTTTTTTAACGAAAAACGTTACGATATCCTTCTCCCCGCGCTGGAAAAACCGGAAAAAAACATTTTTATTCTGGCGGCCTTTCCCGAAAATTATTATGAAACGCATTTAAAACATTCCATGTTTTCAAAACATACGGCGTTTTCAAAATACACCGCGTTTTCGCGCGATTTTTCCTGTGAAAAAATTCACCGGACAAGTTTTAAGATTTCTTTCTACTTATGCCTTCTGGCTCCGAACAACATACATCTGGACAACCCCGCGTTTTTAGAGCAAAATAAATAAAATTTTACAGCAGAGGTGTTACATGCAGGATTTACCGGAACCTTCCCGCGTCGAAACGGCCGGCGGACAGCAAAGCCGTCAGGCGGAAATCAGAACTTTGAACGACGTGCCCGCCCGTTACCGGAATTATCCGAACTTTGACGAACTGACAAACGATCCAGCGCACCACGGCAATAAAATCGGTAAAATTATCCGCGAAGCAATGGCTATCGCCGAAGCGGACATGTCCCATAAAATCAAAGGACCGGCAACACGTTCGGATTCCCCTTACATCGATTTTTACGACGGGGAAGGATATCCGTTTGACGTCAAAACGCCGCTGTCTCCGAAACCGGGCGACAAATGGGAATTTGATCCGGCCGGCAACGCGGAAACGATTTTAAACCAGCTGGACAAAGACCACCCGAACAAACAAACGGGTATAAAAGAACCGGTTGCCGTTCTGCTGGACACCACTTATATGGCTCCGCAGGATCTGGTCAATTTGCAGCGCGAACTGCGTAAACGGACGAAAGAAAACCGCGGCATTTTAAAGCGCGTTTTTGAAATCAACGTGCGGCTGGACGATGAACGGACCGAAAGCCGCGCGCCGGCAGGAAAACAAATGACGGCCGTTCAGGCGGCGCTTTTACGGCAAAGAGCGGGAAGATAACCATGAAATCACTGCTGCTCCTGCCGGTCGTTTTATGGCTGTCCGCCTGCGTTTTAATGCCTGATTATTTTTCCACCGGTTTTTCCCCGCATACGAAAGTTGAAAAAGGCATTGCCGCTTTCAATACCGCCAATTATCCCGAAGCTTTGAAATATCTGGCCGAACCGGCGGAAACGGGCGATATGGACGCGCAGTATATGGTCGGCATGATTTATCTGTACGGACTGGCCGGCGTTAAAAACAGTTATACGGCGCAAAAATGGCTGACTCTGGCAGCGCAGTCGGGACAAAGAGCCGCGCAGGAACAGCTGGCGTTTTTCTATCAGGACGATTTGACGCCTTTGTACAACCCGATTGATTCCTATTACTGGTTCAGCGTCATCATCGGCGATCACCCGGAATACCGTGAAAAAATGCAGAATATGGAATGGACTTTGCGCAGCCGCGGCCTGTTGTCAACGGCGCAAAGCATGCCCAGACCGGTTGAAAAACGATATAAAGGCGTCGATTTCAATTCTTTATTTCCGTTGCGTTAATGGCTTTGTCTTTTTCTGCTTCCTTTAAAAAAAACGCGGCGGCTCTGGCCGTATGCATGATAATCGGAGCCGTTTTAAGTCTGCTGTTGCGTTTTGAAATTTATTACGATCTGCTGCATTATCATTATTATAACGGATTTGCATTTGTGCACGACCGGTTGGAAATTGACGTCGCGCCTGCAAACATACATACGTTTTTCAATCCGTTGGCAGACGCCCTTAATTGGTTTTTGATTAAACATCTGAATAATTTCCCCAACGTTTATTTGGCAATAACGGGATCCGTTTTCGGCATGCTGCTGTTTATCTGCATGAAAATTTATCTTCTGTTTTTCCAAAATAAATTTGCCGTCGCCGCTGCGCTTGTATTAGGAACGACCGGATTTGCAACCTGGTTTCAGATCGGAACGACCACCAACGAAATCCCTGCCGCCGTTTTGGTGCTGACCGCTTTGTATTTCATATTGAAAGGTGAAAAAGAACTCTTCGCCGCGTTTTTACTGGGGGCGGCGGCGGGATTAAAATTAACGGCCGCAACTTATTGCCTGTCATCGGGAATCGCATTTTTATTATTCAATTTTCGCAATCCGAAACAAGTTGCATTATTTGCCTTATGCGGCGTCGGCGGATTTTTGGCAATCGACGGTTTTTGGGCCTGGCGTTTGTTCAATTTGTACCAAAATCCCTTTTTTCCTTTTCTAAACGGCCTTTTCCATTCGCCTTATTTCGCGGATATTAATTTTTCCATACAGGCGTTTGAAGCCCCGCAAATTGACAAATCCTTTATTTCCCTGCTTTTTCTGCCGCTATTGCTGATTTCCGTAACCAAAGGCGCCGAACCGACTTTGGATCATCTGAACTTTTCGGATTTCCGGTGGTTTTTAGCCTGCATCTTACTGATTATATGGATATTTAAAACGCATAAAGCGCCGTTGTCACGGCAGGAAAAGTTTTTAATGGTCTGGCTGATTTTGTCATGGCTGATCTGGTTTAAAGTATTTTTGGTTGTCCGCTACCTTATTCCCGTTGAAACGATGTTGCCCGTTTTCTTTGTCAAGGCGGCAATATCGCTGAAACCGTCGGCGGGTTCCGTTTTAAAACAAGCCGTAAAAATTTTTCTGTGCCTTTTTTGTTTTTTCATCTGCATCGGAACGACATGGAATTCCGATTACTGGAGCAGACGGACGGAACAGACGCTTTTGCCCCCGCTGCCCTGCGCGATGAATGTTCCCGACGGAACGCTGTTCTTAACGGCAAGCGAAGGAAATTCGGCTTTTTTAGCGCAAATCGCCGAAAAACGGAAGATCAGGATCGTCAACCGTTTTGAAAACCTGTGGAAATATATTGCCGAAACAAAATGGGGAGAAGAAATCAAATCGGCCGCGCGCTCTGCCGCCCCGAAAGCCTACTGGATTACGGGCCGGCACAACATTGATACGCATACGATGAAATGTATTCACGATAAGGAAAACACGCATACCGTCTGTTTCCCCGAAAAAATCGCGGACACGGTCTGTCCTTCGTCACGACCCAGATAAAGACAAAGCCGAATTTTCCAGCCGTTTGATTTCGTCACGGATTTTAGCCGCCTGTTCAAATTCCAAATCCTCGGCCGCTTTGCGCATTTGTCTGGTCAGTTTGGCAATCGTATCCTTTAATTTCTTTTCGGAAACCAGCAGATCTTTTTCCTTGCCCTGCGGCAGTTTGTCAACGCCTTCTTTTTCGCACAGTTCCTGTAAAATATCGGCGACGTCGCGCTTGATCGTCTGCGGCACGATGCCGTGTTCGGCATTAAATTTCTGCTGTTTTTCGCGGCGCCGCGCCGTTTCGTCCAGTGCCCTCTTCATTGAATCTGTTATTCTGTCGGCATAAAGAATAACACGGCCTTCCGCATTGCGCGCTGCCCGCCCGATCGTCTGGATCAAAGAACGGTCGGAACGCAGAAAGCCTTCTTTATCCGCGTCCAGAATCGCGACCAGAGCACATTCCGGAATATCCAACCCTTCGCGCAGCAGGTTGATGCCGACCAGAACATCAAAAACGCCCAGCCTTAAATCCCGGACGATTTCAATACGTTCCAGCGTGTCGATGTCCGAATGCATATAACGGACTTTAACTCCGTTTTCCGCCAGATAATCGGTCAGATCTTCGGCCATTTTCTTTGTCAGGGTCGTAACCAGAACGCGCTGTCCTTTTTCGGCGCAAAGGCGACATTCCGCCAGCAGATCGTCCACCTGCGACGAAACGGGGCGGACTTCGCATAACGGATCCAGCAGTCCTGTCGGACGAATGATCTGTTCGGTAAATTCCCCATGGGTCTGATTCAATTCCCACGGCCCGGGCGTGGCGGACACAAAAATCGTCTGCGGACGCATTTTATCCCATTCTTCAAATTTCAAAGGCCGGTTGTCCACACAGCTGGGCAGACGAAATCCATATGTCGCCAGCGTGCTTTTGCGGTTAAAGTCGCCGCGGTACATGCCGCCCAGCTGCGGGACGGAAACATGGCTTTCGTCAACGAACAAAATCGCGTCTTTGGGCAGATATTCAAACAAAGTCGGCGGCGGTTCGCCCGGCGCGCGGCCGGTTAAATGACGCGAATAGTTTTCAATGCCTTTGCAATGCCCGGTCGCTTCCAACATTTCCAGATCAAAACGGGTCCTTTGCTCAATCCGTTCGGCTTCCAGCGGTTTGTTTTCAGAGGTATAATAATACAGCCGTTCCTTTAATTCCTCGCGGATTGTCTTCATCGCCTGCGACAAAGCCGGACGCGGCGTAACGTAGTGGCTGGCCGGGTAAACGGTGATTTCTTTTAATTCCAGCTTCTTTTCGCCCGTCAGCGGATCAAATTCGCAAACAGACTCCAGCTCGTCGCCGAAAAAGGACAGTCGCCAGGCCAGGTCTTCGTAGTGGGACGGGAAAATATCCAGAACGTCGCCCTTTAAACGAAACGTGCCGCGCGTAAACGCCAAATCGTTGCGCTGATACTGCAAATCAACCAGCTGCCGCGCAATTTCCCGAATGTCATACGACTGCCCCGCCTGCACCGTAAACGCCATGGACGAATATGATTCCACACTGCCCAAACCGTAAATGCACGATACCGAAGCGACAATCACGACGTCGCGGCGTTCCAGAATATGCCGCGTTGCGCCGTGGCGCATACGGTCAATCTGTTCGTTAATGGCAGAATCTTTTTCAATGTATGTATCCGTGCGCGGAATATAGGCTTCGGGCTGATAATAATCGTAATAAGAAACAAAATACTCGACGGCGTTTTCCGGAAAAAACGACTTCATTTCCCCGTACAGCTGAGCGGCCAGAATCTTGTTCGGCGCCAAAATTAAAGCGGGGCGCTTCATTTGCTTAATGATCTGCGCCATCGTAAAAGTCTTTCCCGACCCTGTCACCCCCAGCAGAACCTGATCGCGTTCGCCGTTTTTCAAACCGTTGACCAGCGCCTGAACGGCTTCGGGCTGATCGCCGGCGGGGTCGAAAGCGGATACCAGCTTGAATTCGGCGGGATCCGTTGACGTCATCGGCTGATACATCGGAATGGTGTTCACGTAAAACGTCCTTGATAAAAGTTGAATATCTTTTCTTATTTAGATAGACTGCCTGTTGTTTTGCAAGAAGATAAAAGGAAAATAAATGCAAAAAAAGCAAATCTGTCCGCAGCTGCTGTCGTTTGCATTGTTTTTAACCGCCGGCGGGCTGATTTCCGCGGCGCTGAAATTTGAATTGACCTATGATCTGCTGCTGTATCATCATTATAACGGCTTTGCTTTTTTAAACGACCGGCTGACGACGGATATCGCTCCGGCGTCCGTCGCGACATACTACAATCCGCTGCTGGACGCGGTTTTGTATCTGTTAAACGATTTTTGCAAAAACGATACGACGCTTTACTGTTTTATTGCCGGGCTGCCGTTCGGCTTTCTGATGTTTATTTTGTTTAAAATTTCGCTGTTGTTTTTCGATTTTAAAACGATCAAAGGAAAATGCTGCTGCGCCGCCTGTCTGATTGTCGGCGCAACCGGCGTGGCGACCTGGTTTCAGATCGGGACGTGTTCTCATGAAATATTTCTGGCGGTTTTGACGCTGTGCTCTCTTTATCTGTTGTTAAAATATCCGGAATTAAAAACCGTTTATCTGCCGGCCGGGTTTCTGTTGGGCGCAGCCGCCGGATTCAAGCTGACCGCGGCGATTTACTGCGTATCAACGGGAATAACATTGCTTCTGTCATATAAATCGCTGAAAAGGCCGTTCGTTTTTCTTTCTTTGTTCATTTTCGGGGGATTGCTGGGATATTTGACGGTCAACGGATTTTGGGCGATCGTTTTATGGCGGAATTTTGAAAATCCCGTCTTTCCTTTTTGGAATAAAATTTTTAAATCACCGTATTATCTGAATCAAAATTACGTCGATACGCTGCACCTTGACGGACTGCGCTGGCATCAGCTGGTTTTCCTGCCGTTTTTCCTGATTATACACCCGTTTTCATCTGCTGTCGGCGCATTGCAGGAATTAACGGATTTCAGACTGGCGGTCCTGTTTATCATCGGTATTGTTTTTCTGCCCTTTTTGATATTAAGGAAAATCGTTCTTCCTTCCTTAATGAAAAAAACCGCCTTGTGGCTGTTCGTTTCTTATCTTATCTGGTTAAGCGTTTCGGCCAATCTGCGTTTTATTATTCCGATCGAAGCCGTCGGCGCCGTTGTTTTGGCGTTTGCTTTCGCCGGCATAAAAAAGCCGACCTCCGTTTTCGGCGAGGCTTTTTATTATTCAGCCGCTCTGATTACTTTATTTGTCCTGACATCAACCGCCGTTTTGTCCGCTCCCTGGGGAAAAAGGGAACAGACCGACTTTTTAAAAGAAAAAATCAATCTGCCTGAAAATACCGTTCTGGAAATATATCGTTTTCCTCTGGCGGGTATAGCGGCCGAAATTGCCAGAGATAACCCGACCGTCAAAATCATTTTAATGTCGCCTTCGGACGAACAATGGTACGAATGGGATCTGTCGCGGATCGGCAAAACGAATCAAAAACGCGAACGGTTAATAAAAACGGCCGAAAACCGCACGGTTTTGTATCAGGACGCTTTCGGACTGGTAACGCAGGAAAATCCTCAGCTGCGCGAATGGAACTGCCGCACGTTAAAAATATCCGCACATCTGAAATCCATTCTGTTTTCAAATGTAAAATTATGCCGGCCGCCGGAAACGAAATAAAAAGTCATCGTAAAAAAATAGCTCTTTACGCCTGATAACGACTAAAGTATGCTAACAGCCGTTTTTAATAATAAGGGGGATAAACCATGAGTATTGTCGCTAATCGTCTGCTGGCCGTCAAACCGTCCGCCACTTTGGCCGTCACGACAAAAGCCAAAGAATTAAAAGCGCAGGGCGTTGACGTTATTGATCTGGGGGTCGGCGAACCCGATTTTCCGACGCCGAAACATATCTGCGACGAAGCGAAAGCCGCTTTGGACCGCGGGGAAACAAAGTACGTTCCCGTCCCCGGCACGCTTGCTTTCCGCAAGGCTATCTGCGACAAACTGAAACGCGAAAACAATCTGGACTATACGCCCGAAGAAATTACCGTCAACTGCGGCGGAAAAGGCACATTGTTCAACATTATCATGGCGACCGTCAATCCGGGCGACGAAGTTATTATTCCCGCGCCGTACTGGGTTTCCTATCCCGATATGGTTCTGATCGCCGAAGGAACGCCCGTTATCGTTACGGGACACGAAGACACCGGTTTCAAAGTTACGCCGGCAGATCTGGAAAAAGCGATTACCTCCAAAACAAAATGGTTCATTATCAATTCGCCGTCCAACCCGTCGGGGGCCGCTTATACGGCGGACGAGTTGCGCGCTTTGGCCGACGTATTAAAGAAATATCCGCATGTCTGGATTATCAGCGACGAAATTTACGAACATATCGTATATGACGGCTTTAAATCCGCCAGTATCGCCGCCGTCGCCCCGGAATTAAAGAACAGAACGCTGACCGTCAACGGGCTGGCCAAATCGTTTTCCATGACCGGCTGGCGCGTCGGATATGCCGCCGGCCCCGTCGAAGTCATCAAAGCTGCGAACAAAATTCAGTCGCAAAGCACTTCTCATGCCGTTTCTTTCTGTCAGTCCGCCGGCGTCGTCGCTTTAAATTCGCCGATGGATTTCTTAAAAGAACGTAATGATATTTTCAAGCAGCGCCGGGATATGGTCGCTGCCGGATTAAACGCGGTTGAAGGCATATCCTGTCGCGTTCCGGAAGGAGCTTTTTATCTGTACCCGTCCGTTGCCGGCTGCATCGGCAAAAAAACGCCGGACGGCAGGGAAATTAAAACCGATACGGATTTCGTCACGTTCTTGTTGGAAAGCGAAGGCGTCGCCGTCGTTCCGGGAACGGCGTTCGGACTGTCGCCTTATTTCCGTTTATCCTATGCGGCGTCTACGGAATTGCTGGAAAAAGCCTGCGAACGCATCAGGCGTTTCTGTAATTCCTTAACGGACTGAAAAAAAAGAATTTTGAAAACGTCTTATAACGCGCTACCCTGAAAGAAGATATTCTTTATTTCTTAATTATCAGGGAGCGCGCTTATGAGTCAAAAAACATCTCAAACCCGCGTTGCGGCGATCGTCGGGCCGTACACTTCCGGGAAGACCAGTCTGCTGGAAAGTCTGTTATACGTTACGGGAACCGTAGACCGCAAAGGAACAGCGGCAGATTTAACGCGTGTCGGCGATATGACTTTGGAAAATAAAAAAAGGCAGACCGGCGTCGATACAACCGTCGCTTCGGCGCGCTTTTTAGATGAACCGTGGGTTTTTCTGGACTGTCCGGGCAGCAGCGAATTTATACAGGAAACTTATAATGCGCTGAGTATTTGCGACGTGGCGATCGTCGTCTGCGACCCTGATCCCGCGCGCGCGGTCATGGCGGCGCCGCTGTTAAAATACCTGAAAGACATGGCGGTTCCCCATTTGATTTTTATCAACAAGGTTGAAAACACCAAAGCGCCGATCCGCGAAATTTTCGACGCGCTGCAGGCCGTATCCGGGCTGCCGTTGATTTTGCGCGAAATCCCGATCCGTGAGGACGATAAAATCACCGGATTTGTCGATTTAATCAGTGAACGCGCCTATGCTTTTAAAGACGGCGAATACAAAGACAACGTTTCCGCTCATCTGGTCAAAGTGCCGGATTCGCTGCGACACGATGAAGAACGCCGGGAAATGTTGGAACAGCTGGCGGATCATAATGACGCTTTATTGGAAAAACTGCTGGAAGACGCCGTCCCTGCACAGCAAGAGGTCTTTTCCGGTCTGTCCGCCGCCTTAAGCGAAAATACCGTCGTGCCGGTTTTCTTCGGCGCTGCGGAACAAGACGCCGGCGTTTTCCGTTTGCTAAAAACGCTGCGTCACGACGTTACCGCCTTACAGACCGTCCGCGCTCGTCTGCCGGAAACGGCCGGCCCCGCCGCGCAAATTTTCAAAACATGCTACGCGCCGCACATCGGAAAATTATCCTACGCCCGCATTATTGACGGCGAAATTTCAGATACGGCTTCACTCGGCGCGGAAAAAATCAACGGTCTTTATACCGTTCAGGGAACAAAAACAGTCAAAACCAATGTTGTCGAAACCGGCCGGATCGCCGCGTTCGGCAAAATGGACAGCCTGAAAACGGGCGATCTGCTGACCGCGGACAAGCAGGAACACAATCCGTTTTTTCCCGAACCGCTGAAACCGGTTTTCGCTCTGGCTTTAAAACCGAAAAAAACGGGCGAAGAAGTCAAAATGTCGCAGGCTTTGGCAAAACTGTGCGAAGAAGACGCTTCCCTGCAGGTTGAATTTAACAAAGACACCGGCCAGATGCTGTTATGGGGGCAAGGCCGGACACAGCTGGAAACGGCATTGGAAAAGCTGGAAACGCGCTTTAACGTTTCGATTGAAGGAACGAAACCCAAAACGCCATATAAAGAAACAATTACAAAATCCGTAAAAATTCAAGGAAAGCATAAACGTCAAAGCGGCGGGCACGGCCAGTACGGCGATGTCTGGCTGGAAATAAAGCCGCGGCCGCGCGGGGCGGGATTTGAATTTACGCAGACAATCGTCGGCGGCGCCGTGCCGAAGCAATATTTTTCAGCCGTTGAAGACGGTGTGCGTGAATATCTGAACAAAGGCGTATTCGGCTGTCCCGTCGTTGATTTATCCGTTAATTTATACGACGGGTCGTATCATGACGTTGACAGTTCGGATCAGGCTTTTAAAACGGCGGCGCTGACCGGCATGCGCGAAGGCATTCCCCAATGCGGTCCCGTTTTGCTGGAACCGGTTTTGGCGCTGACCGTTTCGGTTTATCCCGAATTTACGTCCAAAGCCCAGCGGGCGGTTTCTCAGCGCCGCGGTCAGATTTTAGGTTTTGACGGTCAAGATAAAGACGGTATGGAAACGATTCAAGTCTGGCTGCCACAATCGGAAATGGCCGATTTCGTCATTGAACTGCGTTCGTTATCCATGGGCACCGGAAAAATCGACTGGCAGTTCGATCATCTGCAGGAAGCGCCGGACAAAGACGTTGAAAAAATGCTGAATCAAAACAATTAAAAAAGCAGCGGGGAAAATCCCCGCTGCTTTTTCATTTCGTTCCGGATTAATAGTTTTCGGCGGCAATTTCATAATATGCCTGCGGGTGCAGACAAGCCGGACAAACTTCGGGAGCTTCCAGTCCTTCATGAACGTAACCGCATTTGCGGCAGCGCCATTTTTTCGGAATATCTCTTTTAAAGACCCGGTCTTTTTTAATATTTTCCTGCAAAGCCCGATAACGGTTGCCGTGGAAAATTTCAGCGACGATAACGGCGCGGTACATCTGCGCGATTTCAGGAAAGCCTTCTTTTTCGGCCATTTCGGCACACGCGGGATACAGATCTCGGTATTCATGTTCTTCGCCTTTGGCCGCTTCGTCCAGATTTTCCAGCGTCGACCGGATCTGGCCGGCGGGATAGGCGCCCGTAATTTCAACGTCGCCGCCTTCCAGAAATTTAAACATGCGCTTGGCGTGTTCTTTTTCCTGATCGGCCGTTTCCAGAAAAATAGCCGCGATCTGCTGATAACCTTCTTTTTCAGCAACGCGCGCCCAATACGTATAGCGCATACGCGCCTGGGATTCGCCCGCAAAAGTCATTAAAAGATTTTTTTCCGTTTGCGTCCCTTTTACAGATTTCATTTAAATTTTCTCCTTTGTCAATTAATTGTTCCTATGGGATAAAAGGCGACAGATAAATCAGCCCGTTATCTATTTTGAACATTAATTCGACGCCGGCTTCGCGCAGTTTCTTTTCATCGATCAGCGCATGGTCTTTTATCCTGACATGCAGTCCGCCGTCCTGCAGTCGTTCGCTGTTTTCGATGTTGTCCGCCCCGCCCAAAGCCGCTGCAACGGAATCGGACAAAGGCACTTTCTGCGCCGTGGAAACGACGTCTGACTGAACCGAACCGCCGGAGCGTAAAAATTCCTCCATATCCGTTTTCAGATTTTCAGAAGCCGTTCCGAACACCGCCTGAACGCCGTTGCCGACACGCATAACGCCCGTCGCCCCCAGCGCTTTGAGCTTTGCATCGTCCGCTTTTGCGGGATCGTTCAGGATCAAACGCAGGCGCGTAATGCAGGCGTCAAGGTTTTTAATGTTCTCCCGCCCGCCGAAAGCGTTGACCAGATTAGAAGCCATCGCCATCTTTTCCGCATGATCTTTCGCCGCGGAAACCTGTGCGGAGGGTGCTGTTCCTTCTTCATCGCGTCCCGGCGTTTTCATGTCGAAAAACGTAATGAAAAATCGGAAAACAACATAATACAGAACAGCATAAACCGGCCCCAAAATAAAGATGATCCAAGGTTTGGTATCTAAAGCATAGAATAGAGCAAAGTCTATGGCTCCTTGTGAAAACGTATAACCGATATGCGCTCCGACCAGGTTAATAACGGCAAAAGCCGAACCGACCATAACGGCATGAATGAAATACAGCATCGGCGCAACGAATAAAAACGTAAATTCCAACGGTTCCGTGATCCCCGTCAAAAAGGCAGTTAACGCTCCGGAAGCCATAATACCGCTGACTTTCAGCCTGTTTTCCGGTTTGGCCGTATGCAAAATCGCCAAAGCCGCCGCAGGCAGGCCGAACATCTTGATTAAAAAGCCTCCGCCCAAAATACCGGCCGTCGGATCGCCGGCAAAGAAACGGGGGATATCACCGGTAACGACTTCGCCCAGTTTGTTCGTATACGATCCGATTTCAAAAAAGAACGGCACGTTCCAAATATGGTGCAGCCCGAACGGCAGCAGCAGACGTTCGACAAAACCGTATGTTGCGCCTGCCACCGTCGGCGCGCTGTAAGCCGCCCACATCGAAAATTCGTTGATTTTTTCCTGAATCGGCGGCCAGAAAATACTTAATACCGCGCCCAACACAATCGCCACCAGCGACGTGATAATGGGAACAGAACGCTTGCCCGCGAAAAATCCCAGATACGGCGGCAGCTGAATCCGATAGAATCGTTTATATACCCAGGCGGCGACCACACCGATGAACAATCCGCCGAAAACGCCGGTTTGAATTGTTTTAATCCCCGCATTGGTCGAAACGATCCGGCGTGCAAAGGCAACGTCATATTCCAAAGCCGAAGCCAAAACGCCCAACGTTTCCTGACCTTCGGACACATGAAACCATAAAACGTCGGCCATCACGCCCATCGTTGCCTGCAGCACTAAAAAACCGACGACGGCCGCCAAAGCCGCGACGCCGTCGTTATCGGTCAGCCCCAAAGCGGTTCCGATAGCAAAAATCAACGGCATGTTATCAAAAATAACACTGCCGCTTTGGCTCATGACCTGCGGGATAACCGACGGAATCCAAGTTACTTCGGCATTCAACAATCCCGATCCGATCCCCAATAAAAGCCCCGCGACAGGCAGTACGGCGACAGGCAGCATCAGCGCTTTGCCGATTTGCTGTAAAAACATAAACGCTTTTTTCCACATGGTATTTTCTCCTATTCCTGAGCTGCCAGAAAATCTTTGATTTTTTGATGAACGTCGGCCGCTTTTTCCTGTCCGGTCAAAACCTGCGCCAAATCGCGGCAGCGTTCAAACGACAAAGACCGAATACGGGCTTTGACGGCCGGAATAACGGGCGGCGCGACGCTTAATTCCCGCACGCCCAGCCCGACCAGAACGGGAACGGCGTTTTCATCGCCGGCCATGGCGCCGCAAACGCCGACCCACTTGCCGGCTTTTTCCGCCCCGTCGACGGTGGCTCGGATCATGCGCAGAACAGCCGGGTGCAGCGCGTCGGACAAAGACGAAAGCAAAGCGTTGCCGCGGTCCGAAGCCATCGTATACTGTGTTAAATCGTTTGTTCCGACGGAAAAGAAATCAACATACGGCGCCAAAATGTCCGCCATCATCGCCGCGGCGGGAACTTCAATCATAATTCCCGTTTCGATCGGGGAAGAAACGCCCAGATTTTTCTGTTCTTCCTCAACAATCTGCTTTGCCTGCAGCAATTCTTCCAATACCGTCACCATCGGGAACATGATGCGGACTTTCGTTTTATCCGCGGCACGCAGAACGGCGCGGATCTGACTACGGAACACATCGGGGTGCAGCAGGCTTAGACGCAGGCCGCGCACGCCTAAAAACGGATTGTCTTCCTTCGGCGTCGGCATAAAGGACAGCGGTTTGTCCCCGCCGACGTCCAGCGTGCGCACAATCAGCGTTCTGTCATTGCCCAGCGTTTCGGCAATCGCGCGGTAAACGGCTGTCTGTTCATCTTCTGACGGGGGATCTTTGCGTCCGGAAAACAAAAATTCCGACCGCAGCAAGCCGACGCCTTCGCCGCCCAGAGCCACAACTTCCTGCGCGCCTTCAATGCCGGCGATGTTGCCGCCGACCTCCAAACGAACATTATCCGTTGTAACGGCCGGTTCGTCCTTGCTTTCCAACAGCTCGGCGCGCATTTTGCGTTCAGCCTGTTCCTGGCGGGCGGCCGCCTGTTTTTCGGCTTCGCCGGGGTTAAGGCGCAGCTCGCCTTTTGTTCCGTCCAGCAAGACGGGCGTCCCGTTTAATATATTCAGCACATTCGGCGACAAACCGGATACTGCCGGCAGCAACAGCGACCGCGCCAGAATCGCCGCATGCGACGACGCGCCGCCGCCGACCGTCGCAAATCCGACAACCCTTTCCCGATCCAGCGACGCCGTATCGGAAGGCGACAGATCATGCGCGATCAAGACGGTGTTTTCCGGCAGGCTGAGTTTTTGTTCCACTTTTCCGGTCAAAAGCCGCAGAACCCGTTTGCCGACGTCGCGCAGATCGTTGGCCCGCCCGGCCAGCAGTTCGTTTTTCATTTCGGCCAAAGCCGCCGCCTGTTTGTTAACCGTCTGCTGCCAGGCAAAAGCGGCGCTGCGGCCCTGATCAATTAACTTTTCGGATTCCGCCAGCAGTTCCGGATCTGCCAGCAGTTCCTGATGCGCCGCAAAAATCGCGGCCTTGTCGCTGCCGGCGGTTTTCTGAGTCTGTTCAAATAAATCGCTTAACTGCTGTCCGGCTTCTGCCAGCGCCGCGGCCAGTTTTGATTTTTCCATGCCCGGCGTCGCGCCGAATTCTTCAACCTCTATCGCAACGTCCTGCAGCTGGACAACGACGCCGACCGCAGCGCCGGGAGAAGCGGACACTCCGGAAAACACGCCGTCTTTGTCCTGATTTTTAGAAACGGCCGCCGGTTTCGCCGCCGGCGCTTCAGCCGGTTTGGTCAAATCTTCCCCCAATCCCGTTTCAATCAGGGGAATTAATTTTTTCATCGCGTTTTCCGCATCGGCCCCGTCGGCCGTCAGGCGGACGCGGTCGCCCTTTTTAACGTCCAGCCCCATGACGGCGACCAGACTTTTGGCATTGGCGGTCCTGCCGTCGCACTGCAGGAAAATATCGCTGTCAAACTGTTTGGCCGCGCTGACCAAAACCGCTATGGGACGGGCATGCAGGCCGGCGGGATTTTTGATTTCGATTTCCCAGGATTCCGTATGGACGCCGGCGGCGGACACAGACGGCGCCGCCGTTAAACCGTCTTTTAATTCAACCTTTAAAATCACGTCTTTTCCGGCGCGGACGTCCTTGTTGACTTCGGCCGGCAAAAGGGCTATCCAAAGCACGGGAATGCTGATATAGTCTTTCAGACATTCGGCTTGATTCGGAAATTAAAGGAGCAACAAATGACTTTCATTAAAAACTTTATTGCTGATTTAAAAGAAGACAAAGTCCGCGCTGCCGCTTTATGCCTTTGCCTGGCCTTATTCGTCTGGATCGGTTTTTTCAAAACCTCCGACAGCGATCTGATGCCGGCGGACAGCACGGGCAGCGTTCAGCTGTACCACACCAACGGCTGTCCGCACTGCGCCCAGGCAATCGAATTCATCGATACGCAACTGCAGGCCGAATTTCCGGCAAAACCCGTTCAGAAATTAGAGTTGTCAACCGTTTCCGCGGAACAGCGCAACGCTTTTTTGGAATTTGCCGAACAACATAATATCAAAGGCGTTCCCGTTTTAAGATCCGGCGATGTTTTTGTCGTCGGTTTCAATGCCGATTCTTATCGTTCTTTGATGAAAGGCGAATTAAAGGAAAACGAAACGCACGCGTCTTGCGCTTACGGCGAAGGCGGCGACTGCGAAGCCCCCGAAGAGCTGGGTGAAATCACGGCCGAAGACATTGCCAGGGCTTTGGGCAAAGAGCCGCCCAAACCCAGCCGGATTGTTGATCTGCCCTATTTTGGCGAAATCGACGTTTTTCAGGAATCCATTCCGTTCCTGGCCGTTGTGCTGGGGTTGGTCGACGGGTTTAACCCGTGCGCGATGTGGGTGCTGGTCTTTATGATTTCCGTCATCGTCGATTTGCAGGACAAAAGAAAAACTTTCGTCATTGTCGGATCGTTTGTCGGTGCTTCGGCCCTGTTTTATTTCGCTTTGATGGCCGGCTGGATCAACCTGTTCAAACTGATCGGATACATGCGGATATTGACCGTCGGCATCGGCGCAATCGCCCTGTATACGGGATTTGAATCTCTGCGGTCGTTTTTTGAAGGCCCGACCTGCAAAGTCACAACGGCCGAAGGGCGCAACCGGATTAAAAACAGAATTAAAACGCTGGCCGAAAGACCGCTGAGCTGGGGAACGTTGACGGGCGTGTTCGCTCTGGCCGTCGTCGTTAACGGCATCGAATTTGTCTGCTCGGCCGCTTTGCCCGCGATCTTCACCAGCGTTCTGGCTTTTTCGCATTTATCGACATTCATGCACTACTGGTATATCACCGTGTATGTCTTCTTTTTCATGCTGGACGATTTAATTGTCTTTTCTTTGGCGGCGTTTGCGGTTAATAAATACGCCGGTGACAAATATATGGTCTGGTGCAAGCTGATCGGCGGTGTAATCCTGTTCGTTTTGGGATTCCTGATGTTGTTCCACCCTGATTGGCTGGCCTAGAATAAAGGAGCTTTATATTTATGGAAGTCAGAGATAACGCCAGATATTTCCGCAGAGAAATTCTGATTCGTTTAGTGCGTTCTTTTTTAAAAAATTCATTGCTGCAGGACGTGGACAAAATCCCCGTCGACATTCTGCCGGCCAGGCAGACGGCCTATCGCTGCTGTATCTATAAAGAACGCGCCATTCTAAGAACCCGCTGTCTGGCAGCGTTGGGATTCCGTGTCGAAGAAGACGACGAAGTCACGCCCTTGTCCGAATATGCCCGTCGGGCTTTGGCGCGTGAAAAACCGACTTCGCCCGTCATGACGGTGCTGGATATCGCCTGCAACGAATGTGTCACCTCTCGTTACGTCGTTACCGAATTATGTCAGAGCTGTCTGGCGCGTTCGTGCGCTCTGGCCTGTCCGTTTGACGCGATCGACGTAACAAAAGGACCTGCGCGCATCGATCCCGACAAATGCAAAAGCTGCGGTAAATGCAAGGAAGCCTGCCCGTATCAGGCGATTATGAAACGTGTTGTCCCGTGCGAAAACGCCTGCCCCGTCGGCGCGATTCACCGCGGATCCGCCGGCCGCGCGGAAATCGACTTTGACAAGTGCGTTTCCTGCGGCCAGTGTATGCGCGCCTGCCCGTTCGGCGCCGTTATGGAACGCAGTCAGATGATTGATATCCTGAAAGCCATGCTGACCGAAAAGAAAAAAATGGTCGCCATGCTGGCTCCGGCGATTGCGGGACAGTTCCCGGGAACGGTTGAACAGGTTGTTTCGGCTTTAAAAGCAATCGGGTTTGCCGGCGTGATCGAAGTCGCCGTCGGCGCCGACATCACGACGCGCAACGAAGCCAAAGAATTTATCGAACGCATGGAAAAAGGCGACGCGTTTATGACGACGTCGTGCTGTCCGGGATATATTGAAACGGTCAGACGCCATGTGCCCGAACTGGCGCAGTTTGTTTCCGACACGGCGACGCCGATGCATTACACGGCCGAACTGGCGAAAAAAGATCCCGAAGCCGTCACCGTCTTTATCGGCCCCTGTGTGGCGAAACGCTATGAAGGCATCAACGACCCGCTGATTGATTTTGTTATGACGTTTGAAGAATTGGACGCTTTGTTTGAAGCGTCGCAAATCAAAGTGCAGGATTGTGCCGCTGCCGAATTCGACACGCTGCCGTCGGCCGAAGGGCGCGGCTTTGCCGTTACCGGCGGCGTGGCCGCGGCGGTTAACGCCATTGTCGACGGACGGGTTGAAATCAAACCGATCTGCATCAACGGGATCAAACCCGCCATGCTGCGTTTGTTCAAAATGTATCCGAAAGGCAAGAATCCCGGCAACCTGATCGAAATGATGACGTGCGAAGGCGGCTGCATTGCCGGCGCGGGCGTCGTTTGCAGTGCGAAAAAAACCGTCAAAGACGTTGAAAAGTTCGCCGCGCAAGCCGCGCCGATCACACCGGGCGACAAGGAAACGGACTAACGCCGCTCTTTACACTGCATTTTATATTGCATTCTTCATGGATATTTACTATCCTAACGGGTATGCCTTAACGGGCGCGGAGCCTTGAACAGCTCTTTTAATCTAGTCGGCGTAAAGATATACGTCGTGATCGGTTTGCTTATGCTAAAACCGAAAAATATCCCCGGCCATAAAAAGGTCGGGGAGCTTTTGGCGTATGTCCAAAATACCCGTCTCTATCTCTGAAAAAACGGGTGATTAAAAGGCCAAAAGGATCATTACTAGATTATGGTTGTTCAACTCCCCGACCGCCTGATAAAGGCGGTTTTTGTTTTAAACAAATAAAGGGATTAGAGAATGAAACAATCAAAAACAGCCATAAAAGAACTGACTGCACGTTATCGTGCAGTTTTATTAAAAGGTGCGTTAATCAACGCGATGATGATTATCGGGATTGGAGCGGCGAACGCTGAAAGTTTAACTATTTCTTCAGAAATATTTAGAGTTCCAGAAGATATTGATATTCCTGAAGGTGGATACAAAATATACGATCAGATATCCATAAGCGGTGGGAAATTAATTATTGACGGCGACTATGAGATATATGCATCAGAAAGAGCTGATTTTTTCGGCGGAGAAATTTCTATATCAGGAGGAGAGGCTTCAATTCACGCAAACTCACGGATTTCTATAAAAGGAGATACACACATAACTATACAAGACGGCGGCGAGTTGTACACTTATGGAGCCGAGCCAAATAGCTCGGACATTTCAGTTTCTGGAGATGCTGATATAATAATAGGCGCTGGCGGTCTGATAACGTCTAATGGATCATTAAACATATCCGAAAATGCAAAAATCAATGCAACATCAATGGCTGATGTTATGGATATTCTTGACACGACAATAGAAGCGAAAAATATAAATATTACCGGCGGAGAAATTTCTCTTTCTCAGTCTGCCTCTTTAGTCGCATTAAGTTCTCACGAGACAAACGAGGCCTATAATCACTCAGGAGAGTTAAATCTGTCTGGAGGAACTATTAATGCCAGAGGAAATTCAGTTATATCAAGAATAGATGCTTTATCCCCACCAGATAATGAAGAAGGGGAATCAAACGGGAAAGTTGAATGGGGAACAGAAAACTCTTCTGGCTCAATTAATTTATCCGGCTCTTCTGTTAATTTGTACGACAATGCCAAGATGATAGTGACGACAGGAAAAGCCGTTTCAATATCTGGCGGTGAACTCAACGTGTTTGGTACGAACTCTATTACTACATATGATGCTTTGAACAGACAAAACGATCATCGTTTAAACATGGCAGCCGGAACCATTAATTTGTTTGGTCGTCTCCACGCCGATATATTGTCAACGGGAGGAAATATCGTATTTCAAACATCTGCATCGCGCATAAACGGAGAGTTGTCCGGCACGGGCGTTGATTTGACGTTTAACGATAATTACCTGTTTTCCGACATCAACAACAAGGCGACACTGAACACCGTTAAAATCGCCGAAGGAAAAACGCTGAATATTGGTACGGGAACTTTAACGGCGACGAACCTTACGGGCGGAACGATCTCTGCCGTCTTGACCGATGCCGCTAAAAATACTGCCATCATTAGCGGAAACGCGACCGATGTTACGTTGGCGCTTGATATGAGCAACGCTTCCAGAGACAAAGTCACTTTATACAAAATCACGAACGGAACTGGCTTTACGTTTGCAAACTATGCCACCAACCGTTATGCGGTGTCGGGGACTTCGTTTGATATTGCGGATGCTTCAAGTATAGGAGCCTTAACCGGTTGGACGGGCGGAGACCTTTATATTCTGCGTTTGGCAACGGCCGGAGAAGCCGCCGTTGAAGATTTGGAAAAAGCCGGCGTTCTTGTTTCCATGGCGGAACAAAACGCGATTAAAGTGTTGGATCTGGCGCAAAGCGTCTTAAGCAAATTGGACGCGGCCAAGCAGGAAGCCATAGCCAAAGTCAATGATTTGCTTGATCAGGCGGCCGGCAAGGCGCAGGAAACAAAGCAGATCCTGCGCGAGATTGCTCCCGATACGTCTTCTTCGGGCACCAAGACGGCTTTGAACACAGCCAAATCGGTGATTAACGTCATCGGCACCCGATTGGGCGGAGGCACTTCCGGCAACATGCGCGGTCGTTCAGGCGGAGATTATGCCGTCGGTCGGTCTTCCGTCTGGGCGCAAGGCATGTATAATTACGCAAAGCTTGATACCGTGAACGGCTTTAAGTCCGATTCAACGGGATTTGCCGCCGGTATTGAAACCAATCTGACGGACTCGTTTAAAGCCGGTATCGGGTACGCTTTTACAAAGACCGATATTGACACCGACCGTTCACAGACCGACGTCAATACGCATACGGGCTTTGTTTACGGCGAATACAAACCAAATAAGTTTTACGTCAACGCAATCGCCAGTTACGGCCATTCGGAATATGACGACACGACCAACTTGATCGGCTTGACAAGCGATTACAGCGCGGACACGATCGGCGCGCAGATTGCGACGGGATATAACTTCGGCATTTTAACGCCGGAAGCGGCTTTGCGTTATACGCACGTTAAACAAGACGATCATACCGATGCTTTAGGGGCGACGATGCGCTCGAAGTCGTTTGACACATGGACGGCTGTCGGCGGCGTTAAACTGTCAAAGAAATACACATTAGAATCAAATCGCCGCGTCGGAATTACACCCGAGTTAAAACTGGCCGCGACGTATGACTTTGAACGCGATGACGAAACGAATACGGTCGTTTTGGCGGACGGTTCAAGCTATATCGTTGAAGGTGACATGATGAAGCGTTTCGGTGTTGAAGCGGGCGCCAATGTCGGCCTTACGATCGGAAATGATTCCGAGATTACGTTGAGCTACGAAGGCAAATTCAAAAAGGATTATCAAGACCACACGGGTTTGATTAACTTCAAGTATAATTTCTGAAAACTTATAAAAAACTCCCCCTCTGGGGGAGTTTTCGTTTTACTTCAACGCTTCAAAAATCTGATTTGCCAAAGTCGGACTGATTCCTTCGACTTTGGCGATTTCTTCCGCGCTGACGGCTTTGATCGCACGGACGGATCCGAAATGCTGCAGCAGCGCCTTTTTGCGTTTTGCCCCGATTCCGGCGATACTGTCCAAAGCCGATACCAGCGTATCGTTGCGCCGTTTGATCCGGTGCGTTCCGATAACAAAACGGTGCGCTTCGTCGCGCAAACGCTGAATATAATGCAGCAAAGGATTGTCAAATTCCAAATTCAGCGGCGGACGATCGGCAAAATGCAGCGTTTCTTTGCCGGCGTTTCTGTCAACGCCTTTGGCTACCCCGACGGCGGCAACGTTCGCAACGTTCAGCTCTTTTAAAACCTCCAAAGCAACGCGCAGCTGGATTTCACCGCCGTCAATCAAAATCACGTCCGGCAGATTATTTTCCGCCAGCCCGCGTTTAAAGCGCCGAGTTAAGACTTCGCGCATCATGCCGAAATCGTCGCCGGGCGTAAACGTATCCCAGGAAATATTAAACTTCCGGTACGATTTTTTATCAAACCCGTCCGGCGTCGCCACAACCATCGCGCCGACGGCATGACTTCCCTGAATATGGCTGTTATCGTATGTTTCAACGCGGGAAATCGGATTTTCCAGTCTTAACAATTCGCGCAGCTGTTCCAGCAGTTCCGCGCGCGCCGATCCTTCCAGCCGTTTGCGCAGCAACGCTTCTTTTGCGTTCATCACGGCTCTGTCAACCAACCGGCGGCGGTTGGCGCGCGTTTTATCCGACAGTTTTACCGATCCACCCGCCCGTTCGCCCAAAGCCTGCGCGACGACGTCCTGTTCCGGCAATGCGGCCGACAATAAAATTTCCCGCGGCAAAGAATGCGTCATATAAAACTGGCCGATGAAAGCCTGCAAAATCTCGCCGTCCGACTGTCCCGCCGTCTGCGAAGGAAAAGAAGCATAATTCCCGCAGCTGCGCCCGCCGCGGTAAAAGAACACCTGAACACAGCTTTGTTCTTTGTCCGTATAGATCCCGATAACGTCACAGTCGGAAATACCGTCCAGATCGCTGCTCTGACTTTGGATTTGATTCAGCGCGCGGATTCTGTCGCGCAGGACGGCGGCTTCCTCATAACGCATGTCCGCGCTGGCCTGTTCCATTTTTGCCGCCAGCTCCGATTGGACTTTAGTGCTTTTGTTATGCATAAAGGCGCATGCCTCCCGCACCAAAGCCAGATAATCTTCCCGGCTGATTTTGCCTGCGCATGGGGCGGAACACCGCTTGATCTGATGCAGCAGACACGGGCGTGTGCGGTGATAAAACACATTGTCGGTGCAGGAACGCAGCAAAAAAGCCTTTTGCAAAACGGCCAGCGTTTCATTAACCGCCGCCGCCGAAGCGAAGGGACCGAAATATTCCCCTTTTTTCGTCCTGGCGCCGCGGTGTTTCAGCATCTGCGGCCATTCGTCCCGCGTCGTCACCAGAATATGGGGAAAAGTTTTATCGTCCTTTAATAAAATGTTGTAATACGGTTTCAGACGCTTGATCAGATCGTTTTCCAACAGAAAAGCTTCCGATTCCGTCGTCGTTTCAATAATTTCGATCCGTTCGATCTGGGAAATCATACGCTGAATACGCATGCAGGTCCGTTCGGGGTGCGCATAATTTTCCAGCCGGCGGCGCAGATTTTTCGCTTTGCCGACATACAGAACTTTTCCCGGTCCGTTTAACATGCGGTAAACGCCGGGCCGTTCGGGAAAATAAGCCAAATGCGCGGCGACATAAGCCGATCCGGTCAGGTTTTGTGCAGATTCGCCGGATTCGACAGGTTTAAAAGTGACGGATTTTTCAGCTATCATATTGATTCATAAACCTTTTTACCGTTTTTTGACCATTTTTCAAAGTTTTCCCCAAACCTGTGGATAAGTCTGTGTAAACAGATGTCAAGCCTACTTTTGATTAAGGGTTTCCCTTGCTTTTCATCAATTTGCCTATTTTTTGGGCAAATCATATAACCCTTTGTTTCTACAATGTTTTTTATAATCAAGCATTATTTTTATTTTTTTTTAACATCTTTTACTTGATTTATTTTTTCAGCTGGAATAGCTCCCCTTTCCTGTGGATAACTTCTGGTGAAAACGAATGACTCGCGGCTTTGCAAGGGATACGAATAAAATAATAAAAAAAGACTCGCTTTTTTTATTTCTTTTTTTCCCCCGGACAAGCGCCGTCAAATCTTAAAATCTGGCCGGAAACAACCGGCGTCTGCGCCAGAAAACAAACGGCGTCAATCACCCAGCGTTCAACGGATTCGTCATATTGTCCGCAGGCAACGGCCAAACCGTTGACGCGGATTCTTTCTTTAAACCGGCGGGCGGCACAGCCGATCAGGCTATCCATTGCCAAACAGCTGAGCGCGTACGAAGAAAACTCATCAGGCGGCTGATGAAAAACCGACAAAATACAGCCGGTGCGTCCTTTGGGCAGGCATCTGGCAAAAGCGTTCATTAAAATAAAAGGAGCGCGCAGATTAACGGAAGTATTAATCTCCCAGCCCGCGGCGGTTTCTTCGGGCGAAAAAGCACCGGCCTGACAGACCAACAAATCGACCGGCCCGTATGTCCGGGAAACGGAATCCAGCAAATCCGCCGTTTCGTCAAAAGAATTAAAATCCGCGCGGAAATAGGCCGTTTTAACATGATATGTCTGGCGCAGTTCTTCTACCAGATGCGTCGCTTCGGCCACGGCCGTATGGCAATGAATGATCACGTTGTACCCGCGCGCCGCCAGAGCGTGCGCAATTTCTTTGCCTCTTCTGTGCGCGCCGCCCGTAATTAAAGCCGTTTTGGCGCCAGAGGGTTGTTTAACGGCGCCGGGCGCACCCGCCGCGGGCAGCGGTTGAGTTAAGAAAGCCGGCAGATCGTCGTCTTTTTCCTCCGCGGCAAAGGGCGGCAGGATCTCCGAAAAAATCTTGCCCGGCCTGTCTGCCGCCGGCGCCGTTTTCGGCAGAGATACGCTTGCCGGCAAAAACGGCAGCTGCGCTTTTTCCGACAGAATTTCCGTTTCACCCGATTTTACAATTTCTCCTTTGGCGGTTTGGAACGTCACTTTAACCGCGCTTTTCGCAGCAGCAGAAGCGTCTGTCCGAATCTTGACGCAGGAAAGCAGAGCCTCATAAACGGCGGGAACGGCTTCCCCTTTTATTGTCAGCCGATTGCCCTTTGATTCGATCAGAAACGTCGTTCCCGCGGCCGGCAGCGTTTGCTGGTCTTCAAAGCCTTCCAGAAAAAGAACGTCGTCAAAATCATCAGGAATTTCAATACCGGCCGATAAAACCGGTTCGTCAATTTCCGGCAGCGGCAAAATCGCGCCGATAATCCGGTTGCGCGTCAATGCCGCGAAATTGCGTTCTCCGATATGCAGGCAAAAAGAAATTTCGGGTTTCTGTTCCGCCGTCCGCGAAACGCCGTCCGCAAAGCTTAATATAACACTGGCGCCATCTTCCTGCGGCGTCAGTAAAAAACGGTGAGTCTGATCAGGATTTAATTCCGGATACAATCCGTATCCGAAACTGTGAAAAATATTCCCTTTTAAAACAAAAATCCGTCCGCTGTTTGACTGCCAGATCAAAACGGGCCGATGCGTGCCGGGGCCGGCTTCCTGCGCCGGAGCGGCCGTTTCGCCGTTTGAACGCCGCCAGACGATTTCCCCTTGTTCCAAAACGGGCGTCAGTCCTTCTTCCTCGGCCGGTTTTAAAAACTTCCAAAACCCGTTCCGGCCGCCGGCGGCGTCATTAAACCACGCGGCGTCCTTATTTAGGGTATAACCGTTTTCCACCACAAAAAAAACCGGCGTTTTTCCGTTTAAACGATTGCCCAGAAACACGGAACTGACGTTACTGATCAACGTATCGGGGCCGACATTGGGAAATAATGTCCGGATATCATGAAAAGCCCCGGCATCAAGTGTATAAAAGCCGACAAAATGACCGCTTGTCCGCGCTTCCAAAAAAGTCACCTTGACCGGCGTGCCGTCGTTAATCCGTAAAACAGACGCATCAAGAAAAAAAGACTTCTTTCCCATTATTTCCCCCGCCGGTTATTTCCGCGGCTGTTTATTTAAATACGGCAGGTACCGTCTGAACGGCACGGTTAACGCCGTGTACCACGGGAAATAACGAATCTTCACCCCTTTTTGGGCATAATACAAACAGGCGGCGGCACACGCCTGCGGGTCCAAAGGTTGTTGATACAGCGCATGTTTTCTTTCCCCGACCGTATCCCAGTCGTCCGCTTTGACCGTTGTCACGCTGACATGGTTTTGCGCCATCTGCGCCTGAAATCCCTGCAGCCAGACGTGCAAAGCCGCTTTCGTCGATCCGAAAGCATAATTGTCCGGCATACCGTATTCACCGGCGGCGGACCCCAAAACAATAATTTCGCCGCAGGCCTGTTTTTGCAGGACGGGCGCAATGGCGGACAGAAAATAAACCTGAGAAAAATAATTGATCTGAAACATATTTTTGATTTTTCCCAGATCTTTGCCGCATTCTTTTTGCGTATACGCCGTTTCCAATGCCGAAAAAACGCTGATGATGTTTTTCGCCGCCGTTTCGCATTGTTCAACCGTTTTGGCAAAAGAGTCCAGATTTGACGTATCCAGTTCAATCGTTGAAACTTCGACGTCGGGGTAACGCGCCCGGACGTCGTCGGCAACCAAAGTCAGGTCATCGCCCGCCTTGCCCAACAAGATGACGTCATTGTCGTTTTTGGCCGCTTCACGGGCAAAGGCGCGGCCGATAACGCCGGATCCGCCCAAAATTATCCAAGAGCGTTTATTGTTCATTTTTTCTCTCCTTCGCGAACAGGCGACGGCCGAAGTTGGAATCGAATTTTTTCTGCGGATCAAAGGTATCTCTGGCCTTAAGGAATTTTTCCAGATATTTGTACATCAGCACCAGATTGCGCGGTTCCAGCAAAGCGTCGTCCTGCAGAGAAACACGGCCGTGATGTTCGCCGGCAATCGTAATCAGATGTTTTAAAAAATCTTCCAGCCCTTTGCGGCGGATAAAATCCAGACTGATCGTATACCCGCGTTGGGCAGATCCCAGATAGGACAGCGTATCGTCTTTTGTCAGCACCAAAACGGCCCGGCAGGCGCTGACGCGCGTCTGCGACAGCTCTGTTAAAATACGGCGGACGGCCTGCGGACCTTCCGCTTCCGAAAAGGAAATCTGCAGTTGATAGACCCCTTTTTGCGAAAACAGGCGCACGTTATCCGACGGATACAGAAACTTTTCATAAGGTTCGACTTTTCTGCCAAACGACGAAGCCAAACGATAACGCAGGCTTTTAAAAAACGGCAGAGAAGAAAGATACAAAACCGGATACGGCAAAGGCAGCCTGATTTTCGGAAAAGAAAACAAAGGAACCGTTACGGGATCTTTGGTAAACGAAGCCGTCGTCAAAACACTGCGCCCCACGGCGTCCAAACGCGCGGAAGTATCAATCCAGACCGAACAGAAATCAGCTGTTTTTCTGGCGCTTTTTAACGCTTCCATCAAATCGTTCAGGTTGGCCAGACGGCGTTTTTCAACAATTACGTTTTCTTCGGGACGTTTCAGCAGGGTTATTGAAACCAGAACGATCACCCCGACCAGCCCTTGACCGCCGACGACGGCTTTAAACAGATCTTCGTTTTCGGAACCGCCGGCCCGGACCGTTTCGCCGTTTGCCAAAACAACGTCAATCCAGTTGACCGATTTTGCCAAAGATGTTTTTTTATGGCCGTTCTGGCCGATGATATTGGCCGCGATCGCTCCGCCCAGCGTGTGCTGCCCCGATCCCGTCGCGGTCGCCAGCATAAATCCCCGCGGCCCGTACAATTCCGTGATCGTTTTCAACGTAACGCCCGGTTCGCAGATCAGTTCGCCTGTTTTTTCATCAAAAGAACGAATGCAATCCAACCGTCCCGACATCATGACGGCGCCTTCGGCATTGATAGCCTGATCGGCATAACTGCTGCCCGAACCGCGGGCAACAATGCCGTTTTTCCCGACCTGTTCCAGATATTTTGCCACGTCGGCGACGCGATCGGGCCGGCAGACCTGAGAAATGGCCGAATCCGTATGGCCTCTGCCGCCAAGCTTCATTTCATACCAATGCATTATACGCAACTCCTCACTAAAACCGAGGAACAGTGTACTCGAAAAAAAAGCAGAAATGAAGAGATTTAAACGTTAAAAACTACGGCCGGACACTGTCCAGATACGATTTCAACTCCGCCGCCAGCGACTTTTCCGGCCGCCCGCCCCAGATACGGATAATTTCAGCCGCCGACAACGCCGCCAGCTTCCCCGCGGCGGGCAGACTTAACCCCTGCGACAAACCGAACAAAAATCCCCCCGCGAACGCGTCGCCGGCCCCCGTGCTGTCAACAACGGACTGGTGATTTTCAGAAGCTACCGTCGCTATGCCCTCATGCGAAAAAATACAGGCGCCCCGCGCCCCGCGGGTCATCGCCAGAATTTGGCGGCGGTCGGTCAGAACATTCATAAACGCGTCCATATCCGTTATACTGCGGTCAATTTCAAAACACCCGCGAATTTCGCGTTCATTGCCGATTAAAATGTCGGCCTGCGTGCGAATCGTTTCAATGACTTCCTGAACGGCGACGGCGCGGAAATTCAAATCATGCATATTAAACGCCACTTTAACGCCGGCGTCTTTGGCCGTCTTCAGCGCCATGGCCACCGCCTGACGCGCGCGGCGGGAAACCAGCATCTGTCCTTCGATAAACAAAATCCTGGATTCTAAAATCGTCCGCGTATCAATATCGCTTTCTTCGATTTCTTCGCAGATCCCCATGTTAAAAGCGAACGTACGGTCATGATCCGGCGTTACCATCACCAGACAGCGCGCCGTCGCCCTGTCAATGTCGCGGTCAAACGGCACCAAAGGTACGCATGATTTAACGCCGCAATGATCAAAGGCTTCCTTGAACTTTTCCCCCATCGTATCGGTGCAGGCCTTGCCGATAAAAGCGGCCCTGCCGCCCAAAGACGCGACCGTCGCCATCGCGTTGGCCGCCGTTCCGCCCGGAATCACGCGAGAATCCATCAGATTCTTGCGGATTTCACGCAAAACGGAAATAGGCAGCACATTGCCCTGTCCTTTGGTTAAAGAATATTGCCGGAGGAAATCTTCCGTGACATTGGCAACAACATCTACGAACGCCACGCCGATAGCGGTTACGTCAAAATTACTCATGAGGACAGTTTCTCCATCTGAATCACGTTATCGGAATCCCTTTATATCGACAGACGTTCTAAAAGGCGAGTCAAAAATAAATAAATCGTCAATATCAGATAAACCGTACCGTTAAGAAACATGCCATTCGCACAAAAGCGGACGCTTTATTTCAAAAAGCCGGCTTTTTGTCGCGATTCGCCGCCCGGACGCGGCATGCCTTAAATCAGCATCAATTCCTGTTCCTGCTTTTTGCCTTTCGGCGCGGGGTGGGGACGGCAGACCAAATGCAGTTTTCCGTTCTTTGCCGTCAAAGACGCCGTTCCGCCGCGCGTCAAATTGCCGAACAAAATTTCTTCGGCCAGCGGCTTTTTCACGTATTCCTGAATGATCCGCGCCAAAGGACGGGCGCCGTTTTTCGGATCGAACCCCTTTTTAATCAGCCATTCCCGAGCGGAAAAATTGACGGCAAGTTCAATCTTTTTTTCCGTCAGCATCGCTTCCAGCTGAGAAATAAACTTATCCGCAACGCGTCCCATGATTTCCGGATTCAGGCGTTCAAACGGAATAATCGCGTCCAGCCGGTTTCTGAATTCCGGCGTAAACAGGCGTTCGATCGCCTCTTTGTCTTCGCCTTCGCGTTCTTCGCGCACAAACCCGACGGCCGGTTTCGACATATCGGCCGCGCCGGCGTTCGTCGTCATGATCAGGACAACGTTTGAAAAATCTATTTTCCTGCCGTTGGAATCCGTTAGTTTGCCGTAATCCATCACCTGCAGCAGCACATTAAACAAATCGGGGTGAGCTTTTTCAATTTCGTCAAGCAGCAAAACGGCGTAAGGGTGCTGATCCACCGCGTCGGTCAGCAATCCGCCCTGATCAAAACCGACATATCCCGGCGGCGATCCGATCAAACGCGAAACGGAATGTTTTTCCATATATTCCGACATATCAAAGCGCAGAAGCTCTACTCCCAGCGTTTTTGCCAGCTGGCGCGCGACTTCGGTTTTTCCGACGCCGGTCGGCCCGGAAAACAAATAGCTGCCGATCGGTTTTTCAGGTTCGCGCAGGCCGGCCCGGGCCATTTTGATCGAAGACGCAAGCGTTTCAATCGCTTTATTTTGCCCGAACACCGTCAGTTTTAAATCCCGTTCCAGAAAACGCAGCGATTCGGTATCGTCCGCGCTCATCGTTTTTGCGGGAACGTTTGTCATTTTGGAAACAATCTGTTCAATATCCTGCGGCAGAATTTGCTTTTTTTTCCTGCCCGGCTGCAAAGCCCTGGCCGCGCCGGCTTCGTCCAGCACGTCAATCGCTTTGTCGGGCAGTTTTCTGTCATGCAGATAGCGCACGGACAAATCCACCGCCGTTTTAATGGCTTCCACCGTATAGACGACCTTGTGGTGTTTTTCGTACAACCCTTTAATTCCGCGCAGAATCGCGATTGTTTCGGCAACGTCGGGTTCCTTAACGTCAATTTTTTGAAAACGGCGCAGAAAAGCGCGGTCTTTTTCCATATGGTTGCGGAATTCCTTGTACGTTGTCGATCCGATACAGCGCAAAGTCCCCGAAGCCAGTGCGGGCTTTAATAAATTGGACGCGTCCATTGTCCCGCCGGAAGTCGCGCCCGCCCCGATAACCGTATGGATTTCGTCAATGAACAGCAAAGCGCCGGGATCGTCTTCCAAAGCGGTCAAAATATTTTTCAGCCGTTCTTCAAAATCGCCGCGGTAGCGCGTTCCGGCCAGCAAAGCCCCCAGATCCAGCTGATAAACGACGGCGTTTTTTAACTGAGCGGGAACTTTTCCTTCAACGATTTTCGCCGCCAGTCCTTCCGCCAGCATCGTTTTTCCCACGCCGGGATCCCCGATCAGCAAAGGATTGTTTTTCGTGCGCCGGCACAACACCTGAATAATCCGGTTAATTTCGTCAACGCGGCCGATCAGCGTATCCGTTTTTCCCGCTTTGGCTTTTTCGTTCAGATTAATGCAGAAATCCGTCAGTTCTTCGCCGGGCTGCGCATAATCGTCGTCCTCAACGCCGGTCACGGGAAAGCTGCGGCTGAGGAACGTCACGACGTCCAGTCTGGAAATTCCGTATTTGCCGAGCAGATAAACGGCAAAAGATTCTTCTTCCGAAAACATGGCCGCGATCAAATGCACGGCCGTGACGATGTCGCGCCCGCTGGACTGCACTTGAATCGCCGCCCTTTGCACAACGCGCTGGAAAGCAATCGTCGGGCGCGGTTCACGCACGGAAGTCTGCTGGGCCAGGCATTTCAAATCTTTGTCAATAAAGGCCACCAATTCTTTTTCCATATCGGGCGCCCGGCGGCAGTATTTCTGAAACAGCGGAATTACGTCCGCATCGTCCATAATCGCCAACAGCAGATGTTCCAACGTGGCAAATTCATGCCCTCTTTCCGCGGCGAACAATAAAGCCTGCTGCAGCGTTTCTTCAAGATTCGGAGAAAGCATCGTCAAACCCTTTCAACTTCACAGCGCAGCGGGTGCTGACTGCGCCGGGCCGCATCAACCACCTGAGCCGCCTTCATTTCCGCGATTTCAAACGTATAAATGCCGCAGACGCCTATACCGCTGCGATGAATCTGCAGCATAATTTCCGTTGCCTCTTCAAGGTTTTTTCCAAAAATGCTCTGAAGCAGAGAAACAACAAATTCCATCGGCGTAAAATCGTCGTTAAGCATAACCACTTTATACAAAGACGGTTTTTTTATTTTCGGTTTGGTTGCTAACCCGCCCTGAATTTGTTCCTGCTGCATCGGCCGATTCGGCATTATTTTTTCCTTATTAAAAGAGTTTTCGGTATGATTATTTATGTAAATCGGTAAAATAATATTCAACCTTTTTCGGTTAAAAAAGTATTTTTATACCGGACTTAATTTTATCGGATATAACCATTTTGTCGAATATAACTATAAGTTTATATGTATTCATCATTTTGTTTTAAGCATAAATTAACGGGAAAGTGCTAAATTACGGCGCGGCGTTTAAAAAGGGGAAAAATGTCTTTGATCGTTGAAATACTGGCAATATTCGTTTTGCTTTTTCCCGGGCGGGCTCTGGCGGAGCCTTCACGCACGGCTTCTTTACTGGTCGAAGCGGAAACGGGCCGCATTCTGTTTTCGGAAAACGCGACAGAAAAACGTTATCCGGCCTCTTTGACAAAAATGATGACTTTGTATCTGGTTTTCGACGCGCTGGAAAAAGGCGAAATCCAAATGGATCAGCTGCTGACCGTTTCAAAAAAAGCCGCCGGACAGCCGCGGTCGAGAATGGGATTGAAAGAAAACACAACCATATCGGTAGAAAACGCGGTTTTTGCCATGATTTCACGTTCCGCCAACGACGCCGCCGTCGTTATTGCCGAAGGAATGGCCGGATCAGAAGCGCAGTTTGCCGATAAAATGACGCGCGTCGCGCGCGAACTCGGCATGAAAAACACTCGGTTTAAAAACGCTTCGGGACTGCACAACAAAGATCAGGTCACAACGGCGCAGGACATGGCTATTTTATCAAAAGCGCTGATTCAGCATTTTCCGAAATATTACAAATTGTTTTCCGTGCGCGGGTTCCGTTACGGCCGAAGGTATTACGGCAATCACAATCTGGTCGCCCGGTATTACAAAGGCGGCGACGGTTTGAAAACCGGTTATGTCGACGCGTCCGGGTACCATGTCGTCGGATCGGCCAAACGCGACGGAAAACGACTGATCGGCGTTGTCATGGGGCGCAATTCGGTGCGCGAACGCGACCGGCATATCTTCAAACTGTTGGATTCCGGATTTGCCGCATTAAAAAATAAAAAAGAAACGGTTGACACATTAAATGAAACGCCGCTTTTTGAACCGATGAAGGAACAGCTGCCCGGTTCCAGCGAAAAAGAATACAGGCTGCGCCGAATCGCGGCAAAAAAACTTTCCGAAGAATTAGATAAAATCGCTTCTTTGGACCAAAGTCTGCATACGGAACAAAGCGGCAGCGTTATCAAAAACGCGATTATCGACTGGGGACGCAGGAAGCCTTAAAAAAAATGGACATGCCTTTTGTTTTGAAACAGGCGGCGGAAAAACTGACCGATGGCCTGAAACCGCATGAAATCAAAGAACATGCCGAACGAATCAGCCGCCGGTACAGGGATAAAAACGCGGCGGGGCGTTCTGCCGTCGGAAATTTGGAATCCGCCGCTTATGCCGTTTCACGAATGCCCGCGACTTTCGGCGCCGTTTCGGCCGTATTGCGACAGGCCGCGGCATGTCAGGGATTACCCCCGAAAACAATGATCGACGTCGGGGCGGGAACGGGCGCCGCCGTCTGGGCCGCCGCTTGCTTTTTCGATTTGGAATATATTTTGTGTCTGGAACGCGAAAAAGCCATGCGTGATACCGGCCGGAAATTGGCGTCGGCCGGCTCGGATTTCTTTAAAACGGCTCCGGTCTGGCGGGAATTCGATCTGGCCGCATCTCCCTTGACACAAACGGCCGATCTGGTTACGGCCTGTTATGTTTTAAACGAACTGAACGAAGAAAACAGGGAAAACGCTTTATTAAAACTGTGGCAGGCAGCAAAGCAAATGCTGGTGATTGTTGAGCCGGGAACACCTGAAAATTTCCTTCAAATGAAATGTTTCAGGTCTTTTTTGATTGACCGGGGCGCTTTTATCGCCGCCCCCTGTCCGCACCAGAACGTCTGCTTAAACGACTGGTGTCATTTCGGCTGCCGCGTCGCGCGGTCAAAACTTCACCGGGAATCCAAAGGCGGCGCCGCCCCGTTTGAAGACGAAAAATTTACTTACCTGATCGCCGTCCGTGAAAAACGGGAATCGGCCGGCGCGCGAATCCTGCGCCGCCCCTTGATCGGGAAAGGCAAAGTAACGCTCAGTCTGTGCGCGTCGTCGGGGCTGACGGAAAAGACCGTTTCCAAAAAAGACGGAGAGATTTATAAAAAAGCCCGCAAAGCCGATTGGGGCGACGTTTTTAATCCCACGGAATAATCCGTTCGGCAGACAAGCGCCCCTGTTTGCACTGAGGACACAAAACCGTCTGCTTTAAATCCATTTTTTCCAAAACGCGGCCGCAGTCCAGACAGGTAAAATGCGGCAGATAATCCCCGTCTTTAAACAGGAAATGATAGGTAAAGCGGTTATACAGTCTGGCGCAGTGCGGGCAATAATACGGCTGATGTTCCCATGTTTTTAAAATGACGGGGCGACGCCGGCGGATTAAATCGCGGATAAAATCCAGTTCGTGCGGATTGTCGACAATATACTGGGAAAAATTAACGCCGACTTCTTTTTCCTCTTCGGAAGCGAAGTTCTGCGTGCTTAACGCCAGATCGGTTTTGCCGATCCCGTATTTGCCGACGAATTTAAAATCACAGTGAGAACACGACAAACTGACCAGATTTCCCATACCCGCGCCTTTCATTCAAAACCGCTTTAACTGTGGCATATTTTTGATTTTTCCTCAAGCCAAACGTTTATTTTTTCGCTTTTTTTAAAGAAGTGTTTTTTTGTCGGGCGCAAATGTGGTATACAAGATAAAATTTTGTCTTTTAATTACTTAAATTCCTTAGGAGGATATATGGTCGCTCATAAAGATTTAGCAAACGCTCTGCGCTTTTTGGCCGCGGAAGGTGTACAGAAAGCCAACTCCGGCCACCCCGGCATGCCGATGGGCATGGCGGACGTCGCAACCGTTTTATTTTCAAAATTTTTAAAATTTGACGCAAAGGCGCCGCATTGGGCTGACCGCGACCGTTTCGTCCTGTCCGCCGGCCACGGTTCCATGCTGCTTTACAGCCTGCTGTATCTGACAGGTTACGAACAAGCGACGCTGGATCAGTTAAAAAGCTTCCGCCAGCTGGGTTCGCGCTGCGCAGGCCACCCCGAATACGGCCATTTGGAAGGAATTGAAACAACGACCGGCCCGCTGGGACAGGGAATTTCCACCGCCGTCGGCATGGCTTTGGCCGAAAAGTTGCTGGCCGCCCGCTTCGGTAAAGAAATCGTTGATCATTACACTTATGTCATCTGCGGCGACGGCTGCCTGATGGAAGGCATTTCCGAAGAAGCCATTTCTTTGGCCGGCCATCTGCGTTTAAATAAAATGATCGTTCTGTGGGACGACAACAAAATCACGATCGACGGCGCCACGTCGGTCGCCACGTCGACGGATCAGCGCAAACGGTTTGAAGCCAACGGCTGGAATACCGACGAATGTGACGCTTACAACCCCGAAGAAATCGAAGCCGCCATCGCGCGCGCCAAAAAATCCGACAAGCCGACGTTGATCGCATGCCATTCCGTTATCGGTTACGGCGCGGCCAAAGAAGGCACCAGCAAAGTCCACGGTTCCCCGATCGGCGCCGAAGATCTGCTGGCCGCCCGCAAACGTCTGGGATTTGAATACGCTCCGTTTGAAGTGCCGCAGGACATTTTAAACGAATGGCGTTCTTTCGGCAAAAAAGGACAGACCGACCGCGAAGCTTGGGAAAAACGCTTTGCCGGTATGGACGCCGCGAAAAAAGCCGAATTTGAACGCACGGTAATCAGGCACGCTCTGCCTGCGGGCTGGAAAGAAAAAATGCAGGCTTACAAAGAACAGCTGCTGGCTGACAAACCGAAAGTCGCCACCCGCAAAGCTTCGCAGATGGCTTTGGAAGTTCTGGTCCCGGCCATTCCCGAACTGCTGGGCGGATCGGCGGATTTAACCGCGTCCAACCTGACAAACGCCAAAGCGTCCGTATCCGTCACGCCTGACGATTTCACGGGCAATTACATACACTACGGTATCCGTGAACACGCTATGGCCGCCGCGATGAACGGCATCGCTCTGCACGGCGGATTTATTCCGTACTCCGGCGCGTTTTTGGTATTTATGGATTACTTAAAACCGTCGCTGCGTCTGGCCGCGTTAATGGGAATCCGCACGATTTATGTTTTAACGCATGATTCAATCGGCGTCGGCGAAGACGGCCCGACGCATCAGCCGATTGAACATCTGGCGTCCATGCGCGCAATCCCGAACGTCAACGTATTCCGTCCCTGCGACGTGATCGAAACGGCGGAATGTTGGGAATTGGCGATCGAATCCGAACATACGCCGTCCGTTCTGGCTTTGTCGCGCCAGAATCTGCCGACCCTGCGCACCGGCGTTGCGGAAAACCTGTCGGCCAAAGGGGCATACGTTTTGGCGGATTGCGGCGCAAAACGCGATGTGACATTATTGGCGACGGGATCGGAAGTCGAAATCGCCGTCAAAGCCAAAGAACTGCTGGCCGAAAAGGGGATCAACGCGGCTGTTGTTTCCATGCCGTCCTGGGAATTGTTCGACAAACAGGACGCCGCTTACAAAAAAGCCGTTCTGGGCGATTGCCCGCGCGTCGCCGTTGAATCGCAGGGCGCATTCGGCTGGGAAAAATACACCGGGCTGGACGGAGCGATTGTCGCCATGCGTTCGTTCGGCGCTTCCGCCCCGGCGGAACAATTATACGAACATTTCGGCATTACGCCGAATGCCGTTGCCGCCGCCGCAATGGGCTGCCTGAAAAAATAATTTTTGAAACAAGGAGATTGATAAAAAATGCCTATGATCAGTTTACGCCAGCTGCTGGACCATGCCGCGGAATACGGTTATGGTATGCCGGCTTTTAACGTCAACAACATGGAACAGATTCTGGCCGTGATGAACGCTGCGAAAAAAACGGATTCTCCGGTGATCGTTCAAACGTCCAAAGGCGCCCGCGGCTATGCCGGCGATCCGATGATCCGCCATATGGTTGAAGCCGCCGCCGAAATGTACCCCGATCTGCCGATCTGTCTGCATCAGGATCACGGTTCTTCCGTTGAAACGTGCGTTACAGCTTTGGCCAACAGCTATACTTCCGTGATGATGGACGGTTCGTTAAAGGACGGTCAGCCGGCTTCTCATGAGTACAACGCCGAAGTATCCGGCACGGTCGCCAAATTCGCCCACATGATCGGCGCGTCGGTCGAAGCCGAGCTGGGCTGCATCGGTTCTTTGGAAACCGGCAAAGGCGAAAAGGAAGACGGACACGGATTTGACGGTGCAATCGACAAAAAGCAGCTGCTGACGGATCCGGACGAAGCGTATGATTTCGTCAAGGCGACAAATATTGACGCTCTGGCCGTTGCGATCGGGACGTCTCACGGTGCTTATAAATTCACGCGCAAGCCGGACGGCGCGATCCTGTCGATTGACACGATTAAAAAAATTCACGCCAAAATTCCGACGGTTCATCTGGTTATGCACGGGTCTTCTTCCGTTCCGCAGGAATTGCAGGACATGATCAACGAATTCGGCGGAAAAATCCCGCAGACCTACGGCGTGCCCATTGAAGAAATTCAGGAAGGCATCAAGTATGGCGTGCGCAAAGTCAACGTTGACACCGACTGCCGTATGGCGATGACGGGCGCGATCCGCAAAATCTTTGCGACGAAACCGGAAGAATTCGACGTTCGCAAATACATGGGTCCCGCAATGGAAGAAATGCAGAAAGTCTGCGAAGCCCGTTACGAACAGTTCGGCGCGGCCGGCATGGGATCAAAGATCAAAGCGATTTCTCTGGCGGATATGGCCAAACGTTATAAATCCGGCGAACTGGATCATATGTTGTAATCCGGATTGTTCCGATAAAAAGCCCTTTTGGAAACAAAAGGGCTTTTTTCTTTATCCGAACAAAAGAAAGGCGTATTCTGGTTATATCTGAAAGGAGAAGATCGTTAATGTTAAAAGGAAAATTCGTTTTAAACTTTATTGCCATCTTCGCGTTGTTGATGTTTATCGTCTGGGCCGGCACGGCGTTTGACAACGAAATGACCTTTTCATGGTATTCTTATACGATTGTCGGGGGATTAAGCGTCTTTTATGCCTGGACGAAAAGCGTTGATATGAACAAAATAGCCGACGATACACCCGCGCCGCATCGTCATCACGTTCATCATCACCATACGCCGCATCATTCGCAGTAAACCGGGTTATTCCCGTTCCTGAAATTTTTGCTTAATTTTAGCCGTCAGCTTTTCCGCGCCCCGTTGATTTAAATGGTCACAGTCGGCAAAATCTTCGTTCGTGAAATCTTTGTCCCGGTAACAGTTCAGATACAAAACCTTTCCTTGATAACGGTCCATTAAAACGTCCAGTTTTTCAAACAAATTGATCTGCGGCGGAATATGCGACAGATATTCTTCCGTTACCGGCGGCACAACAATCATCAGCGAGATACCGTCGGCCGAAACGGCCCGGATTAACTTTTCAACAAAAGCCGTCTGGTTATTTTCCCTTAACGCATGCTTTAAATGTTTTTGAACTCTGATTTTAATGCCTTCTTCGGTCTTCAAATCTTCGCTGATAAAAGGAAAAGGATAAGGCGTGTTAAAATCAAATTCCTTTATTTCAAAGGGGGCAAAATGTAAAGAAGTGTCAATATTTTTTTCGGCATACAAAATCGGATTTTTAGGCGGTATGCCGAAATATTGATTATATTTCAACGTTTCAAAAATCATTTTGGAGCGTTCTTCTTCAAACCCGGCGGAAAAATCAGAATAAAATAAAACAACCCGCTTTAAATTCAAAAACATCAGCCGGCATTTCAAGTACAGCTGATACGAATAATACAAGTCCTGAGAGGCTATTCCCAAATTGATATCCCGATCTGTTTCGCAAAAGCCGCATTGAGCGTGCGAAGACCCCAGCACCGCCAGTTCGATCCGCGGCGCCAAAAGAGCCGCTTTTTTGGCTTTATAGTAAAAACAACGATCAAAACTGCCTTTAATTTGTCTGCGTAACTTCCGGGAAGGAATAAAACAGCAAACCGCTTTGAAAAAAAATTTTTTTAACCGGGCTTTCATTTTTGATCTCCTCTCCTTTTGATCTATACCCCCCCCCCCCCCGTAAAGAAAA
>URSF01000003.1 GCA_900550445.1 uncultured Rhodospirillaceae bacterium | reverse complement strand
CAGAAGGGCTCTTCTACAAAAACATGGGGGGGGGGGGCATATTTTTAACAAAACTGTAACATTTGAAAGCGGGACAAAAACAACTGACGGCGTTTTCCGGCTAAATCTTTTTTAGAATAATCTGATTGACATATTTCTGAATATGATATAAATAGAATTATTCTAATTCTAATTTTAGGAACGGGAATGACAAAGAACGCGCGGCTGATTTTGAATATGGTCAATACTTCGCACGATCATTTAACGGCGGAACAAATCTATTTACGTTTAAAGGAAATCAATGCCGGGGTTGTTCTTGCGACGGTTTATAACAATTTATCAGCTTTGTACCGTCAAGGACTGATCAGAAAAGTGTCAATTGAAGGGTGTCCGGATCGTTATGACAAAATTGTGCGCCATGACCATTTGGTTTGCCGAAGCTGCGGACGTTTATCCGATATCACGTTGCCGGATTTGACCGAGCGGCTGTGTCGGGAAACGGGAATTCGGATTTTGTCCTATGATTTAAAAATGAATTATGTTTGCCCGTCGTGCCTGGAAACAGAAAAAACAGCAGGGAGAAATAACAAGTGAAGCATATGGATTTAAATGTCAGGGTTCCTATCGAATCGGACAATCTCAGTATCGTCCGGGACGAAAGCAAATGTATCAAATGCGGTATGTGCAAAAACGTCTGTACGAAAGACATCGGTGTCCACGGTACTTATACGTTTGAACAAACAGGCGGCAAAGCTGTTTGCATTAACTGCGGCCAATGCGCCAATGTTTGTCCTGTCGACAGTATTACGGAAAAATATGAATACGAAGACGTTAAAAAAGCCGTTTTGGATTCTGATAAAATTGTTATTGTCAGCACTTCGCCGTCCGTTCGCGTTGCTTTGGGCGAAGAATTCGGGTTGCCTGCCGGTGATTTTGTCGAAGGGAAAATGGTCGCCCTGCTGCGAAAGCTGGGAGTCGATTATGTGCTGGATACGAATTTCGCCGCTGATCTGACAATTGTCGAGGAAGCTTCTGAGCTGGTTGAAAGAATAACTAAAGGAAAAGGGCCTCTGCCTCAATTTACCAGCTGCTGTCCGGCCTGGGTGAAGTTTGCGGAAATCTATTATCCGGAATTGCTGCCCCATTTATCTTCCGCCAAAAGCCCTATCGGTATGCAGGGGCCGACAATTAAAACATATTTTGCTCGGAAAAACGGAATTGATCCGACTAAAATTGTCAATGTCGCCCTGACGCCGTGTACGGCAAAAAAATACGAAATCCGGCGCGGGGAAATGCATGCGGCCGCGGATTATTACGGGCAAAGCTCAATGAAAGACATGGATTTTGTCATAACGACCCGGGAACTGGCTCGCTGGGCAAAGGAAGAACAAATTGATTTCGCCGCTTTAACAGACAGCGCTTATGACAATTTGATGGGGCAGGCGTCGGGAGCAGGCGTGATTTTCGGTAATACCGGCGGCGTTATGGAAGCGGCGTTAAGGACGGCCTATGAATATCTGACCGCGGAAAAAGCGCCTGATTTATTATATAACCTGCAGCCCGTACGCGGGTACGACGGTGTGCGTGAAGCGTCTTTGAAAATCAAAGATTTGGAAATCAACGTTGCGGTTGTTTATGGAACGGCCAATGCCCGCCGGTTGATTGAACGGCTGCGGCAGGGAAAAAAACAATATCACTTTATCGAAGTCATGACCTGTCCGGGCGGTTGTATCGGCGGGGGCGGCCAGCCTAAAGATTTTGCAAAAAATGCCGATCAGGTTCGCCGAGCCAGAATTTCCGGATTATATGCGAAAGACGCCGCTATGAACGTGCGAAAAAGTCATGAAAATCCGTATATCAAACAGGTATACGCAGAATTTTACGGTACGCCGTTAAGCGAAACGGCCGAAAAAATGCTTCATACCGTTTATGAAGACAAAAGTATGATAATTAATTTAAAAGGAGTTAAAAACATGAGCAAATGGAAATGCAAAGTTTGCGGTTATATCTATGAAGGCCAGGAACTGCCGGCCGATTTCGTCTGTCCGGTCTGCAAACAGCCCGCGTCCAAATTTGAAAAAATGGACGATGAAAAACCGGGCAATAAATATGCCGGAACGCAGACGGAAAAAAATCTTGAAGCCGCCTTTGCCGGAGAATCTCAGGCCAGAAACAAATATACCTATTTTGCCTCCGTCGCCAAAAAAGAAGGCTATGAACAAATTGCCGGTCTGTTTTTGAAAACGGCCGATAACGAAAAAGAACATGCGAAATTGTGGTTCAAAGAATTGTCCGGTATCGGGGATACCGCCCAAAATCTGGCTGCCGCGGCTGCCGGGGAAAATTACGAATGGACCGATATGTATGACGGGTTTGCCAAAACTGCCGAAGAAGAAGGCTTTCCCGAACTGGCTGCAAAGTTCCGCATGGTCGGTGAAATTGAAAAACATCACGAAGAACGTTACCGTGCTTTGTTGAAAAACGTTGAAACCGCGGCCGTTTTCGCCAAAAGTGAAGTTAAGGTCTGGGAATGCAGAAACTGCGGTCACATCGTCGTGGGAACGAAAGCGCCGGATATCTGTCCGGTATGCAGCCACCCGCAAAGCTATTTTGAAGTTCATGCCGAAAATTATTAATTCGGTTAAAATTTTTAACGTGAAAAAGAACAGCGGGATATTCCCGCTGTTTTTTTGAAAAAATACGTTTTATTTATAAAAAACCCCGCGGCAACGCGGGGCTTTTTCGATATAAAGAAGACTATTTCGGCACGATGACCATTGTAATCTGCTTTCCTTCCAACTTGGCAGGCTGTTCGATTTTTGCATATAAATCCGAATCTTCAACAACACGGGCCATGATTTCTTCGCCTTGCTCCATATAAGCCATTTCACGGCCGCGGAAACGCAAAGTAAATTTTACTTTATTGCCTTCGGAAATAAAGCGCTGGGCGCTGCGCAGTTTGACTTCGTAATCATGCGTGTCAATATTGGGGCTCAACTTGATTTCCTTGATTTCCACAACTTTCTGGTTTTTGCGCGCTTCCGCTTTTTTCTTTTGCTGTTCATAGCGGTATTTGCCCAGATCCAGAATTTTGCAGACGGGCGGATTAGCGTTCGGCGAAATTTCAATTAAATCCAATCCCGCTTCGTCGGCCAGCTTTAATGCTTCGCGCACGGAAACAATTCCGACGTTTTCTCCGTCGGCGCCGATCAGGCGGACTTCTTTTGCCGTAATGTCTGTGTTGGCACGCGGCCCCTCACGGGTGGGCGATGCCTGTGTCGTATCTGTAGGTATAAAAAGCCTCCATCAGTTAAAAGTTATTCTTCAATATGCGGCCAAACCGCTTCGGTTTTCAGTTTAGCAATTACGTCGTTAAGTGCAAGCGTTTCTTGCTTTTCCTGTCCCAGCCGTCTGATCGTAACCGTATGATCTGCGGCTTCTTTTTTGCCGATAACCAGCATAACGGGCACTTTTTTTAAAGAATGCTCGCGGATTTTATAGCTGATTTTTTCGTTGCGCAGATCGATTTCGGCACGAATACCGGCTTTTTTCAAAGCGGCCAACACTTCTTTCGCATAATCGTTTCCTTCGTCCGTAATCGTAGCGACGACGACTTGCAACGGCGCCAGCCAGAACGGGAATTTTCCGGCGTAATGTTCAATCATAATGCCCGTAAAGCGTTCCAAAGAACCGAACAAAGCGCGGTGCAACATGATCGGACGATGTTTTTCGCCGTCTTCGCCGATATAGGAAACGTCAAAACGTTCCGGCAGGTTCATGTCAACCTGCAGTGTGCCCAGCTGCCATTCGCGGCCGATCGCATCTTTGACTTTAAAGTCCAGCTTCGGGCCGTAAAAAGCGCCGTCTCCGGGGTTCAGCGTATACTGATATCCCATGTCGGTCAGCGCCTGCGCCAAAGCGGTTTCCGTTTTATCCCACAGTTCGTCGGCGCCGATGCGTTCGGCCGGGCGCGTGGACAGTTTGATGCTCACGTCCTTTAATCCGAACGCGTCATAAATATCGAGCATTAAACGCACGACTTTCTGACATTCGTCTTCCAGCTGTTCGGGGGTGCAGAAAATATGCGCGTCGTCCTGTGTAAAAGCGCGCACGCGGAACAATCCATGAATGGCGCCGGAGGCTTCGTAACGGTGAACGCGGCCGAATTCCGCAATGTATTGCGGCAGGTCGCGGTAGGATTTAATCCCTTGTTTGAAAACCAGAATTCCGCCCGGACAGTTCATCGGTTTAACGCAGTAAACGCGGTCTTCGATTTCCGTCGTGAACATGTTTTCGCGGTACCAGTCCCAATGTCCCGACGTTTCCCATAACACGCGGTCCATAATCTGCGGCGTGTTAATTTCCACATATCCGACGTCGTTTTGACGTTTGCGCAGGTAATTGATCAAAGTTTGAAACAGCGTCCAGCCGTGCGGGTGCCAGAAAATATCGCCGGGAGCGACGTCTTCAAAATGGAACAGATCCATTTCGCGGCCCAGTTTGCGGTGATCGCGTTTTTCGGCTTCTTCCAGCTGAAGCAGATAAGCGTCCAGCGCTTTTTTATCAGCCCATGCCGTGCCGTAAATGCGCTGCAGCTGTTCGCGCGAAGAATCGCCGCGCCAGTAAGCGCCGGCCACTTTCATTAATTTAAACGCTTTGCCGACTTTGCCCGTGGACGGCAGATGCGGCCCGCGGCATAAATCAATAAAACCGCCCTGTCTGTAAAAGCTGATGACGGCGTCTGCGGGCAGGTCTTCGATCAGTTCGACTTTGTATTTTTCGCCTTTTTCCTTAAAGAAAGCGATCGCTTCATCGCGCGGTTTTTCTTCGCGCACGATCGGTTCGTCGCGGTCGACGATTTCGGCCATTTTCTTTTCTATGGCCTCCAGATCGGCGGGGGTAAACGGCGTTTCGCGCGCAAAATCATAATAGAACCCGTTTTCAATCGCAGGTCCGATCGTGACCTGTGTTTCAGGGTAAAGTTCCTGCACCGCCTGCGCCATGACATGAGAACACGTATGACGGATAATATCCAACCCTTCAGGGGATTTCGCCGTAATGACGTCAATGTCCGCGTCGGCCGTGATCGGCGTCGCCAGATCCTGCAGTTTGCCGTTGACTTTGACGGCCAAAGCCGCTTTGGCCAGCCCCGGACCGATTTTCGCGGCAATTTCGGCGCCGCTGGTCTGTCCGTCAAATGACAGCACGGAGCTGTCGGGAAGTTTGATCGAAACCATGAAAATTATCTTCTTTCTCATTAAAAGTTCTTGATGCGCGCATTGTAATGCCGCTTTGTTTTGTATTCAAGAGAGAACAAAGCCGAAAAAGCAATTTAATCCGATTTTTTATCAACGGGATATTCCCGCATGATTTCCCGGTAAAGGTCAAGCGTTTTGGCGCACATGGCGTCTTTGGAAAATTCGCCGCGCACGCTTTGAACGGCTTTTTCGGTCATTTTCTGCTTTTCCGCCGCGGACATATCCAAAACGGCGTCCAGCTTTTCGGCCAGGTCTTTGGCGTCGCCGTGCTTAAATAAAAATCCCGTTTCGCCGTCTTTGATCGTTTCGGTGGCGCCGCCGTGATCCGGGCCGACAACCAGACGGCCCATGGCCTGCGCTTCGGGAATGACACGGCCGAACGCTTCGGGATCCGTAGACGCTGAAACAACAATGTCGGACAGCATATAGGCCACGTCCATTTCATTGCAGTGATCAACGAACTGAACGACGGAATCCAATCCCAACTTTTTTGCTTTTCTTTCCAGTTCGCGGCGGTAACGCTTGCGGCCCTGGTCGGATCCGACAAACAGGCAGCGTATGTTTTTATGCCGCATCTGTGCCAAAGCGTCCAGCATAACCGGCTGTCCTTTCCAGCGGGTCAGCCGGCCGGGCAGCATGATAACGGGCAGGTCTTCGGGCAGCCGCCATTTTTTTGACAAAGCGATCAGGCGTTCCTGCGATACTTTTGAAACGTCAAAACGGTCAATGTCCGCTCCTCGGTGGATAACGCGAATTTTATCGGCTTTAACGCCTTCGTAATTATCCAATATATGCTGTTTGATAAAGTTGGATACGGCAATTGTCAAAACGCCGGCCGTCATGACTTTATTGTATTTCTTTTTAATTTTGAACGGCCCCATGTTATAAGCGCCGTGAAAAGTCGTCAGAAACGGAACGCCGGTTTTTTCACAGGCCCATTTGGCACTCCACGCCGGCGCACGGGATCTGGCGTGAACGATGTCGACGTTTTTTTCTTTGATGATTTCCGCCAGACGGGCGGCGTTTTTGCGCATGACAACCGGATTTTTGGAATAAACCGACAAAGTAATGTGTTCAGTTCCCCCGCGTTCCAGATCGTGTACCAGACGGCCGCCGCCGGAAACGACGACGGAACGCCAGCCCGCGCCTTTGATCGCCGCGGCGATTTCCGTTGTTCCTCTTTCGACTCCGCCTGTTTCCAATCGCGGCAGAATTTGTAAAATAACGGGGATTTTTTCTTTAGTTGTCATAATCATCTTCCAGTTTTAAAGTTACATTGGTCCGCCATAAGGACGGCGTTCTTTATAGCCGGCCTTTTTCATGCAGGACGAATAACGCCAGTAAATAACGGTTTTTGACGGGTTGGCCGTATTGACGAAAACGGGCATGGCGCCGGGATAGGGGGAAAAGTTGGCCCAAATGCCGCCGTTTTTTAAATCTAAACGCAAATCCAGCGTATCCGCCCCCATGGGATCCATATTCGTAAATCTCCATGGCCAGAAATCGGCTTCTTTCAGACAGCGGTTATGATCATGAACAAAACGGTCCGCACCCGTATTTTCCTTTGCCCAGTAATAAACGCGCGTCGGCGAGGAAAGGCAGCCGTTTAAAAAAAGGCAGAAAACAAACAGATATATGAAACGTTTCATGTTTTTTTTATCCTTGTTTCGTTGTCTTAAAAGTCCAAATCGCCGTAATGGGGCGCCGGAATAACGCCCGCGATGCGATCCGTCAAAATTGCCCTGAATGACGGTCTGGATTTTACGCGCGCGTACCAATTTTTGGTTTCTTCAAACAAAAGGGCGCCGTTTTCCGTTCTGTCCCAGGGAACTTCGCCGATGTAATCCAGCACCGAAAACTGCGCCGCCGCGGAAAAATCCGCCATGGTAAAGACTTCGCCAGCCAGCCAGTTGCGCTGTTTTAACAGCCATTCCATATAATTTAGGTGACCGGTAATGTTTGCTTTGCCCGCCCGAATCGAATCCGAATCCGGCACGCCGCCTGTCAGCCGTTTTATAATTTTTTCACCGGCCAGGTAAACGGTGACTTCTTTGAAAAATTTGTCGTCGAACCAATCGCACAAACGCCGGACTTCCGCTTTGTCGCGGGCGTATGCGCCGAACAAAGGACGGGACGTGATTTCGTCAATGTATTCGCAGATCGGGCGGTGGCCGCACAGGATATGTCCGTCCGCTTCTTCCAAAACGGGAATTTCTCCGGCCGGATTTTTTGCCAGAAACTCAGGACGGAATTTCCAGGGTTCTTCGATCTTTGCCGTAAAGTCCAGCCCTTTTTCAGCCAGCATAAGCCGCACCTTGCGGGAAAAAGGATCGGCCAAGTGATGGTACAGCGTATACATTTGCAGTCTTCCTGAAAAACGACAATTCTTTTTATTCTTACCAAAAATTAGTTTATAGCTTGTAAATAATTAAAAAAAACTTCACAGTGTAAAAATCATTTTTTAAGTGAAAGGGGAGCTTTTAATGCTGCAGACGGTTATATTGGCTTTGGTGCAAAGCGTCGCCGAATTTTTACCGGTCAGTTCTTCGGCGCATCTGATTTTAACGCCGCGGCTGTTCGGCTGGAACGATCAGGGCATGGCGATGGATATTGCGCTGCATATCGGCACGTTGTTTTCCGTCCTGATTTATTTCAGAAAAGACACGGCCGCCATTATCGGGGGAAGCTTTGATTTGCTGAAACGGCGTTTTGCCTCGCCGCGGGCACGGCTGGCGTTAAAACTGGGAATCGCCTGCGCGCCTGTTTTTTTGGTCGGCTTTTTCTGCCATACCTATATCGAAGAGTATTTCAGAAACCCGCGCCTGATTGCCGTGACGGCAATCGTTTTCGGAATTTTGCTGTACTGGGCCGATAAAAAGGGAACGTCAGCGGGCAATGTGGAACAAATGGGGCTGAACGACGCTTTTTGGATCGGCGCGGCGCAGGTTTTGGCGTTGATTCCCGGCGTCAGCCGTTCGGGAATAACGATGACGGCCGCCAGAGCTTTGGGGATTAACCGTGAAGAATCAGCCCGGTTTTCAATGCTGCTGTCGATTCCGACGATCGGCGCGGCCGGCGCGTTCGGCGTTATGCAGATTTTGACGCAGCCCGCGGGGGAAAATCCGTCGGAAAAAATGATTTTGCTGGGTATGCTGATTGCTTTCGCGGCGGGAATTCTGGCCATCGGATTTTTGATGAAATGGCTGAAACATTCGTCTTTTGCAATCTTTGCCGCTTACCGGATTTTGCTGGGAATTTTTCTTTTTTATCTTTTTTGATTTTTTTTGTTGACGAACGGTTCGCTTCGTAATAAAAAAACTGCCGTAGCTTGTTTTGCCCAAATGGCGGAATTGGTAGACGCGCTAGCTTCAGGTGCTAGTACTCGCAAGGGTGTGTAGGTTCGAGTCCTATTTTGGGCACCAAGACAAGTTCTGAAAGGCAAGGGGCGGTTAAAGCCCCTTTCTTTTTGAACAAAAGGGGAAATGACATCAATGACACAGATTTATTTTCACGAAGGCGACCTGCCTTCTTCGGTTCGTTTTTCAAAAGCCGTTGCCGTTGATACCGAAACAATGGGGTTGGATCTGCACCGCGACAGATTGTGCCTGGTTCAGCTGGGGGACGGAAACGGAAACTGTCATATCGTCCGTTTTAAAAAAGGACGGTATAACGCGCCGAATTTGAAAGCTTTGCTGGAAGATTCCTCTGTTTTGAAAATTTTTCAGTACGCCCGTTTTGACGTGGCCGCGCTGTATTTATACCTGGGGGTATTGTGCCGGCCGATTTACTGTACGAAAATCGCGTCCAAAATCGCCCGGACAAACGCGCCGTCCCACAGTCTGAAGGCTTTATGCCAGCAGCTGCTGGGCGTTGAATTGGAAAAAGAACAGCAGTGTTCCGATTGGGGCGCCGAAGAATTAAACGAAGAACAATTAAAATATGCCGCCAATGACGTGCTGTACCTGCACGCTTTGAAAGAAAAGCTGGACGGTTTGCTGGCGCGCGAGGGCAGAACGGATTACGCCCGGGCGTGTTTTGATTTTCTGCCGCATGCCGGCGTTTTGGATATCGCCGGGTTTAACTGCGAAACCATATTTACCCATTAAACTTGACTGATCTTTATACAGGATTTTTTTATGCTGACGTCTGCCGAAATACTAAAAAGTGCTCATCATGTTCTGGATCTGGAAAGCGAAGCTTTAAAGCTGCTGTCCGACAGTTTGGACGATTCTTTTGTTCAGGCCGTTAATACGATTAACGCAACCAAAGGACGTGTCATTATTACCGGTATGGGGAAAAGCGGACATGTCGGCAGAAAAATTTCGGCTTCTCTGGCCTCTTTGGGAACGACGGCTTATTTTGTACACCCCGGCGAAGCCAGCCACGGCGATCTGGGTATGATTGAACCGAACGATATCGTTATTGCGCTGTCAAATTCGGGCGAAGCGCCGGAATTAAGCGACATTATCGCTTTTTGCCGCCGGTTCAGCATTAAACTGATCGGTATGACGGGACGGCGCGACAGCACTTTGGCGCGTCAGTCGGACATTGTTTTATGCCTGCCTCCGATTCAGGAAGCCTGCCCGTTCGGTCTGGCGCCGACGACGTCGACGACGCTGATGATGGCTTTGGGCGACGCGCTGGCGATAGCGCTTTTGCAGCTGCACAATTTTTCCAAAGACGAATATAAACTGCGCCACCCGGGCGGCAAGCTGGGCAAAATGATGCTGACCGTCGCCGATTTGATGCATAAGGGCGATGAAATGCCTTTGGTAAAACCCGATATCAATATGTCGGACGCTTTGATTGAAATGAGCGGCAAAGGCTTCGGTTGTCTGGGGGTTGTTAATGACGCTGGCGAATTCTGCGGCGTGTTTACCGACGGCGACTTGCGCCGCGCTATGGCGCCGGATCTGCTGACAAAAACCATTCAGGACGTCATGACGCGTACGCCGACGACAACGACGGCGCAGACGCTGGCGATTGACGCTTTGCGCATTATGAACACGACCGGCAAGGGGATTACCAGTTTGTTTGTTTTAGACGATCATAAAAAACCGATCGGGCTGCTGCACATGCATGACTGTCTGCGTGCCGGAGTTGCCTGATGGCAGACAAAGTCGTTGATCTCAGCGATGTAAAGTGGGGCAAAACCCAGACAAAAGGGGCGGCCGAATGGCAGCGCCGGCAAAAAAAGCGCATGCGTCACCACAGCCGGCTGGTGATTTCTTTAAAAGTGCTGTTTCCCAGCTTAGCGGCGGTAATGATCGGGCTGGTGATTTTATGGCCGCAGATGAAGGCTCAGCAGGAAGAAAATATTTCCCTGATCGCTTCCGAAGTCGACCAACTGAATCTGCCGGACGATCAGGCGATGGTTAATCCGCGTTTTTTTACCGTAGATGAAAAAGGCGAACCGTTTAATCTGACGGCTCAAACCGCTTTTGAACTGCCCGGCGACACGCGCCGCGTTCAGCTGGATACGATCAGGGCCGATTTGCTGATGCAAAACGACCGGTGGTTTGCTTTGGACGCCGCCGTCGGTATTTATTCTCAGGCGGACGATACCATGGAATTGTTAAAACAGGTCAACCTGTATACGGAAACAGGCGATGAAATCGATACGACGCAGGCATTGATAAATATGAAAAATCGGGATATTCTCGGATCAAAGGACGTTTTTTTGCGTACGCCGTCCGGTTATGCCCGAGCTCAGGGATTTTCGGTGACGCAAAACGGAACGGTTGTCAAGCTGACGGGAAAGACGCGGGCGGTCTTTTATCCGGAAGACGGGGAAGAATAAAATGCGCGGCTGGTGTCGGTTATGGTGTTGTCTGGCTTTTCTGAGTGCTTTGCTGCCTTTTGACGGGGCGGCGGCTGCCAAAAAACAACAGGTCGTTTTAACGTCCGAAGGCGGCCTGGAATGGAACAGCGGTAAAAAAACGCTGACGGCAGAAAAAAAAGCGTTGGTCGTGCGCGGCGATACGGCGTTGGGCGCCGATAAAATCACGGCATATTACAAAGACGGCCCGGAAGGCAAAGACAGCGAGGTTTATCTGGTCAAGGCGTTCGGAAACGTTATTATCACAACGCCCAAGCAAACGGTTTATTCTGATTCCGCCGTGTATGAAATTGAAAAATCGGTAATTATTCTTAAAGGAAATCCGGTTAAGCTGTTTGCAGGCCAGGAACAAATGACGGCCCGGGTTTTGGAATTGTGGCAGAACGAAGACATGGCGGTCGCCCGTCAGAACGTTGTCGCGCAAAAGGATTCCCGCCGTCTTGAAGCCGACGTCGTTAAAGCCTATTTCGTTAAGGAAGGCGAAAAAACGCAGGTGGAACGTTTTGAAGCCGAAGACAATGTCGTGATTACCAATGACAAAGAAAAAGTGCAGGGGGATTTCGGCGTTTATCTGGTGGACAAGGAAACGGCCACGCTGCAGGGAAACGTCAAAATTTCTCAGGGGAATAACTTTATTATCGGCGAGGTAGCCGATATAAATATGAAAACAGGCGTCAGCCGCTTGCAAATGCTGTCGGAAAAAGGTAAACCTAAAGGACAGGTACGCGGCGTTTTCGTACCCGACGGCAAAAATGAAAAGAAAGCTGTCGCTGTTGAAAAACCAAAGGCGCCCGCCGTTTTAAGGGATAGTGAAAGTGGTGACGGACACGAATCAAACGAAAAACTCCTCAGCTCCTCAGACGAAAGGGAATAACGATACGCCGCGTTTGGCCGCATCTACGGATATGGGGCTGCGCGCCAAGTGTTTGTCCAAAGCTTATAAGAAACGCCCGGTTCTGCGCAATGTTTCTTTTAAGGTTGACCGCGGCGAAGCCGTCGGTCTGCTGGGGCCGAACGGGGCGGGAAAAACGACTTCCTTTTATTGCATTACCGGTTTGATTACGCCGGATTCCGGTACCGTTACGGTGGACGGCATAGATGTAACGTCTTTGCCGATGTACCGCCGCGCGCGGCTGGGAATCGGTTATCTGCCGCAGGAAGCGTCAATCTTTCGCAGTTTGAACGTTGAAAATAATATCCGTGCGATTCTGGAAGTCGTCGAACCCAGATGGGACCGGCGCGAAGAAATGCTGGAAGAACTGTTAAACGAATTTTCGATCGCTCATCTGCGCCGCGCGCCGGCGCTGGCGTTGTCGGGCGGTGAACGCCGCCGCGTTGAAATCGCACGCGCTTTGGCTTCTTCGCCGTCGTTTATTCTGCTGGACGAACCGCTGGCGGGGATCGACCCGATATCGGTCGGGGAAATCAGAGATCTGGTGTCGCATTTAAAACACCGCGGCATCGGCGTTTTGATTACGGATCACAACGTGCGCGAAACATTGGATATTATTGACCGCGCTTATATTTTACATGACGGCGTTGTTTTAATGGAAGGCGATCCGCAGGACGTCGTCCGTCACGAAGACGTGCGCCGTGTCTATCTGGGTGAAAAATTCGCGCTGTAGTTGCCGGCAGAGGAGGGGATAGACAATGTCCTTGACGCCTCGTCTGGACTTACGCCAAACACAGACATTAGCAATGACGCCCCGCCTGCAGCAGGCAATCCGGCTGCTGCAAATGTCTGCTCTGGAACTGGAAAGCGCCGTTGCCGAAGAGCTGGAAAAAAATCCTTTTTTAGAACGCGAAGGAGCACAGGAATTCGCCGATCCGGCGGAAAACAGAGAATTTTCCGAATTTGAAGGACGAGAAGATCCGCCCGCTTTGCTGGATTCCGCGGGACAGGAAGAAGCGCCGCCGGATACGAACGACGTCCCGACCGAAGACAGTTTTTACGAACAGGCCGGAGAAGAAAACGAAACGTTTGAAGACATGTCTGATTTTTCTCTGGATCCCTGGTCGGGAGCCGGAGCGGCAGGAGAAGACGGCGGTTCCGTTTCCGCGGTTGATTTGTGCGCCGCGCCGCGCCAGACTTTGCATGACGCTCTGGTTTCGCAGATTAATACTTCGCTGCGCAGCGAAAACGACCGCGAAACTGCTTTTGCTTTGTTGGAACGCCTTGATGAAAACGGCTGGCTGACCACGGCGACGGACGATATCTGCCCGCCGGAAAAGTTAAATGCGCTGCTGCCCGTTTTACAGGGATTTGCCCCGACAGGCATATTTGCCCGCAATTTAAGCGAATGTCTGGCTTTGCAGTTAAAGGAAAAAGACAGGTATGATCCGGCAATGGCCGTTATGTTGGACAATCTGAATCTGATTGCCGGCCGGGAATATAAAAAACTGTCAAAATTATGCGGTGTGGACGAAGACGATATTTCGGATATGATTGCCGAAATTCGGCGTTTAAATCCGCGTCCGGCCGCCGTGTTTGAAACGGAAACGCCGGGCGTTTTGATTCCGGACGTTTTGGTACGTCGGGACAAAGCCGGAAATTTCGCCGTTGAATTAAACCAAGCCGTTTTGCCGCGCGTTTTGATTAACCGGACGTATGCCGCGGAAATATCGGCTGCGGCGCAAAAAGACAAGGCGGCCAAAAAATTTTTAACGCAACATTTGTCTTCTGCCAACTGGCTGATAAAAGCTTTAAACCAGCGCGCTGAAACGATTTTAAAAGTCGCCGGTGAAATTGTCGCCCGGCAACGGGATTTTTTTAAATACGGCGAAAAAGCTTTAAAACCGATGGTGTTGAAGGATATTGCCGAAGCTTTGGGAATTCATGAAAGCTCCGTCAGCCGGGTGACGGCGCAGAAGTACATGGCCTGTTCGCGGGGCGTGTTTGAATTAAAGTACTTTTTTTCACAGGGACTGGAAAGCCGCGGCGGCGACGATACCGTATCGGCTCAGGCCGTGCGCCGGCGAATCCGGGAATTAATCGAAGCCGAAAAAAAAGAAAACGTCTTGTCGGACGAAGCGCTGGTTTATCTGTTGAAACGGGAAAATATAGATATTGCCCGCCGGACGGTTGCCAAATACAGGGAAGCTATGGGAATTCCGACTTCCGCGCAAAGAAAAAGAGACAAACGTCTGAAAAACTGATTTTCGCGCCCGCATGCAACATTTTCTTGACTTACGGCGCGCGGGGTCGTACTTTTTCGTTTCAGGCGGTGGAATTCCGCTACAGGATTTAACTTTTAACAAATGAGAACGGCACTATGAAAATTGCTATTACAGGGAAACAAATCGACATCGGTACCAGCCTGCGCGCTTATGTTGAAGAACGTATCGAAAATACCGTTAAAAAGTATTTTGAAACGCCTTTGAACGCTTCCGTTGCTTTTTCCAAAGAAGGAAACCTCATCAAAGCGGATATTTCCGCCCACCCGATGAGCAGCGTTTTGATTCAGGGCTCTTCTTCAAACGCAGACGCTTATGCCGCTTTTGACGCCGCTAATGATCGTATTGCCAAACAGCTGCAGCGTTATAAAAAACGTCTGACCAGCCATAAGGCTTCGGCCGAAACGGTTAACTTTGCCGTTATCGAACCCGAAAAAGAATCGGAAGAAGATTCTTTGCCTCAGGACGAATCCGCGCCCGTCGTCGTGGCTGAAATGCAGTCCGAACTGCCGTTGTGCACCGTCAGCGGCGCCGTGATGCGCATGGATCTGGCCGATGTTCCGGCGTTGATGTTCAGAAATATTGCCCATGGCGGACTGAATATGGTTTACCGTCGCGCCGACGGCAATATCGGCTGGGTTGACCCGCAGGCTAACTAAGTCTTTAAGAAGACCGGTTATGTTAATTTCTGATTTGTTGACGCCTCAATCGATTATTCCTGATTTAAAGGCGACAAGCAAAAAACAGGCTTTGCAGGAAATTGCGTCCTATGCGGCGGAACAACTGCAGTTGGAGGATCGCGCCATATTGGACGTGTTGCTGGAACGCGAACGTCTGGGATCAACCGGCGTGGGCGGCGGCGTTGCAATTCCGCACGGGAAAATGGTTAAATTGGACAAGCTTTATTTGTTGTTTGCCAAATTATCAACGCCGGTGGCTTTTGATGCGCCGGACGGACGTCCCGTCGATTTGATGTTTTTGCTGTTGACGCCCGAAAATGCCGGCGGAGATCATTTAACGGCTTTGGCCAAGGTTTCCCGCCTGCTGCGTGATGAAAAAGTTTGTTCTTTGTTGCGCGGCAGCGAAAATGCCGAAGCGATTTATTCCGCTGTTTTGGAAAGCGAACAGATCTGATAAAATACAGGTAAAGAAACAAAACCGAAAGAGTGATTTCTTTCGGTTTTGTTTTTTGCATTTTGCCTTAAAAAAAGAAACGAACGCCCGGTTGATATGATTTTTTGAAATAATAGAATAATTTTGTTGACAGACGATGATGTTTAGGGGCATATTACCTCCCGTCGTGGGGGTGTAGCTCAGCTGGGAGAGCGACGCGTTCGCAATGCGTAGGTCAGGAGTTCGATCCTCCTCATCTCCACCATTAAAAAGCCCTGTATATAAATACAGGGCTTTTTTAGCGCTTGTTTTTTTCGGGATTGGATTATTACAGATGGTGTGATTATTTCGGGCAATTGGCACAGTGAGTACATTAACAATCAAGTCATGTATAAATCAAAACGGTTGAAAATAGATCTTTTTCGGACGAAATAAAGATAAAATTTGAAAATAAAAATTGATCATAATAAAGTTAATACAGGAGAAAAAGTATGACAAGTAAAATATATTTTTTAGTACTTTTAATAATTGCTTTAGGTTTTGCATCAATTGTTTACGCAAAAAAACTCAAGCCCCTTTAATTCTTGGCGGGCGTGGCAGTTTTTACATCGGCGGAGAAAATGTTGCGCAGGATTTTATTGAACTTGGAAGCCAGAGGGAGGCTGATACTGTTACCATAAATCAGATGTACGTTGAATATATGCTTCCGTATAAAAAATCTGATATTCCTGTTGTTCTTGTTCATGGAGCAGGTTTAAGCGGAGCATGTTATGATACAACGCCTGATGGACGTATAGGTTGGTTTGAATATTTTGTAAGAAAAAATTTTCCGACTTATCTTGTTGACCAGGTCGGACGTGCTCGATCGGGATTTAATCAGGCAATATTTAATAATGTTGCAGCAGGCAGAATAAAACCTTCAGAACAGCCTAAAATAACCAGAATGGCAGATTTGCACGCATCATGGATAAATTTTAGAATCGGTCCTAAAAAAGGAGTTGCTTATCCTGATACAAAATTCCCTGTTGACTATGTATCGGAATTATCAAAGATGAGTATTGCAGATTTATCATCATCTCTATCATCTCCTAATCCAAATTATAAAACACTGGCAGAGCTTTCACAAAAACTAAAAGAAGTTGTACTTATCGGGCATTCACAATCCGGCCATTATCCTTTAGAAACGGCACTGCTTGCACCTGATTATGTAAAAGGTATGGTTTTGATGGAGGGGGCTTGTGAACCTGAAAGATTTAGTAATGACGAAATCAAGACCCTTTCAAAAATACCCTTGCTTGTTGTATACGGCGACCATCTTGAAGGTTCTGTTGAACTTCCCGGAAGAGATGACAGCTGGCAAAAACGATTTGACGGTTGCAAAAGACTTGTCAACCGTATAAACGAACAAGGCGGACAGGCTGAAATGTTGCATTTGCCGGATAAAGGGCTTAAAGGCAATACACATATGTTTATGCAGGATATGAATAATCTTGAGATTGCAGATTTAATTATTAACTGGATAAATAAATATATAAAATAAAAAGAGCCTCTTGGCTCTTTTTTTATCATAGAAATTCTCAAACTTTTGATACAAAATCACCAACTTGATTGTCCGTTTATAGTTTTTCTGTTTTTTTATAATGACTTTCTTTTTCATTTATGAATTTAAAACAGGTTTTTTTCTTGGAAAATTTAATTTTCAGAGTCGAGTGTTATACTAATTCTGCCGTTTTGTTTTTAAACAGCGTCAATTATCAATTAAAACGCAAAACAGGCGGCTGATAAAAAGTATACGGCTGAGTACTGAGTATGACTGAATCGGCTTTAAAAAGTGGCGAAGACACTTCAGATCTATTTTGGAAATCAATTATCAAAGAACCGGAATTTTTTTGCTTTTTTAATCCGGCTGCTGTCGATGTCATTTTGTTTTCTTGAAAATAAATTATTTTTTATCTTATTATTTTTTTAGTGTGTGTCGGTAACAGATGTGTCGCCGACCGGACGCGGGGCGGCTGTTTTTTTCGGCGCCTGTTCGGAATGATTACGTTACGGGAAAGAATATGACATTTAATATTTCTGAATTTATCCGGGTCAACAGAGTATATTTTATCTGGGCTGTTTTTGTAGGGTTGTTATATCTGTTCAGGAATCTGTTCGGCCTGGTTTTTATTACTTTTATCATGTGCTTTATCGTATCGGATATTATGCACCGGCTGCGCAGAAAGTACCGGTTTAACAGAAGAACGATTGTAATCAGCATTTATTTGTCGTTTTTAATGGGAGTTATTGCTTTTCTGGTGTACGTCCCGCCCAGGATTTTATCCGAAACAATCAATTTTACGGAACAGCTGCCCGAAAGCATCAGTTCGGTGAAAAGCTGGCTGAATACCAATTTGGAACGCAATGAAGTCATTGCGCCGTTGCTGCCGCAGATTAAAGAAGCTTTGCTGCCTGAAACGGTAGTTGTCAGCGCGTGGAACATTGTCCGCGGCATGCTGGAAAAAGGGCTGCATTATTTCGGCTGGTTTTTTCTGGCGATGTTGTTCAGTTTTTTGATTATGTTTGATTTGCCCGAACTGTCTCGGGGGGTGCGCCGTCTGCGTTTTACGCGGCTGGCCGAATCTTATCGGGAAACGGCGGACAGCATTATTTTGTTTGCCAAAGTTGTCGGGGAAAATTTTCGCGCGCAGCTGTTGATTTCCGCGATTAATACCATACTGACGGCTTTCGGACTGTATTTTTTGGGAATTAAGGCGATTGTCCTGTTATGTACGATTGTGTTTATGTGTGGGTTGATTCCTGTGTTAGGCATGTGGATTTCGTCCGTGCCGATCGTATTGATGGCAATTAACAGCGGCGGCATGCAGCTGGGAGTATGGGCTTTGTTGATGATTTGCGCCATACATATTCTTGAAGCCTATGTGCTGAACCCGCGGATTGTTTCTTCCGTTATGCATATCAATCCCGTTATGACGCTGATTATCTTATACATCGCGCACAGCATGATCGGCATGTGGGGTATGCTGCTGGGCGTGCCCATATCCGTATATGTTTACCGTAAAATAAGCAAACCCGGCGAAAAAGTCTGAAAAGATTTTTCTAAGAAACTTCGTCTGATTCGCAGACCGGCAAGTATCTGTGAAAGAAGATATTTTCCATTGATGTTTCCTAATGTGTGTGAGGGGGGGGGGGGGGATTTCTGCGGACAAAGACGGGAATCTTAAAGAGTTTAATGGTTACATGTCCGTCAACTGTAACTTTTTTTCTATACACAAGGCGGCTGAGCAATGCAAAAAAGCGCGCGCAGATTTGAGCATATCGAGGCGTCATAACATCTTTGATTTCATATCTTTGTGCGTGTATGACAAATCCAAAAAAAGCTTCCAGTCCGTAGGGCAAAATGTCATGCCCGCGGATAGACGGCGTAAAATCGTTAAAATCCAGTTTTAACCGCAGAACAGGTTTGAATAATGCTGCCCGAACCATAAACATCGTTCCTAAAATAAAAGGATATTCCTGTTCTGGAAATCCGGCAGCTTTTAGCAATTCCTGTCCTTTTTTGACAACACAACGGCCGGATTTATCTTTTCTGCAGATTATATGAAAATCTCCGATCATACCCAGAATTTTGTCTGAATCAAATGCGTTCAGGCAGCGATTAAAAGTGTTTTGTGATTCTAAAAATTTCATCAGATATTTGCGGTGTTTCCCGAATGACATGTCGTATCCCTGCAGGGAAAAACCTTCGGGCATATTACGTTTCGTATGTAATTTGATAATATAATCGTATTGATCCAGATCAACGGAATTCAGAAGTTTAATAAATGGACCTACATCAAATCCGCGATTGTCAACGATCTGAATAACCGCATCATTTTTAAAATTTAAAATATCCTGCTGCAGTCGCTCGTTTCTATTATTCAATGTCACAAACAGATCATAGCTGACGGTTATATTGGCCAGCTTTTCTTTTATTTCCGGCCACATATCAATATAGTAAAGGTGTACATGTGTCAGTATGTGTGTCATTTTAAACCTCAACTTTTTTTGATCATGTATTATATGAATAAAACACACGGTCATAAAGTGATTTTTTTAAAAGACAGCCACCTGTATGCCAAAATGTCGTATCAGCTGCGCGGCCTGCCGTGTGTTAATTGTTGCGCCGCGCAGTTCGGAAAGGTCGCGGGATATTTCTATGGCTCCGATATCGGCATTTGTCAGATCGACGCCTTTTAAAAAAGTTTTAAAAAAATTGCTGCCCGACAAGTCGGCTGTGTCTAAAAGAAAAGAGCTGATTTTGCATGAACTGATTTCACAGGCGGTCATTTTGGATTGATCCAGAATAACTTTGTCGAATTTGCTTTCGTTGAAGTTGCAGTATTGAAAAGCGGATTGTTTGCAGCGGACATCTTTTAACGATGAATTCGGCAGTTTGCAGCCGGTTATTTTGCAGTCTTCGATCAGGCAGTTTTTCAGATAAAGCCCTTCCATTGCGCAGTTGTCGAAACGGCAGGCTTGAAAAACGGTTTTGACAAAAGAGCACGACGGTAAAAGGCAGTCTTTGAACTGGCATTTGTGAAACAGGACGGAATGGAAGTCCGCTCCGGAAAAATCAGCGGCGGCAAAAGACTGGGCGGAAATTTGTCTGTCTGAAATTTCAAGACGGTCTTCCGTGTTTTCGGCACAGAGTTTTTGCAGATCCGCCGGCGGCGGATTTCGTATTTCAAGCGGCGGCAAAGTAAAGGTCATGATTTTACAAATATGTGTTTAAACGATCGATCGTATGGTAAAGTTAAAAATGAAATCCGGCAATAACAAAAAGGGAAAAACCGTTTGGCCGGACGCACCCGGATCGTGGTTTTAAGAAGCGGAGCATTGTAAAAAATCCCCGGAATAAATGTTCCGGGGATTTTAGTTTTTTATAAAGCAGCCGTTATTTCGTCGGCAATCTGCCGCGGCGTTAAATGATAGCGCGCTTTGATTTCATCGGCGCTTAACCGGTCGGTAAATTCTTTTTTCCCGCCGTAGTTCAGGACTTTCATTACCGAATCAGCATAAAAACGATCGACTTTTTCGCCGAAGCCGCCTTCGATCTGTCCGTCTTCCAGCGTAACAACCAGTGTGTGGTTTTCCTTTAAACCGTTTAAAGCCGCTTCGTCCAATCCCGTAATAAAACGCGGATTGATCAGGGTCGCGTGAATATCGTTTTTAGCCAGTTCGTCAACGACTTCTTTGCCCAGGCGGTAAAAAGCGCCCAAAGCCAAAATAGCGACGTCTTGACCTTTTATATCGGTTTTAAAAGTGTTCAATGCGGAAAAGTCAGCCGTTACCGCGTGACCGCATGACCACAGTTCTTCGCACCCGAAACCGCCCGGCACACGAATGGCGACGGGGTGATCCTTTTGATTTAATCCCCATTCCAGCATGGCCAGATATTCTTCTCGGCAGGTCGGCGCCAGATAAACCAGATTGGGAATGTTGGAAATCATCGGAATATCAAACCGCCCCAGATGCGTTGCGTCGTTAAATCCGTCCAGACTGGCGGAAAAGACCAGAATAACGGCGGGATTGTTATTCAGGCATAAATCCTGCGACAGCTGGTCATAAGTCCGCTGAATAAAGGAACTGAACACGAAATAAACAGGTTTCGCGCCATTTCTGGCCATACCGGAAGCCAAGGCGACGGCGTGTTCTTCGGCAATGCCGACGTCAATAAACTGTTTACCCAAAGCGACGCGTTCTTCGGGCGAAAAACCGGTAATGACAGGCGTGCCGGAAGTGATTACGGCAATGGATTTGTCTTCGCGCATTTTCGGGCGCAGATAATCTGCCGTGATTTTGCAGTAATTTTCCGCTGCCGGCGCATATTTCCAGGCGCCGGTTTTTAAATCGAACGGGCCGCCGGCATGGTACATTTCTTTGTGTTCTTCCGCCGGGGCAAAGCCTTTGCCTTTGATCGTGTGAATATGGACGACAACGGGGCGGGGCGTATCTTTGATCGACTGAAAGGCCGTTACCAGTTCGCGCAGATCGTGGCCGTTTTTCACGTATATATAATCAAAACCGATTGCTTTGAAAAAGTTGTTTTCCGCTTTGCCGTCCGTGTCGCGCAGCAGCTTTAAATTCTGATACAGGCCGCCGTGATTTTCCGCAATCGACATTTCATTGTCGTTCACGACGACAATCATATTGGTTTGACCTTCAACGGCGTTGTTTAACCCTTCATAGGCTTCTCCGCCGCTTAAAGATCCGTCGCCGATAACGGCAATGATATTTTCACGGCCGCCCGTTAAATCGCGCGCTTTGGCCAGACCGCAGGCCAGACTGACCGATGTGGACGTATGTCCGACCGTAAAAAAGTCGTGTTCGCTTTCCGCGGGGTTTGTATAGCCGTTGACGTCATGATAGTGTGCCGGATCCGTAAAGGCTTGTCTGCGGCCGGTCAGGATTTTATGGGGATAGGATTGATGCGATACGTCAAAAACAATTTTATCAACCGGAGAATTGAAAACGTAATGCAGAGCAACGGTCGTTTCAACCATCGCCAGATTAGGGCCGATATGGCCGCCGGCATTGCTGATTTTCTGCAACAAAATTCCGCGGACTTCGTCCGCCAGCGCGGGCAGTTCGTCAACCGACAGCTTTTTTAAATCCGAAGGCGAATTAATATGATCCAGATACTGCATAATTTTCTCCTTTGTTTTTGGTTAAATCAGGTGAATTGCAATCAGGCTAATTCTTAAAGCTGGCTTTAAGTCAAGCGTTTTTTTTTGTTTTTTTAAGATAAAACGGCAATAGCTTCAAATTCAACTTTGATCCGCTTATCCGGAAAAGGAGTTTGCAAAGTAAAACGCACGGGAGCTGTCGCGGGATTCTGAAAAAAAGTATTATAAACTTGGTTCATTGCGTCAAAATCATTAATGTCTGCCAGAAAAATTCCGATTTTAACAACGTTGTCCAGCGTTGCGTTTTCTTTGTTTAAAAAATAAACAACATTTTCCAGCGCCCGGCGCGTTTGAAAAAAGATATCACCGTCCAAAAATTTCCCCGTTTCCCAGTCAATGGAAGGTTGGGTTGCGATAAACAGCAGCTTTCCGCCGGCAGTTATGGCGTTGTTGTAATGCGCTGCGGGACGTGCGGGAGCCGAAATAATTTTTTTCATTTGTTTATTTCCTGTCTTTTAATCCAGGCGGAAGGGGATAAAACTTTTTCCAGTCCGTTTTCAAACACACCGACGCCCGTCCAGAATTTTGTAACGGAAGCTTTTGTCGTTCCGATGGCAACGGCCTGCGGAATTGGTGTGCAGAACAACAAAATCTTGTCCTTCCCCAAAACAAATTCGCGACGTCTGGAACAGTCTTCAAACGCATCGTGATAAACGGCTCCTTCAATCAGGCGGCGGTCGTATTCCGCCTGTGTTATTCCGGACAGGTCTTGTGCGGCCAAAGGTCCCGATTTGCAAAAGTTTAAAACAGCCCGACCGATCATACGTTCTTTTTTTTCGGCTGCCCATGTTTCAAATTTTTTCATATTATCGGCAAAAGTGATTTTCAATTCGTCTTCCAATTCCCGGCGCGACGGATAAAGCTCTGCCAAACGGATATAAGACATTTTTAAATTTTCGGGCAGTTCCGGTTTAATTTGATCCAGACATTTCCGAAAAGCTTCGGCGTAAATTTCCATGGCCTGCGCTTTAATATTATTCATACGTTCGACAACACAGTCGTCCGAAGCAAAGTACAAATGAACTCCCGGTTCATACAGTTCGGCAATCGGTTCAAGATAGGCGGCATAATGATGCAGCATATAGGTTTCCGCCTGATCCGGATACGGCGCGGAAGGCAGGCGCCATAATTTATATCCGCCAAATTCAAATACAAAATTTAACGGTTTTTTCGCTGCTGTGCAAATGTTGACAGCTATTTTGATCCGATCCGGCGCATCGGCAGGCAAAGCCCACCTGCGAAAGCTTTTGCGTGTGATCAGACGATAGAGATTTTCCTGTAATTCATTCATGCGGCTAACTGATTAAGTTTGTTGAAAATATCCTGTTCGGACAATTCCAGAAAATCATACAGATCCCGTGTGTCCATGGACTCGCCGAATTTCCGATTGACTCCCATGCGTTCAAACGGCGGCAGAGACAGATCTGCCGCAAATAAAGGCGCCAGCAGAGACGATAATCCGCCGTTGATTTGGTGCTCTTCAATACATAAAACGGCCTTGAAACGGCGCAGAGAGGCCAGGCTGTTTTTGTTCAAAGGAGACAGACAGGCCAAACTGAAAACGCCGGCGGACAATTCTTTTTTTTGTTCAAACAGTTCTGCGGCATATACGGCCTTTTCCAGCAAACCGCCCGTGCCGACGATCGCAAAATCGGTTCCGGAGCGCAGCAAAGACAGCCCGTGAATATTCGGCCGGTATCCTTCCGGTTCGGGGCAGAGGCGTGCGGACAGGCGCAGATAAGACGGGCGGCGATTGTTTAAAATTTCTCGTGCACACAGGCGAACTTCGCTTTCCGTCGCCGGGCCGAAAATCGTCATGTTCGGCAGACAGCTCATCAAAGCGATGTCTTCAAAGGATTGATGCGTCGCGCCGTTTCGTCCCGAACCGACGCCGATATGTGCGCCGATAATTTTTACATCAGCTTTTTCCAGACAAACCGTATTGCGGATCTGTTCCCAGCTGCGACCCGGACTGAAGCAGGCGTAACTGGACGTCACGGCGGTTTTTCCTTCCAGCGCCAGCCCGGCCGCGACGCTGATCATATTTTGTTCGCAAACACCCATTTCATAGTATCTGTCGGGAAACTCCTGCGCAAATAACTTTAATCCCGTCGAACCGCTGACGTCTGCGGACAAGGCGACAATATTCGGATTTTGACGTCCGGCTTTTTGTAATTCTTCGGCAAAGACCTGCATCATCGTTGGCATTGTCTTAGTTCCATTTTGTTTAAAAAATTCTGCCAGGCGTCTGAGCGTTGTTTTTGTTTGTTCAGTTCTTCCAATGCTTGTTTTTTCAAATCGCCCGACGGAATGTCATCATGCCAATCCGGGTTGTTTTCCATAAAGGAAACGCCTTTTCCGGGAACCGTTTTTAAAATGACGGCCACCGGTCTGTCAGCTCGGCTGCTCCGGACCGCTTGAACGATGTCAAATGCTGTAAGGGGGTGAAGCGTTATTGTCCTGAAACCGAAGGCGGCATATTTTTTTGCCAGATCGCCCGAAGGCATGACGTCTGCCGTTCTTCCGGAATTTTGAATACCGTTTTCGTCAATAAAAACGGTCAGATTGGTTAGACGGTATTTGACGGCCACTTGGCAGGCTTCCCATATTTGCCCTTCCTGTTGTTCACCGTCGGACGTAATCAAAAACACGTGTTGCCCCGTTTTCTTTAAAGCTAGAGCCATACCTGTTCCGACGCCGTATCCCTGTCCCAGGGAACCGGAGGAATTTTCAATTCCTTCGCCGACGCTGCGATGCGGGTGGCCGGGCAGTCCGCCGGCGCGCGCATATCCGTCCAGACGTCCGGCGGGAAAATATCCGGCCATGGACAGTGCCGTGTACATCAGAGCGGAAATATGGCCGCAGGAAACGACAAGACGGTCACGATCAGGCCAAAACGGGTTTGAAGGAGAATATTTCATCAGTCCGCCGAAATACAACGCCGTGAATAAGTCGCATAAACCCAGACAGGACGCCGGGTGTCCGTAATCAGCGTTTATCATTGTTTTCATGACATTCAGCCGCATTTGCGCGGCGATATTGTTTAAACGGGCTTTTTCGCGTTCCTCGACAAAGGTTATGCCGGTCTTTGTCGTTTTTGTATACGGTGACCAATCCAGTTGTATACTCATCGTCCGGTTCTTTCTTTGAAAAATCTGTTAACCGGCGCCGGAATTTGTTGTTTTACCGGCGTTGCCGTATGCCAGGCGGCTTTTGCCCAAAAAACAGCCGATTCTTCGCCGCGTCCGTGTCCCATGCCGTTTTGTGCGCATAACCGAACGTTAAATCCGCTTTCTTTCAGGATACTTTCCGTTTGTCGTGCGGCATTAAAGTTAATGACGTTATCTTTTGTTCCGTGAAGCAACAGAATGTCCGGCCGGGAAACAATACGTTTTTTGATTTGTTCTTTATTCGGCGGGATCAAGCTGCCTGAAAGGGCAATGACTTTGCGTACCGGCGTTGCGCGCGTGATGCTCATATCCAGCGCCTGCATGGCTCCTTGAGAATAACCGAATATAACCGTTCGTGAATCGTCCAGGTCGAATTTTTTCTGACAGAAGTCCAAAAAAGCGTTCAGTGTTTTTGACGCGCTTTTAATGCCTTGTTCTCCGTCCGCCATATTTGTAAACATTTTTTTTTCATTTTCTGACAGTCGGTCGTACGGAGAAGCAAACAGAGTTTTCGCATAGTTGTTTTCAATATCAAACCATTGGTAGCCGTTTGCTTTTTCAACCGAAGGCAGGAAGGCGTCCGGCGCGACGGCAACAAAGCTTTGATTGCCCGTGTTTTTTTGTAAAAGAGAGGCAAAGCTTAAAATATCGTCCGCGTTTCCGCCGCAGCCGTGCAGCATTAATACCAGGCAGGCCGGTTTTCTGTCAGGATTGCTGAGATAATATTTCCAGTTTTTCAGTTCAGGCGTTTTGATCATTTTCCGCCTCTTTTTTCTTTGCCAGTTTTTCCATATATTCCGCAGATTGCCGGCAGGGTTGCGTATTGTCGGGAATATGGGGAACTTCTTGTCCTTCTGGAAAATTCATGGCCGTCAGTCCTTTTTTGAAAAACGGAAAATAATTTTGTAGTCGTAGTATTTCAGGAAATCAGTGACTTGCGGGAAATAAGTTTCCCGTCCTTCCCAACAGGTGATAAAACCTTCCGGAATACATTTTTGAATGGCGACGTCAAAACCGGCATTCCAAAACGCTTTGGCAAAGTCGTTAATTGAATAATCCGGCAAAGGGACGTTTGAATAGCTTTCAACTTCTTTTTTCCATATGGGCCACAACGGCATTTCGGCATAACAACCGGTCGCCGCATAATAAACGCCGTTCGTTTTTAAAACCCGGCTGATCGTGGCGGCGTGTTCTTCCAGATCGGGCAACAGGTAAATGACGTCATGACTGAACGCGATGTTGAATTGTGCGTCCATTTTTTCCAGAATATCCGGCGTTTCATATTGCAAAGGCATATTACCTTTCAGGTTTTTTGCTGTTTCCAAAGACTTAACCGCCAAATCGACGCCGAGCCCTTTTTTAAACGGTTTAATTCTGAACAGAGTTCGTAAAAAACCGCCTTGATTGCAGCCGAAATCCAGAATAGAGCTGTTATGAATATCAGATTCTGTCATTTGCCGGATCATTGCACGCCAAAACGGAGCATGATGATCGTTCATAACGTCTTCTTCATTCTGAATTTTTGCCCATGTGTCAATTTGCGTCATTTTTCTATTCCGTAAAAAAAAGTTTTATGAGTCAAACTTTTTATGTCACGCAAAAAAACAGGTGTCAAGAAAAAATCATTCCGGTGTGTTTTTGTTCAGCGGGCAAATCATTATAAACGCTCTGAAACAAAGGCGTCGGCGGATATAAAAAAATCCCCGTCGGGCGGGGATTTTTAATGAAAAACAAACGCCGTTAATCAACGACGCGCAAATGAAAATGTTCCTGTTCTTCGTTATTCAGCATGGAAACGGCAGAACAATAATCCGTCCAGGCTTCAATAGAATCGTGCAGTCTGTTCAGAATAAAGCTTTCCAGGGTTTTTCCGGCCAAATGTGCTTGTGTTTCAATCAGTTGATAAAGCGATTCGTCCAGCACAAGAGGGATCACTTTATTGTTTGCAGGGGTTGTTCCCATAATGGAATCCTTAATGTAAAAAATGACTTTTTTCACTATATATAGGGGGGAATCTGCAAATCCAGTAAAAAATGATATTTGTTATAAAAAAAGTTGCAGAAACGACTCCGCCGACGACTCGAAACGACTCGGAGCCCTTGCAAAATAAGGGTTTTTTGAATCTTGATAAAAATCAACGAGTCGCAAAAAAAATTCAGACGAAAAAAGAACGAATAAAGAACAAATGGTAAAATAAACCTTATGATTCAGTTTTTAAAAACGAAACGCGTAAAAGTTGTTTTGTTTTTTCCCGGAATCGCAAAAAGGGGCGTCGTGCGCAAATCTGATTAAAAAAATCGGCATGCTTTCCAAAAACGATCATGAGTAGAGGAGGGAAACGTTGTTTTATGGAAAGCATGCCTGTCGGCGCGGCTTATTCGGCCGGCTGAATTTTTGCCGGTTGAAGGCGTTTCATTTCACGCACTTTTCCCGCGGCGTCTTTTTTAACCTTTTCAGGTCTGCCGTTAATATTTTTTTCCGTCCGTTCACATGGCAGGCACGGACCGTTATGCCGGTTAAATTCTCGGACGCACGGGCGATGCCACACCGCGGCGCCGCAGCACGGAACGGTACACGGAATGTTTTCCCGTGCGCAGGGCGGTACAAACGGAATTCCGCCTTTGTTGGGACGAAAATCATTTCTGCGGTGCGCAGGCCGATGATGTCCGGGGGCAAAACGGTCAGGTCGTTTTTGGCGGCGCTGAAAATCAGGACGTCCTTTTTGTGAAAAGTGATCTGCAAAGCGTCGGCGTTCCTCCGGCGTCATTTTTGACAGCATGTCTGTCATGTTTTCCTGAACGGCCGTATCAATCGTACTGCGCACAGCCGTTGCTTTTTGGACGGCGGCTTTGAACTTTTCCGTGTCAAACGGTTCGGTTTTTAATGTTTCTTTGACTTCCCGCAGGGCGTCTTTCATTTCCTGATGATGATTTTTAACCGCGTTTTTAAAAGCTTCGCGCATCAATTTTTTATCCGGAAAATCCGGTCCGCCGGGTCTGAAATCATCGGGACGAATAAATTGCGGGCGTTCGGGCGGAATGTCGGGAAAAGCAGGCTGATAGATTATTTTCGCGGTTTCAAAGCCGATCAAAATAAAGTTGACTGCCAGCGAAATTCCCAGAATGACCAGTAATTTTTTATTCATGCTCTTTTCTCCTGAATCATGTGTTGTCAGTAACTGATGTCAAACATTGTATCAAAATAACTTTGTGTATTCACGTAATCTTGATGCGTCTGATACCACCCCAGGCAGAACCCGCTGATTATAAACAGCAAGGAAAGCCATGTCGAATAACGCAGAAGCAAAAAGATCTGCCGTTGTGTTTTTTCATTCACGATCGTTGCGTACAGACGGTCGGCCAAGTGGCTGCAGACCGGCGGACAAATCAGATCCAGCTTGTCGTCCAGCAGCCGTTCCGCGCGGATTACGCCGGCGCCTTCGGCGGATTCGGTCCAGGCGGCGGCAGAGTCAATATCGTCCGTTTCCCACCTGTCGCGGCAGGATCCGAAAGTTTGAACCATTTTTTTAAAAGAATTAAAGTTCATCGGATTCTCCCTTTATTTTAAGCTTTTCTTTCAACGTTTGTCTGGCGCGGAACAGCAGAGATTCCAAAGCGCCCTGCGAAACAGACAGAATTTCTGCGGCTTCTTTGGCTTTTAATCCCTGATAATAACACAGGATCAAAGCTTCTTTCTGGCGGTCGGACAGGGAATTCAGCGCTGCTGCGATTTCCTGTTCCGTCCGCTTTTTTACCAGCGATTGTTCCGGTGTGTCGCCGTCGGAACGGATGTCGTCGGATAACAGCTCCGGCTGTATTTTTATACGGCGGCGGCCGTCGATAAACAGATTGTACAAAATCCGGTACAGCCATGTTTCCAGTTTTGCCTGCGGTTGCCATGCGCCGGCATTGCGCCATACTTTGAAAAAGACCTCCTGCGTTAAGTCTTCCGCCTCTGTCTTGTCGGCGCAAAGACGCCAGGCTAAACTGAAAACACGCTGAGTATAACGGTTTAACAACGTTTGAAACGCCGCTGCGTCTGATCGGGCTATAGAATACATAAGCTGTTCATCTGTCTGATCGTTCGCAGTCATTGGTTTTCTTTCCGTAAAGCCTATATACTGTTTAACGGTTTATTTTGATAAAACATGCGCGCAAAATAAAAAAAATCCCTTAAAAAAAAGTTTTAAGGGATTTTGTTTCTGACGCTTTATTCTTCCCGGCCGGCAAAGAAAAGGTCATAGGCGTTTTGATAAAACAGCCTGTGGATCAGTTCCTGCGCTTCTTCTTCATCAAAGGCGGCGGCTATCGCCGATTTGACTTCGCTGATGCGGGCGGGATAAACTGACGGGTCGGAATACGGCCCCAACGGAATGTCCGTGCCGAACATCAGATGATAAATTGTTTCTTCGTCGGCGCGCTGCAGGATTGCAACGATCATTTCAGGCGACAGCCATGAAATATCGGCATATAAATTCGCCGTTTCCGACTTTAACGCCGTTTGCAAAATACCGAACGTATACCAGTGATTGTCGTCACCGCCCATGCCCAGATGAGCCATAATAACGGGGACTTCCGGAAATTTGCGCGCCGTTTCGTAAATATACAACGGATCGGAATAGTTATCCTGAGAATGAAACAAAACCGGCAGGTCATATTCCTGCGCGACAGCCAGATACGGTTCGTACTGCGGGTCGTTCGCGTTCAGCGTCAATGTGTTGGGGTGCAGCTTGATACCGTAAATTTCATCACCGCGTTCTTCGATCAAATCTGCCAGATTGCCGGCGTCGCCATAGCCGGGCTGGCCGACGATCAGGGTTTTCAGCTTGGGGTTTTCGGCGGCAATGTCCAGCATTTCCGTATTTGCTTCGATTTCGTCGATTTTCGGCGAACCGTCGGGCAGCTGGTCGATTCCGCTCATATTGGAAACCAGAACGTAAACGACCTCGTTTTCTTCTTCTTCACCATTGATCGACACCGTAAACGGTTCGTCAAAAACAGCGTTCAGCGTTTCTTCGGTAAAATCAGCGTTGTCGGCGCTCCATGTTCCGATATGCGCGTGCGCTTCGATAATTTTGCCGTAATCTTCTTCGTCAATCATCGTCTTCGTCCTTTCGTTAAAGGAAAATTCCTAAAAGCAAGAGAGGTTTATTCCCTTTTTTTGAAGGGGTCAATACTATATGTTTTTTAATGAAGAAAAAAACTATCTGTTCTTTTTTTCTTTCAACAGATCAGGAACGCCGTGCAGCATGCCCCCGCACATCGAATGCGGAACGCCTGTCGTCGTCGGAAAAGACAGCGGCAATCCGAACAAAGACCGAACGGCCAGAAAAGCAAATCCCTGCGCCTCCAGAAAATCGCCGTTCCAGTTGACTTCGCGCGCCGACGAAATCGGGGCGTCAATTCTTTGGCGCAGCATGCGGACCAGGGTCGGGTTATGAGCGCCGCCGCCGCAGACGATCCACTGTTTGGCCGGTTTGGGCAGAAAATCCTTTGCCGCCGCCGCGGCCGCCTGCGCCGTAAAAGCCGTTAACGTCGCGGCGCCGTCGGCAACGCTTTCGCCTTCCAGATGTTCTGAAATTTTCAGGGAAAATTCGTCGCGATCCAAAGACTTGGGCGGTTTTTTCTTGAAATAAGGGCTTTTCATCATCAAAGAAACGATTTTTTCATTTACTTTTCCGACAGCCGCCATATTGCCGTCAAAGTCCATGTTGGTGCCATGTTTTTTCATCATCCAATCGTCGATCAGCGCGTTGCCGGGGCCGGTGTCAAAAGCGACCAGTTCGCCGTTTTCCCCGATCCAGGTCAGTTTTGCCACGCCGCCGATATTTAAAACGACCAGCGGCTTTTCCAAATCGCGCGCCAAAGCCGCGTGATACGACGCCATCATCGGGCCGCCCTGACCGCCGTTGGCAATGTCGGAATTGCGGAAACGGTTGACGACGGGGATTCTGGTCTGTTCCGCCAGCAAATCACCGTCGCCGATCTGAATGGAAATTTTTTCTGCGGGATTATGGTAAACCGTATGCCCGTGAAAACCGATAACGTCAACGTCTTCCGCCCTTAACCCGGCCGAATCCAGCAGTTCGGAAACGACTTCCGCATGAAACAGAGTCATTTTGCGTTCGACGTCTTTGATTTTTTTACTGTCTTTGCCGGCGCCGCGTCCCGTTACGGAACGCAAATCCGCGCGCATGTCCATGTCATAAGGCCGGTTTAACGCCTTGCCATATTCAAAAATGTCCACGCCGTCGGTAACCAGTAAAGCCGCGTCCACGCCGTCCATGGAGGTCCCGCTCATAAGTCCCAGGGCCGTCAAGGGCTTAATGACTTCCATATTTTCCCTTCTTTGCTGTTGAGTTCATTTGTTTTTACTGCTAAATATCATAGCCGCAATAGTTTAATAAAATCCAAACGGGACGTTTTTTTGATGACTCAATTTAAATCGGAATTTCTGCGTGTTCTGACCGAACGCGGTTTTTATAACCAGTGCACGAATGAAGAAGGCTTTGACGCTTATCTGTATGAATGTGAAAAGTCAAACCGGCCGGCTGTCGGTTATCTGGGGTCTGATCCGACGGCGGACAGCTTGCATGTCGGGCATCTGGTGCCGGTCATGATGATGCGCTGGTTCCAAAAGCTGGGAAATAAACCGGTGATGCTGGTCGGCGGCGCTACGGCGCGCATCGGCGATCCGTCCGGCAAAGACAAACTGCGTCCTTTTATGACTCCCGAAACGATCGCGCACAATATTGCGGGGTTAAAGAGTTCTTATGCAAAATTTATCCGTTTTGACGACACGCCGTCCGGCGCCGAAATAGTAGATAACTATGAATGGTTCAAGGATATTAATTATCTGGATTTTCTGCGTGACGTCGGAACGTATTATTCCGTCAACCGCATGCTGACGATGGAAAGCGTGAAAACGCGTCTGGAACGCGAACAGCAAATGACGTTTCTGGAATTTAATTATCAGCTGCTGCAGGGATATGATTTCTGCCGTCTGTATGAAAAGTTCGGCTGCCGCGCGCAGATCGCCGGATCGGATCAGTGGGGTAACATTACGTCGGGAACGGAACTGGGGCGGCGCAAGCTGGACGTGGAGCTGTTCGGCTTTACCAGTCCGATTTTAACGGATTCTTCGGGCAAAAAAATGGGCAAGTCCGAAGGCAATGCCGTTTGGATTAATGACGAAAAGCTGTCCGCTTACGATTACTATCAATATTTCCGCAACATCGGCGACGCCGAAGTCGGCAAATGCCTGCGGATTTATACGGATCTGCCGATGGACGAAGTCCGCCGGCTGGAGGCTTTGCGGGATAAGGAAATTAACGAAGCCAAAAAAATTCTGGCTTTTGAGGCAACAAAACTGTGCCGCGGAGAAGAAGCCGCCGCCGCCGCCGCGGAAACGGCGCGCAAAACGTTTGAGGAAGGCGCGGCCGGCGGTGATCTGCCCGTTATTGGTTTTGTTGACAATCTGCCGCTGACCGAAGCTTTGGTTCAGTTAAAACTGACGGCCAGTAAAGGCGAAGCAAAACGTCTGATCGCGCAGAACGGGGTTAAAATCAATGACGCCGTTGTTTGCGGCGAAAATGTCGTTTTGACCGCTGCGGATATGCAAAACGGGCAGATCAAGTTATCAGTCGGCAAGAAAAAACACGGACTGGTAAAATAGGTGGCGGCGCCACTAGCTTAACGCCCTCCCGGCGGGGCTGACGGCAGGAAAAAAGCCACGATGAAAACAAAAAAGAAACCCCGCACAGCATGCGGGATTTCTTTGTTTGTCAGGAATAATTACAGAACGGGTTTGACGTCCCAAATATCTTTGGCGTATTCCGCAATCGTGCGGTCGGACGAAAATTTGCCCGAATGCGCAACGTTTAAGATCGCTTTTTTGCCCCAGGACGCTTTGTTCAAAAAGTCCTTTCCGACTTTCGCCTGAATGTCGATATAAGAACCGATATCCGACAGCAGCAGATAATAATCCGACGTCATAATGTTCTGGAAAATCGGTTTGAAAATACCCGGTTCTCCCGGTGAGAACATGTTTGACGACAGCGCGTCCATGACCCGGCGGATCCGCGTATCCGAATTATACAGATCCCACGGTTTATGAGAACCGTCTTCGTGAATCTTTTTAACTTCGGGCGTCGTCAGGCCGAACAGATAGAAGTTTTCTTCGCCGACTTCTTCGCGGATTTCGACGTTTGCGCCGTCCAATGTTCCGACCGTCAGCGCGCCGTTGAGCATAAATTTCATGTTGCCCGTTCCGGACGCTTCAAATCCGGCTGTCGAAATCTGTTCCGAAACGTCGGCTGCTGGAAATACGCGTTCCGCAATCGACACCTTGTAATCGGGAATAAAGACGACCTTCATCTGATTTTTGACGCGCGGATCGTTGTTGATCACTTTGGACAGATTGTTGAACAGCTTGATGACCAATTTCGCAAAATCGTATGACGGTGCCGCTTTTCCGCCCAGAATAAATGTCCGCGGCGCAGGCAGGGCAAATCCGTCTTCCGTAATCTGCAGGTAATTGTAAATGATGTTCAGCGCGTTCAACAGCTGGCGTTTGTATTCGTGCATGCGTTTAACCTGCACGTCAAACAACGAATCCGTGTCGACGGTATTTCCCGTCGTGTTCAAAATGATTTTCGCCAGTTTTTCCTTGTTGGCCTTTTTGATCTGGAAAAATGAACGGACGAAATCGGAATCCGTCGCGTACGGCGCGATTTCCTTCAGCTTATCCAGATGCGTAATCCATTCGCGGCCGATTTTTGACGAAATCAAATCCGCCAGTTCGGGGTTGGCGCTTAACAACCAGCGGCGCGGCGTAATGCCGTTCGTTTTGTTGTTAAAGCGTTCCGGCCACATTTCATAAAAATCAGGAGCCAGATTTTTCTTGACCAGTTCGGAATGGATCGCCGCCACACCATTAATGGAATGAGAACCGACAATCGCCAGATTACCCATGCGGACTTTTTTCGTATCGCCTTCTTCGATAATCGACAGGCGCGACAACTTGCCCACATCGCCCGGGTATTTCTGGGAAACTTTTTTCATCAGGCGGTCATTAATATCATAAATGATCGACAGGTGACGGGGTACAACCCGTTCCAGCAACGAAACGGACCAGCGTTCCAAAGCTTCAGGCAGCAACGTGTGGTTCGTGTAACCCATTGTTTTTTCCGTGATTTCCCATGCCGTATCCCAATCCAGCCCGTGAATGTCCATCAGAACGCGCATCAGTTCGGGAATAGCCAGCGTCGGGTGCGTGTCGTTAAGCTGAATGGCGGCTTTTTTCGGGAAGTCGCGCAAATCCGTGTTTTGTTCCAGAAAACGGCGCATAATATCGCTGATCGCGCAGGAAACAAAGAAATACTGCTGGACCAGACGCAGTTCCTTTCCGGCTTCAACGGCGTCGGACGGGTAAAGCACTTTGGAAATTGTTTCGGATTTAATTTTCTTTTCAACCGCTTTGATATATCCGCCTTCGTTAAAGGTCTTGATATCCAGTTCGCTGGACGAACGGGCGGAAAACAAACGCAGATAGTTGACGGTTTTGCCGCCGAACCCGACGATCGGCATATCGTACGGCACGCCGACGATCGTTTCGGTGTCCACCCAGTGCGGGCGGCGTTCGCCGTTGACTTCTTCGTAAACGACACGGCCGTAAATCGGCACGTTGCAGGCGCGGTCGGCGCGTTCGATCTGCCAGGGGGAAGAACGTTCCATCCAGGAATCGGCCAGTTCTTTTTGATAGCCGTTTTCAAAAACCTGTTTGAACAATCCGAACTGGTAATTCAGTCCGTATCCGTATCCGGGCAGCCCCAAAGTTGCCATGGAATCAATGAAACAGGCCGCCAGACGTCCCAGACCACCGTTGCCCAGCGCCGGGTCGTATTCACAGTCGATGACGTCGCGCAGGGGAATCGGATTGTCCAGTTTGACTTGATCAAGCAGGTCGTGGATTCCCAGATTGTCCAGATTGTTGACCAAAGAACGGCCCAGCAGATATTCAACGGACAGATAGTATATGCGTTTGGGATTTTGCCGGGTGTATCGGCTTGCCGTGGCATACATGCGGTCAACGGCAATTTCGCGCACGGCCAGAGCCAGAGCCGTGAACAAATCTTCTTTGGAAGCTTCACATACTTGTTTGCACAAGGTATACTTCATCAGGCGTTCAATTTTTTCTGCAATCATCTGCGCCGTTACTTTGGGCAGTTCGGGCAGAGTGTTTTCAGTCGTTTGTTTCGTCACTTTCATGATCCTCATGTAGTAAATTTGTCTACGCGGTTGCATAGCATAGTTTACAAAGCAAGGTAAAGAAAAAATGAAAAACCTGACTATATTTTTTTCTTTTTTAAAGAGCCGATGGAAAACAATGCCGGCGTCCGGACGGGGCAGGCGCCGTTTTTATCAAAAAAACTTGCCTTTCTGTCTAAAAGAGTGATATAAGTATGCAAATTTTTCCGATGTGACTTCGAACGGGGTAAAATGAGCAGAGAAGACGAAATGAAGCAAGCCAAAAAATGGCTGTGTGAAAATGCTGCCGCCGTTGCCCGATGGGCAGTGCAGACGACAGAGGATCTGACGCTTTCCGGCTCTTTTTATACAAAAGAACAGCTTTATGCCGCGCTGGAAGATTCCCTGCCTTTTTTAACGGCCGGACGCACGGGCATGACAGATTTGTCCAATTTGCCCGAAGGCAGCATTGCCCGGCGCATGATTGTCGCCAATACGGCCGATACCGTATTGAAAAATTCTTTGTCCCGCGAATTTGAAACGCCGCAGGGAACGGAAACACGCTATACGACGGACGGGCTGCTGCGGGCGGAACAGACGATTTTCTCTCAGGCGGCCGAAATGACGGCGAAACCGACGGGCGGCCAGCCGTATGCGGATTTAAGCGATATCAGAAAAACAGTCGCGCAAATGGCTGCGGTTATTGATATCGGGGCAAATCACGCTTTTGACATGCCGCCGGAATACTTAAAAATTTTTGATGATTTCTTAAAACCCGCAAACCTGCGGATTGCCAACGGTCCGCCGGGGTCGGGCAAATCGACGCTGGCGCAGGGGCTGTTGTTTGCCTTAACCAAAGACGCCGTTGAAAACGGAAAAACTCCGCCTGATTTTTATGCGGCGGCTCCATCGGAAAAGGCAGCGGCCGATATCGTCGGCGACATGAATATGATGAAGGATTTTTGCGTCCGCGGCGGAGCGGCGGAAATCGCGGATTATATGCCCGAAGTGCGCGGCGCGCCGTCTTTGGACGATATGATTGAAAAGCTGCGGGCAGGCCAGATAAAGCCGGGGTCCGTTCTGGTCGTTGACGAAGCAGGCCTGATGGGGGCCAGGCAGACGGCGGCGCTGCTGACGGCTGCCAATCAGCAGGGGATTCGCCTGTTTATGATGGGCGACAATTTGCAGATACCGCCGAAAACGGCCGGCAACGGGTTTGATCAGCTGCTGCGAAATAAGGACAGCTTGAGGCTGGACGTGTGCGAACTTGATCTTGTTCTGCGCCAGAAAACCAAAGGAGAAGCCCGCTGGACGACGGATATTCGCGAAGGAAACGCTTTGCGTGCTCTGGAAGGATACGCGGCCCGCCGTTATACGGGATATGCCCTTTCCGAATCGGGGCAGGTAAACGTGTCGTATTCGGATACGGGGGATAAAGGCGAACCGGGATTGCAGATGCGGGAAGACAAAAATGCCGTTTATGACCGTTTGACACGGGATTTTATCCGTTACAGGCGCGAATGTCCCGCAGGGTCTTATGTCGTCATGGGAACGGACGAAGCTTCGGCGCGGGATTTAAATCTGTATATGCGCCGTGAAATGATCGCCGACGGGCTGATTACCGATGTGAAAAACTACGGAACGGCGGATAAACCGTTTGAGATCGGCCGGGGCGATACGCTGATTTTAAACAAACCCGTCCGAATGCGCGGGACGGAACGCGACGTTTCAGTCGAAATTCAGGCGGGAACCCAGCTGCTGGTCGCCGGTGAAAAAGACGGCAGGCCGATCGTGCGCTGCGGGGATCAGTGCTTTGACTGCGCGCCGCGGGTTTTGGCGGAAAACGCGCAGTATGGTCTGGCTTTACCGCTTTATCAGGCGCAGGGTCAGTCCAAAGACCGCGCTTTTCTGGCGGTGGATAAAACCGGATGTATGGATAAAGTTTACGGCGGCGTTGCTTTTTCGCGTCATGTCCGGCAGATGTCGGCGTATGTGTCACGGCGGGCATATCCGACGATTGAAGCGCTGGCCGGGGAAATGGCCGTATTCAGAACGCGCCAGCCGTTGATTTCGGACCGCGCCGGCTGTGAAATCCTGCAAGAACGGCCACGGCGGACGGAAGAAAAGGTTGCCGCGGATCTGAAAGCGGGATATGACGGCGCTGCCGCGCAGAAAAGCGCGGCGCTGAAAAACAGGCTGATGAATCTTCGTTAACAGGGAAAGCAGAAAATGTCGGAAGAATCCCGCATTTATAATTTCGGAAATTACGCGACGTCTTCGGAAGAAATCGCAGAAATTTTTTTCTATTTAAAGCAAATGGAAACGCAATGCGCTTTTTCGCCCGACGAAACGTCGGATTCTCTGGTCGAAAAGCAAATGGCCGTTTCGGGATACGTATCGCGCATTAAGGCGTCGTTGAAACAATTCATGAAAAACGCCTATCAAGCCGATCTGGACGGGGCGCCGGAAGGATCCTGCGCGGGACGGACTGCGGCCATGCTTGACGAAATGAAAAAAATCACGTTTTATTTTCGTGAGGCCGCTTTGCAACTGCCCGCGGAAAAAATAAAGGATAATCTTTGCCGCGCGGCCGGATTGGCGGCCCGACTGCCCGTGATGGTGGCGGCTCTGGACGCCGGTGAAGACGAAGCAAAATAACGCCAAAAGAGGAAATTATGGCTGAAAAACAAATAGGACCTGAACAGGAAGGTTTTTACGATATTCTGCAAAACGGTGCGGGAGACCTGTTGATTTCGATTCGCGCGCGTGCCGGCGAACCGGATCATCCTCAAATCGTTTATGACGGCGGAAAACATGCTTTGCTGTACCGTCAGCACGGTTTTTCGATTACGTTGGACTTTATTCACCCTGACGCCCGCGCGCCGCTGGCCAAAGCGGAATCCGTTCTGATCGTCGAATTTGAAGGCGGCGAACTGATGCGCGAATACGAAGTCCCCGTGCGTTTTGTTAAAAAATTGCCGCTGTCGCCGGAAAATCTGCCTGCTTTGCCGCAATAAACTCTATAGATCGTTGATCTGAAAGTGTGTTTGTTGTAAACCATATTTTATGGAAAACGTGACGCACGCTTATTTTTATTTTTTAATCTTTTTCGTAACCGCTCTGATCGTCAGCGCGGCTGCTTTGAAATTTGCCGCGTATTTGAGCTTTAAGCTGTTCGGCCGGTATAAGCAAACCGTTAAAAACGACGGTTACGCCGGCGGGTTTTATATTCTTTCTTCCGTGACCAGCCGGTTTCCCGTTCGTTTCGCCTTTGTCGCGCTGCTGTTCGTTTTGTTTAACGCCGAATTTCTGCTGCTGCTACCGTGGGCGATGTCGCTGCGTCTGTCGGAAGGCCAGGGGATCGCGACGGCTTTGCTGGTTGTTGTTTTTTGGGGAATCGGCTATTTTTATGAATATAAAAAAGGGGCGCTGGAATGGAAATAAAGCGGGACGGCTGGCTGGACAGACTGCAAAAACACGGGGTCGCCGCCGTGGCTTTTCAGACTTTGGCGGCCTGGGTGTGCGCTCAGGCGGAAACGGGCATGCCGGTTTCAACGGGGTGTTGTTCCTGTTTTGCGCAAATGAACCGGGCGGGTATGGAACCCGTTTTTAATCCGCACCATGCCGATGTACTGGTCGTCAACGGGGCTTTAAGCGCCAAAGCGGCCGTTGTCGCCCGGCGGATTTATGATCAGATGCCGACGCCGAAATATGTGATTGCTTTCGGAAACTGCGCGATTAACGGCGGGCTGTTCGCAAATTCTTATGCGGTGGCCGCCGTCCGGGATATTCTGCCGGTGGACGTGTGCGTTCCCGGCTGTCCGCCCGACGCGGCCGGATTGGTTGCCGGCGTGGAAAAGCTGCGCGGCATTATTCGGGACAGGATCAGGGAAGGGTAGCATGGCGATTTCGGTTTGTAAAACGCAGGAAGAATTCGGACAGTTTATCTGTCTGCATTTCGCTAAGCAGGACATTCCCGAAAATGTTGTCGTGTCGGGCATGCTGACTTTGCGTGTTCTGCGGGCGGCCGTGCTGCGGGTCATGCAGTTTCTGCGCGACGATCCGGCCTGCCGTTTTTCTCAGCTGACCGACGTTTGCTGTACGCATTATCCGGACAGGCAGGATTGTTTTACTTTGACGTATCATTTACTGAGTCCTTTGATGAGCCGCCGTCTGCGGCTGGTATTGACGACCGAAGAAGATGTGCCCGTTTTGTCCGCGGCGCCGGTTTTTCCGAACGCGGTGTGGTATGAACGCGAAATACGGGAAATGTTCGGTGTTTCTTTTGAAGGCCACCCTGATCTGCGTCGGCTGCTGACTCAGGACGAAACGGGGTTTTATCCTTTGCGTAAAACGTTTCCGACCGGGGGAACGAAACATTTGATTTATGATGAAGCAAAAGAACAGTGCGTCTTTGTCAGCCGTCCGGATCAAACGGCTGTCCGTTCTTTCGGCGTTGATTTAAATCAGGACGATCGAAATGATGTTTGAAGACGGCAGTTTTATGAATATTGCGCCGGAACCGGCGGCCGGAATCGGCATGTGCCGGCTGGTCGCTCAGCTGGACGGGGAAACGGTGCGCCGGATTGACCCGCATATCGGGTTTTCCCACCGCGGCATTGAAAAACTGATGGAAGAACAAAATTTGCTGCAGGGACTGGTTTTGGCGGATAAGCTGAACCGGTCGGCGCCGTTTTCCTGCGTTCATTCTTTTGTGCTGGCGGCGGAAAAGCTGCTGGGCGTTTCTGTGCCGCGCCGGGCGGCCTGTATTCGGGTTATGTTGGCGGAAACGGGGCGGATATTGTCACATTTGCGCGCAACGGCGAATTTGGCGGCGGATACGGGAACGGATATTGTTTATCCGGTGGTACGCAAGGCGTCCGAACGGATTTACGCGCTGCTGGACAAAGTGTGTCTGTCCTGTCCTTTAAGCGTATATATTCGTCCCGGCGGAGTAAAACACGATATCGCGCCGCAGTCCGCGGAACTGATCTTTAACTGGCTGACAAAAGAACTGCCGTCCGTTTTAACGGAAATCGAGGATTTGCTGACGGAAAACAGGATTTTTAAATCTCGGACCGTCGGAATCGGCGTCATTGAAGCTCAGGACGCTGTTTCGTCCGGTTTTTCGGGGGTTAATCTGCGCGCCTGCGGCGTCAGGTGGGATTTGAGAATTTCCGAACCGTATGAAATTTATGATGCCCTTTCTTTCGATATGCCGTTAAAAACGCAGGGGGATTGTTACGCGCGTTATCTGTTGAGGATTTTTGAAATTTATCAGTCGATGTCGATTATCCGGCAGATATTGGACGTTTTGCCCGAAGGCGATGTTATTCTGCCCGATTTCAGCATAAATGACGATCCGGATTCTTTAACGGAACTCAGCCGCCGGTTTGAATTGTACGGCGCGGGGACGGTCATTCCCGCCGGTGAAGTTTATGCGGCGACGGAATCGCCGCTGGGAGAATTCGGCGTGTTTCTGGTTTCAAGCGGTACTCAAAGACCTTACAGATGCCATTTCCGATCGGCCGGTTTTCCCGTCATGCAGGCGCTGGACAAGCTGACGGCCGGGTGCGATCTGGCCGATGTGCGCGTGATTTTGAGTTCTTTGAACCTCATAACGACGGAGACGGACCGGTGATCAGTTTATGGATTAACGACAAAGCCGTTGAAGTACGGGAAGGCAGTTCTGTTTTGCAGGCCGTTTTGTCCGCCGGGGTCGAAATCGCGCATTTATGCGACGGCCGCGTGCCGGAATCGAACGGGTGGTGCGGTTTATGTCTGGTTGAGATATCGGGGACGGACGATCCTGTTTTAGCCTGCCGGACGCCGGCCGAAGACGGTATGAAGATTTTTACCAAAACGCCGAAAGCCGTTGCGGCCGTTCGCGCCCGGGCAGAGGAACTGTTTGCCGGCCACCCGGCGGCTTGTGCCGTCTGCGTTAAAGCGGGAAACTGCGACATTCAGAAAATATGCGCTTCCGTCCGCCCTGAAATTCAGTCCGGATCCGCCGCCGGCAAAAAACGCAGGCTGCTGGACTGGATTGACGTTACGCCGGAAAAATGTATCCGCTGCGGCCGGTGTGTCGCTTTTTTGAAAAAGGCGGGAGCGGCGCCGCAAAACGAAACGGTTCCTCCGGTCTTTTGTCCGCCGTTTCTTTTATCCGGAACGCTGATTGACTTGTGCCCTTCGGCAACGCTGACGAATGCCGCGGCAAAAAAACTGACGCGGCCGTGGGAAACGGTAAAAACGCGCGGCATTGATGTGACGGACGCCGTCGGCGCCGCCGTTGAAATCGAAACGTTGCAGGGGGAAATCGTTCGCGTAACGCCCGCCGAACCCGGCGGACTGATTTCGGACAAAGCGCGGTTCTGTCTGGACGGGCTGCGTATTAATCGTCTGGACCGGCCTTATGCGCGGATTGACGGGCGGCTGAAAGAATGTTCGTGGACGGAGGCTTTTGTCACGATCGCGTCGAAAATAAAATCCGTGTCGCCGGAAAAAACGGCCGCGCTGATCGGGGATTTCGCCGATTGCGAAAGTATGCTGGCTTTAAAAGACCTGTTCGCCCTGATCGGAGCCAAAGCCATTGACGCCCGCCCGGACGATACAATGTATTTTGATCTGAACAGCCGCCAATCCCGTTTGTTCAACACGCCGTTTGCGCGGATAAAGGAAGCCGACGCTTTGTTGTGTATCGGCGTGCGCGTCGATGATCTGGCGCCGGCTGTCGGCTGGCTGCTGCGCGGCAATAAGATGCCTAAAGCGTTTATTGGTGACAACGCTGGCGCGGGTTATGATGTTTTGGGGATTTCGCCGCAGGTTTTGAGCGATATTTTAAACGGAACGGGAAGCGGGGCGCTGATGTTAAAACGCGCCGAAAAGCCGATGATTATCGTCGGGCCGTCCGTTTTGCAAAGAAACGACGCTGCGGCCGTCATGGATCTGATCTGCCGTATTTGCGCCAAGTATAACGTAATCCGCGGTGACTGGAACGGATATAATTTCTTGCACGGAAAGGCAGCTTTGGCCGGCGCGCTGGAATTGGGACTGGTCAGTTCGGTTCCCTTAAGGCCGAAGATTAAAAACGGGGAATTCGATTTTGTATATCTGTTAAACGAAGACGGCGTGTCTCGCCGGGATCTGGGCGGCGCTTTTACCGTTTATCAGGGAATATACGCTTGCGCCGCCGCGCAGGACGCCGACGTCGTTTTGCCCGGGCTGGCTTTCAGTGAAAAACGGGCGACATACGTTAATGCGGAAGGCCGGGCCCAAAGCACGGCCGTCGTCTCGCCGCCGTTCGGCATGTCGCGCGAAGACTGGAAAATCCTGCGGGCTTTGTCCGAATATCTGGGAACGGCGCCTTTGCCGTACGATGATCTGGAAGATATCCGCGATTATCTGGCCGGAGAAAACATTATTTTTTACAACCGCGGAGAAATCGCCGCCGCGGAGAATGTCGCATTCGGCGTTCCGGGGCAGATCGGTGAAATGCCGCTGATCGTTCAAGGCGATATTTTTGACGACGAACTTTGCCGTCAGTCGGAATATGCCGCCGTGTTGAAAAGGGCTTTGTCAAAATGAATGATTTTCTTAATTCTTTGATTGAAACGGAAATTCGGCCCTTTTTACATGAACTGGCGCCGGCCGGCAGTATGATGCTGCATGCTTTTTTATATTGCGCCGTCATTTTGGCGTCCGGGTTGTTAGTCTGTCAGGGACAGGAAATACTGCGCGCCAGAATTGAAATGCGGCCGGTTCGGTCTGTTATCCGGCGGCTGCGCCGGGGTTGCGTCATGCTGTTGAAACAGCCGGCTGTTCCTGAACATGCGCAAAAAACGCTGTTTGTCGCGGCGCCGTTGTTTGCTTTTGTCTTTTCTTTGTTTTTCTTTTTTTTCCTGCCGGTTAATCAGGAATATTTTCTGCACCCTGATTTCAGCTTGTTATATTTGCTGTTCGTCGCGTCCTGCGGCACGTACGCTTTTATTACCGGCGGGTGGAGCAGCGCGACACGGTTCAGTTTCTTCGGGGCGGTGCGCATGATCGCGCAGTCGCTGTGCTGCCAGTCGATCCTGACGGTCGTCGTGATGACGATTTTAATGACGGCGGGGGCGCCGGATTTGTATTCCGTTATCAGGGCGCAAAGAAAAATATGGTTTGTCGCGCCTCATTTCCCGCTGTTTGTTTTATACTTGCTGTCGGTTGCCATGCTGCTGGGGCAGGCGCCGTTTGAAGCTCCGAAATCCAAAAGAGAACTGGCCGGCGGCGTTTGCGCGGAATACGGCGGCGGTCTGTATCTGTTGTTTTTGGCGTGTGAAAATATTTTGCTGCTGTTATGCGCGGCTTTGGGCAGTGTTTTATTTCTGGGCGGTACGATGCCTTTGTTCGGGTCGGCCGGTTTGCCGTCGTTCGCGTGGCTGGCGATAAAAACGTGCCTGCTGCTTTTTATTTTGACGCTGATGAAATACGTTCTGCCCAGCTGGCGGACGGACAGGTTGATGAATATGAGCTTTAAGGTTTTTCTGCCTTTCGCTCTGGTCTGGCTGGTCGGGACGGCGGGAATCCTGTATTTCATGCAGAAAGGAGCCTAGATGAATATGAAAAAGATTCATTCGGTTTTTTTCGCGGACGTCTGGCGCAGTCTGTTTGTCGTTTTGCGTTATGTCGTCGGACAGGGTGCCGGACAGAAAATAAAGTTCGCCGAAAGCGTCAGAGCGCGCCTGCCTGCGGTTGATCCGGATAAATGCGTAGGGTGCAAATTATGTATGAAAATTTGTCCGTCCCGGGCAATCGAGGTAAAAACATTAATACGGGACGACCGTATGCCGGTTGATTTCAAATTATCCGGCGAACGGTGCGTTTCCTGCGGACTGTGTATTGAATCCTGCCCCCGGAAGGCGTTGATGTTTGAAAAGGAAAAAGCTGATGTACGCGGTTGAGTTTTATATTTTTGCCCTGCTGGTGCTGACGGCGGCTTTTCTGTCGGTTAGCGTCAAACATATTTTATATGCGGCTTTTTGTCAGGTACAGGCCGTTGTTGCGGTGGCGGGAATTTTAGCCGGCCTGAATGCCAGGTTTGTCAGCTTTGCTCTGTTGTCGATGTCGGCGGCGTCAATGTTGGTTTTTTTAATGTTCGCCTTGATTGTTTTTGATTTTCGCCGCACGCAGTCGACTGTTCCCGAAAAAGCGCCGGCGGCGTCTTTTGTGTTTTTTATGCTGCTGTGCGCGCAGACCGTATATTTGTTTTTTAAACCGCAATGGCCGTCCGAAGAAGCCGCGCCGGTTTTTTCTTTGCCGGTTTTGGGGGATATTCTGTATGCGGATTACAGCCTGTGCGTTTTGATTTTTGCCGCTTTGATCCTGTCATGCATGGTCGGTTTGTCGGCTTTGCTGACCGGAAAAAAAGCACAGGAAGGATAAAGCGATGACAGTAGATGTGCCGGTTATTTTGACGATCAGTTCTTTTCTGGTGTTTTTCGGGTTGTGGGGAATCTTGCGCCACAGAGGAGATCTGATGCGCGTTTTGCTGGCTCTGCAACTGATTTTTTTAGGCTCGCTGTTTAACTTTTCAATGGGCAGCGCTTTGTTTTATGAAGCTTCCGGATTGATTTTTTCTTTGTTTACGGCTTGTTTGACCGGCGTCCAGATGGTTGCGTCGCTGGCGTTGTTTTTGCTGTACTTTAAAAAACACGACCATTTGATTGCGGATCATATCGGGACGATGAAAGGATAAGGCATAATGGTTTTTGCTGTTCTTCTGCCTTTTTTTGCCGCTTGTTATGTTTTTGCGGCGGCGTTTTTGAAAAAACGCACGTTCGCGTGGGAAATCGGAACCGCCGCGGCCGGCTTGGCATTTCTGAATATTGTGTCGATGGCCTTTAAAAATTTTTTTCACGGACAGGTTTACAGCGTTTTTCTGCTGCCGTTTCTGACGTGGAACGGCGTCGTTTATGACTGGCGGCTGCATTTGGAAACGACGGAAATATTTCTGGCCGTTTTTATTGTTTTTTCCGCACTGATGAGCCTGCTGTATGCCAAGGATTTTCTGCCGGCCGAAAAAATGAACGGCTTTGTTGTTTCTTTGCTGGGATTGACGTCGTTTCTGATTATAGGTATCGGCGCGAAAAATATGTTTCAGTTTTTTATCGGCTGGGATTTGTCCGTTCTGTTTGCTTATCTTTTGCTGATGCTGTTTCATGAAAAACAGGCGGTGCGCCAGTCGGGAGTGAATTTCCTGATCTGGCATACGTTAAGCGATATTCCTTTGTTTTGCGCTTTTTATATGCTGGCGGATAAGACGGGCAGTTTTTTCGTCGCCGCCTTTTCAGCCGATTCTCTGTCCGCTTTTCAGGGCGCCGAAGCGGTTGTTTTCGCCGTTTTGGTTTTATTAAGCGTTTCGGCAAAACTGTTTTTGTTCGGCACCAATATTCTGATCGCCCAGACGGCCGGGATTTCCGTGCCGGCTTTGGCTTTTATCGCGCCGGCGGCTTTGGGCGGACTGGGCGTTTATGTGCTGTATGTCTTTTTTCCGTTCATGGACGCTGATCCGGCCGTGCGGACGGTCTTTACGGTTTGGGGAATATTGACGGCGCTGGGCGGGTTGCTGACGGCCGCCGCGCAGACAAATATCAAAGTATTGCTTTGCCAGTTGCTGATGGGGCAGTTCGGTTTCGTTTTGACGGTGTTCGGCCTGATCGGCAGAGACGCCGCGTTCTGCGCCTACATCGCTTTGATTACGCCGATGACGGGACTGATTTTATGCGCGGGGACGGTTATTCAGGCGCTGCAGGGGGAAGAAGATTTGCTGCGCATGGGGGGATTGAAAAAACACCTGCCGTTTTCGTTTTGGTCCATGCTGTTGTTTTCCGTATGCTGCGTCGGGTTTCCGCAGATCGGTAATTCGGCGGTTATTCTGGATATGTACGCGGTTTTAAAAGAACGTTCCATGACAGCGGGCAGTTTTTGTCTGACGTTTTATTTGTTTGCGCTGGCGTTTGTTTTCGCGCGTCTGCTGTTTCGTGCGTTTTTGGCGGAATCGAAACTTTCGTCTTCCGCCGCGGCAAAAATACGCCAGCCGTCGAAAATTGAATCTTTGCCTTTGATGATTTTGCTGCTGCTGTCGTTTTTCCAAAACAAAGTTTTTGAACAGTCCGTTTTGCCCGATTTGTCCGGCGCTTTAACGGCGAGCGTTTTATTGTCTTTGCTGGCGGGGGACTGCGGTCTGCCGGCCGGAATATGGTTTTTTTCCAAAACGGAAAAAGCGGGTGCGGCGGGGCAGTCCGACGGAATTTTCAGAAAAATCAACCGCTTTTGCCTGAAAGGCTTTTATCTGACCGATTTTTATCAGGCCGTTTTCGTCCGCTTGTTCATGGCGCTGGCAGAATTCGCATGGCGGTTCGCCGCAGCGGAGCTGTTAACGGAAAAGCTGCCCGGAGCATTAAAGAAAACAGCGGAAAATCTGCAGAAAATTCATTCGGGCAGACCGTATGATTTTCTGATCTGGTCTTTGACGGGGCTGTTTGTTTTGATTTTTTCACTTTTGCCTTTGCTGGCGGGAGAATAAGCCGTGATACATTTTTCTTTGCCTTCCGTCGTTTTGTTTTTGCCGCTGCTGGGGGCGCTGTTTTTGTTGCTTATCAGAGGAGACGAGCGCATCGTTTCAAAAAACAGCCGGCATGTGGCTTTGTTAATCACGACATGCGTGTTTTTATTGTCTTTGACTTCGGTGCTTTTCTATGAAGCCGATCCTGAAAAATATTTGTCGCAGACGGCGTTCAGCCCGGTGCGGACCGACTGGCGGACCGGTATAGACGCGCTGAGCATGATTTTTGTTTTGCTGATTTCGTTTTTAACCGTTTTGTCCGTTTGTGTCATCAGACGTCATGTTCTGTTTTGCGTCCGCGAGTTTTCTTTTCTGGTTTTAACGGCGGAAGGCTTTATGCTGATAGCGGTTTGTTCGCAGAATATGTTTCAGTTTTTCGTTTTCTGGGAAGCCGCGGTTCTGCCGTTGTTTTTAATGACGGCCGTATGGGGGACGGAAAAACGTATTTACACGGCTTATAAGTTTTGTTTTTCGGATCTTTTAGGCGCGATCTGCCTGATGCCGGCTTTGTTCTGGCTGTCGGAAAAAGCGGGATCCGCCGATTATACCGCTGTCGGGCTGCTGACGTTAAGTGAATCGGAACAGGCTGTTCTGCTGGTTTGTTTTCTGGCCGCTTTGGCGTTTAAAGCTCCTTTGTTTCCGTTTCATGCCTGGTTGAGCGATGCGCAGGCGGAAGCGCCCGTTCCGACGGGAATTTTATTGTGCGGCATTTTTTCAAAACTGATTTTTTATGCTTTTTTGCGTCTGGCTTTTCCCGTTACGCAGACCGTGCTGCAGACATGGGGGCCCGTTTTGCTGGCATGGGCGGTTTTTTCGGCGGTTTACGGGGCTTTGATTACGTTAAAACAGGTGGAAATCAAGAAAATCGCCGGATTTGCCCATTTGGCCCAGGTCGGCTTTTTGGGGACGGGATTGTTCTGCGCAACGCCGGACGCGTTAAAAAGTCTGTTGTTTTTATGTGCGGCGCAAGGTCTGGCCGTTACGGTTTATCTGATGTCCGCGGGGGCGTTGTATGCGCGTTTCAGGGCGGCGGGAATTAAAAATCCGACGGGATTGATGGTGTTGTTTCCTTATCTGGGCATGACGTTTTTTCTGTCTTGCCTGGCTGTTTTGGCCGTCCCGCCGTTAATGCCGTTTACCGGACAGTTTTTGATTTTTTATGCCGCGTTTAAGCAATCTGAAACAGCGGCTTTTTTCCTGTTGTTGTCCGTGGTTTTGCTGTATGCGGCTTTTTTCAGGCTGTTTACGCGGCTGCTGTTCGGACAGCCGCCGGAACGCAGTCTGGCGCCGCCGGATATGAGCTGGCGGGAAAAAATCGCGGCGGTTGTTTTCGGCATGATTTTTTTGGTGTTGTCCGTAATGCCGGGAATTATTTTCGATCTGGCGCGGCAGGCTGTCGGCGGATAGGGGAAAGAAAATGGTTGAAACGTTAAAAAATATATTGCCTGTTTTGCCCGAAACGATCTTGTTTTTCTTTGCGGTTCTTTCCTTGCCGGCCGGTGTTTACGCCGCTCCGGCCAAAGCGAAGCAAAAGGCGGACAGGCTGATTTATACGGGAATGTTGTCGGCTTTTGCCGTTTTATGCCTGATTGACGTTCCGGCCGGCGGATTATCGATTAATTTTCCGGGGTTCGTTTTGGACAGGTTTGCCCTTTGGCTGAAAAAAATTCTGCTGATCGGCGGTGCGGCCGCTTTGGCTTTTGCTTCGGATTGGCTGAAATATAAAAAATATTCGCGTTTTGAATTTGCTCCGCTGCTGGCGTTCTGCATGACGGGCATGATGCTGACGGTTTCCGCCCGGACTTTTTTAGTGCAGTTTCTGGGACTGGAAATGATGCATTTCCCGCTGTTGTTTTTGACGGCCTATAAACGTCAGGGAGAGCGGTCGACCGAAGCGGGGACGAAATATGTCGTTATGGTATTTTTAAGTTCGGGATTGTACCTGTTCGGCGTGTCCGTCCTGTACGCCTGTTTGGGAACATTGGATTTTGATCGGCTGGCCGCCGCGGACAAGCAGACGATTATGCCGGCACTGTTGTGGGGATTGTCTTTTATCGCCGCCGGGTTGTTTTTGAAAATCGGCGCCGCGCCGTTCCATTCGTGGGCGGCAGACGTGTATGAAGGCGCTCCGTCCCCCGTGACGGCTTTGTTCGCCATGCTTGTGCGTCTGCCCGTGATCGCCGCTTTGGCCAGAGTTGTGCTGGAACCTTTCGCCTCTCTGACTTTTTACTGGCAGCCCGTTTTGTCAACGGTCGCCGTTTTGTCTGTCTGTATCGGCGGATTCGGGGCAATCGTGCAGACAAATATCAAACGTCTGACGGCTTATACCGTTATTGTTCTGAACGGTTTTGCTTTGTCGGCTCTGGTCGTGCGGAGCGCCGTGCTGCTGCAGTTCGCGCTGACGATAGATTTGGTTATGCTGGCGGGTATGTCGGCGGTTGTTTTATCGCTGCGCATCGGCGACGAATTAAGCGAAGAAATCCGCGTTTTATCCGGGCAGGGGCAGACAAAGCCCGTGCGGGGCGGACTGTTCGCGCTGATTTTTCTGGGGCTGGCCGGCGCGCCGCCGTTTGCCGGATTTTGGACGCGGTTTTGGCTGTTTAAAGAAACCGCCGTCAGCGGCATGATCTTTTTTTCCGTTCTGCTGATGCTGGGCGGGCTGCTGATTATGTATGTTTATTTAAAATTGATCCGGCAGATGTATATGGTTCCGGCAAAAGAGGAGCTGTCTTTTGCTCCGGCGCCGATGAAAATCGTCATTGTCTTGTCGGCCGTGTTATCGGCTGTTTCATTTGTCGCGGCTGAACCGCTGCTGCATGCCGTTCAGGCGGCGATCATGAGTTTTTAAGAGGTAAAAATGAAAATAAAATTGCCGCAGGGCTGGTCTTTGATCGAAAAAACAGAAACAGGCAGTACAAACGAAGACGCCAAAAAGCTGCCTTCCGGGTCTGATAAAACGGCTGTCTGCGCGCGGATACAGACCGGCGGACACGGGAGAATGGGGCGCCGCTGGGTCAGCCCCGCGGGAAATTTGTATGTTTCTTTCTGTCTGGAACCGGTGCGGCCGGCAGAAGCCGGCGTGTACAGTTTTTTATCCGCGGTCGCTTTGATGCAGGCGATCGAAAAGCTTTGCCCCGGATTGCGGGTCAACTGCAAATGGCCGAACGATTTGCTGATTAACGGTAAAAAAGTAAGCGGCATTTTATTGGAAACCAACGGTGTAGACAGATTGATCGTCGGAATCGGCGTAAATTTGATCCCGGTTGATGAAAAGCAGATGTTATATCCGGTTACTTCTTTGTGCCGGGAAGGGTTTAATGTTGAAAGGGAACAGATGCTGGAAACACTGCTGGACTGTTTTAATGACTGGCAGAAATGTTTGCGGACGCTGGGGATAACGCCGGTTTTGGAAACATGGAAACAAAAAGCCTGCGGGATCGGCGGGCCGGTGACGGTCAACCTGCCGGACAGGCAGTTGAAGGGAACTTTTTACGGTCTTGATCAGGACGGGTGCTTTTTGTTAAATAAAGAAGGCGAAATTTTAAAAATTACGGCCGGAGACATTTTTTTCGGCCAAACGGGAAAGAATGAATAATGTCCGGTGAGAAAACAGCTGAATATATTGACGTTCCTGATGAAGGATTGTTCTTTGTTCCTTTGGGCGGCGTCGGTGAAATCGGTATGAATTTTTATCTTTATGCCTGCGACGGCGACTGGCTGGCCGTAGACTGCGGCGTCGGTTTTGCCGGCGACAGGTTGCCGGGGGTTGATATGCTGCTGCCCGATCCGTCGTTTGCCGAAAAAATCGCGCCGCGGTTAAAAGGGCTGGTCGTTACGCACGCGCACGAAGACCATATCGGCGCGGTGGCGACATTTTGGCCCGTTCTGCGCTGCCCCGTTTATGTGTCGGCTTTTGCCGCGGAAATGCTGGAAACGCGTCTGGACGAAGCGGGGCTGCTGGGCCGCGTTCCCGTCCGTGTTTTTGAACAGGGCGATCTGTTGGATCTGGCTCCGTTTGAAATCGAATTGGTGTCTATCAACCACTCTATTCCCGAAGCGTCCTCGCTGCTGATCAAAACGCCTCGCGGCAACGTGTTTCATACGGGCGACTGGCGCTTTGACGAAGACCCCGTTGTCGGAAAGCCCGTGGATTACAAGGCATTGCAAGCTTTGAAAAAGGAAAAAATTCTGGCTCTGGTCGGGGATTCGACGAACGTTTTCGTTGAAGGCGACATTCCGTCCGAAACAGCGGTTAAAACCGCTTTGACAGAGCTGTTCGCGGCTTATAAGGGAAAGCGGCTGATCGTGACGTGTTTCGCATCGAACGTCGGGCGGATTGAAAGTATTGCCGAAGCGGCAGAAAAAAACGGCCGGACGGTCTGTCTGCTGGGCCGGTCGCTGTGGCGGGTCGAAGGGGCGGGGCGCGCCGCCGGCTACTTTAAGGGAGTCAACGTTTTCCTGACCGATGAAGAGGCCGCTCAACACGATCCGTCGGAAATTCTTTATCTGTGCACGGGCTGTCAGGGAGAACCGAAAGCCGCGCTATCGAATATTTCTTACGGCACCGGAGCGGTAAAACCCGTCAAAGGGGACGTCGTCGTTTTTTCTTCGCGCGTTATTCCCGGCAACGAACAGGCGATCGCCAATATCCAAAACCGTTTTATTGCCAAAGGAATCGAAATCGTTACCGTGAAAGACGCTCTGGTTCATGTGTCCGGTCATTCCGGACGCAGGGATATCGCGAAGTTATATGAGTTCTTAAAGCCGAAAATCGCCGTTCCCGTTCATGGCGAAGCGGCCCATTTATACGAACATGCCGATCTGGCCGCCGGCTGCGGGGTAAAGAAAACCGTGATTATCAAGGACGGTGACGTTTTGCGCCTGGACGGCAGGCAGCCGGAAATTATCGGTGAAGTCAAAACCGGTGTTCTGGCGCGCGACAGAAAACAGATTATCCCGTTAAATGCCGGCGTGTTAAAACAGCGCCGCCGCATGATTGACGACGGAACGGTCGTGGCGACGCTGGTTCTGGATAAAAAAGGAACGGTTGTCGGCGACGTTCAGTTTTCTGCCGTCGGTCTGATTGAAAATGCGGATCCGGTTATGGGACAGATGGATACGGCGGTCAAACAGGCTGTGGAGCTGCTGGGCAAAGATAAACGCCTTGACGATCAGAGCGTTGCGGACACCGTGAAATCCGCCGTGCGCAAAGTTGTTATGGAAACGCACGGCCGCCGGCCGTTGGTGGAAACGCATCTGGTCAGAATCTGATCAAAAAGGAAAAGCCGGGATATGATAGGGATTTTGATTTTTCTTTGTTTGTTTCCGGCCGTTTTGCGGGCGGAACCCGTTCAAATCAGAATATCGCCGCAGGATTGTTACAGGTTGGCCGTGCCCGGTGCGGATTATGTTCCCGGTGTTTCCGCTGACGGACGGTCCGTCGCGCCGGCGGATTTGGGAACGGATTCAACGTTAAGTGCAACGGGAAATCGTGTCGCGCCGGCGGATATAAACGGCGGCGTTCCCGTAACCTCGCCTGATCTGACGACGCTGACTCTGCCGGTTTTTCTGGATTTGAAAAAAGATTTCGGATTTTGGAATTCCGATCTGGAATTCGGATTTATTCCCGTCGCCAGAGTTGAAATCAAAGAAGGCCGGATTTTTGTCAACGGCGTTCTTGTTTCCGAAAACGGGGCGGAGGCTTTGAAAAAAGCGTGTGCAGAACAAATAGGCAGAGAAAATCTGGACAAAAATGAATTGACAACTGTCCAATAAATGATATCCTGATACCGTTCTTTGAAGAAAAGGGGATTCTTATGGCTGAAACGGTTGCCGGATTTACGCAGAAATCGTACAAAAAGTATGCCTGCGGCCGCGCGGCGCAAAAGGCAAAAAAGGTTTTGACAAAAGCTTTTACGGCCTCTGATGCGAAAAACGCGGTAAAAGAAGAAATTTTGTTTGAAGAAATCATTGATTCCGTAATGAAAACCAAAAAAGGCCGCGAAACGCTGACGACGCTGTCAAAGCTGGGGTATTCTTTCGCGTTTGAAAAAGGAAATTTCGGCGGCTTCTGCGCGCCGAATCAGAAAAAAGTCGTGATCAACCCGTCGTTCGGGTTTGAATATATGCTTCAAACCGCCGTGCACGAGGGCCGCCACGCCATTCAGTATTCCAGGGAAAGCGAAAACAGGCCGAATTACGAACATACGCAAGTCGCTTCGTCGCTCAGAATGCACCGCGCGATAGAGGCTGACGCCGTCGCGCATGAAATGGCTTTCGTTTACGAATGCAAGGAGATCATGCCGAACGTTTATGAAAAGGCAAAGGAAACCGGATTGCCGATGTTTCACGCTTATGTCGGGGAAATGGAAAAGTCCCATGACGAAAGAAAAGCGATGCAGGCCTGTTTCGCCGCATGGTATGAATGCGACTATTACCGCGACTATTACGACAAATGGCACAAGGACGGGTTTAAACGGATCGCCGAATATGCCAAAAAAGAAAAGGATCCCGACTGCTTTTCAAAGGAATATCCCGTCGCGGACGTTTTGAAAATGTGCTGCTATAAAGGAAAGCCGTATATGACCGCAGATGATTTAAACAGCGGCCGGCCGTTTTCCATTAAACAGTCGGATCAAAAAGAAATTTCCGCCATGATCGACGATTATGCCGCGTCCGTTCCGGGGGCAAAGCCTGACCGATCCGTTTGGTCGATGTGTCTGCGCAATAAAAAAGGGGAATTGACGGCTCCGCCGGAAAAATCCGGAAATAAACAGGCTGTCGTGTCGGCAGCGATAAATCAAAGGGGACGATAAAATGCCGGATCAAAAATCCAATTTTGAATGCTTTGCAAAGCTTAATAATTCGATTTATGCTTTGGGCGGGGCGGATCGTGAAAATTTCACCAGTCTGCTGAATATCGCCTATCAGTTTCCCAAAGGGCAGGAAACAATGAATGCCGTGGCCTTTCAGGGATATTCCTATATGTACGAAGCCATGTTCGGTGTTAATGGCGCGTGCGATTATGACCGCAAGGTCGTGCGGCTGGATTCTTACCGCCGTCAGATGGAGCTGGCGCCGATTTTAATTCATGAATGTACGCATATCCGTCAGGTCGAACGGATCAATAAAATCAGCGGCCAAGACAAAACAACGGATTTTATCGGCAGTCTGAACGCGTATGATTTCATTAAATTGAACCGCGCGCTGGAAGCGGACGCCTGCGCGCATCAGGCGGCTTTCGCTTATCAGATGAAAGACGAATATCCGCAGGTTTTTGAAAAAGAAATGGAAACGCCGATGATGCGGGCTTATGTCGGGGAAATGGAAAAATCCGGCGATGAAACAAAAGCGATGCGTGCGTCTTTTCAGGCGTGGTACGGTTATAAGAATTATCAGGAAGCTTATGAAAAGCAGTATGTGGCGCAGATCCGCATGAATTCGGAACAAAAAAAGAAAGATTTTAATTCGGTGAAAAAGGAAGCGGCGGTTTCCAACGAACAGCTGGCGTCGGTTTGTCTGCATAACGGTCAGCCGTATATTTCCGCAGCGTTTTTTGACCGCGCCGAAAATATGGCCGTGTCGGATAAAGGCAAGGAAATGATGGCGCAGACCGGTGATAAATCGGTTGCAAAGCTGCCGGTCAGAAACGAACAAAAACAAAAAGCGCCTTCGCCCGTCTTATTAAAAGCGGCCGCGGCGATCAGAGGACGTTAAATAAAAAGACCGGAAAATCCGGTCTTTATTTTTCGGGCAGCATTTGTACGACTCTTTGCGGAAAAGGAATATCTATTCCGTTATCGTTAAATGTTTTTTGCAGCCGGATCATCAGGTCGCTTTTGACAACGGAACGCTGCATAACGTTGCTGATATAACACCGCAGTTGAATCTCGATGCTGCTGTCGTCAAATGAAGTGACGATCGCGGAGGCCGGCGGATCCGAAAGAATCCGAGGATCGTTTTTAATTATGCTGACGGCCAGTTGCAGCACTTTTTCCAAATCGGAATCGTATCCGACGCCGACATTGATGAGCAGCCGGCCTTTGGAATCCGTCAACGTCCAGTTTGTCAATACGCCGGAAATAATATCCGCGTTCGGAATGATAATCAGCGCTTTGTCAAATGTTTCCAGTTCGGTTGACCGGATATTGATTTTACGCACGATGCCTTCTTTGTCATTAAGAACGATCCAGTCGCCGATCCGGAAGGGACGTTCAAATAAAATTAAAATTCCGGAAATGAAATTATTCACCACGTGCTGCAGGCCGAAGCCCAGACCGACCGACAACGCGCTGATCAGCAAACCGAGGCTTTTCAGGTTTACGCCTAAAACCGACAGGGAAATCAGTCCGGCGATTAAAACGGAAATATAACCGACGATTGACGTTGCCGAACTTTCGGTATTATTGTTAAAATGCAAATGGTTGAACAGGCGCGGCATGAAAGCGTCGCGAATCAGGCGCAGAATATACGTTATGGATAAAAAAAGCATAACGGCCAAAACGCCCTGGCGGATCGGGACTCTGAAAGAAGCGACGTAACCGTTGAAATCGGTCCAGAGGCTTTTGTCGGAAAAGCAGTAAACCAGAAACAAAAAAACGATGATCGGCAGTGTAAAACGCCGGATAAACTGGTAAAGTTTTTTGAACATATCTGCTCCTTGCCGTTTTGTTTTATTTGAAAGTGCCAGCTTTTTTTTATGGGGGCAAGACGGCTTTATGGCGGGAAAATATAGCCGCCGGGCGATGTTTTTCCTTTGCCTGAGGAAAGATGTTTGTATAGAATAAAGCAAATTTTAAATAAACGACAAAGGCGATGTTTTTTATGACTGAAACTTTAAGCGGCGCTTCCGGCACCCGGAAACCTGAAAACGCGGATCAATGTGAAGAGCTGCTGATCCCGATTGATATCAGCCGTTGTTACGGAAACAATAAGCGGCGGGCTATTCATATTATCAATACGGTGGCCGAAAATTCGCCTTTGGGCCGGGAACTGTTGGAAAACGTCGCCAAAGAAGGCTACCAGATCGCTATGTTCGGCGCCTGCGGCTGGGGCGGAATGGTCAGCGAATCAACAAAGATATTATCTTTGAACTGTTGTTTTTCGGACAATCAGCTGATGCAGATTATCGGGCATGAAGCGCGTCACGTGCAGCAGTTTTCCAACGGTATCGACAGCGACTGCAATCATTATACGTTTAAAGGGGCGGTCATGTCGCACAGAGCGAAAGAAGCCGACGCCGAAGCGGCGTCCTGCGCCGTTTGCTATGAAATGAAGCAAAACGGCGTCGAAGGTCCGTGGAATGAATTTGAAGCGGACGTTCCGCTGATCGCTAAAGGATTTATGGCGGCTTGCAGCGATGAAAAAGCGCCGTTCACTCATAAAATGTTGCAGGGCGGTTTTGAAGGGTGGTATCAAAACGAAGAAATGGTGCTGCGTTATGAATACGGATATTTGCGCGACGGCGGATTAAGTTATAGCTGGGACGAACGCAATCACCCGGAAACGTATTATGTCAAGCCGATTACTTCCAGACAGATTGTCGAAACGGTCTGCCGCGATCCCGCCGGAAAATGTTATTGGTCGGATAATCCGGACGTTTTGGAACAGCCCGAAAAACTGGCGATTACGGAATCGACTTTGAAAAAATGTCGGCAGGCCTTTATGATCCGCAAAAACGGATTTAATCTGGAAGAGGATAAAACGTATCAGTCTTTGCCTTTGCGCGAGGAATTGAAAGCGCAAAAACAAAAACCGGCAAATTCAAACGCGTCCGTGTCTGCGGCGGCAGCGGCCAAGCTGATGGCGGCCCGGCGCGGCAGGTAAAAACGGGGCGTTCAGCGGACTTTGTCCAGAAAGCTTTGTAAAATAAAGGCTGCCGCGCCGGCGTCCAGCTTTTCTCTGCGTTTTTTGCGGCTCATGTCATACGCGCCGATCATAACGCGTTCCACGGCGGCGGAAGAAAGGCGTTCGTCCTGAAAATAAACGGGCTTTTGAAAATAATCCGCGATTTTTTGCGCCTGTTCGCGCGTATAGGCGGCCTGCGTTCCTTCTTCTCCGTTCATTTGCAGCGGCAGTCCGGAAATAAAACCGCCGATTTCCCGGCCTTTGAGCAAAGCGGACAATTCGTTCATGTCATACTGAAAGCTTTTTCTGAAAATCGTTTTTAACGGCGTCGCCGTCAGCCATAAAGTATCCGACACGGCCACGCCGATCGTTTTCGCGCCGATGTCCAGACCGGCCAGCGACGTGCCGCGGGGAACTGAGGATAAAAAAGCGTCGAAAGAAAAAGAGGGCATGAGAAAATCCTTTTGTAATTAAACAAAGTATTTTTAATCAAATCGTTTTTGATGTACAAGAAACAAAATTTTTTCCGGGTAAATTCAATGAGTAATACCGCTTTGTTTGTCGCTTTGTCGTATCTGGCCGTTCAGCTGGTTTCCAATATCAGCAGCATTAAGGTCGGGCTGGTTTTTAATTACGCCGTCGATATGGGCGTGTTTTTGTATCCGCTGAGCTTTACATTGCGCGATCTGGTGCACCGCGAACTGGGAAAGGAACTGACGAAACGCTGCATTTATTCCGCCGTTTTGATTAATTTGCTGATGACCGGCTATTTTGCGTTTATCGCTTTGTTCGCTTCGGATCCGTCGTCGCCGGCCTCGGCGGCTTTTGACGAATGTCTGGCGCCGGTGTGGCGCATCGTCGTGTTTTCTTTGCTGGCTCAGCTGACCAGCGAGCTGGCCGATACGGAAATTTATCACATGTTTGAAAAACGGTTCCGGGAAAAACATAAATGGGGGCGCGTCTTAGCCAGCAACTCCGTCAGTATTCCCATTGACAACGCCGTTTTCTGCGTCGGCGCTTTTGCCGGAACGTATGCCTGGGAGATCGTCTGGCAGATTTTTTTGTTTAACTTCGCGGTAAAGTATTTGATCTCGCTTTTCAGCATTCCTTTGATTTATCTGCGTTCCGGCAGGGAAAAACAAACGGCGGGCTGAAATAAAAAACTGTCGGGAAAAACGGGTTTGGACTTGCCGTCGCGCACTGTAAATGCTACTTTCTGTAAAGTTTGTTTTTTTAGTAATACAGGAGCAAGTATACCTATGTCAATCGACAGGGAAATGGTCAAAAGACTGGGGATTCTGTCACGTTTGCGAATCCCGGAAGAAAATATGGACGAAATGGTCGGCGAACTGACAAAAATCTTGGGCTGGGTCGATCAGTTAAAGGACGTTGATACCGACGGCGTTCTGCCGATGAATTCAGTTGTGGAAGACATGAAGCTGCGCGAACGCGACGACGTTATCACCGACGGCAATATCCGCGATGAAATTTTGGCAAACGCCCCCGAATCCATGGACGGTTATTTCCTGGTTCCCAAAGTGGTGGAGTAAACGATGACCGATTTAGTTGAATTGACGATTGCCGAAGCTCTGGACGGGCTGGCTAAAAAAGAATTTTCCGCCGTTGAATTGACGCAGGCGCATTTAAAGGAAATGGAAAAAGCCCGCGAATTAAACGCTTATGTTTTGGAAACGCCGGAAATCGCATTGGAACGCGCGCGCAGATCCGATGAACGCCGCGCAAAAGGCGCTGCCGGAAAAATGGAAGGCATTCCCGTTGGCATGAAAGACCTGTATTGTACCAAAGGCGTGCGGACGACGGCTTGCTCTCATATTCTGGACGGTTTTGTTCCCCCTTATGAATCTACGGTTTCGCAAAAGCTGGAAGACGAAGGTTCCGTCATGCTGGGCAAAACCAACATGGACGAATTCGCCATGGGGACGGCTAACCTGACCAGTTATTACGGAGCGGTGCGCAATCCGCACAAAGATAAAACAAACCCGGACAAGTTTTTAATTCCCGGCGGGTCTTCGGGCGGGTCTGCCGCCGCCGTCGCCGCAGGGCTGTGCATGGCCGCGACGGGGTCGGATACGGGCGGGTCGATCCGCACGCCGGCGTCTTTCTGCGGGATTGTCGGGTGCAAACCGACGTACGGCCGCTGTTCGCGCTGGGGCATGGTCGCTTTTGCTTCTTCGCTGGATCAGGCGGGGACAATGACCCGTACCGTGCGCGACACCGCGATTATGCTGGAAGCTATGGCCGGCTTTGATCCGAAAGATTCAACTTCGGCCAACGTTCCTGTACCGAATTATGAAAAAGCTTTGACAGGCGATGTGAAAGGGCTGCGTATCGGGATTCCGCGCGAATACAATCCTGATAAAGGGCTGAACGCCGACGTGCGTCACGTCTGGGAAGCCATGGCGGACAAATTAAAAGCGGCCGGCGCGGAAATCGTCGATATTTCTCTGCCTTCGACGCAGTACGCCTTGCCGACGTATTACCTGATCGCGCCGGCGGAAGCGTCGTCGAATCTGGCGCGTTACGACGGGGTGAAATACGGCCTGCGCGTTGACGGGAAAAGCCTGGACGAAATGTACACGAACACGCGTACCGAAGGCTTCGGGAAAGAAGTCAAACGCCGCATTATGATCGGCACCTGCATTTTGCTGGAAGGATATTACGAAACCTGCTATCTGAAAGCGCAGAAAGTCCGTCGTCTGTTGTGTCATGAATTTGCCGAAGCTTATAAAAAGGTGGACGTTATTTTGGCTCCGGCCGCGCCTGAAACGGCGTTCGGCAAAGACGACGACAGCACAAGCGACCCTTTGAAAATGCAGCTGTACGACGTATTTACGGTGCCGTCTTCTCTGGCAGGACTGCCGGCGGTATGCGTCCCGGCGGGAACGTCGGAAGTCAACGGTCTGCCGATCGGGCTGCAAGTCATCGGAAATTCATTTGCGGAAGAAACTGTTTTGCGCGTCGCCGGAGCGATTGAATCAATGTCCGGCATGCCGGTTCGTCCTTTGCGCGTGGGAGGAAAATAATATGTCTTATATCATTAAAGGTGAAACGGGCGATTGGGAAGTCGTTATCGGGCTGGAAGTCCACTGTGAAGTCATTTCCAAAGCCAAGTTGTTTTCCGGCGCGGCGACGGCTTTCGGCGCGGAAGCCAATACGCAAGTCAGCTTTGTTGACGCGGGATTTCCCGGCATGCTGCCCGTAATCAACCATGAATGCGTTGAACAGGCGGTGCGCACGGGGTTCGGTCTGAACGCGACGATCAACAAAAAATCCATTTTCGCCCGTAAAAACTATTACTATGCCGACCTGCCGAACGGGTATCAGATTTCGCAGTCCGATCACCCGATTATTTCCGACGGTTATATTGACGTTGATCTGGAAAACGGCGAAACGCGACGCATCGGTATCGAACGTCTGCATTTGGAACAGGACGCGGGCAAGCTGATGCACGATCAGCACCCCAGCAAATCTTTTGTCGATTTGAACCGCGCGGGCGTCGCGCTGATGGAAATCGTGTCGCGTCCGGACATTCGTTCGCCGGAAGAAGCGGGCGCCTATCTGCGCAAGCTGCGCTCGATCGTGCGCTATATCGGTTCTTGCGACGGTAATATGGACGAAGGATCGATGCGCTGCGACGCGAATGTTTCCGTGCATCGTCCGGGCGAACCGTTCGGCACGCGCGCGGAAATCAAAAACGTCAATTCGATCCGTTTCGTCATGCAGGCGATTGAATACGAAGCCATGCGTCAAGTCGAATTAATCGAAAGCGGCGGCAAAGTCGTTCAGGAAACGCGTAAATTCGATTCCGTCAAGGGCGAAACAAAATCCATGCGTTCCAAAGAAACAGCGGTGGATTACCGTTATTTCTATGATCCGGATTTGATTCCGTTGATTTTGGACGATGCGATGATCGAACGGCTGCGCGGACAGATGCCCGAACTGCCGGACGCAAAGAAAAAACGCTTTATCGAAGAATACGGCCTTCCGGCTTATGACGCCGGCCAGCTGGTCGCGGAAAAGGATATCGCCGTTTATTTTGAAGCCGCGGCCAAAGGGCATGACGCGAAAAAAGTCGCCAACTATATTATGGGCGATTTGTTCGCCGTATTGAACAAGCAGGGTAAATCAATCGCCGAAAGCCCCGTCAAGCCTGAAAATCTGGGACGTATGGTTGATCTGATTAACGACGGTACGATTTCTTCGCGCATTGCCAAAGACGTGTTTGCCTTTATGGTTGAAGAAGGCAAAACGCCGGACGAAATCGTTGAGGAAAAAGGTTTGAAACAGGTAACGGACACATCGGCGATTGAAAAAATGGTTGATGACGTCTTGGCTGCCAATCCCGATAAAGTCGCCGAGTATAAAGGCGGCAAAGAAAAGTTGCTGGGTTGGTTCGTCGGACAGACGATGCGTGCTTCGCAAGGCAAGGCTAATCCGGCAATGTTAAATGAGCTGGTTAAGAAGAAACTGGACGCTTAACGATTGATGAGAGGAAAAAACGATGGCTGAAAAGGAAGGACTTTACGACGTTGTGCAAAACAAAGACGGAGAGCTGTTGTTTTGTATTCGAGCGCGAACAGGTGTTCCCGATCATCCTCGTTTTTTCTTTGACGGCGTGGAAACGGCTTTGTTGATGCGAGATTCAAAACGCGCCATTTTGTTGGAGTATTTATCTCCGATGGCTTTGGCTTCTTTGCAAAAAGAAAATAAAGTCCTGATCGCTGAAATATTGGATAATGAACTGGAACATGAATATTATGCGCCGGTCAGTAAGGTTAGAAAGCTGCCAGTGTAAAAATTTTGTCATAAATAAAGATAAGGAAGAAAAAAATTTTTATGCTATGATAGTTCTAACTACCGCAGGAGGAAAAAATGGCTGATTATAAGGAAGAGATTAAAAATACCGCAGACAATTTAAGCTATTTGAACAGATGTCTTGAACGGTATAAAGAAGAAAATCCAAAAGATTTTTTGCGTGTTAACGCATACGCTCAAAGCGTGTTGAAGGCTGCGATTGAAGGCAGTAAAAGCGGTTCTTATGATCTGGAATACGAAAACGGTATGAATTATAAGCAACGTCAGGCGTTCAGGTCTTTGGGCGAAAAAAAACCGGATATTAACAAAGGGCGTCCCTTTTTTAATAAGCTCGGGGCAAAAATTAAAGCCGTCTGGTCAAAAGACTACGCCGCTTTAAATGATGCTTTGGAACGTGTTCAAAAAGATGCCAAGCGCAATCCTCAATATTATGCGGAAGCCATAAAAGAAAGTACGACGTATAATGGCATTACCAGAATTTCCGAGATTGCGGAAAACGCTTCCGTGCGCAATGATCAAACGAACAATCACTATAAGTACACGGAATCGTATAGGACGAAAGAAACAGCCAAGGCGCGTGCGGAATGCAGTGATGTTTTACAGGAGGTTGCCGATGCGATGCATGCGTATAAAGTCCAACATCCGAAAGATGCCCGCCGGGCAGAGATTCATGTGATGAAGACTTTGCGCGCGCATGCCGGCGTTAAAGGATATCATGGCGATTCCGTTGTGGATAAGATGTATTTGCCTTCCGGCGACGTCAAAGCGAAAGATAGTGAATACAATTTAAAGAAAGGATCTCCGAGCGTTACAAAAGGCTTGTCGTTCTTTAAAAGGATCGGAGCAAAATTGAAAAGCCACACTTTTGCGTTTAATGCGGAAAAGCAGTTGGATCAGGCTATGGCCAAGGCGGTCGAATCAATGAAAAAAAATCGGTCCGTTTACAACGACGTATTGGAAGATGTCTATAAAGACGGAGAACCCAGATCGATATCCGATATCGCTTCCGATGCAAAGGCTTGGGCTAAATCTGCCGAGAGGAATCACGAAGAATCTAAAAGAGTTCCATTGCAAAAACAGTTGGATAATGTTCAGAAAACTTTATTTGGAAAACCTGAACGTAAGATGGAGACACCGGCAAAGACAGCTTCTGATAAATCAAAGATGTCTGACCAGATGTTTGCCAAGGTCTTAAAAGGATATAAAGTCAGATGACGAAATTAAGTGAAAAGTCATTGGTGAAACGTTTTGCAAAAAATGCCGCCGTTACCGTTGAATTGGGCGGAACGCCTGAAAATTCGGCGGTGAATCAAAAACTGCGCAATTCAATTTTGCGGGATCCCGATAAAAAATTACCGGAAGCGGACAGAGTATCTTCCCATTTATCAGAAGCGATGCTGCACAGATAATAAAAAAAGCCCTGAGAATATCGGGGCTTTTTTACGGAAAAAAACAGGAATTGAAAAATTTAAAAATGAAAAATACATTTGGGAAGTTTTTTAAGTTGACGGAAGGAAAAACTTTCGTTAGAACTGAAAACGACGGAGGACTGGCAGAACGGTAATGCAGCGGATTGCTAATCCGTACACGGGGTTATACCCGTGAGTGGGTTCGACTCCCACGTCCTCCGCCATTTTGAAACGGAATCCATTTTTTATGGGTTCTGTTTTTTTTGATCAGACTGTCAGAGCTGTCGTAATTCAAAAAAGACGAACTTTTTATTTCGGGTTATGGAAGAACAGAGATAAAGCCGTAATTCAAAAAAATCCGGTTTGAATTGACGTATCTGATGCGCGCGGGCACCGAAAAATAACTGATTATATAAAATTATACCGCGTTTTTTGAAAATAACGGAGAGAATAAAAGTAATAAATGCGGCTGAAATAAATGCACAGATTGTTTTCGCATTTATCTTCGCCGGAGAGGAAAAAGAGCGCTGAAGGGGATTTTTTCCCCTTCAGAAATTCTGATTTTATTTACCGAACAGTCCTTTCAGAACGCCGTCAATGTTCTCTCCTTTTTCTTTCAAAGTATTGACGGTCTGTTTGGCCGAATCTGCCAGCTCTTCGGCGGCCTGTTTGGTTTGTTTGATTGTTTCTTCCGAAACTTTCAAAACGTTTTTATAGGCCGATTTCGCCAGTGTATCCAAGCTGTTCAACGAAATCAGATTCAAAATATAAGCGGCCGCCTGTTCGATTGTCATCGGCTGTTTTCCGGATCCCAGGTTTTTCAAGTGCAGATCCGGCAAGTCAACGGTCGTTGTTATTGCTTTGCCGCCGGGGGTCAAAGAGGCGGACAGGTTTACTTTTGATCCCGTTACGGACAAATGTTTGATAATGACTTTTTTGGCAGAGGCCGTTTTTTCTTTTTCTTCGGTTTTTTCGGGCTGTGACGCATCGGCCGAAGAAGAAATATAATGAGCTATATTTTCATTCAATACGGCCAGATTGCTGGTTTTCCCGGAAAGTTCATAAGTGACGTCAACGCCGGACAGAGCGACATTTTCAATAATGATCACATCTGAAAACAAGCTGTCCCGGTCGGCCTGCACGTTGACAGAGCCCAGCTGCAGAGCATACGGCTGGCTGAATCCTTTCGGATTGCCAATTTGCAGCCCTTGCAAAACGACTTTTGTATCGACCAGAGATGTTGAAAAATCATTCAGATGGACAGAGGTCTGCGTGACTTTCGGCCCCAATTCATTAACGGTTGTTTTGATGATCGAATCTATATAAAACAGCCCGATCCCTAAAATCAGGATCAATAAAATGACTGCGTACAGAATCAGTTTTAATAGTGTTTTAATGGTCTTTCTCCTTTGTCAGATGTTTTTTTTACGTGGAATTTGATCAACAGGCCGTTAACGGGATAAGCCGTTAAGCAGCCGCAGAACATAGCGATCTGCATCATGAACCAAAAGCTCCATGAATTTTTTCCGATCATATCATGAAATCCGAAAAAAATCAGAGAGCTGTAAGCAAATACTCCGGCCTGCCAGGCCGTCAATCCCGGAAAGGCGGTTTTAAAAGCCGTCCGGATTATTTTTCCGGGGATAGGCGGCCTTTTTTCCGGACTGATTGCCGCATATTGGAATCCAAGGCCGAACACTATTGCCAAAAGGTAATCCAGGCCCCATCTGATTGCCAAAGCCGTACTGCCGGAATAAGCGGAATAAAAATAAGTACCGCTTTCCGCGATAAGGTTCGCCAAAGCGCAGCCGGCGCCGCAATGCAATGTTGACAACAGAATTTTTTCAGACATAGTCTGCCGGCCGGTCGTATTGAAAACGGGATTTTGTGCCCCGATCGGATTATCGTCGTCTTCATTATTTTTGATTTTATTTGCCCGTCCGATTTTAAAATAAACGTACAGTCCGATCCATGACGCCCATATTCCAGTTAAAAACCAGACGCTGTTCATGATTTTTATTTTTTGCGGACGATTATTAAAGATGTCGGCCAGCATAATGAAAGCGCACAGAAAACCCGATACGATAAAAAAAGCCGAAATATATTCAAATGACGTCTGCATGAAAGGATTCCTTATTATATTGGAATCAGGATAGCTTTTTTTTATTTTTTTTAAACAACTCAGAATGTTTATAACTGTTTGTTTTAAAAATATTTTGTGTAGATTTTTTTATTGTTTTTTTTCTTTTAGACTTGTTTTTCGTTATTTACCTTAACAAGGGAGGATTATTATGCCGAATATCGAAAAAACAGGCCGGCAGGCGCAGGAAAAAGCGCAGGAAATTTTTAGTACGGCTTCGTCTGTTTCAATTTCACAGGCTTTTATGTATTTTATCGAAGCCTGGAAAAAATATTTTGTATTTTCCGGCCGGTCAAACAGAATGATGTTTTGGTCTTTTGTTTGTTTTAACCTGATTATCAGCTGCTTTATCGGATTGGTGGTCGGCGCGCAGGGGGCCGGCGTTTATTCTTTTCTTTCTTTTTTCCCGGCATGGGCTGTCGCCGTTCGCCGGTTGCATGATATCGGACAGACGGGATTATGGACTGTTATCCCGGTGGCGTTGACTTTCGGCGCGGGATTTTCCATGCAAATGCAAATCGATTCTTTGGCTACGTTGTGTTCTTCGTTATCCTTGATTTTCTCTGTTCTGTTGCTGTTTTTTATGTGCCTGAAAAGTGACGGAGAAAACAAATACGGGCCGATGTCGGTCGCCGGATAAAAAAAACAAAGGGAAAGCGTCTTTTTTCTTTTTGTTAAAAAAGTAAATAATATTCACCGGCCCCGGGCAATGTTCGCAATGACGGTTTCGACGTTAATCGGCGTCATCGGCTCTTTTCCGGCGGTGCGCATTGCCGTTTTAATCGGAACGGGAACCGGTTTCGCGCGCAGGGAATCCAATAGTTCCCGGCGCGGCACTTTTTTCTGTCCGAACATAGAGCGTACGGCATTTTTAATTTTAAAAAGGGAAGCCTCGCAGCGGCGCTGAGCCAAAGTGACGCGCTTTTTTGCCGCCAGTCCGTACGGCGTCAATCCTAATCCTTTGCCGGGCAGTTCGTCGACTTTTGCCACGGCCAGAATATCCCGCGCAACGGTTGAACAGTTTTTTTCAAATAATTTATATGTTCCCGGATTTTGCCGATATTCTTCGGTTTTTTGTTTCGCCGCCAGATATTGATCCCGGGAAACGGGGTAAACGATCGCTTCATTATACTGCTGATTGGCGTTTTCGCTGATAAAATTGCCTTCTATGCCGCGGATTGTTTCGATCACTCCGGCAACGTCCGCTTTTGTCGTATATCCCCAGCGTTCTTCGCGGCCGTTTTCGTCGGTCAGCCCGATAAAAGAATGGCCTGTGAACGGTAGCGTGTTTAAATGACCGTGTTCAATCAGACTGCGGATCTGACAATGGTTTTTATGGTCTTTGAACGGCTTCAGCATAAAAGTGGGCGTGTCAATATATAAAGTAATTTTGCAATTTTTTTCACAGGACTGCGGTTGTGTCATAAACGGCCTCGGTTTCAGGAATGAATATGGGCAAGGGAAGAAACGATACGGTTAAAATCAACCGGCGTTATTTCGTTGTTTTTTCTGTCTTTTTTGAAATGCTTCATCGCCTGTTTGATGGGGACGGGAACCGGTTTGGAACGCAGAGAATCCAGCAATTCGGATTTGGGAGCTTTCTTTTTGCCGGATAAAACATTGAAAAAATTTTTGATTTTGAATTTTGCCGTTTCCAGTCGTCTTTTTGCCAGCATCATGCGTTTTTTGATAACCATGCCGTGCGGCGTCAGGGAGAGTTTCCCTTTCGGTACGTCGGGAACACCGGCGGCTTTTAAAATACCGGCCGCAACCGTCGCGCAATTTTTTTCAAACAGTTTGTAAGTTCCCGGATTTTCAGCTTCTTTTTGGATCGCTTTTCGGGCGGCAAGAAACTGATCTTTGGAAACAGTCCACATAATTGCTTCGTTATAAGGCGATTCATGGTCTTCTTCTACAATTTTTCCCGGCATTCCGCGCAATGAACGGAACAGAGCCGCTTCTTCGCATGTATATCCCCAGCGTTTTTCCTTTCCGTCGGCGTCCGTCAAGCCGATAAACGCATGTCCCGTAAAAGCAACCGGATCTAAGGAATTTTTGCAAATCAAAGATTCCAAATGATTATGCTTTGTAAAGTCCTTGAACGGGCGCAGCATCGCCTTGGGTGTATCGAGATACAGCGTAATTCTGTAATTTTTACCGGACGGAGATGAGGGCATCGGTTTGTTTCCTTGTTTTTTATTTGGCTGTTATAGCAAAATTTTTGTCAAAAAACAGCGGAAAGATATTACAGAAATAAGAAATTAATTGATTTTTTTAATTGGGCGATTAAAGGAGACCGAAAAAACACCCCGTTGTTGCAAAATATATCTGCATCTGCCGGAAAGCAAAAATTTATTGCCGCTGCGGACAAATGCATTTTTTATGCGAATGCCGCGGAAATACTTTCCGCGGCATTGAACAGGTTGTTTCGCTTTATCAACACCCGCCGGTAAACGGTGCAATAGGGGTCGTGATGCCATTATCGTATTGTAATGTCATCGTTCCCGAACTCGTCGCTTTCTTGCAGACGCCGTTCATCTTCAGTTTTGCGCCGGCGGAAATATTCATAGGCCGTTCATATCCATACATATAATTCGCCCCTATGATCGCACCGGAAGAAGTAAAGTTCGCCGAATCCACATTGATAAAGACTTTACCGATGCCAGTGGTCGATTCTATGGTGGAATTGAGCTTTATGGAATCCCCTTTTGCATAAAGAAGCATGTCTCCCGAGATGGTGGGATATTGGTTGTCTCTATCTTTTGTCAAACCTTTAACCGTGACCGGCGCGTTGATTTCCAATTTAGTGGTAGTGCCGCCGTAAGTATGATCAACATTGATCGCTGTGCAGGTGCTGTTGTTTTGTTTTTTGAAGCATTCAATTGTCGTCGATCCGTTGACTTTGATCATTCCGCTTGTTTCCATCAGACCTGCATATGTCGTTTTGAGGTAGTTGCCGTTGGCGTTCAGATTGATGTAGGATTCATACACCGAGATATATCCTATTGCCGAAGATGATGCCGGTTGTTCAAATTTTACCGGTCCGTTTGCTGTAAATGTTGAACCGTTTTCCAAATCGATTCCTACAAAGACACCTGGCATGTTTAAAATAAGCGTTCCTGATGAATTAATAGTTACTGTTGTTTCTTTGCCCATTCTCAAACCGTAACTGCTTTCTCCTTTTAATGTCGTCTTTCCTGCTATTTCAATTGTTCCTCCTTCCGTGGCTAAGACTCCTTGGTTGGCATAGTTGTCACCGTCATCTTTTTCCGATAAAATGGTTACGTCGCCGGATAGAGTTATTTTTCCTGTGGCAGAAACAACATTATTAGATAAATGGGCCGAAATTGTTGAATCTTTAATAATTCCTGAGCCTGAAACAGCATTTTTTGATTTATCGTTTAAGGTAAATTTCAGGTTCAGCTGATTGATTTCGCCGCCGCTGATCGTCATGTTTGAAGACGACGCAAAAGTCACGGTCGGCGTGGTCTGCGTTTTGCAGATTTCAATATCGGAAAAATATTTCGGACCTACCAGTTTTTTGGATCCTAAAGCCGTTGTTGCAAGTCCGGAAATGTCTCCGTCAATCAAAATTACGGATTTTCCGGAATCCATGGCCGCGTAAAAACTGCTTGCATCTGTCGCCGCAGCGACATTGGTATTGTTTTGCATGGCCGCTGTGGCGCAGGTCGGCGGTTCTATACAAGAATCCCCCGTATCGGAAACAACATAGGGCGACTCACATTCTGTGCATTTTGTCGCATCAGAGCAGGCTATGCAGTGTTCTATGGTATCCGAACATTTATAACAGGTTAAATCTATTTTGAAATATTGCGGCGCAGGACATGAAAAATCGTCCGATCCGTCGCATGTCGCATACTGCGGGCAGGTGTGACAGGCATTTTCGTATAAATAATATCCGCTTGCGCATTTTGAACACGTTCCCGTTGTTTTGTCGCAGGAGACGCAGTTTTTATCGCAGGGTTTTTCTTTTATCAGTTCCGTTTTTCCTGCCAGTTCCGCCTGTCCGCCGACGGAATAAGCGTTTCCGCGTCCCAGTTTGACGGCTTTTGCCATTTGAAACGATCCGTTGTCGCAAAATATACCCGCGTTTGCCGGGAAGCAAAAATTTATCGCTGCCGCGACGAACAGGAAAAGCAAAGCTTTTTTATTAAAAAATAAAGAATTCATCTTCCCCTCCTTAAAATAAAAAAATTCTGCTTTACAGTATACGTGGGGGGGGGGGGGGGAATAAATAAAAAAAGAAACAAAAGGAATTAAAAAAGTGAAAAATCAAGCTTTCCTGCGGTGTCTAGGGGAATGTCAATCACGGCATAGCGATTCGCGCCGGGCAGGCTGAAATGCCACCATTCGGTCTGCAAGCGTTCAAAGCCGGCTTTTTCCATTAATGTGCAAAGCAATAATCTGTTTTGAATCGCTTCCCGCGGCAGGTCGGCACAAGCGTAATTCGCTTTTTGCAAATGTCGGAAATACGGTTCCGTAATCCCCTGTGACAGTTGTTTTGCGTATTCCGGCGTGTAAGCGTCCACGGCTGTCGGGAACGTCAATTCTTTGTCGTTTTCATCGGTCAGGCAGACGTCGACGGCGATACCGCGGCAATGCATGGAAAGTTCCGCCGTTTCGGCGAATAATCCCTTAACCGGCACGCGGGCGCTGAGGTAATCGTGCGCTACAGGCGGACGGTAAGCGTCAAAAATTTTCAGTTTCAAGCGACGTTGTTTCAGCGGCTGTTCCAGACGTTTTAAAGCGTCGGCCAGTTCCGGGCGGGCAAAACACCGTTCACCCAACCCGAAATGGCGGTAAGCGTCAACGCTTGCCATATTGTTTGGCGAAGCGTACATCAGGCAAATACTGATATAATCGTTTTCTTTCAGTTCAATTAAGTCTATCAATATGCCAACTTTCCATTCAAAGCATCGTTAATCAGATCGACGGATTCTTTAACGCCGTACAACGCGATAAACGATCCCATACGCGGGCCGGTTGACTGTCCCAAAAGCGTTTCGTACATTGTCTTGAACCAGCCCTTTAAATCATCGGGATAGTATTTCTTGCCGATTTCATAAACAACGGTCTGAATATCTTCCGCAGCCGTATCGGCGGCCATATTTTCCAATGCCGTTTTCAAATCGTTCAGAGCCGCCGTTTCCGTTCCGGCCGGGGCGCGGTATTTCTGCGACGGTTTGACGAAGTCGTTATAATAAGCCACGGCATACGGCACCAAATGCGCCAGTGTCGGACACTTTTCGGCCGTTGCTCCGGGTGCGTAACGCGAAATGTAATTCCAGATGACTTTCGGATCATCGGAATGACAAACGCTGACCAGATTTAACAAAATGCCGAAAGACAAGCCTGTTTCCGGCTTTGGCGGATTACCGTTGTGAATATGCCAGACAGGGTTGTTGAATTTATCTTTGTCTTCCTGCCGGTCATACGCGCCGATGAAATTCAGATATTCGTCAGTGGCACGGGGAATGACGTCAAAATACAGGCGTTTGGCCGTTTTCGGTTTTTGATACATAAACAGTGACAAAGATTCTGCCGGAGCGTATTTCAGCCATTCTTCCATAGACAGGCCGTTGCCTTTGGATTTGGAAATTTTTTCGCCCTTTTCATCTAAAAACAGTTCGTATGTCAGGTTTTTTGGCGGAACGCCCCCTAAGATACGGCAGATTTTGCCGGACAGTCTGACCGATTCCATCAGGTCTTTGCCCGACATTTCGTAATCGACGTCCAAAGCGTACCACCGCATCGCCCAATCGGCTTTCCATTGCAGCTTGCAATGCCCGCCGGTGACCGGAACGGTCGTTTCCGCGCCGTCTTCGTCAATAAAGGAAACCGTGCCGTTTTCTTTGTCGACTTTGGTGATTGCGACTTGCAGGACGTTGCCCGTTTTCGGGCTGACGGGCAGGAAAGGAGAGTATGTCGCGCGGCGTTCTTCGCCTAAAGTCGGCAAAATGACGTTGATGACTTTTTCGTAGTTTTCCAAAACTTTTAATAAAGCCTTGTCATAAACGCCCGCTGTGTACAGCTCTGTTGCGGACTTAAATTCATATTCAAACCCGAACGTGTCCAGAAAAGATTTCAGGCAGTCGTTGTTATGATGTCCGAAACTGTCATGGCAGCCGAACGGATCGGGAATTTTCGTCAGAGGTTTGCCCAAATACTGTCCGACCATTTCTTTGTTCGGAATGTTGTCGGGGACTTTGCGCAGGCCGTCCATGTCGTCGGAAACGCAGAACAGGCGGACGGGAATGCCGGGGTACAGCGTTTTAAACGCGTTCATCACCATTGTTGTTCTGGCGACTTCGCCGAATGTGCCGATATGCGGCAGTCCTGACGGACCATAGCCCGTTTCAAACAAAACATAGCCTTTTTCCGGAACTTTACCGCCCAGCTTTTCATTAAACAAAGCGCGCGCTTCCTCAAACGGCCAGGCGTTGGCGGTCATTGCGACGTTTGAATCCGAAGTCATTTTCAATACTCTCTTTTTCTGTTTGATTCCAATAAGGTTATAACATACTTATAATGAATAAAAAGATTTGTAAACTCTTTAAGGATTAAAAAGCGTGGCGGAAAAGCGTCCGCTGGCAATGGCGGCGGGATTAAAGGATTTTGTTTTGACAACGGCAGACGGGCAGGACGTCCGCGTGATTGCCGTGTCTCGGGTTTTCCGTCAAACCGACGGCGCGCCGGTGCTGTTGTGCAACCGGTCTTTGATGCGCGGACGGCTGGGTCGGCAGATGCCGAAAATCGTTTTAGACGTTTTGGAATTGTTCGCTTTTGTCTGTCCCGCGGTAAACGTCGTGCCGACGACGCGCGGGCTGGCGGAGGCTTTAAATGTTTCCGTTCCGAAAAACGCGATTGAAGAAGCTAAAGCCTTGTTTTCTATAACGCGTATTTTATTGGGCAAGCTGGCGGCTTTTGATATCGAAGAACGCAACAGTGCGACGGCGTTGGCTTTGACGATGGCGCGCGAAGGCGGCTGGGTCTGGGGCGCTGATGTTCTGGCCGCTTTGGGGCGCAGTCCGCAAACGGCCGGCATCGCCGGTCTGAGCGGTTTCGCCGTATGGGACAGGCTGACCGAATGGCAGGAAACCGGCCCCGGTATGCCGGCCGGAACGCAGCCGGTCGAAGAAAGCGAAGCCGAAAACAAATTAAACGAGCTGCTGGCCGTGCCGGTCAGGGATTTTGTCCTGGAAGACAGATCGGATCAGGCGGTTTATGCCAGAACCGCCGCCAGAGCTTTTAATCCGCGTTCCGATGAAGAAGTTCCCGTCGCCGTTTTGGCGCAGGCGGGAACGGGAATCGGCAAAACGCTGGGATATTTGGCGCCGGCGGGCGTCTGGGTTGAAAAAAATGCGGGATCGGTCTGGATCAGCACGTATACGCGTAACCTGCAGCGCCAGTTGGAAAGAGAGCTGTCGCGCCTTTATCCCGATCCGCAGGTGAAGCGACGCAATGTTGTTGTGCGCAAAGGGCGTGAAAATTATTTGTGTCTGTTGAATTTTGCGGAAGCGGTCGGTCGGATTCCGCAGCTGCCCGCTTCCGCCGTTCCTTTGGGGTTGATCGCGCGCTGGATTTCCAAAACCAAAGACGGCGATCTGAGCGGCGGCGATTTTCCGGGCTGGTTGGGCGATTTGTTGAACAAGCAGGGGTTGGCCGGTCTGGCCGATCAGCGCGGCGAATGTATTTATGCGCAGTGTCCGCACTATAAAAAGTGTTTTATTGAAAAAATTCTGCGCCGCAGCCGGCATGCGAAAATCGTGATCGCCAATCATGCGCTGGTAATGACGCAGCTGGCCGGCGCGACGGAAGACGTCGTTTTGCCGTCGCGTTACGTTTTTGACGAAGCGCATCAGCTGTTTAACGCGGCGGACGGTGTTTTCGCCGGCGAAATCAATCTGCGCGAAGGATTGGAAATGCGGCGGTGCCTTTTAGGGGCGGACGACCGCCGTCATACGGGGCGCGCGCAGGGAATCCGGCGCAGGATTGAAGACTTGACTCTGGTTGCGCCGGATATCGGCGCTGTAACGCAGGAAGTCACGGAATCCGCCGCTTTTTTGCCGCGGACGAATGCTTTGTCCCGATTGAAAAACAGAACGCCGCAGGGGAATTTTGAAAAGTTTTTAACGCAGGTTTACCGCCAGGTTGCCGCACGGGCGGAACAGGTTGACGCTTTATATTCGCTGGAATGTGATCCGCGCCCCGCCGCGCCCGAATTGACGGATACGGCTTTGACGCTTTACGGCGATGTGAAACTGCTGGAAGAAAAAGTTCGGCTGCTGATCCGCCTGATTGAAAAATACATGAACGACAATGCCGCGGATATTGAAACGGCTGACAAACAAAGATACACCGCCGTTTTGCGGTCGCTGCGCAAGACGGCGGCGGAACCGCTGGCCGTGTGGCGCATTATGCTGGAACAGCTGAATTTAAAAACGCCCGCCGATTTTGTCGACTGGCTGGAAATTACGCGCATGGACGGATTTGACGCGGACGTCGGCTATCACAGGCATTGGATTGATCCGACTTTTCCGTTTGCTCATGTCCTACGCCAGACGGCGCACGGCGTTTTGATGACTTCGGCGACGCTGGCGGATAAAAGCGGCGACCGTGAAAAAGATTGGGATATTGCAGCAAAGCGGACGGGAACGGCGCATTTTAAATTGTCCGACCTGCCGTTTGACTTAACACGGGCGGATTTTAATTCGCCATTTGATTATGCCAATAACACGCGGGTCATTATTGTGACCGATGTTGATAAATTTGATCCGGCGCAGGTGGCGGCTGCTTACCGTGAATTGTTTTTGGCGGCAAACGGCGGGGCTTTGGGGATTTTTACGGCGATAAAAAGATTGAAAGCCGTTTATCAGCGTATCAAAGAACCTTTGGCGGATGTCGGTCTGCCATTGTTGGCGCAACATATTGACACGGTAAATCTGCAAACTCTTTTGGATATTTTCAAAGCGCAGGAGGAATCCTGCCTGCTGGGCACGGACGCGGTGCGCGACGGCATTGACGTGCCGGGAAAATCGCTGCGCATGATCGTTTTTGATCGTGTGCCGTGGCATCGCCCCGATATCGCGCACAAGGCCCGCAAAGCCGCGTTCGGCGAAGCGGGGGAAGCCTATAACCTGATGCTGGTGCGCATGAAGCTGCGTCAGGCGTTCGGACGGCTGATCCGTAAAAAAGACGATAAAGGCGTTTTTGTTCTGTTAGACCGCGCGGTGCCCAGCGAAACGTTGACGGCTTTTCCCGAAGGAACGCCGGTTGAAAAAACGGGCTTAAAAGACGCTTTGCTGAAAATCAAAGAGTTTTTGGGGTGATTTTCGGAAAAACGTGATTCAAACGGCCTGTTTGATGTTGAAAAACGTGATATTTATCCTATAATCATAGTTGAAAAACGTGATTGAGGTGCTTGCATGTTCCGCAAAATCGAACAAAAATTCATAGAATGGAGGCAAAATCCGAATAAAAAAGCGTTGCTGGTCACAGGGGCGCGGCAAATCGGAAAAACGTATCTGGCTCGCCGGTTCGGCAAATCGCATTATGAAAAGTTTGTTGAAATCAACTTTTTAACTCAACCGAGTGCGGCTGAAATCTTTAAAGGCGACTTGAACGCCGACACATTGATAATGAATCTGACGGCGTTTTTGAATACGTCTTTGGAGCGTGGAAAAACGCTTGTTTTTTTTGATGAAATTCAAGAATGTCCGAATGCCAGAACGGCTATAAAATTTTTGGTGGACGACGGACGGTTTGACTATATCGAATCAGGCTCTTTGCTGGGAGTGAATTACAAGCATGTTCCGTCGTATCCCGTCGGATACGAAGAAACGCTGCAAATGTATCCCATGGATTTTGAAGAATTTTGCATGGCAAACGGCGTTCAGCGGGAAACAATCGATGTTTTGCGGGATTGCTATAATCGCAAACAGCCGCCCGCGGAAATTATCCACAAAAAAATGACGGATTTGTTCCGCTATTATGTCGTTGTCGGCGGCATGCCCGCCGTTGTCCAAACATTTGTTGACACGCATGACATCGGTCGGGTTGTTGAATTGCAAAAAGATATTCTGGCGCAATACAGACAGGATATCAGTCAATACACTTTGGAAAAAAAGGCGAAAGTCACTCAAATCTTTGATGAAATTCCGGCTCAGCTGGATGACAAAAACAGGCGGTTTACCCTTGCCGCGATTGATAAAAACAGCCGTTTGCGCGAATACGAAGACGCTTTCGTCTGGTTGCAAAACGCGGGGGTCGCATTGCCCTGCTACAATTTGTCCGAACCGAAAGTACCGTTGAAAATCAACGAGCAAAGTCGGCTGTTCAAACTGTTTATGGGGGACACGGGATTGCTGTGCGCCATGGGACTGGAAAATGTGCAATTCGATATTTTGCAGGGGAATCTGGCTGTCAACATGGGCAGTGTGCTGGAAAACGTATTCGCGCAACAATTAAAAGCAAACGGCTTTATGCTGAGGTATTTAAATAAAAAATCAATCGGTGAAGTCGATTTTGTCGTTCAGCAGGGAAGCAAAGCCGTCCCAATAGAAATCAAGTCGGGCAAAGATTACAAAAAACATGCCGCTTTGGATAAAGCTTTGGCGGTTGAAGAATGGGGCTTGGAAAAAGGAATGGTGTTTTGTTCGGGAAACGTGGAAGATGACGAAAGAACGCTTTATCTGCCGTGGTACATGGTGATGTTTTTCAAACAAGCGGACTTCGGCGGCGTAAAAGTTTCCGTGGACGTTGATTTTTAAAATGAAAAAGCCCGCTTTTTCAAGCGGGCTTTCGCTACAATGGATAAAGAAGACTTTCTAGAACTTGGAATGATTATAAAAATTCAGGTATTTTTCCACATTTTTCTTTAATATTTTTTATCAAATCCTCTGTGGAAATTTCAATCTCTTCTGACTTTCGGAAACGGTATCTAAACGCCTCTTTAACCACACAATCGCAATTTTTCATATTTTCTTCAGTATTTGTTTCTTTATTTGACGCATAAATCAATTTGCATTCATTTATGCTATTCTCCATATGTTCATTTAATTGTGCAACAGCTTCTTGTTCGTTTTCAGGAGCATATTTAAATGCCCAGCGTATTCTGGGAACCGTATTCAAACCACTTTTTGATTCATATCGGTATATACCGTCTTGCATAGCGCATTTGCCGACTGGAGAAGTAACGAACATGCCGTCATAGTAATCAACATTTCGTTGCGGAGTTAGCAATACAATGGCTCCAAAGCAATAATCTTCGTCATTTTTTTTACAATTATTCGCCAAAGCGTAATTTGCAGGAAAAGTCTGGAAAATTTTAAAGCGTTCCATATCTATACAATGTTCATTTTTTCTTTTATTTGACAATGCCAAATTGTCTCCCGTGCAGGAAACAAGAAAAAAACATAAAACTAACAAGTATTTTTTTATCAAATATGCCTTTTGATTGAGTGCAAGCAAAAAATTCACAAACGCAGGGTTAGCCTATCAAATCAATCGGTTTAATGCAAGAATGTTTAGCGCGCGTCGACCTTTCCCTTGACTTTCGCCCCCCAACGGGTAGAAATTAGGCAAAACGTTTTTTATTAAAAAGGATTGTCCCCATGGAAGTCAGAAGCAGATTCGCCCCGTCCCCGACGGGTTATATGCATATCGGAAACCTCAGAACCGCGTTGTACGAATATCTGGTCGCCAAAAGCGCCGGCGGAAAGTTTATTCTGCGCATCGAGGATACCGATCAGGAACGTTATGTGGACGGTGCGGTCGATATTATTTACAAAACGATGGAAACAGTCGGTCTGCGTCATGACGAAGGGCCGGACGTCGGCGGGCCGTACGGACCTTATATCCAATCCGAACGCCGCGCGATCTATAAAGAATATGCCGATAAGCTGGTCGATCTGGGCGGCGCGCATTACTGCTTTTGTTCCGAAGAAGAGCTGGAAAGCCAGCGCAAAGCCTGTGAAGAGGCCGGTATTCCTTTTAAATTCCGCGATCCGTGTAAGCGTTTGAGCGTTGAAGAAGCGCGCAAGCGTATCGCCGCGGGGGAAAAATATACCGTGCGTCAGACGATTGATCCGAAAGGAACCGTTTCTTTTGACGACTGCGTTTACGGCCATGTCACGGTTGACGCCAAAACTTTGGACGAAGGAATTTTGCTGAAATCCGACGGGCTGCCGACGTATAATTTCGCCAATGTCGTCGACGATCATTTAATGAAAATCACGCATGTTCTGCGCGGCAATGAATATTTGTCTTCCACGCCGAAATACAATCTGATGTATCAGGCGTTCGGGTGGGATATTCCGACGTATGTGCATTTGCCGCCGATCATGAAGGACGAACACAACAAGCTGTCCAAGCGCAACGGCGACGCGTCGTTTCAGGATCTGGTCGCCAAAGGCTATCTGCCCGAAGCAATCGTGAATTATATTATTCTGTTGGGGTGGAGCGCGAAAAACGACGAAGAAATCTTTTCAATGGCCGAATTGGAAAAGATTTTTAACATTGAAGGCATTAATAAATCGCCCGCGATTTTCGATCCTGAAAAATTAAAATGGATGAACGGCGTTTATGTCCGCGCTCTGGCTCCCGAAAAGTTCCATGAACTCGCTTTGCCGTATTACAAGGACGCCGTTAAGCGCGATGTTGATCTGGCCGTATTGTCAAAGTGTGTCCAGCCGCGCGTCAACGTGTTGAACGAAATTCCGGAAGCGGTCGATTTTATTGACGTTTTGCCGGAATATGACATTGAAATGTATGTGCATAAAAAAATGAAAACAACGCCGGAAATCGCTTTGAAAGCTTTGCAGGAAGCAGAAAAAGTCATTGCGGAAATGACGGATTGGTCGTCCGTGGAGGCCGTACATAACACGTTGCTGGCCGTGCCTGAAAAGCTCGGCATGAAAAACGGGCAGTTTTTATGGCCGGTCCGTACGGCGCTGACAGGAAAACAGTGTACGCCGGTCGGCGCGGTCGAAGCCGTTTATCTGTTCGGTAAAGACGAAAGTCTGAAACGGATTAAAACGGGAATTGAAAAACTCAAGGCCGCCGCCGCTTAGCGGGCAGATTAAAACAAAAAAGGAAAAAGCTCCGCCCGTCGGGGCTTTTTTCGTTGACGCAAAGATAAAAGAACGCTTTTAATAAGGCGGAAATTCATCTAAAATAACCGCGGCGGTTTGCCCGAAAATGTAAGAGATTGAAAATGGACATTAATGAATACGATTTTTTGTTTAACGACGACGGCGAACTGATGCTGGTTCTGGACGGCTTTGACGAAGAACCCGAAAACCCCTGTCTGACGCTAAGGGACAGTCAGGCCGTTCTGATTCGTTCAAAAAAAATGCCGTCTTTGCGCCTGACCGACGTACCCGGCGATATTTGGACAACTTTGGAAAACGTGGGGCAGATTCTGGTCTGCGAAGTCGACGAAGACGGCGCGCCGTCGCAGGTGTACGACGCTCCGGTCAAAAAAATATTTAACGCTTAGGAAAAAACGATGATTAAAGCTAATCCGCATTATTTTGATTTGTCCGCCAATTATTTGTTTCAGGATATCGCCCGAAAAATAAAGGCTTTTAAGGAAAAAACGCCCGACGCCGATATTATCAGTCTGGGCATCGGCGACGTAACGCAACCTGTTCCCGCCGCCTGTATCGAAGCGATGCGCAAAGCCGCCGCCGAAATGGGCGATGCGGCGACAATGCGCGGGTACGGCCCGGAACAGGGGTATGAGTTTTTGCGGCGGGCAATCGTCGACAATGACTATAAAGCGCGGGGCGTTGACGTGGATATTGACGAAGTGTTTGTTTCCGACGGGGCAAAATGCGACGTCGGCAATATTCAGGAAGTGTTCAGCGAAACGGCGCGCGTGGCCGTTCCCGATCCGGTTTATCCGGTTTACCGCGATACAAACATCATGGCCGGCCGGGCGATCGAATATCTGCCCTGCATGCGGGAAACGGGTTTTTTGCCGGCTCTGCCCAGGGAAAAGGCCGAACTGATTTATTTATGTTCGCCGAATAATCCGACAGGCGCCGTTTTAACGAAAGACGATCTGGCCGGCTGGGTAAAATATGCCAAAGAAAACGGTGCGGTGATTATTTTTGATTCCGCTTATAAAGAATACATTTCAACGCCGGGCATTCCGCACAGTATTTATGAAGTGGAAGGGGCCAAAGACGTTGCGATAGAGCTGCGTTCTTTTTCAAAAACGGCCGGTTTTACGGGCGTGCGCTGCGCTTATATGGTTGTGCCGAAAGCTTTGAAAGCTTTGGGGCCGAAAGGGGACGAAGTGTCCGTCAACGCGATGTGGAGCCGGCGGCATTCGACAAAATTCAACGGCGTCGCTTATGTCGTGCAGCGCGCCGCCGAAGCGGTCTTTTCCCCCGAAGGCAAAAAGCAAATTAAGGAAATGGTCGGGTATTACATGGAAAACGCGCGTCTGATCCGCGAAACGCTGGCCGGCAAAGGATTTAAAGTTTACGGCGGCGTCGATGCGCCTTATATCTGGCTGGAAACGCCGGCCGGTATGACTTCGGTTGATTTGTTTGAAAAACTGTTGAACGAAGCGCAGCTGGTCTGCACGCCGGGATCCGGTTTCGGAACGTGTGGGGAAGGTTTTGTGCGTTTAACGTCTTTCGGTTCGCGTGAAAATACGTTGAAAGCTCTGGAAAGAATTGGAAATTTATCGTTATGACGGCAATTCCCTTTACCAAAATGGACGGGTTGGGAAACGATTTCGTCATTATTGACAATCGTGACGGAAACGTCCGTCTGACTGCGGATCAAATCGTAGCTCTGGGAAACAGAAAGACGGGGGTCGGTTTTGATCAGCTGATCGTTTTGGAAAAATCCGCCAAAGTCGCCGTGAAAATCCTGTTCTTTAACGCGGACGGGTCAAAAGCGGGCGCGTGCGGCAACGGATCGCGCTGTACGGCAAAGCTGTTGATGGATCAAATCCGGTCGGATTTTGTTCAAATGGAAGCGCCCGACGGGCGGCTGTTAACCGCGTCGCGCGAAACGGCGGACGGTCCGGTCACGGTGAATATGGGACCGCCGCGGTTATTATGGAACGAAATTCCTTTGGCCGAAAAAACCGATACGGCGGCGGTTGACATTCTGCCCGGATTGCCGGCTGCCTGCTGTGTTTCCATGGGCAATCCGCACGCCGTGTTTTTTGTTGACGACGTGGAACGTTTTGACGTTGCCGGCTTTGGGCCGCGGATTGAAAATCACCCGTTGTTTCCCGAACGGACAAACGTTGAGTTTGCGCAGGTTATATCGCCGGATTTAATCCGCATGCGCGTCTGGGAACGCGGCGCGGGTGTTACCGAAGCTTGCGGTACGGGGGCTTGCGCGACTTTGGTCGCGGCCGTGCGGCGCGGATTGTCGGCCGGCAAAGCGGAAATTAAAATGGACGGCGGTTCTTTGGTTATTGAATGGAAAAACCGTAAAGACATTCTGATGACGGGCGGAACGCACTGCGCCTTTACGGGCGTTTATAACGGATAGGAGGAGTTTATGGCCAGCAAGTATATTATTGATTATGCCGAAAAGCTGAAAAACGGCGAATTAAAACAAATTGTCGGCCGTAAAAAAGAAATCCGGCGCGTGATGCATATTTTATTGCGCGACATGAAAAGCAACCCGATGCTGCTGGGGCAGACGGGGTTAGGCAAAACGTCGATCGTAATCGGCGTTGCCGCGGCTTTGGCGGCCGGGGACTGTCCGCCGAAATTAAAAGGACGCACGGTCGTCGGCGTTGATATCGCCACGATGATGATTGATTCCAAAACACAGGCGGAATACGAAGACCATTTAAAAGAGGCGTTTCAGGAACTTCAGGCGGCAAAAGGGCAGAAAATCCTGTTTATCAACGATTTGGGCTTTTTGGCGATGACGCCGAACGGCAATCATGAAATCCCCCGCTTTTTAAAACCGAAAGTTTTGGACGGCGGTATTCAGTGCATTGTTGAAGCGGAATTAAACGCGTACAAAATGTATGTGGAAACGGATCCCGATTTGATGAGCTGTCTGCAGACAATGTATATCGAAGAACCGACGCCGGCCGAAGCGACGGATATCTTACGCGGGATTGCGCCGCGTCTGGAAGAAAAGTACGGCGTAAAAATCCCCGATGAAATTTTGCAAAAAGCGGTTTCCATGTCGGCGCGTTATGTCAAATCGCGCCTGTTTCCGGAAAAAGCGCTGGATTTGTTGGACGAAGCCGCGACCGGGCTGATGATGGATTTGGACGAAGGAACGACAAAGGATAATGTCTTAACCGAACAGCATATTGCCAATATCGTATCGTTCTGGACGGGGATTCCGATGGACAAGGTCGGATCGGAAGATAAGCAGAAACTGATTGATCTGGAAAATTTCATCGGCCGGCGCGTGATCGGCCAGCCCGAAGCGATTTCGGTGATTTCCGGCGCGGTCAGGCGTATGAAGTCGGGATTGCAGGATCCGAACCGTCCTTTGGGAACGTTTCTGTTTATCGGGACGACCGGCGTCGGTAAAACGGAACTGGCAAAGGCTTTGTCCGAATTTATGTTTGACGACGAAACGGCTTTGTTGCGTTTGGATATGTCGGAATATATGGAAAAATCGTCAGTGGCGCGTTTGTTGGGGCCTCCGCCCGGAACGCCGGGGTTCGAACAGGGCGGCGTGCTGACGGAAGCCGTTCGTTTGCGGCCGTATCAGGTGGTTTTGTTCGACGAATTGGAAAAAGCGCACAGCGAAATTTTAAACCTGATGTTGCAGTTGCTGGACGAAGGGCGCTTAACCGACGGAAAAGGCGTTACGGTCGATTTCAGAAACACGATTGTCATTATGACGTCAAACTTGGGGGCGAATTTGCCGCGTTATCAGCGTATGGAATTTCTGCGCAAAAATTTACGTCCGGAATTTCTGGCCCGTATTGACGACATTATTCCTTTCCACGGTCTGGCGGAAGAAAACCTGTTGGCGATTGTCGACATTCATTTAAATAAGTTCGTTAAACGCGCCAAAGCGGTCGGTCTGCGCGCGGAATTAAGTCTGGAAGCGCGCAAATGGTTTGCCGATGAAGTCTTTATTGCCAAGAACGGTGTGCGTGAAATCAAGCGTCTGATTCAGCACCATATTGAAAACCCGCTGTCAGTATTGATGATGTATGACAAAGTAAGCGGGGAAGATTTAATTAAAATTATCCGTCCGAAGGATAAAAAAGGCGTTGAAATCGTCGTTCTGAAACCCGAAGAACAGAATAAGCAGCTGGAAGAGGCCGTAACGGTAGAAACTAAAATGGACGACGGCGTTGACGATCGTCCGCCGCCTCCGCCGACATTTAAGTTAAATGAAACCGGCGACGAATATGCCGATCTGCCGGCATGGAAACGCGCGGCTTTGGAAGCGGCTAAACAGCAGGGCAGCGCGCCGGCGGAAAGTACGCCTGCACCGCGGCTGATTAAAGTCCCCGTCATCAAAGGATTTAAATCAACGCTGGGCAAGGGGCTGGGAATGCCGAAAATGCCGGCCGCGGCCATGGCAAAGGAAATGTCCGAAATACCTCCGGCGCCCGAAACGCCGCCTTCGATTCCCGATGTACCCGTTTCCGAAACGCCGCCGGCGATTCCCACGGCGGACGGAACGGAACCGGTTCCCGACGTCGTACCGCCTCCGGTTGTGACGCCGGAACAATAATACGAAAAAAACGCCCGTCATTTTTTAATGACGGGTTTTTTCGGACAGAAAGTCAATCACTGTTTGATTTTTTGAACGGATATTTTCATCAGTTGTCGTGGAATACAGTTGTTTTTTATGTATTTTTTTTGAGAAAAACAAAAAAAATTCTTTTTTTTTTGAAATAAAAAAGTTACTTTTTTAATAGTCATCTGTATTCAGCCCCTTAAATTTGAGAAAAAGCCCCATGCCAGAAAAAGAAGAAAATCAAGTACAAGAAAATATCGGTTATATTACAGCTATTCAGGGCAGTGTTGTCGATATCCGTTTTGAAGATAAATTGCCCGCCGTTTTTAACGAACTGAGAACCGGTGAAGACAGAAGTCTGGTGATTGAAGTTCAGGCGCATCTGGACGCGCAGACCGTGCGCGGGCTGGCTATGGGCCCGACCAGAGGATTGGCGCGGGGACAGGAAGTCGTTGATACGGAACATATGCTGACCGTACCCGTCGGGGATAAAATTCTGGGGCGTATGTTTAACGTATTCGGAAACGTTATTGACGGCGGCGCCGAACTGGAAGCGACGGAACGTCGACCTATTCATAATCATTCTCTGCCTTTGGCGCGGCGCAGTGTGGATTCAAAAGTTTTTGTGTCCGGTATCAAGGCGATCGACCTGCTGGCACCGATGGAACGCGGCGGAAAAGCCGGCCTGTTCGGCGGCGCCGGGGTCGGAAAAACGGTTTTGATTACCGAAATGATCAATAACATGGTCGGACGTTACGAAGGTGTTTCTTTGTTCTGCGGCGTGGGCGAACGCTGCCGCGAAGGAGAACAGCTGTATCGTGAAATGCGTGACGCCGGAGTTCTGGACAAGACGATCATGATGTTCGGCCAGATGAACGAAGCTCCGGGCATTCGTTTCCGTGTGGCGCATGCGGCTTTGGCAATGGCGGAATATTTCCGCGACGAAAAAAAACAAGACGTTTTGCTGTTAATTGATAACGTGTTCCGTTTCGTTCAGGCCGGATCCGAAATTTCCGTTTTAATGGGGCAAATGCCGTCGCGCGTCGGATATCAGCCGTCTTTGGCAACGGAAATCGCTTCGCTGCAGGAAAGAATCGCGTCCACGGCGACAGGGGCGATTACGTCCATTCAGGCCGTTTACGTGCCCGCCGACGATTTGACGGATCCGTCTGCCAGCCATACGTTCGCGCACTTGTCTTCCAACATTGTTCTGTCGCGCGCCCGTGTGGCGCAGGGGTTGTATCCCGCCGTTGATCCGCTGGCGTCCGGGTCAAACATGCTGACGCCTTTGACCGTCGGGGAACGTCATTACCGCGTGGCGACCGCCGTGCGCAGAACTTTGGCGGAATATGAAGAATTAAAAGATATTATCGCCATGTTGGGATTTGACGAATTGCCGGAAAACGATCAGAAAACGGTTTTAAAAGCCAGAAAATTGGAACGTTTTTTAACGCAGCCGTTCTTTACGACATTCCATTTTACAGGCATGGAAGGCCGTTCCGTCGAACTGGAAGACACTCTGCGCGGGTGTGAAAAAATTCTGTCCGGGGAGATGGACGATATTCCCGAAAACGCTTTTTACATGGTCGGCACGTTGGAAGACGTTTTGGAAAAGGCGGAAAAGATAAAAGAAACGGAAAATGCGGCATGAGATTGAAAACACTGACGCCCGCCGGGATTATCGTTGACGAACAGATCGCGCGCATTCGCTTTGACGCGCTGGACGGTTCGTTTACGTTTTTGCCCAAACATGCCGATTTCGTGACGGTGATTGTTCCCGGTCTGGTTTCTTTTGAACCTCTGGACGAAAAGAATCCGGGGCATGAAGTGTATATGGCCTGCGACAGCGGCGTTTTAGTAAAGGACAATACGACGGTTTTGCTGTCTGTCCGCCGCGCGGTCATCAGTGAAAATCTGGAAGAATTGTCGCGCACCATTACGGAAGAATTTAAAAAGGACGAAGAAAACCGAAAATCCGTCAATGCTGCCATGGCGCGTTTGGAAGTCGGTCTGACGCGTCGCGTTATGTTCAGAAACATCAATAATCAGCCGGATCAGTTGAAAGGATAATTATGGATCTTAACACATCTCAAAAGGTTCAGACAAAATCGGAAAACGCTTTGGCGCAAAGGCTGGCCAAGCGCGCTTCACGGCATCTGGTTAACAAAACGGACGAAAAGGCTTTTAAACCGGCCATGGGACTGGCTTTTCTGGGGGCGCTGGGGTGGAATATCCCGATTCCCACTTTTTTGGGGGTGCTGCTGGGCAGATGGCTTGATGCGCATTATAAAGTTGCCTCTGTTTCCTGGACTTTGAACTTTTTGCTGTTGGGATTCATGATCGGTGTTTTCAGCGCCTGGCAATGGCTGAAACGCGAAGGCATTGACCGGGCACAAAAAGAACAGGACCGCCGCAACGCTTTGGTGGAACAGGCGCAGGCTTTGTCTCGGGAAGAAGACGAAGACCCGTCCGGCAGGGCTGCTGAATTTGCCGAAGAGGAAAAAGACGGGGAGGAAAAAGAATAATGTCGGAAGTGATGCCTTTTTCCGTTATAACCGGCCTGGCCGCGGGCGCGTTGCTGGGGGGGCTTTATTTCGGCGGGCTGTGGTGGTCTGTGCGGCGGATTAGAAATATTGAACATAAAAAGCTGTTTTTGTTTTTCAGCTGGCTGTTCCGTTCTGTCGTTTTATGCGGCGGGTTGTTTTTACTGGCGCATCATGATTCGCAGATGCTGCTGGGCGCCGCCGCGGGGCTGCTGACGGCCAGATTTCTGATCGTCCGTATTGTAAAACAAAGAATGCTGAAAAAAAGCGCGTTAAAGGAGTAAACCGGCATGTTGGAATTGTATGATGAACAAATAGCCTTTTATCTGCCGTACTGGAACATTCCCGTGAACTGGACGATTGCGTCAACGTGGATCGTTATGGTGATTTTAATGCTGGTGTCCTGGCTGGCGACCAGACATTTAAAAACGGGTAACAAAGTTTCCCACTGGCAGACAGGCATGGAAGTGCTGGTTAAGGCTATTCACGGCCAGATTCATGAAATGACGTCGGGCAATCCGATGACGTATCTGCCGTTTATCGGAACGTTGTTTTTGTTTATTTTAACATGCAACCTTTTGACTTTAATTCCGGAATTCAAAACGCCGACGGCTTCTTTGTCGACGACGGCGGCTCTGGCTTTGATGGTTTTGCTGGGGATTCCGTTTTTCGGAATTAAAAACGCGGGACTGAAAAGATATTTGAAAAAATATCTGGAACCGTCCCCGGCTATGTTGCCGTTCAATATTTTAAGCGAGCTGACCTCGACAGGGGCTATGGCCGTCCGTTTGTTCGGCAACGTTTTATCGGGTGTTATCATCGGATCGATTTGTTTAATGCTCGTTCCTTTCATTCTGCCTCTGCCCATGCAGGTGCTGGGGCTTTTTACCGGTATGATTCAGGCTTATATTTTTGCGATGCTGGCGCTGATGTATATTTCTTCCGTTCATGAAGAAGAAGAAAATCTTGTTTCGTCACAAGACAAAAAACAAGCTGCGATAAACGAAACAATATAAACAGGAGGACTGTATTATGGATTTAGTTGCAATTTTAGGTTCCATTTCAATTTTTACCGCAGGTTTTTGTCTGTGCATCGGGGCCAGTGCCGCCGGTTTGGCGGAAGGTTATGCCGTCGCGTCCGGGCTGACTTCGCTGGCTCAGCAGCCTGACGAAGCCGGATCAATTTCGCGTACGATGTTTATTTCTCTGGCAATTATTGAAACGTCCGGCATTTACTGCTTTGTCGTTGCCATGATTTTGTTGTTTGCAAATCCGTTTTGGCAGTATGCGGTCAGCGCTGCGGCGAAATAAAAGCCTTTCGGCCTTCACCTAACAGATAAGGATTTGAAGCATGTCTGTAGATTTTACCACCATACTGGCGCAGATCGTCAATTTTACGATTTTGGCCTGGGCTTTGTACAAGTTTTTATACAAGCCTCTGCTGGCCGCGATTGACAAGCGCGAAAAACATATCGCCGGGGAAATTCAAAATGCCGAAGGGCTGGCCGCCGAGGCCGAAAAAAAGCTGGACGAGCTGAATAAACGTTATCTGGCGATTGATAACGAACGCACGCAGATTTTAAAAGAAGCCCGTGAAGAAGCGGAAACGCTGCGCAAAGAACTGGAACATGAGGCACAGGCGGAAGTTTTGGAAAAACGTCTGCTGTGGCAGCAGGAGCTGGATCGGGAAAAAGCGCTGATGATTAACGAGGTTCGCCAAACGCTTGTCGCCAACTTTCTGGAATTCGCCCGCAAGGCTTTTAAACGCATGGCTGATGAAGATTTGGAAGATCGCTTTATTTCCGTGTTCAGACATCAGCTGGAAGATTTGTCTTTGAAAGATAAAAAATTTCTGGCGGCGGATACGCAGGACGTTCCTTTGCAGATTTCGACTTCCGAAGAATTAACGCCCGAAGCGCAGGAAGGGCTGAAAAAAATGTTGTCGGAAATTCTGGAAATAGAAAATCCGCAGTTCGTTTTTGACGTTAACCCGCGTTTGTTGTGCGGCATTGAATTTTCCGTAAACGGAAACGTCGTTTCATGGAATCTGGACGATTATCTGAATACCTTTACGGCAAAAATGCACGATGCTCTGGAAAATATTTCTTTGCGTTTAAGCCGCGAAGAAAGCTGATAAAAGAACGGAAACAAAATGTTAATAGAAGCAGTCAAAGACGTTTTCGGCATTGTTCAGGACACGATCGACCTTCAGTCCGCCAAAATGAATATCGAAGAAATCAGTACGGTGTCTTCGGTTTCCGGCGGTACGGCCGAAGTCTCCCGTCTGGATAACGTTCAGATGGAAGAATTGCTGATGTTCCCGAATAATGTCATGGGAATGACATTTACATTGTCGGAAAATTCCGTCGGAGTTGTGTTTTTAAATCAGCCGGACGAAATTAAAGCCGGCGACCGCGTTCACCGCACCGGCCGTGTTGTCGACGTTCCCGTCGGCGAACGTTTGTTGGGGCGTGTAATTGACCCGCTGGGCAATCCTTTGGACGGCGCGGGACGTATTGTTACGGTTAACCGTCGTAAAATCGAACGTGAAGCGTATCCGATTATGGCCCGCGCGCCGGTTTCAACGCCTCTGCAGACCGGAATTAAGGCGATTGATTCTTTTACGCCGATCGGGCGCGGTCAACGCGAACTGATTTTGGGCGACCGGCAGACGGGAAAAACGGCATTGGCCGTTGACGCGATCATCAATCAGAAAAATACGGACGTGATTTGCATTTACTGTGCCATCGCGCAGCGCGGAACGGCTATCGCGCGCGTGGTTGACAGCCTGAAAAAATACGATGTGATGAAAAACACGATCGTTGTGGCCGCTTCGGGCGACGAAACGGCAGGCATGCAGTATATTGCGCCGTATGCGGCGACGGCAATCGGTGAATACTTTATGGAAAAAGGCCGGGACGTTTTGGTGATCTATGACGATCTGACGAATCATGCGCGGGCTTACCGCGAATTGTCTTTGCTGCTGCGCCGTCCGCCCGGACGTGAAGCTTTCCCGGGCGATATTTTCTATATTCATTCCCGTTTGCTGGAACGTTCAACGCGTCTGCGTCCCGAATTCGGCGGCGGTTCGCTGACGGCTCTGCCGATTGTTGAAACCGAAGCGCAAAATATTTCGGCCTATATTCCGACAAATATCATTTCCATTACGGACGGTCAGATTTATCTGTCTTCGCCGATGTTTCAAAAGGGGATCCTGCCTGCCATTGACACGGGGCGTTCCGTTTCGCGTGTCGGCGGCGATGCGCAGCTGCCGGCCTACAGTTCTTTGGTCGGGCCGTTGAAGCTGGCTTTTTCTCAGTTTGAAGAATTGGAAAGTTTTGCAAAGTTCAGGTCGCATCTGGACGCGGAAACGGAAAAACAGTTAAAACGCGGACGGGCTATTCGCGCCGTAATGCAGCAAAAGCAGTTCGCTCCGGTTCCGGTAGTGGAACAAATCGCCGTTTTGTTCGCGACGACGGAAGGGCTGTTGGATAATGTCACCGATAAATTAAGAGAAAAAGCTTACCGCGTGATTGCTCAGCTGATGAAAACGACGCACAAAGAAACGGCGGAACAGATCCTGCATCGTGAAAAGCTGTCGCCGGAACGCAAAAAAGCGCTGGCCGACGATATTCGGGAAGCTTTGGTTAACGAACGCGTTCTGTCCGCAAAACAAGTGTAGGAAACGGTATGGATATTGAAGGACTGCAAAAGCGGATAAAGACAACGCAGGATTTGCGTTCTATCGTTTCGACGATGAAATCGCTGTCTGCGGTCAGTATTATTCAATATGATACGGCTTTAAAGTCTTTGATCGAATACGGACGCACGATTAATCTGGGGGCGGTGGCGCTGATGAAAAACGGGGCTCTGGAATTGCCGAAGGAACCTCGCGTTAAACCGGAATCCCGGCGGGTGTTGGCCGTTTTAATCGGGTCGGATACGGGGTTGGTCGGTAAAATGAATCGCGAAGTCGTCCGGTTTGCGCAAAAATCGTTGACGGAAAAAGGATTTCAGATCAACCAGACCGGTTTTATCGCCGTCGGCCGGCAGATCATCGGGCAGCTGATGCGCAATCAGTGGAATATTGTTGAAAGTTATCCGATTTCAAATTCCGTCAAAGCCGTCAGCAAAACGGCCGCTTCTGTTTTGGTGACCGCGGAAGAATATATGCGTACCAACCATATTACGCATGTTTATGTTTATTACAGCGAAAAACGCGGGGTCAGCGTTTCGCCGACTTCGACACTGCTGATGCCTTTGGGGACGGAATGGCTGGAACGTTTGAAAAAAATGGGCTGGCCGGGACGGAATTTCCCGACTTATACTCTGCCGCCGCAGACGATTTATTCCGCGCTGCTGAAAGAACGGCTGCTGATTGAGTTGTCAACGGCGATTACGGAAGCTTTGTCGGCGGAACACCACATGCGTTTAACGACAATGCAGGCTGCGGAAAAGAATATTGACGAAAATCTGGAGGCGATGAATCTGGAATATCAGCAAATGCGTCAGGAAAATATTACGACAGAGTTGCTGGACGTTGTTTCCGGGGCGGAAGCGCTGCGTATGCAAAAGAGAAAATAAAAAAAAAACGGGATAGGGGGAACCTATCCCGTTCAGTATACAAAGAAGGCTGAAATGTTTTTTTATTCGGCCTCTCCTCCGAAAGGAAAATATTTTCCTTACCCTTTCAGGGTATAAAAAAAATGTGGCGGAATTATGGTTCTTTTTCGTTTCGGGGAAAAAAGGCTTAACGTTTTGTTTTATCAGTTCTTTTTTTCTTGTCGATTATTAATTGTGACGAATTTTGACAATTTGCCGCAAAAAACCCCCGTATCGGACGGGGGTTCGGCGTAAAAAGGCGGCGGATTAATGTTCCAGCAGTCCTTCCGCGATCTGCAGGTTCATATTTTCCAAAGTATCTAATGTTTTGTCGCAGGCGTCGCAGCCATATTTAATCGTTTTCGCGACAACAAAATTTGCCAGTTTGATCAGATTGCCTTTAGCTGTTTCGTTCAGCGGGTGATCCTGACGGGAAACCAGCGTTTGAATGGCGGTCCAAAGCTGCATGTTTTCGTCTAAAGCAATTGTCAGACCTGTTTTATCGCCTGTCCGGCGGGCATGCGATATGTTGGTCGCGGAACGCAGCAGGGCCAGAGCATCTTCTTCGGAAACGGTGAGTTTTTTTTGTGTCATGAGAGATCTCCTTGTTAAGTCGGGTGAGTGAAAAGAAAGAAAAGAGTGCTCCAAAGGCCAAAAGGGAGGGAGGAGGACGGCCTTTGGAGCACAAACGGTTAAAACGGACTGATAATATCCAGAACTTGCCGTCCGTAACGCGGCTGCTGGACATCGCTGATGGTTCCTTTGCCGCCGTAAGCGACGCGCAGCTCAGCGATTTTTTCCGATTTGATCGTGTTTAAAGTGGAAATGTCTTCGCGTCTGATGATGCCCGTCATGTGCAGCTGGCGCATTTCATAGTTGACGCGGACTTCCTGTTTGCCGGAAATCACCAGATTGCCGTTGGGCAAAATCTGCGTGACGACGGCGGCCATTGTCACGTCGATTTTTTCATTTCTGTCGATTGATCCGTCGCCGGTGATATCTCGGCTGCTGGTAATATTGAACAGGTTGGAAACGTCCACGCCGCTGGGCAGAATTTTCCCTGCATATTTTTCCAGGCCGGCCAGAGCGCCGATGCTGACGCTGTCGTCATCGTCGCCGCGTTTTTGTTCCGATTTGTTTTCTAAAAGAGCTTTATCGGAAATAACCACTTGAACGGTTAAGATATCGCCGACCTGCGAAGCGCGCTGATCTTTAAAAAATCCTTTGGATCCCGGCCGCCACAGCGAATTTGCGTTGACATACGGCGTCTGCGGTTCGGGCATGGGCATGTCAACGGGCGTATAGCCTTTTTCCTTTGTCGGGTTCTGAATTTTTGAAAATTCAGGCGCTTTGCCGACGTCGGCCAGGCGGCCGAAATAGGCGCAGCCGGACGCGTTTAAGGCAATAACGGTTATCAGAGCCGTTTTAGCCAATTTCTGCAGATATCGTTTTTTCATATTCATATCCTCCCTTTAGGGGTGTCCGCCGGCAGGAACGATAGAAACCGTTTCCGGCCCCGTCACCGTTCCCTGTACAACTGATTTGCTTTGTGTGTTCATCACGCGCACGGTGTCCCCCAGACCGCCGTTTTCCAGAGCTTTGCCTTTGGCGCTGAGCATAATGCCGCCTTTGGTAAAGTTCAGGGTGATGATTTTTCCTTTGGCAACCATGACCTGCGTTTGCACGTCATTTTGCGAAATGTGTTGTCCCGCCCGTATGGACCGTTTGACTTCTTTGCCGATCAGGTCTTCCATATTAACGGGTTCTATGCGCCGCCGGCCCGTTTCCTGAACGATGTTGTTCATCTGAATGTCGTCGCGCGTAATAATCTGGCCGGATTTCAGGTCTTGTTTTGCAACAGGCACCGTAATGAAAATCTGCGCTTTGCCGACGAAAAACAGATCGTCCTTTTTTTCGGCGTTGACGATTAAGTTCATTTTTGCTTCAAACGTCTGGCGGAAAGAATTGTATTCCGTTTGAACGGGATCCAGACGCCAGGAAGATTTTACCGGGACCAAAACCGGCAGGCTGCCGCTTTGAATAAATAAATCCGCATTTTCCGGCAATCCGTGCGCTTTTAGTTCTTTGACCAAAATCTTTTTGATTTCGTTCGCGCTGATTTCATACGCGTCGCGGCGTACGGTCACCGCTGTTTTGCTGTCTGCCGGCGTCCAACCGATTTTGTTCGTCTGCGCCAGTTTTTTTAACCATTCGGCCGTCAGAACCGCTTCTTTGCCTAAAGCCGGCGCGGGAGCGACGATTTTCTTGTCCGCATCGGAATCCAGGCCTGAAAATAAATCGCCCAGCCGGATATATTCGTCGGCGACGACGGCTTTTTGCTTCAGGACAACCGGCAGAGCCTGTAAGTTTTCATGCGCTTCGGCTGTTTTTTCCTCTGACGCCCACAGATCCGTTCCCGCCGCGTTATTCAGCGGGATTACGGATAAAACGACAATGAAAATCAGGCGCAGCATCATTTTATTCCTTATGATTTCAACTGGTTGATCGTAGACAGCATTTGATCGGCCGTCGTGATGACTTTGGAATTCATTTCATAGGCGCGCTGGGCGGACACCAGTTCCGTGATTTCCGAAACGACATTGACGTTGGAGTTTTCCAGATATCCCTGTAAAATAGTCCCGAAACCTAATTCACCCGGAACGTCTACGGTCGGATTGCCCGAAGCGGCCGTTTCGACAAACAGGTTATCCCCGATTGCTTCCAGTCCGGATTCATTTAAGAAATTGGCGATTTCCAGCTGGCCGACGTTAGTTAATTCCGTTTCTCCGTCTTCTTTGACCCAGACTTCGCCCGACGAGTTAATTGTAATGCCGATTGCGTTTTCGGGGATTGTAATGCCGGGCTGAACGGTATAGCCGTCCGAAGTTACCAGAATTCCTTCGGAACTGACTTGAAAAGCGCCGTCGCGAGTGTATCCGGTGCCGCGGTCGTTAGGCAGTTCGATCTGAAAATATCCGTTGCCCTGAATGGCCAAATCCAGTGTGTTGTTGGTGTTTAAGACGGATCCGTGTTCCGATACACGGTAGACGGAAGCCGTTTTGACGCCCAGCCCCAGCTGGATTCCCGACGGAACGACAGTGCCGGAATCTGAAGAATTGGCTCCGACGCGGCGCATATCTTGATACAAAAGGTCATGAAATTCCGCCCGTCTGCGCGAATAAGCCGTCGTGTTCATGTTCGCGATGTTGTTTGAGATAACCTCGACGTTTGTCTGTTGTGCCAACATTCCCGTTGCGCCGATATGAAGTGCTCTCATGATAGTGACTCCTTAAAAAATAAATTCTTAACTGCCGGATCTGGCATAAACCTGCATGGCGTTCTGCCGGCGCGTATGTTCCGTATCAATCATCATCTGAATGTTTTCATAAGCGCGCTGCAATTTAATCATTTCCGCCATTTCCACAACGGCGTTGACGTTTGATGTTTCGATCATACCCTGTTCGACATTCGGGCGGACGACCGTCATCGGATTGTTTTCCGTGTTTCTGTAAAGGCCGCTGTGAGTCGCGCGCAGTTTCTGCTGATCGGCGAATTCGACGGTCTGCAAAGTGGCGACCGGGCCGTTTTCCGTTAAAATCGTTCCGTCGCGCGTGACGTTGAATTCCGTTTCTTCGGGGGCGATAAAAATCGGGTTGTTTCTGTCGTCCAGTATCGGATAGTTGGAAGACGTTACCAGCATGCCTTCGTCATTGATTTTCAGTTGGCCGTTGCGTGTGTAGCGAATGCCTTCGGGGGTGTCGACGACAAAGTAGGACGGGCCGTGAATCGCCAGATCCAGCGGATTGTCCGTCGCTGAAAACGCGCCTTCGGTAAAATCGCGGACGATGCCGAAATCGTGGACAAAGGATAATCTGTCCGACAAAAGGCTTTCATCTGTTTTGCTTTTGGAAACATATTCCGTAAAATGAGGCTGAACGCCTTTATAGCCGGTCGTATTAACGTTTGCCAGATTGTTGGCGACCATGTCCAACTGGCGCCACAGGCTGGTTTGTCTGGACAAAGCAATATAAAGTGTATTTTCCATTTTTTCCCCCTGTTTCCGTACGGAGCTGTTTGTTTTCGCTTAATGTAATGCACAAAGCGTGCCAATTTTTATTTTTAGGGTTTTTCTTGAAAAAAAAGACTGTAAAAATTATTTTCGCTTATAACCTGTTATTAACTAAAACAGCGTATAACAAACATAATTACGGAAATTTAATATGGGGATTTGAAATGGCTGCGGAAATTGATGAACAACTTTCTGAAACGGAAGACGAAACCGAACGTTCGTCATCAAATACCGCGCCGAAAAAGAAAATATTGCTGCTGCTTTTGCCGATTTTTCTGGTTATCGGATCGGTTATCGGACTTTATTTTTCGGGGATTGCCGATTCTTTTCTGACCATGCCGACAACTGCAACGCAAGAAGGAGAGGCGGCGCCGGAAGAACAGGCTAATCTGTCGACCGTTTTTTTTGACGTTCCTGAAATTTTGGTCAACTTATCCGCCCGGCCGGGACAGAAACCGATTTATTTTAAAATCAAAGTGGCGCTGGAAATGAATTCCGCCGCCGATGCCGGACAGGCGGAAAAAATGCTGCCGCGCATTATCGACAGTCTGCAGTTTTATCTGCGGGAAATGCGGTTGGAAGAATTGCAGGGATCTGTCGGGACTTACCGGCTGAAAGAAGAAATTCAGGGCCGGCTGAACCGTATTCTGGCGCCGGTAAAAGTAAACGACGTGCTGTTTAAAGAAATTTTGATTCAATAAGAGGACCGCATGGCACAAGACAGGCAAAACAACCTGACGACTGAACAAATGCAGACGGGAATGTCTGTAAATTCTGACGGGTTTGCTCAGGACAGGCAGGACGTTTCCCAGATTTTAAATCAGGACGAAATTGACAGCCTGCTGAATAACGGGATTGAACACGACGAACAAACGGGTGTTCAGGCGCTGTTAAATACGTCTACGGTTTCTTATGAACGTCTGCCGATGCTGGAAATCGTTTTCGACCGGCTGGTGCGTTTGATGTCAACGACTTTGCGTAATTTTACTCAGTTTAACATTGAAATTACGCTGGAAGGAATAGACACCATGCGTTTCGGCGATTATCTGGACGCCGTCGCGCAGCCGTCCATGATGTCTGTGTTTAAAGCCGAAGAATGGGATAATTTCGGTTTAATGACAATCGATTCGTCCCTGATTTATACGATGGTTGACGTGTTGCTGGGCGGCCGGCGGGGAACGGCGGCAATGCGTCTGGACGGCAGACCGTATACGCTGATCGAACGTAATCTGATCGAAAAAATGCTGCATCTGGTTTTGTCGGATCTGTCGGCGGCTTTTGATCCGCTGTCGCCGGTGACATTCCGGTTCGACCGTTTGGAAACAAATCCACGCTTTGCCATGATTTCACGTCCGTCAAACGCGGCCGTCGTCGCCAAATTCAGAATTGACATGGAAGACCGGGGCGGCAGGATTGAACTGTTGCTGCCGTACGCCATGCTGGAACCGGTGCGCGAATTGTTGCTGCAGGGATTTATGGGGGAAAAATTCGGCCGCGACAGTATTTGGGAAAACCATCTGGCCGAAGCGTTGTGGGTCAGCGAAATTGATCTGCTGGCCGTTTTGGACAGACATATGACGTCGTTGAAACAAGTGTTGAAATGGAAAGTCGGAACGCGTCTGCTGTTAAACGCGACGCCTGATTCCGAAGTGGAAATGGTCTGCGGCGACATTCCGATGTTTTACGGGCGCATGGGGCGCAAGGGTGATCATATCGCCGTTCAGATCGAAGATAAAATTAAACGGCAGAAGGATTAAAGCTCATGTCAGTCGAACTTTTTATCAATATTGTCGTGATCTGTCTTTTGGTGCCGACGATTATTTTCGCGATTATTTTGAACAAACGTCTGGAAGTTCTGCGCAACAGCCGGGCGGATCTGGGACGGTTGATCGAAGCGTTTAACGATGCGACAACACGGGCGGAATCCGGTATTCCCAGATTAAAGCAGGCCGCGGACAGCGCCGGCGGTTTGCTGCGCGAACAGATACAAAAAGCGCAGACTTTGCGTGACGATATGGCTTTTATGATCGAACGGGCCGATACGATTGTCCAGCGGCTGGAAGATTCGATGCGCGCGGTTCCTTCGGCAGGCCGTCCGGCTGACAATCTGATCAATCCGGCCGAAGAAGCAAAGGCGGCTTCGCCTTTTGCAGCCAAACCGAAAAAGAAACGGGTGCTGGCCGAAAATCCGGAAGACCTGATTTCATCGGCGGTTTCTGCGGCGCAGGATATTTTACGCGATGTCGAAGGACCAAAAGCGCCGAAAACAACCAAAAAAGCTTTTGTTCCCGTTCCGGAAGAAGAGATCGGCGCCGACCGGTCGGAAGCGGAACGGGAGCTGCTTAAAGCTTTGCAGTCCATGCGTTAGGAGTACCGGTGATGGCTGAAATGAAAACTTCCGCTTCCGTGCGCAGGGAAAAAACAAAAAAATCGCGCGCCGCCCGGTTCAGGCTGCTGCCTTTGGTTATTTTTTTCTGTGTTCTGATGCTGTCCGTGCGTGTCGGGGTGGTCTGGCGGAATTTGGTTCTGCCTCAATCCGCCGGCGAACAGTCTGCTGTCGCCGTAACGCCCGTTCAGGCGCAGTCGTCGGCTATGGCTGCCGAAGCAAAAGCGGGGTCTTTATCTTCTAAAATCACGCAGGCCGTTTCCGACGCGGAAAAAAACAGAACTCAGCAGCCGGAAAACAAAGAATCCGGTAAAAGCTTTTCACAATCCGAACTGGAAATCCTGCAGAAATTGGCTCAACGACGCGAAGAACTGGATATCCGGGAACGCAGCATCGAACAAAAGGCCGGCGTTTTAAAAGCCGCCGAAGCGCAGATAGATGTAAAAATCGCCAAATTAAAAGAACTGGAAGCTTCTATTAAAGATCTGATCGGCGTTTATGATGAAAAAGAACGTGATCGGCTGAATAATCTGGTCAAAATTTATTCAACCATGAAACCCAAAGAAGCGGCCCGTTTGTTTAACGATATGGAAATGCCTTTGCTGGTGCGCGTTTTTGAACAGATGAAAGAATCAAAGGCGGCGCCGATTCTGGCATTGATGGATTCGGCCAAAGCAAACGCGCTGACGTCCGAACTGGCAAATAAAAGAGCGCTGCCCGGATACGACGGCCCCGACATGGAACAGAAAAAATAAAAGCCTTTTTAATTAAAAGGGCTTTTATAAACACTTAATATAAATTAAACTGCCTTGTCGTATTGCCAAAATGAGGATAAAAATGGCTGTGGATAAAGGAATTTGTGTGCTGATTGTTGATGATTATCAAACAATGCGCGGCGTCATTCGCAATTTGTTCAATCAACTGGGCTTTTTGAATACAATAGAGGCCGCTACAACGGACGAAGCTTTGGATATTTTACAAAAGCAGACTTGCGGGCTGGTTATTTTTGATTGGCGGACCGGACCGATGTCCGGCGAGGATTTCTTAAAAACAATGCGCGGCAACGAAAAACTGAAAGATACGCCGTTTGTCGTCGTCAGCGCCGAAAGCAATGAGGAATTAACCGACGTTATGCGTAATGCCGGCGCGGCGGATTTTATTGCCAAACCTTTTACTAAAGCGACGTTAAGAAAAAGAATGACGACTTTGTTCGGTTCTTTTTAATAAAGCGGGATCGGACGGGAAATGGGCAGACTGAAAAAAATCGCGGCGTTTATGTGGGTATGGCTGTTTGCCGTACAGGTTTCCGCGGCAGTTCCGCCGGCGCCCCGTCTGTCGGTTGTGCAGCGCGAACATGAAACACGGCTGCAGTTTTCCTGGGGCGGCGCGGTCGATTTTTCCGAAAATACTGACGCGGGGCGGTATTCTTTGACATTTTTAACTCAGTCTTCCGTTCCGGCCGGCCGGTTAAAACAAATATTGACCGCTCTGCCGGCGCAATGGCGCCAAATGGAGTTGACGCAAAAAAACGGGCAGTTGATTTTTTCTGTCGTTTTGCCGAAAGACGGCAGCGCTTTTGCCCGAAAGGACGGCCGTGATATTTTTGTTGTGCTGCGGGAAAAGGAAAAACAGCCGGACCGGCCGCCCGAAAAATCACAGGGAAAAAACGTCGTTCCGTCTGTTTTGCCGGCAGAACGGCCGATTGCTGCCGAACAGGAAATTATTGACGATATTGATAATGAAAACAAAGCCGTTCCTGCACAGGAAATTGATTTATCCAAAATTCCTTATACGGAATCGCAGACAAATATTTCCCTAAACTTATCCAGCCCGCAGATTTTTGAAAACCGAACAGGCCAGAAAAAGGAAGTACAGCAGGAAGATGTGTCGGGGTATCGCGCGGCGACGCTCAGTTTTCCCTGGAACCGTATGACGGCCGTCGCCGCGTTTCGTCGTGACGGTTATGTGTGGATCGTTTTTGACCGGAAGGGCGATTTTGATTTCAGTCTGGAACGTGAATTATACAAAGACATCATTCATGAGATGATTCAGGTGCCGCATTCTCATGCGACGATTTTCCGTCTGGTGACGGAAAAGGGATATAATCCCAGTCTGCGCCGGGAAGGGTTGTTGTGGGTCGTCGATCTGATGTATCAGCCGATCCGGCCGAAACAATCGGTTGATTTGATTTTACAGCGTAAAACGCCTTTCGGCGCGCGGATTTTTGTTCCTTTGGACGAATCGCCGCAGGTTATTCCTCTGATTGATCCGGAAGTCGGCGACCTGATGTATATCGTGCCGATTTTTTCGCTGGGCAAAGGCGTGCCCAATCCGCGTTCGTTCGTAGATGCCGGATTTTTGCAAACGGCGCAGGGCATGGTCATTATTCCTAATATTGAAGATTTGAACGTTTATGCTTCGACATCGGGGATTGAAGTCCGCGGCCCGGAGGGCGGCATGCGTTTTTCATCGGAAGATATTCTGTCTTTTTTGGCTAAATCGAAAATTAATGCCGATCCCTTGTCCCAAATTCTCGACGTGGCCGCGTGGTCCTCGAACGATCCCGGAAATTATTTGAAAAATTTAAAAATTTTGCAGGATAATGTCCTGAAAGCCGATAAAAAAGATAAAGACGTTCAACGTCTGATTCTGGCGCGTTATTACTTTGCGAACGGCATGTATCCCGAAGCGATGAGTATTGTCCGCGTGATTGCCGCCGATAATCCGGCTTTGGCAAAGCTGCCGGGGCTGATTGCTTTGCGCGGGGCCATTAATTTTATGCTGATGCGCTATGATGAGGCGATAAAAGATTTGTCTTCGCCGTTATTAAAAGATGATATGGCTTCAGATTACTGGCGCGCGGCGACGCTGGCTGCTTCTTCGCGCACGCCGGAAATCTATCTGCAGACGATGAAAGATAATATGGCGATTCTGCAAGCGTATCCGTATCCGATAAAAACGCGGCTGGCTCTGGCCGGGCTGCATGCCGCCGTTGCCGGGGGCGACGAATTTTCTATCCAGAATTTTATGGAAGCCGCTTATAATTCACAGAATTCCGAATCCGAAAATAACGAAATTACTTTTTATCATGCTTTGTGGCAGGAAACGACCGGTATGTATACTTTGGCCCGCAGCGAAATGAAACAGCTGGCCGAAGGAACCGATTTTTATTTCCGCGCTATGGGCGGATTGGAAAAAGTGCGCATGGATACGCGCGCGAACGCAATCACGCCGCAAGAACGAATCGAAGAGTTGGAACGGTTGTCGTATGCCTGGCGCGGCGGTGAATTTGAATACAATCTGATGACCATGCTGGTGGCCGCTTATCAGGATCAAAAGAATTTTTCGCAGGTTCTGCATATTTTAAAAGATATGCAGATTCGTTTCGAAGGTCTGCCGGAAAGCAAAAATATCCAAAAACTGATGGAAGATATTTTCCAGAATCTTTATTTGAATGAAAATGAAAATGTTTTGTCTCCGGTAAAGGCGATTGCTTTATACGACGAATTCAAAGATTTGACGCCTGCCGGCGAAAAAGGGGCGCAAATCGTGCGTCGTTTGGCGGATCGGTTGGTTTCTATCGATTTGCTGGACCGTGCCGCGGATCTGCTGGACGATCAAATTCGTCAACCGATCGGCAGTAAAGAGCGCGGCTTGATTTCAACGCGTTTGGCTTTGGTGCGTTTACTGAATAAAGAACCGGATAAGGCTTTGAAAGCTTTGAAAATCAGTGAAAACAGCCGCTTTTCGGATAAGCTTCAAAAGCAGCGGCGTTATATTAAAGCTAAAGCTCTGGCGGATTTGAAAAAAACAGATGAAGCCGCGGAATTGCTGGAAAACGATAATTCGGAAGAAGCTAAAATGCTGCGCGCCGAAATTTTCTGGCAGGCACAGATGTGGGATAAAGCAGCCGATGCTTTGAAATTATTGATCGCCCGCCCGCAGCCGAATGTTCCTTTGACACAACAGGAAGCTCAGCGCGTTTTGGATTGGGCCGCGGCGCTGCGGCTGGCCGGCCGGCCGAAAGTCGTTATGCGGCTGCGGGAAAACTTTATGCCGTATATGGAAAAAACGACTCTGGCTCAGGCATTTGATTTTATTACAAAAACACCTCAGCAGGGGCTGCTGGACTATCATCAGGTCGCTAAAGAAGTTGAATCGGCGGAAAGTTTTCATTCTTTTGCCAAAGAGTATACGAATCTGATTAAAACCAAAGGGTTAAGCGAAACCGTTCAATAGGAGCCGCATATGTTTGAAGCTTTTCGTGATAATATGATGCAAGCTATGGATACGCTGCAGGAAAAATATCACGGTTTTACCGATTCCGTTGACAAATTTAATCAGGATATGCTGGAAATCAGAGATCTGTTCGTCAGTGTTAAAAATGTGATTGCCGCTGTTTTTTCTTTTATCGGCCAGGAAACGGCGATTCTGTTGTTTTGTACTTTTTTGTTTTTGTTTGTAGTTAATCTGATTCCTTTTTTGTTTTTTGATAAAAAACTGCGTTACTGTATCGGCGTATGTTTCGGGGTTTTTCTTTCTTTCTTTTTTGATTACACGGCCTGGTCGCTGGCTAAATACATATTAATTATGTTTTCGCCCATGATACTTGAATACCTGCTGGTAAAGCTGTTTAAGGTCGCCGGCAAGTCACTCGGTCTGTTCTTTAAAAAGCTTTTGATAGTCCTGAAATCAGGTGTTCAAACTGTTTTTCAAAAGGTTTTTGGAAAGGCGAAAAAAAAGGCAGATGATGAAAAACAGTTCTAAAAAATGAAAAAATCTATAAAATAGACCCGAACTTAAATAACCAGTTTAAGTTCGGGTTTTTTAGAAGGCCTAATCTTCTTGTCCCGGTTTGACAGCAGATACTATGCAGAAGATTCGTCTGTCAAACCGAACGAGCGGTATAACATAACTTTTCCAGAGGCTGTCGGGCTTTCTGTAAAAGTCCTTTTTGTTATACCTGAAAGAATAACTCCGAAAACGGAAATTTTCAAATAAAAAGTTCGTTTTCGGAAATATTTTCTGCTTTTGGAAGATTTTAGGCCTTTTTTCGGAGAGCAGAAGATATGAACAGCACAACAAAAAATGAAGCTTTTCATCAACGTTTAGCTTTACTCATCGGAACGGAAGAGCCTTTTCGCTGGGCAAAACGTATGGGAATACCCAGCGCAACATTTGCCAGAATATGGAATAATTACGATATTCCGAAACATGACCATCTGTGCCGTATTGCACAGCGGTGCAATGTTTCTCTGGATTGGCTTTTGTTAGGATCCGGCGAATCGGATTCGTCTGATTTTTCGTTTGCCCCGTTGCCGTTGATCGGTCTGGCTAACTGCGGAATAGCTCAAGGCTGGTTTAACGAATCGGATTTGACCGGCCATATTTTGCTGCCGTCATTTATGGCGGAAGAAAATGCTTTTGCCGTTTTATGCCGCGGGAAGTCAATGATTCCGGCCGGTATTTCTGACGGGAATGTCTGCATTATCTATCCGAATCGCCCCGTTGAAATCGGAAAACCGGCGCTGGTCAGAACAAAAACGTTCGTTAAAGGCAAAGAAATTTCTTTGGCCACGATTAAAATTTTCGATTCGGAAGAAGAAAACTCCGTTTCTTTATCCGGCTGGCTTGATCCCGACGAAACGGGATATCAGAGTTTGTTTACGGAAAAGCGTTTGAAAAACTGCATTACGATGATTGCGCCTGTCGGAAATATTCTGCCGATCACTCTGCCCGAATCGGCTGTCGGCACCGAATCCGCAATTGACAGATCCGTTCTGGCAGAATGTCTTGAAACGCTCAAGCCCGTGTATGAACGGACAGATTCCGAAAATTTTGCCGACCTGGTCTTGTTTTTGTATGATGAAATCGTGAAAAACGGCCGTCCGGATATGAAAACGATCAACCGTTTGATCGAAATGATCAATAAAATGAAATAATTTTTAAAAATTCGGAGAAAAAAATAAAAAGTCTATTGACAAAGGGATAGAGAGCCCTTATATACGTTTCTTGCGCTGGATAGCGTGATTTAGAGTTATTAGACAGAGTTAGGAAGTTGAGAGAGAAGAGATGTACAGGCGGTGGCTGTTGATATTGATGGTCAGTGTTGATGTACATTGGACGAGGTATAAGAAGTACGAGGGAGTAGGGCTCTGGGCGAGAGAGTTCAGGGTTTGAAAGAGTTAGTATTTAGAGACCTCTGTCAATTTAGTAAGTAAGCGAATACGCGAGTATTTAACGCTAGATGAGTAATGTGCGTCAGGATTGGCTTAGAGAGAGAATAAACATGAGAGTTTGATCCTGGCTCAGAACGAACGCTGGCGGCAGGCTTAACACATGCAAGTCGAACGGAATATGATGTGCTTGCACATTATATCAGTGGCGCACGGGTGAGTAACGCGTAGGAATCTGTCTATTGGACAGGGATAGCCTCTGGAAACGGAGGGTAAAACCTGGTAAGACCTGAGGGTGAGACGAGCGATCGGCCGATAGAGGAGCCTGCGTTAGATTAGGCAGTTGGTGGGGTAACGGCCTACCAAACCGACGATCTATAGCTGGTCTGAGAGGATGATCAGCCACATTGGGACTGAGACACGGCCCAAACTCCTACGGGAGGCAGCAGTGGGGAATATTGGACAATGGGGGAGACCCTGATCCAGCCATGCCGCGTGAGTGAAGACGGCCTTCGGGTTGTAAAGCTCTTTTACATGGGAAGATGATGACGGTACCATGAGAATAAGCACCGGCAAACTTCGTGCCAGCAGCCGCGGTAATACGAAGGGTGCAAGCGTTGTTCGGAATTACTGGGTGTAAAGGGCGTGTAGGCTGGCGATCAAGTTAGTGGTGAAACCCCTGGGCTTAACCTGGGACCTGCCATTGATACTGATAGCCTGGAGTATCGGAGAGGATAACGGAATATCCAGTGTAGAGGTGAAATTCGTAGATATTGGATAGAACACCGGTGGCGAAGGCGGTTATCTGGCCGATTACTGACGCTGAGGCGCGAGAGCGTGGGGAGCAAACAGGATTAGATACCCTGGTAGTCCACGCTGTAAACGATGA
>URSF01000002.1 GCA_900550445.1 uncultured Rhodospirillaceae bacterium | reverse complement strand
TGCAGCGTTTGAAATCTCAAGGCCGTTCTCTTGGCCGTCCCAGAGGCCGAAAGAACCGAAAACGCATTTGGAACGGCAAGGAAAAGAAAATCAGGAAATTGTTAAAACAAGGGATCGGAAAGGCAAAAATCGCCCGAATGACGGGAATAAGCGCCAGCTCGCTTTACTCTTTTCTGAAACAAAAGGGAAACTCTTAAGTTTTTTGTCTTAATATGCGTAAAAAAAACGTTCCTATCTCAGCAGAGTCAAAGTGTTCACTTGTCTTGGATTGAATGAACACAAATTTTACAGATGGCTCTGTTTCATGGGTTAAGACGTTCTCTATATCAGAAATTTCATTAACGAGAATTCCATTTATAAGAATTGCGGTACCGTCTATTCCAATTTCTCAATTTTGTGTCATTATGTCATCAGGATCAAAACGTTCGACAGAATATTTATTAATAATGCATCTGTTCATAAAATGTTCAAAGAACCTTCTTTCGGAATAATTCTGCAAATCATATTCTATTGCGTGATTGTTCATAAAATTTTGTATGATTTTATTCATTTGCGTTCTGTCCTTTTTTATAATGCTTCTACAAAATCGATTGCGTGTTTTATACAAACATCGTGGTTATGATGCAGATGTTCGCCCCAACGACCAACGCCGAACAGGTGTTTCGGTTTGAAAAATTCCAGAATTTCTGTTATCGCTTTCGTTTTCCCGATCAACGGTAACGGATACGCCGCCGGTGTCGTGTAGTTGAACAAATTACGTCCTTTGAACGTTAATCCGTCCGCGTCAAACCGGTCGGCGTTTGTTTCCGTGAAGACGCCGTAATTTTTGCTGTCTTTGGCAAAGTTCGAAATGAAAAATTCGCGATGATGCAGTTGCTTCGGATCGGGAATGAAACGCCAATGATACGGCGTCGGATTCTCGTCCGTTTCAAACAGGGAAATGACCAGTTTGTTGTATTTTATTTTGGTTATTTGTTCCGTTTTTTCATAGAGCGGGGTGTTTGTTTGACTTTGGAAAAGAAGCAGTGAAAGAGCCTTTTTCCAAAAAACGATATTGCGTGGAAAGAATATTTAGTATATATAAGAAAAACGAACATTTTTTATAGAGTCAAAAGTTTTTTCGACGACAAAGAATCAAGAATAAAAATGAATGATGATATTGAAAGACTTATTCATATAAAATGATGAAATATATATCCCCCGCGAAAATAATAATCGCGGGGGATTTTTTTTAATATCCGCAAGCTTTCCAAGAAACGGACACCGGATTATTCGGCGCAACCACATAGCAAGTATTTGTATGAATATTACGGAATTTGACAGCCCGACAATTATCGTCTTCAGCCTGTCGTCCCGTTTCATTTCCGGTAATTGTATAATCCGTTGTCGTAAACGCTTTTCTGAAGAACAAATGTGTTCCTGACAAGATGTTTCCTCCCTGCTCAATCCAGCCGTCAGACCAAACCCGATACCACTCCGTGCCGCTGTGATACGTTTCCGTCACATACGGTTTGGTGCAGTTCGACAAATCCTTGTCCGCTTTAGTAAATAAAGCATTTGCGACTTCAACTGATTTATTTGTCGCGATTGTTGCTTTATCAGCGGCGGTCTGAGCCGACTGTTCTGCGTTTTGAGCTTTTTGGGACGCTTCCTGTGCTTTATTTTGCGCTGCAGCCGCATATACCGCCGAATCCGAAACCGCTTTTCGGATTGACGGAATCAAACTGTCCGCCTGTGTGTCGTCGAAAACGTCGACCGTCACCGCGCGCGCGGCTTTCTCCGCCAGCTGTTGGATCTGCATCGTCAGCTTGTCAAAGCACCGTTCCAGCGTTTCCGCCGGCAAAATCTCGTTTTCACGATAGTCCGTTTCCTGCGTCAGCGGCACTTCGCGCATAATTACGATTTGCGCATTGTCCGCAGGCGCAGTGGCAAACACCAGATTGCCTTCCGAAACTGTCCAGTCCGTTCGTTCCGTTTGAATATCGTTCAAAAGCTGGTAAACCTTTAAATGCTCTTGAGCTAAAAAAGGAAACGGGATTGCAAAACTTATCGCCACCCCGTTTCCGATATAAGCCGCTTTGTTTGTCGTTATGCTTATCGTCATTTTTTTACCTCATAAAAAAAACAGGCTTGTCAAGCCTGTTGTTCTGATGAGCATACTTTTTTGAACCAATAACATTATGTTATAATTTAATTATAAATGCAAGAAGAATCTTACCGTTCGTGACACCCTGTTGATGAAGCAATCCTCAGCTTAAGATATGAAAAAGGCGAACAAAAACAATTTAAACAATATGAGATTACACATAACAAAAAGTTTTCAAACCGGACTAAGCCTGTTAAACCGACAGATATAACATCTTGCTTATCTTTCCGTTCCGCAAAAACAGGCGCATGATAATCCGGACCGGAGGAAACAAAATGCCGCAAAAGATACCTGTTTTTAAAACACATATCCTGTTATTCCTGCTGTTGTGCGTCGCCGCAGGCGTTTTATTTGCCTTTACGCTGGAAGAATACTGGAATAAAATTCAGTATGAAAATATGTATCTGGAACTGCCCGTTTCGCCTGTCTTTCTGTATATTTTCTGCCTTCTGTCTTATTTAATGCAGGGATTGGCTTTCGGTATTATTTCGGAACACCCCAAAAAAATGATGTACGAAACGGCGGTGCTGCTTTTTTGGGCCCAGTTCATTCTGGGGCTGTTATGGCCGGGCATTTTTTTCGGTCTGCGCTTTTTTGGAACTGCACTGACAGATTTGTTCGCCGCCTTTATCCTTTTGACTTTGACATTCGCCGCTTTCAGAAAAATCGACCTGCTTTCCGCCTACATGCTTGTTCCTTACGGCTGTCTGCTGATTTTCATCGGCGCGCTAAATATCTGGTTTTTCCTTGTCTGACTTCTTTAAATGATATTTTTTCCTTAAAGAAAAAAACGTGTTGACTTAAAGTCAACTTTAATTGTTATCTTAGAAAAAATTTCTAAGGAACAACGCTATGACTTCCGATCATTTTACAGATCTGGGCTTTGCCAAACTGGACACCAGCCGCGCAGACAGAACGGGTATGAACGAAACGATTTTCTGCCCCGGAAAAACAAAAGAACAGCTTTTAGCTATTTTACAGGCTTTTTCCCAACAAAGTAAATCCGTTCTGGGAACAAAATGCAGTGCCGAACAGTTTGAATACGTCCGCAATGAAATTCCCGACGTTCAATATGACTCCGTTTCAAAAATAATCAGTTTAAAAAAGGGCGTTCAACCCTGTCTGATCGGGAAAATAGCCGTCTGTACCGGTGGAACGGCCGATTTGCCGGTCGCACAAGAAGCCGCCGAAACAGCCGAATTTTTCGGGGCGAACGTAGAGCGCTGCTTTGACGTCGGCGTCGCAGGGATTCACCGGTTGTTTGCCAAATTGGACGACATACGCAAAGCCGACGTTGTTATTGCCGTCGCCGGAATGGAAGGCGCCCTGCCCGGCGTTATTGCCGGCCTGGTTGATTTGCCCGTCATTGCCGTACCGACGTCTGTCGGTTACGGCGCTTCTTTTTCTGGAATATCGGCTTTATTAACCATGCTCAATTCCTGCGCCGAAGGAGTTTCCGTCGTTAATATTGACAACGGATTCGGCGCGGGTGTGCTGGCCTGTAAAATTATCAGACTGATCGGAAGGAAAACAAAATGAATACTGTTCTGTACTTGGAAGGAGCATGCGGCATCAGCGGCGACATGACCGTCGCGGCGCTGCTGGATCTGGGAGCTGACGCGCAAAAACTGAATCAAGCTTTAAAAAGTCTGACCGTCAAGGAATTCGATTACCGTATTTCTTCCAAACAGTCCTACGGCATTACCGGGTGTGACTTTGACGTTATTCTGCATGAACACGCGGGCCATGATCATAAACACCCCCACGAACACCATCACTCACATGAACATCGTCACTTAAATGATATTTATGCCGTTATTGAACAGGCGCAAATGACCGGACGGGCAAAAGAACTGGCCAAAAAGATTTTTTTAATTGTCGCGCAGGCAGAAAGTAAAGCTCACGGCTGTCCTGTCAGTGAAGTTCATTTTCACGAAGTCGGCGCCGTTGATTCGATTGTCGATATTATTTCCGCCGCGGTTTTAATTGACGATTTGAACATTACTGACTGTATTGTCACCGGATTAACCGAAGGATCAGGTTTTGTCAGCTGTCAACACGGCGATCTGCCCGTCCCTGTCCCGGCGGTTCTGAATATTGCGGAACAATACGGTATACCGCTTCGTTCTTCCGGTGTGACGGGTGAAATGGTAACACCGACAGGCATTGCCATAGCCGCCGCTTTGCGCACACGTTCGTCATTACCGAAACAATACAAAATCGTCAAAACAGGAACAGGACTGGGCAAACGCGACTTCGGACGCGCCAATCTGTTGCGGGCCATGATTATTGAAGAGGATTCAAATAACGATCAGATTTATATCGTCGAATGTAATATTGATGATGCCGCCGGCGAAGAGCTGGGGTTTGCGATGGAAAAACTGACATCGGCCGGCGCGCGCGACGTTCATTTCATTCCCTGTTTTATGAAAAAAAACCGTCCGGCTTATATTCTGCGGATAATAACCGGAGAAAAAGAATTGGAAGAAATAGAAAAAACCGTTTTTCGTTATACTTCCACGATCGGATTGAGAAAATACCCGGTTGACAGAACATGCATGTCGCGCACAATGATGACCGTATCTTTACCGGAAGCAGACATTGCCGTTAAGAAATGTTTTTTGAAAGACATTGTGCGGTATTATCCCGAATACGAAAGCGTCCGGGTCGCGGCTGAAAAATCGGGAAAACCTCTGCGTATCCTTTACGAACAGGCGGCTTTGCAGGCGGAAAAAGAAGATGAACACAGCTGATCGTATAAAAGAATATCTGCGCCCCTTATGCTCCGCCGGCATTGCACTGGCGTTTTCCGGCGGGACAGATAGCACTCTGCTGCTGGCCGTTTTACATGATCTGTATAATGAACGGCCTTTCCCTGCCGCCGCTTTTTACGCACAGTCCGTTTTTCAAAAAAAAACGGATATCAGTGACGTACATTCCCTGTGCATTTTATACAATACGGAACTGATTCCGTTTCAAACAGATCCGCTGTCTTTGCCCGCGGTCAAAAACAATCGTTCCGACCGCTGTTACTGGTGTAAAAAAGACATTTTTTCCCGTTTAATCAATATTGCTCGCGAAAAAGGATTAAAAACCGTTATTGACGGGACAAACGCGGACGATTTAAACGTTTACCGTCCAGGATTGAAAGCTTTAAAAGAACTTGGTGTTCTTTCTCCTTTGGCAGAGCTGGGAATTTCCAAAAAAGAAATCCGCCGGACAGCCGAAGAACTCGGATTAAAAAACGCAACCAAACCTTCCGCGCCATGTCTTGTGACACGTTTTGAATATGATACGGAACTTAGTTTTGAAAAAATAAACAAAGCCGCCCTCGGAGAAGATTTTTTACAAAAAATACTGCCTCACGCAGGAAATATCCGCCTGCGCTGTCATGATAACCTTGCCCGTATCGAAACCACTCCGGACAGTTTTACGGCGGTTCTGCAGCATGCCGAAAAAATAACAGAGTATTTAAAAAAACTGGGGTTTTCTTATATCACACTTGATTTGGAAGATTTTCGATCAGGCAGTATGGATATATTTAAAACAAAGGAAACTTAATTTCTTTATACAAAAACACCGCCTGAAACAGACGGTGTTTTTTCAATTTTTACTATTTTGATGACATCAAATCCAAAGAGTTCCCGATCAGATTATCATATGACAACCCTGTTTCATTTTCAAACTGATCCAGAAAAAAGCGGACCCCTTCCGAAAAAGGATCATTTTGGCGTTCCAAATCGCGCATCGCTTTATAAATACGGTTACGAACCGCCCCCGGAGCAGCCTTTATCCGTTTTTCGAACGTGTCCGGAATTTTATATCCCATATTGCGCAAATGCTGTGTCAAAGACAGCATATTATGCATATTAACTTCCGGCGCCGTTGCGCGCTGACCGTAATCGGTGCCCCACGTTGTCATTTCTCCGGTAAATTCCGGCATTTTGGTATTCCAGATATTACTGCTGCCGCCTTCATACGTCGGCTGATACGGCTGAGAACCGTAAATGACAGGGCCGACCTGCTGCACCTGAACAACTGTTGCGCTTGTTGCTCCGGTCTGCACCCCCGATATCGGAGCAGTGGGCTGCTGAACCTGCTGAACCGGCTGTTGGGCAGCCCACGGATCAGCCGGCAAAGCCTGCGCATTGGCCAAAGAAGCCGTTAACACAACAGCCAAAGAAACCGCAGCTGTTAAGCAACATGTCGTTTTGTCTTGTGTTTTTTTCATCGCACCCTCGCCGATAAATTTCTACCTTATTTAAGAATACTCCTTTTCAGCAAAAAGGAATAGTTACAAATATATGTCACTGGACGTTTTTTTGCCAAAAAAAGGCAAAACGCTCTTCCATCAATAAGTTATAGGATTTCCTTACGCCCTTTTCCATTGTGTGCCGGCCGGTGTATCTTCGATAATAACGCCTTTATCCGCCAATTCTTTACGCACCGCGTCTGCCGTCGCGAAATCTTTGGCTTTGCGAGCGTCGGCACGTTTTTGAATTAACGCCTCAATTTCCGATTCGCCGATCCCCTGCCCCGCCGCTGATGCGGAACCGGCACGAAACCATTCTTCGGGATCCTGATACAACAATCCCATCAAATGCGCCGACGCAATCAGTTCTTTTTTAATTTCCGCCTGTTTATCCGCGGATTCCGCTTTATTCAACGCCGTCGCCAGCGAATGCAAAACGGCGATTGCTTTGGGCGTATTCAAATCGTCCTTTAACGCTTCAACGACTTCGCCGTCCGGTTTCGCTCCGGTTAAATCAACAGACGGCGTCGAACGCAAAGCCGTATAAAAACGATCCATTGTCTGTTTGGCCTGTTTCAGCCCTTCCGGCAGCCAGTTTAACGGCTGATGATAATGGGTTCCCAGCGTATACAAACGGAAAGCTTCACCCGGCACCTGATCCAGAATTTCCCGAATGGTAAAGAAATTACCCAGCGATTTGGACATTTTTTCGCCGTTAACCATTAAATGACCGTTATGCAGCCAGTATTTGGCATAAAAATCATGCCCGAAGGCACAGCAGGACTGCGCGATTTCATTTTCATGATGCGGGAAAATCAAATCCTGTCCGCCGCCGTGAATATCAAAAGTTTCCCCCAGATATTTGCTGCTCATCGCGGAACATTCCAAATGCCAGCCCGGACGGCCGAACCCCCACGGACTGTCCCACCCCGGCTGCGTTTCATCGGACGGCTTCCATAAAATAAAGTCGCCGGGTTCTTTTTTATACGGTGCGACTTCCACCCGCGCGCCGGCAATCATTTCGTCCATTGACCGGCCGGACAGCGCCCCGTAATTCTTCATTTTTGACACGCTGAACAAAACGTGTCCCTGAGCTTCATAGGCACACCCGTTGTCAACCAGATGTTTAACCAGATCGATCATTTCTGCGATATGCTGTGTTGCGCGCGGTTCGATGTCCGGCGGCAAAGCATTCAATTCGGCAATATCTTCATGGAAAAAGCGCGACGTTTTTTCCGTAATGACATTAATCGGTTCGCCGCTTTCCTGCGATTTTTTGATAATTTTGTCATCAACGTCCGTAATATTTCGGACATAAGTAACTTTCGGATACAGGTGTTTCAGCAAACGATACAATGTATCGAACACAATAATCGGGCGGGCATTGCCGATATGAGCACGGTCGTAAACCGTCGGCCCGCATACATACATGCGAACATTGTTTTCATCTAAAGGAACAAACGGTTCTTTTCGACGGGTCAAAGTATTAAATACTGTAAAGGTCATTTTATTATCCTTGCAGACGCATAATCGTTTTTTCACGCCCCAGTACGGGCAGCAGCATTTTCAATTCGGGCCCCTGTTCCCGTCCGGTCAAAGCCAGACGGATCGGGTGGAACAAATCCCGGCCTTTCCGGCCTGTTTTTTCTTTGACGGCAGCCGTCCAAACGCCGAAAGTCGTTTCGTCAAAGTCCCCCGGCGGCAGCAACTCTGCCGTTTGGCGGCAGAAAAGGCGGTCATTGTCGTTTAATGAAAAAACATCGCCGGAATTGCAAACATATGCCCATTCGGCAATATCGCCGATCTTGTCAATATTCGGACTGACCGCCGCCCAGAATGCCGCCGTTATTTTCTGTTCGCCGCGTTCTGCCAGACGAGCGTTGACCGTCGCCAGATCCATAGAACGCACGACGCGCGGATTTAACTTAAACAAATCGTCCGTATCAAAATGCGGCTGAGCCCGGCCGAAACGCGTTAAATCGAAATGCCCCGCCAATTCTTCCCAGCTTTGGCTGACAACGACGGGATCAGACGTTCCCAAACGCGCCAGCAGACAGGCGATCGTCATCGGTTCAATTCCCTGTTCGCGCAATTCGCGGGAACTCAGCGATCCCAGACGCTTTGACAGCTTTCCTTCCCGCCCCGTTAACAGCGGCGGGTGACCGAATACGGGAATCTTTGCTCCCAAAGCTTCAAACATCTGTATCTGAACCGCCGTATTGGTAACATGGTCTTCCCCGCGGATAATATGCGTGATCCCGAAATCCATATCGTCAATCACGGACGGCAGCATATACGGAAAAGTTCCGTCTTCACGAACAATAATCGGATCGCTTAAATGCGCGCCGTTATAGGAACAATGCCCGCGGACCATATCGTCCCAAGACGTTTCCCTGTGTTCCAGCATAAAACGATAATGCGGACGGCGGCCTTCCGCTTCCAGTTTGTTTTTTTCTTCCGGCGACAGTTTCAAACCGGAACGGTCGTAAACGGGAGGCAACCCTCTGGCCCGCTGGCGGCGGCGTTTATATTCCAACTCCTCGGCCGTTTCATAACAGGCATAAACCAGACCGCGCCGCTTTAATTCCTCCAGCACCTGCCGATAACGATCCAGCCGTTCCGACTGATGTTCCAGCCTGTCCCACCTGATTCCCAGCCAGCGCATATCTTCATAAACGGCCTGTTCATATTCGGGTTTGGAACGTTCCGTATCCGTATCGTCCATACGCAGGACAAAAGTAAAATCTTCGCCGGTATGTTTTTTAACGCTTAAAGCGAACAGATAATTCAACAACGCGGTACGCAGATTCCCAATATGCATATACCCCGTCGGACTGGGAGCAAAACGAACAGTAATCACGTTTCTAGACCTTCTTGGTGATCGGATAATGCCAGTCACCGTTAAAAGAACGGCGAGACAGTTTGACGCCCGGCGCCCCCTGCGCCCGTTTAAATTCGGCGCGGTGCAGCAAAGTATATACTTTTCTGACAACGTCTTCATCATATCCGGCGGCGGCGGCTTCTTCTATACCGGCGTCATTTTCAACCAGCAGCTTTAAGATGCCGTCCAACGTTTCATACGGCGGCAGAGAATCTTCGTCTTTTTGCCCTTCACGCAGTTCAGCCGTCGGTGCTTTTGTAATCAGACGTTCGGGCATTACCTGCAGAATATTATTTTTAATCCAGGCCGGGTGGTTTGCGTTGCGCCAGCGCGCCAAAGCATAAGCGTCCGTTTTATACAAATCATTGATCGGCGCAAAGCCGCCGCATGTATCGCCGTAAAGCGTTGCGTAACCGACGGAAGCTTCGGATTTATTTCCCGTCGCCAACAGCAAATCGCCGAACTTGTTCGACAAAGCCATCAGCAAAACGCCGCGCAGGCGCGCCTGAAGGTTTTCTTCCGTCGTATCGGCCGAATACCCTTTAAACATCGGCGCCAGCAGCTTTCCGAAACAGGCGAACGGTTCGACGATCGGCAGAATGTCATAACGAATCCCCAAAGCTTTTGCGACGTCCTGTGCATCGGTCAGACTTTCTTTTGACGTATATTCGGACGGCATCATCACGGCGCGTACTTTATCCGCGCCCAAAGCATCAACGGCAATCGCGGCGCATAAAGCGCTGTCAAAACCGCCGGACAGCCCCAAAACGACCCCTTTAAATCCGTTTTTGCGGACAAAATCGCCCAATCCCATTGTCAGAGCGCGCCAGGTGTTTTCAGGTTCCGTCGTCCACGGCCAGGAAATGTCGTCCACACTGGCAACGCCGGTTTCCCACAGCGGCAGACATTCAACAAATCCGCCGTCCAGATCCAGCATAAACGACCCGCCCGGGAAAACGGCGCCGTCATTGCCGCCGACCAGATTTGTATAAACCAAAGGCAGACGGATACGAGTCGCGAACGTTCTGGAATGTTCCAGCGTTTCCGTTACCGAACCGCTGCGGAACGGTCTGGCGTCCAAAACGATCAGCTTGTCCGATCCTTCGCAGTTTACGGGTTCAAATCCGACGGAAACGGCGACAGTCCGTCCGGCAATCGTAAAGCGGTTGCCGTAATGCACGCCTTTTTCATTCAGTAATACGGGCGTTGCTCCGCCGGCGCCGTCGGGAATGGCCGTCAGGATTTCACGGCCGTTATGATAAACTTCACCCAGCTTTTTATGCACTTCGGACATAAAAGATTTTGAAAACGCCAAATCACCCAAAGGCCAGCCTGTCAAAGCATACGCCGGCAAAATCAACGTTTCGCCTTTGCAGTGCGGGCATTGTTCCGCCGCCCAATGAATCAGTTTCAGGTTACCTTCCAAATCGCCGGGGATAGGGTTCAACTGTGCAATCAGCATGAAAAAAACCTCTGTAATTAAATAAATTTTAATTAGTTTATAACTGTTTTCGGCGTAATGCCATAAAAAAACCTAACTTATTTTAATTTCTTCAACACGCGCCTCGATTTCCTTTAATGTCGGCAAAGCTTCCTGCGCACCGATTTTCAGGCAGGCCAGCCCCGCGCCGGCGGCGGCATACCGGGCAGCCTGCCGCGTATCCAGTCCGTTATCCAGCATGGCGGCGAAAATCCCGACGAACGCATCGCCCGCCCCCGTCGTGTCAACGGGTTTGACGGGCAGAGCGGAAACTTTGAACATTTTCCCCCGTTCCGCCCCGACGACACCGTCCGCCCCCAGGGTAATCAGACAAACCCCGCCCGTTTTTTCGGCAATCGCCGCCGCCTTTTCTTCAACGCCGAGAAAAGTTTTTTCAAACAAAGAATTGTAAACGGCGTCCGCTTCAATTTCATTTAAAATCAGATAATCCGCCAGTTTCAGATCCGCTTCGGGGATCGGACGGGCCGGCGCGACATTTAAAACTGTTCGGACTCCCGCAGCTTTGGCCCGGCGCAGCAGTTTAAAGTTTTCCGCGGGAGGAACCTCCATCTGCATAACCAGAATCGTGTCTTCATTCAAAGCCGTCTGCGCGACGGCTTGCGCGGATACGGCCGTGTTTGCGCCACTGGCTACAACAATTGAATTTTCCCCGCGTTCGTCAACCATAATCATCGCCATGCCCGTCGCCAATTCGGAAACCTGCATGCCTGAGCAATCAACGCCCAGGGCCCTTAAAGCCGTTACGGGCACTTTGGCGACTTCGTCCGTTCCGACGGCGCCGACCATTTTGACCAGCCCGCCGGCTTTCGCGGCGGCCGCCGCCTGATTAGCCCCTTTTCCGCCCGCTTTGACCAAAGCGCCGGGAGTTAAAACAGTTTCGCCCGGCGCGGGAAAAGTCCGGACGGACAGAAAAAAATCAGCGTTCAAAGACCCGAATACCAAAATCATCAAAAAATCCCTTTCCTTATCGTCATCAGAGAATAACAAACCCCGCCCGCAACAACAAGCCGGGATTTTATTTTGATTTTTAATTAAAAAGAGATACTATCTTTCTTAGAAAAAAGGAATGGAAAAAAATGACAGAATCCAAAACGTTTGAAGATAAATTCGATCATGATCCGAATGCCGTTTATACAGAAGAAAATGACGATATTGATCTGGGACCGGACGATGAATTCGCAGATACTGTCGGGAAACCCGCAAAACCGAATATTTCACGCCCCGGGACAGCGCCGAGCGGCGGCGGGTGTCTGGGCGGATTGTTCAAAGTCGCTTTATCTTTGGGAATAATCGCTTTCTGCTATTTCTATATTTTCCAGCCTGAAAAATTTACGGCTCTGGAGCAAAAAATCATTCAGATAACGTCTTCGGGAGAGGACGGCAGACTGCCGCTGTTGTCAATGAAAGCGCCGAACGCCGAAGAAACCGCTTCGCAGCCCGTCCGTCAGCCGCCGCAAATCGTTCCGTCCATTGTCCTGCGCGGTGCGGGCACTCTGCCCGATTTTTCAACCGCGGCTAAAAATGATGCATCTTTGAACTTCTATTTAATCGAAGCCGATCAGCTTCGCTTTGAAACACTGGACACGTATCATGACCTTTTAACAAAAATGATCGCCGACTGGGTCGGAGAAACAGATCCGAAAAAAATCGAACAAATAACGGGAATGACGTACAAACAATTTTTTAATCAGGTGTCTGTTTCGCTGCTGTCCCAGACCGTTTTAAAACAGGCCGGGTTAACGCCCAGCGGTACAAGCCGGATCATTCGGCAGGATCCGATTCAGGCCATGGCGTCCGTTTACCCGTTGTTAAAAGAAGCCATGGCTGCAAAGACAACCGTCCGCGACCAGCTGAAAACAATCGAACCGGTATCGTCGTTTTTAATCTATATCTGCCGCGGCAGCTCTGAATGTCTGGCGTCCTGGGATCTGCTGATTGATATGCTGGGAGCAAAAAAATACGCGCGGATTTTGGAAAAAGCTCCTGAAAATATTTACTTGTCTTCCGGAAACTGATCATGGCTGTAAAAGACCGCTTTTTTAAATTAAAACTGAAACTGACAGATATTAAATTAAAAATCAAACGCGCCGGCCCCGCGTTGTGCGGCAAAATCAGATCCGTCAATTCCGAAAGCATTAAACATTTTCTGCGCGGCATAATTTTCGGCATCAAACCCTTGATTTTTGAAACGCCGGCAGATTTGAAAAACTGGAACGCAAAAACAGCGGCGGGAAAAATCAGATATATTTTGCTGTTTTTATTGTTATTCGTAATTTTTGCCGCCGCGGGATCCCTTTATTCTTTTACGGCGAATGACGCTTTTATTTCTTTCAGATACGTGTCCAATGCCGTCAAAGGCTGGGGATACACGTTTAATCCGCCGCCGTTTGAAGCTGTTAGCGGTTTTACCAGTTTTTTATGGCTGACTGTCCTGCACGGTCTTTGGAAAGCGGGGATAACGCCTCCGCAAAGCGCGGATCTGGCAACATTTCTGTTTTCCATTGGACAGGTTATTTTGTGCTTTTTCTTTTTGCGCCGCGTCAATATGCGCCCCCGCATACAACGCAAAAGCCTGCTCTTGTTTCTGGCGGTATGTCTGATCCTGCTGACAAACAGAACTTTTTTAGCTTTCATGACTTCGGGAACGGAAACCGCCCTGTTTAATTTTCTGGTTCTGTGGTGGACATTTGAAGCGACGGCGGATAAATCCGGAAATCCTGTCTATTTGTCCGTTTCGGCGGTTCTGCTGGCTTTATGCAGGTTTGAAGGCTTTATTTTTATTCCGGCTTCGGCTGTTTTTCTGCTGTTCTTTATTTTTCACGGACGTTCAAAATTCAAAAGTCTGATTGCTTTTTTACTGCTTGGTTCCGTCTGGTTTTATTACGGCTGGCTGTACCGGACTTACGGCAGTATCGTTCCCAATTCCGTTACAGCGTTTTACGATCGGCTGTTTCCTGATTTCGGCCGGGATTATATTTTGTCGTTCGTTTTGGAATACGCCCTTTATTTCTGGCTGTTTTTCTTTATCATCTGGGCGTTTTTCAAATTTGTCATCAAACGGCAGAGCGGATTTGGCGTTTTATTTCTATTGATGTTGACGTTCGCGGCCTATATCGGTTTTTACCTGTTTATTATGGGCGGCGATGTTTTGGAATACCGCCCGCTCAGTTTCTTTATTCCGTTATGCACCCTGGCTGGAATTAAAATGATTTCGGAAAACATCGTTTCAAATATACGTCCCGTTTTGGTCTTTATAACCGTTTATATATTAATTGCTTCGGCTATACCCGGGACACACAGAACTTTGACAAAGGACCTGCAAACCCGCCGGGAAACAGAGTTTTTATATCGTCCCGTCGCCGGAAAAGCGGGCTGGTTCGGATTTTTTGCCGAAGAATGGGACGCCGCGCAGAAAAAACTGATTTATCAGGGAATCGGCCTGCGTCATCAGGAACATAAAATTTTGACCGAAGAACTGTTAAAAACTTTCCCGTCGCGTGAAGAAGGAAGCCGCATAAAAAAATCGGATAACCGTTTGTTCGCCTGGGATTTTGTCGGCGTCGCGGGCTGGGTTCTGCCTGAAGCAAACATTATTGACCTGTCCGGCCAAAATAACAAAATAGCCGCCGGATCGCCCCTGAAATTCCCGGATCGCCGGCTGTTCGGGCATGAACGCGCGGTGCCGGCCGGTTATGTTCAATGTTTTAACGGCGGCAACAATATATATGTCGAACCGTTTTCCGGTAAAAAGAATTGGCGGCTGCTGCGCGCCGCTCCTTTAAGCGACGGGCAGATTAAAGGCTGCGAAAATTTCTGGAAATCACAGATTAACGCCGGCAAAGCCAAATCACTGCGTCAAAGAACACGCTGAAAACTATTCGGCTAAAACAGTCTGAGCCGGTTTAGCCGCCGTATTTTTCTTTAAAATTTCGGCTGCCAGAAAAGCCAGTTCCAAAGACTGATTCGCGTTCAAACGCGGATCGCACAACGTGCTGTAATGTTCTGCCAGATTTTCTTCGGTAATTTTCTGGGAACCGCCGACACATTCCGTTACGTTTTGCCCGGTCATTTCAAAATGCAGTCCGCCGGCATAGGTGCCTTCCGCCTGATGAACGGCAAAGAAACGCTTAACTTCTTCCAAAATCGCCTGAAAATCGCGCGTTTTATAACCGTTTGACGCCACCTGCGTATTCGCATGCATCGGATCGCACGACCAGACAACCCGATAACCTTCTTTTTCAACGGCGCGGATCAAAGGCGGCAGATTTGTTTCAATGCAGCCGGCTCCCATACGAACAATAAAAGTCAAACGGCCGGCTTCGTTCAACGGATTTAAAATATCGCACAGGCGCAGCAGGTCATCGCTTTGCGTTTTCGGCCCGACTTTTACCCCGATCGGATTGCAGATGCCGCGCGCGAATTCAACGTGAGCTCCTTTGGGATCGCGCGTTCTTTCTCCGATCCATAACATATGCGCCGAACAATCGTACCAATCGCCCGAAGACGTATCGACACGGGTCATTGCTTCCTCAAACGGCAACAGCAGCGCTTCGTGCGACGTATAAAACGGTGTTTCACGCACCAGAGGAACAGAATCCGCAGAAATGCCGCAAGCGGCCATAAAATCCAGCGTTTCACTGATTCTGTCGGCAAAGCGGCGGTATTGTTCGCCTTGCAAAGAATTGGCGACAAACCCCAAATTCCATTCCTGAACTTTATTAAGATCGGCAAACCCGCCCTGAGAAAACGCCCGCAACAAATTCAGCGTTGCCGAAGCGTGATGATACGCCTGCAACATTCTGTCCGGCTGAGCGGCACGTGACTGCGGTGTAAATTCAATCCCGTTGATATTGTCGCCCTTATACGACGGCAAAGTCACCCCGTTAATCGTTTCATAAGCCGACGAACGCGGTTTGGCGAACTGCCCGGCCATACGTCCGACTTTGACAACCGGGCGGGAAGCGCCGAACATTAAAACGACTGCCATTTGCAGTAAAATGCGAAACATATCACGAATATTGCCCGCGCCGAATTCGGCGAAACTTTCCGCGCAATCGCCGCCTTGCAGCAAAAAAGCCTTGCCGTTCGCGACGTCACCCAACGATTTTTTCAAACGAAAAGCTTCTTCGGCAAAAACCAACGGCGGATATTTGCGCAGTTTATTTTCAACAGACTTCAAACATTCGGCGTCGGCATATTCCGGCAGATGAGCCGCCGGTTTTGAACGCCAGGAATCGGGCAACCATTCTTCCATGACAGCAACCTTATAAAAGCTTTGCTTTTTTATATGCTTTATTTTGCCGTTTTTCCAGTTAAATTATCGTTTCCGGTTTCGTTTTCCCGTTCCGCGGCCAGTGCTTTTCTTTTTTCCGCCTGTTCTTTTTCAAAAGCGATTCTTTCATTGCGCAGCCGCTCCATATATTTTTTTAATTTTTCTTTCGGCGGCACCCCCGTTTCCGGCGCCTTGTTTTTTTCCTGTTCTTCCAATTCCCGGAATCTTTGTTCCAAAAATTCATCAGAAGTCAGCTTTTCAAATAATTCCCTGTCAGCCTTTTCATCAACGGCCGGCAGCCCCGGCAAATCGGGAAACTGTCTGCCGTTCAGTTTGTCCCAGAGCACCGTCACGTCGCACCACGCCGTCCGGTAAGCGCATTTCGTCATACGCCCCAAAGACGGATTATCCCCCGCGCACCGCGCCAGCAGCTGCGCGCAGGAATGAAAAGAAGCGTCTTTGGACAATCCGACGGATAATAAAACAAAAGCAAAAAAAGCGGCGATTATCCCGGCTGGCAGCCACAAAAGCAAAACAGAACGCAGGTTTCTTTTTAACCGCCTGAACAATCGCGCGCATTTTTCTTTTAACATTTATTCCACCGTTACGCTTTTAGCCAGATTACGCGGCTGATCAACGTCCGTTCCTTTGGCAACGGCCGTATGATACGCCAGCAGTTGCACGGGAATCGCGTATAAAATAGGAGCGACAAAAGAATCAACCGCCGGCAGAATAACCGAAGCCGCCGAACGGTCTTTGACCGAACCGACGCCCATTTGATCGCCGAAAAAGACAACCTTTCCGCCTCGCGCCAGAACTTCCTGCATATTGGAAACCGTTTTGTCAAACAGATTGTCCGTCGGCGCAACAACGACGACCGGCACGCTTTCGTCAATCAGGGCGATCGGCCCGTGCTTCATTTCGCCCGCCGCATACCCTTCCGCATGGATATAAGAAATTTCTTTTAATTTCAAAGCCCCTTCCAAAGCGATCGGAAAACTGCTGCCGCGTCCCAGATATAACACGTCACGGGCGTCGGCAAACAAATTCTGCGCAATTTTGGCAATCGCCGCATCATTATTCAACACTTCTGCCGCGCGGGACGGAACTTCAACCAAAGCGCGGGACAAACGGGCTTCTTCGCCTTTGGACAACGCCCCGTTCGCCCGTCCCAGAGCAATTGCGAAACACGCCAGCAAAGTCAGCTGCGTCGTAAACGCCTTTGTCGAAGCCACACCGATTTCGGGGCCGGCCAGCGTCCTTAACACACAATCGGATTCGCGCGCCATCGTGCTTTCGGCCACATTAACGATCGAAACGATTTTCTGCCCCTGTTCTTTGCAATAACGCAAAGCCGCCAATGTATCCGCCGTTTCGCCCGACTGGGAAATAAACAGGGAAACCCCGCCTTTTTCCATAACCGGGGAACGGTATCTGAATTCAGAAGCGACGTCAATATCAACAGGTATACGCGCAACGGATTCAATCCAGTACTTGCCGACCAGCCCTGCGTAATAAGACGTTCCGCAGGCAACGATCGTCAGGCGCGGCACGTCCTTTAATTCAAACGGTACGTTCGGCAGCGTAATCGTATCCATATCCTGATTGATCATCGTATTCAGCGTATCGCCGATGACCTGCGGCTGTTCATAAATTTCTTTAAGCATAAAGTGACGATATCCGCCTTTTCCGATCATCGCGCCGGACGCTGAAGAAAGAACGACTTTGCGTTCAACCGGCTGATCGTTTGAATCGAAAACTTTTGCTTCCGTATGCGTTAAAACGGCGTAGTCGCCTTCTTCCAGATACATAATTTTCTGCGTCAGGGACGCCAAAGCCAAAGCATCGGATCCCAGAAACATTTCTCCGTCCCCGAAACCGACGGCCAAAGGCGATCCTTTGCGCGCGCCGATGATCAAATCTTCATGGCCGGCAAAAATAATAGCCAGAGCAAACGCACCTTTTAAACGTTTCAATGACTGCGCGACGGCGGCCTGCGGTTCCAGTCCTTCCTCAACTTTTTGGGAAATCAAATGAACGACGACTTCCGTATCCGTTTCGCTTTCAAACACATGGCCCTGCGCGGTCAATTCGTCACGCAGCTCGCGGTAATTTTCAATAATACCGTTATGCACGACGGCGACATACTTTGTCGCATGCGGGTGCGCATTGGTTTCATTCGGCACGCCGTGAGTCGCCCAACGCGTATGCCCGATACCGACTGTCCCCGGCAGCGGATTTTCCGCGATTTTAGCCTCCAGATTAACAATTTTACCCTTTGCCCGGCGCCGTTCGATCCGGCCGTCAACCAGCGTTGCGACACCGGCGGAATCATATCCGCGATATTCCAGCCTTTTCAGCCCGTCAATCAAAAGAGGTGTCACCTGTCTGTTGGAAATAATACCGACAATACCGCACATAATGTATTCAATCCTTTATTTTGAAAGTTTTTCTTTTAACGCTTTTTTCTGTTCGCGAAACTTTTCCGCCCAGCCAACCAAAGCCGTCTGTTTACCGCGCGATACGGCCATGGCATTCGGCTCTACGTTCTTTGTAATAACGGAACCGGCAGCCGTCATCGCGCCGTCGCCGATCGTACACGGCGCAACAATCACCGTATCCGATCCGATAAAAGCTCCGGCGCCGATTTCCGTCTTTGATTTGAAATAGCCGTCATAATTACACGTAATCGTACCGGCGCCGATGTTTGTTTTTTCACCGATTCTGGCGTCTCCGATATAGGACAAATGGTTAACCTTCGCCCCGTTTTCAATGACTGCGTTTTTAATTTCGACAAAATCGCCGATATGGCACCCGTTGCCGATATCCGCCCCCGGACGCAGACGCGCAAACGGTCCGACCTTTGCCCCAGAACGGATATGAGTTCCTTCAAAATGGCAGAAACCTTTAATTTCAACATTATCTTCCACCACACAACCCGGTTCAAAAATCACGGACGGCTCTATCGTAATGTCTTTACCCAAAACGGTGTCGTAAGAAAAATAAACCGTATCGGGATCTGTCATGGTAACTCCCTGCGCTAAAAACTTTTCACGCAGCCGTTTTTGAACAATGCCTTCAATCATTGCCAAATCTGCGCGCGAATTCGCCCCGGCCATTTCTTCTTCCGTTCCGGTCACGACAACGGCGGAACACCCGTCCGCCCGCGCCAAAGCGACAACGTCCGTTAAATAATATTCTCCGGCCGCGTTATTGTTTTTCAAACGGTCCAGCCAACCGAACAGCTTTTCCCCGTCCAGACACATCACGCCGGAATTGCACAGGCGCACAGCTTTTTCCTGTTCCGAAGCGTCTTTAAATTCAACAATTTTTTCCAAAACGCCGTCTTTGACGATCAACCGCCCATAACGCCCCGGATCAGTGGGCTCGAACCCCAGAACGACGACCGACGCGCCGTTTTCGCGCAGACGGACCATTTCTTCCAGCGTTTCTTTTTTAACCAGAGGCGTATCCCCGTACAATACCAAAACGCTGCCCTTAAATCCCTGTAATTCTTCCCGCGCAGCCTTGACCGCGTCACCGGTTCCCTGCTGTTTATGTTGCACGGCCACACTGTGCGGCGCAACGGCGTCGGCGACCAGATCCATGCCCGGGCCGACAACGACGACGGCCTTTTCGGCGTTTAACGCGTCAACGGTCGCCAGCAAATGGCAAACCATCGGACGCCCCGCGATTTTGTGCAAAACTTTGGGCAAATCGGACTTCATTCTTGTCCCCTGCCCGGCAGCCAGAACAACGGCGCAAATTTTGTTTTCAGACATTAAAAAGAATCCTTTTCTTTGTATTTTCAAAAGCAATTTGGCATACTTAGAACAAAAGTTAAAATAAATTATGACAACAGTTTGTTACGGAAGTTTAAACAATGGGCAAAAAATATGTGATTTTTGATCTGGACGGCACGCTGATTGACAGCATTCCGGACATGTGCCGGGAAATCAGCCTGTTTTTAAAAGATCACGGCCGGCGCGAATTAACGACAGCCGAAGCCATGTCCATTATCGGCAACGGAGCGGCAATGATGCTGAAAGGAGCGTACGCTTTGACCGGAGATCCGATTGCCAAAGAAGCTCTGCCCGATCTGCTGACCTGCTGGATCAGCCAGTATTCGCATGCGCAGATGGCGCTGACAAAACCTTATCCGCAGGTTATCGAAACGCTTAAGCGGTTGAAAAAAGACGGATATAAGCTGGCCGTCTGCACAAACAAACCGGCCGGCCCGACCAAAGCGATTCTGGACAAACTGGATTTAAGAAAATACTTTGACGTTGTTTTGGACGCCGACGCTCTGCCCGTGCGCAAACCGAATCCCGAACCGCTGTGGGAAGCCGTCAAACGTATGGGCGGAACAAACGATAGCGCCGTCATGGTCGGCGACGGCGAAACAGACGCGCAGGCCGCCCGCGCCGCGGGCTTTCCCGTTGTCCTGCTGACCTACGGTTACGCTCATATCCCGTTTGAAGAAATCAAGCCGGACGTTTTAATTGACCGCTTTTCTGATCTGCCGGAGATTTTACAACAGCTTTAATTTTTCTTTGCCGCCGTTTCCAAAACAACCGCCGCGGCTTTTTGACTGGGAGTAACGGCGTCGTCCGCTCCCAGCGTTTTTAATATGTCAAAAGCCTGCGCGACTTCCGTTTGACGATACGCCTGATCGTCCAGCAGTTTTTCGATTTCCGCCGTTAAATTGGCAACGGTACAGTCTTCCAGCAAATATTCTTTTACAATTTCCCGGTCAGGCAAAATGTTCACCAGATTTGCAAACCGTCCGGACACCAGCTTTCTGGCTAAAAAAGAACTGATCGGGTTCATTTTATACGCAATCGTATAAGGCACTTTTGCCATTGCCAGCTCCAGCGCGACCGTCCCCGAAGCCGCCAAAGCCGCATCACAGGCGGCAAAAGCATCGTAACGATTTGTTTCGCCCGTAACGACATGCACGGGCAAAGCCCAGTCCGCGACCGCCGCCCGGACAGCTCTTTCAACCGTTACGACAGTCGGAATGACAATGTGCATATCAGGATATTTTTTTGCCAAAACAGCAACTGTTTCTTTAAAAACCGGCAGCAGATATTTTGTTTCGGATCGTCTGGATCCCGGCAGAACACACAACAGCTTTACATTACCGGTAACACCGATTTTTTTTCTGATCGCTTCACCGTTTCCTTTTGACGCGCCGCCTTCAACAACGGGGTGGCCGACAAAATCCACTTTTAACCCGTACGGTTCAAAATACTTTGCCTCATGCGGCAACAGCGCCATCAATCGGTCAATATAACGCCCGCAGGTTTTCGCGCGGCCTTTTTTCCAGGCCCATACTTGCGGCGCGACATAATGAATCTGCGGAATCCCGGTATGCAGAGATTTTAATTTCTTATTGACGCGGGCAGAAAAACTCCAGCTGTCAACCGTCACGACAACGTCGGGTTTTTTCGCGGCAATATCTTCCGCCGTCTGACGAATCCGCCCCAGAATCCTAGGAATGGAAGGAATGACTTCCGCCAGCCCCATAACGGCCAGTTCCGAAGAATCAAACAAGCTTTCAAAACCGTTTTCAATCATCGTTTCTCCGCCGACGCCGGCAAAACGCACTTTGCCACCCGTTTTTTCACGCAAAGCCCGCATCAGTCTGGACGCCAGCAAATCGCCGGAAGGTTCGCCCGCAATTAAATAAACGAACAATTCATTATCCCGCGTCATGCGCCACCTTTATTCCCACAATAAAAATTCCCAGCTCGTCCGCTTTTGCAATAACCGCTTTACGGTCGGCGATTAACGTCTTTCCCGCCTGAACGGCAATTCCGCGCAATCCGGCTTCATACACATTAATAACGGTCTGAACGCCGATTGTCGGCAGATCGGCCCTTTGTTCCTGCCGCGGTTTTTTGGTTTTGACCAAAACGCCGCCGGGACCGGGACGCGCCAGATCTTTGCAGCGTTTAATCAAAGCGTCGGTTCCTTCGACGGCCTCCGCCCCCAAAACAATCCCCTGCTGAACAACAACGGACTGCCCCACGTCCAAAGCGCCCAGCCCCAGCGCGATTTTAATCCCGTGATTGATGTCGTCCTGCGCCTGCCCGTCCGGCCTGACTTTGCCAAGCACGCCTTCGCCGGCCAAAATGTCCCCCATCACCTGATGAATACCGACAATTTTAAAGCCTTCCGTTTCAATATATTTTATAACGGAAGTCAGCAGATTATCGTCCCCGAACGCTTTAAATCCGATTCTGGCCAGAAACTTTGCCGTCCACCAGTCAGGGCGCAGCTGAAATAAAGAAGGCCGCCTGACCGGACCGATCATAACAATTTCCCGCACACCATTTTCTTTAAAAAACGTAACGGCTTTGCCGGCTTCGCCCAGCCTGATCCACAGGCACGGCTCGTTTCCGACAATTTCGGGCAAAGCGAAATCCTTTAGACAAACCAAAACAAAAGGGCGGCCTTCCTGATGACAATGATCCATCAACTGTTTCGGAAGAAAGCCGCCCCCGGCAATAATTCCCAGTTTTTCAACCATATTATTCCGCAATCGACGTTTTTGCCGACGGCTGCATAAAACCGCGTTTATAATCCGTCTGCATGAATTCAACGATTTCCTGAACGGGCGCACAGTCATGATATGCTTCGCCGACGCGCTTGATCCGATCGGATAATGTCCCTTCGCCTTTGAAGATTTCAGAAACAGCCAGACGCAGATTGTTGATGACGTCCAGAGAAAACCCCCGGCGCTTCAAACCAACGATATTTACGCCTTCCAGACAATTAAAGGAAATCAAAGAATACGGAATAACATCACGCGTTATGCCGCACATACCGCCGACCATGGCATGTGCCCCGATGCGGGAAAATTGATGTACCGCGGACAAACCGCCGATAATCACATTATCGCCGACTTTGACATGGCCGGCCAACGTCGCATTGTTCGACATCAGCACATTATTTCCGACAACACAATCGTGCGCGATATGCGTTCCGATCATAAACAACCCGTTATCGCCGACGACTGTAACATTTTTATCCCCCGGCGTTCCCGGCTGCATCGTCGCGTATTCCCGGATCGAATTATTTTTGCCGATAATCAGCTTTCCCTTCTTTTCTTTATCCTTCAAGTCCTGATTTTTTCCGCCGATCGCGGCAAAAGGACGAATTTCCGTATTTTCACCGACAACGGTATCACCGCCAACCCAGACATGAGAAACCAGCTGCACGCCGTCTTTTAATTCAACCTGCCCGCCGACAAAACAGTACGGACCGATTGAAACGTCATTCCCGATTTTTGCACCGTCTTCAATAATTGCGGTGGAATGTATTGTTGTCATATTTTATTACTTTTCATCAAAAATCATCGCCGTAAAGGTCGATTCGGCATGTAAAACACCGTTTACGGTCGCTTCCCCTCGGAAACGATACACGTTACGGCGGGCAACTTCTTTGGTCACATGCATTTTCAGCTGATCTCCCGGCAGAACGGGTTTACGGAATTTAGCGGATTCGACACTCATGAAAAAAACGCCTTTTTTGGCCCCGTCCGCATGATTGGACATGACCGTCACGGCGGCGGTCTGCGCCATTGCTTCTATCATTAAAACGCCGGGCATAACCGGATTTTCGGGAAAATGCCCCGTAAACTGCGGTTCGTTCATTGTAATGTTTTTAACACCGATGCCTTCTTCGCCTTCTTTGATGATAGAAACCTTATCCACCAGTAAAAACGGGTAACGATGAGGAATTAATGTCAAGATTTCATTGATGCCGATTTCTCTGATAATATTCTCTTCCATAGTTCTCTCTCTTAACGTTTTGTAATTTTCTTTAACGTAGCAAAATGCCGCATAAATTCCTTAATGGGAATAGCCGGCGTCCCCATCAGACTTTCCATCGGCGCGACGTCGCGCATCACGCCGGACTGAGCCGCAACCTGCGCACCGCTGCCGATTTCCAAATGCCCGGCGACCCCGGCCTGCCCGGCCAGAACGACAAAATCCCCCAGCTTTGTGCTGCCGGCAACGCCGACCTGAGAAACAATAACGCAGCATTTTCCTGTCTGCACATTATGCCCGAACTGAATCAGGTTATCCATACGTGTTCCGTCGCCGATGACCGTATCGCCCAAAGCGCCCCGGTCAATACAGGTATTCGCGCCGATTTCAACATCATTACCGATAATAACGCGCCCCAGCTGAGGAATTTTCGTATGTCCTTTGGGACTCATGAAAAATCCGAAACCGTCCTGCCCGATTCGCGCGCCGGGATAAATATAGACCTGATTTCCCGCCAGCGTATAAAAGACGGAAGCGTTTGCCCCGACGATACAATCATCGCCGAATACAACATTATCACCGATTACCGCATTCGGACAAACATGACAGTTTTTTCCCAAAATCACGTTTTCACCGACGACCGCGCCCGCGTCAATACGGGAACCGTCCCCGACGACAGCGCTGGCGGCGACGACGGCTTTCGGGTGAATAACCGTTTCCGCCGCCGTTTCGGCCGGGTAAAAAGCAGCCGCCACCAGCCCGTAAGACCTGTACGGTTCTTTTGAAAGCAGAACGGCCGTTCCTTTCGGCGCCGAAGCGGCGAAATCCGGGTGAACGATACAAGCGCCGGCTTTTGTCTGTTCCAGATCGGCGATGTATTTTTTGCTTAATAAAAAGCTGATATCGCCGGCTGCGGCGTCATGCAGCGAATTGACGTTGCTGATTAACGTATCCGCTTCAACGCCTTCGGCCAGCTCACACCCGCCGATTTCAGCCAGTTGTTTTAACGTAAACGGTCCTGCAGTTTTAAAAAAACGCGCATCAGGCATTTGACACTCCAATTTATTTCGATTTAGCCTTTTCCAAGGTTACTTTTTTCAAATCAAGCTTCGGCATTTTTTTGTTAACGCGCTTGATCGCTTCTTCGGTCACGTTGAGTTTTTCATCAACATAGAAAGCGTTGGCCGAATTTAAAATGGCGTCAAAGTCATTTTCTTCAGCCAGATCTTTTATAACCGGGTTGATTGCCTTCTCTTTAAAAGAGACGGCTGCTTCAACAAAGTTTTTCTGCAGTTCCGCGGCCGCGGCCTGAGCTCTGGCCTGCAGATCTTTTTCCGCTTTGTCGATCGTGTCCAGACGCTTGCCGACTTCGGCTTTGGACAATTTAGCGCTTTCTTCTTCCAGCTTTTGCTTTTTATCAAAGATTTCTTTTAATTCTTTTTCCAAATCGACCTTCAGCACGGCCAGAATTTTATCACGCTGCATCTGCAGCCCCTGCAGCGCCGTTGATTTCTGAGCCAATTCAGGATCATTGATAAATCCGATTTTTTCAGCCATTGCCGTATTCGAAAAGAAAATACAAGCCAAAGCGATTGAAAGAGTAACTGTTTTTTTCATTTTTTTAGAATCCCCATCCAAAGTTTAAACGAAAATATTCTGTTTCATCAAAAGGTTCTTTTAAGATCGGCACTGCGTAATCAACGTTGATCGGTCCCAACGGAGATGACCACACAAAGCCGATACCGATACTACCACGCAATTTTGAAGAATACCACATTTCAGATGCATCAAAATCGTCAGGCTTTCCGATCAGGCCGAAATCTGCAAAGATTTTGCCCCTCATGCCGAATTCGCTGGGCAGCCCCAAGGGGAACATCAACTGCACCCCGGCCGTCGCCTGCCAGTTGCCGCCCAAAGCGTCGTCTCCGATTTTAGACCGGGCCGTCACACCTCCGTCTTCAAATCCGCGCAATGTCGCGCCGCCCAAAAAGTAACGGTTATTCAGGCGAACGTCCTGCCCGATTCCGAAAATATACCCGCCGGACGTCGACAATCCCAAAACCCATTTGTCGGACAGCGGATAATAATACGCCGCGCTGATATCCGTGCGCAGATAACGCGTATCACCGCCAAAACCGGCCAAATCATTGGATAAAGAAACATAATACCCTTCCGACGGATTATAACGGTTATCCAGATAATCCCAGAACAATGTCTGGCTGATCATGGACGTCAGCGTTGTTCCTTCCTGTTCCTTGACGTAAATGGAAGCCGACTCGCTGACGTCCACGATTTTATCCTGGCGCAGCGTATATTTGACGGTATGCGACAATTCTTCCGTATATTTCCAGCTTAAAGAAACAGAGCCGCCGCCCATTTCCGAATCATAAGAACTGCGGTCCGAATAATTCCGGGTCAGATAAAAAACATCAAATCCCAAAGCCAATTCCCGATCTAGGAACCACGGTTCGACAAAACTGATATCAAACAACGTTTTTTCTTCGGCGACCGAAGCGGAAACACCGACTCTGCGTCCCGTTCCCAAAAAGTTATTTTCCTGAACGGAAACTTCGGCCAACGGCCCGTCATATGACGACCAACCGACCCCCAGTTTCAAAGAACCGGTTGATTTTTCCGATACGTCCGTTTTTAAAATCGCCCGGTCCAGCGTTCCTTCCACCGGTTCGATATCCATTGAAACACGGTCAAAATAATTCAGATTTTCAATTCGCTGCTTAGAACGGCGGATTTTCGCGGGACTGTAAGCGTCACCTTCGGCAAAGCGAAATTCGCGGCGAATTACGCGATCCTGCGTGCGGGCGTTCCCCGTAATCTGAATTTCATCAATGAACAGATGCTGTCCTTCTTTAATATTAAAAACGACGTCAACAACATCTTCCCCTTCGCGTTTTTTTAAATCCGAAGAAACGTCAACGAACGGAAATCCTTTTGCCCCGACGGCATTAATCAGCGCGATTTCGCTGTTTTCGACCTTTACATTATTAAACCACGCACCCGATTTTACGGTAACGACGTCCGCCACGCTGTCGGCGTCCAATCCTTTTAAATCGGAAACGACCGTAACCTCGCCGACTTTGTAACGCGGCCCTTCCTCCAAAACAAGCGTCAGATAAAAATCTTCGCGATTCGGCGATAATTCGGCAGAAGAAGAAACAATATTGAAATCCATATATCCGTGCTGCAGATAAAAACGACGCAACAATTCCTGATCATACGCAAAACGATCCGGATCATAAGTATCCATGGACGTAAACCAACGATACCAGCGGTTTTCTTTGGACAGCATTTGTTCTTCCAGCTCGGTCGCGTCAAAAGCCTGATTGCCGATAAAATCAATCTTGCGGATAAAAGTCGGCCGGCCTTCGTTAATTTCAAAAACGACGTCAAGACGATTCTGCGAACGTTCGATAATTTTCGGTTCAACCTGCGCCGAATAACGTCCCATACGCTTATATAATTCCAAAATCCGCTGCGTATCGCGTCGGGCTTTGGACCGCGTAAATACAGAACGCGGGTGCAAAGATAATTCGTCCCTAAGCTGCTGGGTTTTTATTTTCTTGTTTCCTTCAAACGATATCTGGTTAACAATCGGATTTTCAACCAAATCGACAGTCAGAACGCCGTCTGTCACGGACAGGCGCACATCGGCAAACAGCCCCGTCGAAAACAAAGACTTCAACCCTCTGTCAAGCTGTTCGTCGGAAACAATGTCTCCTTTGCGAATCATCAGGTACGTCAAAACCGTTTCCGGCTCTATACGCATAATCCCGCTGATCACGATCCGGGACACCGTTTCTTCTTTTTCCGCGGCCGCAGCGGCGCAAAAAGGAAAAAACAGCAAAAAAACGACGAAAACAAGCAGTCTTTTCAAAAAATCACCTAATGAAACAAACGGACGAATATACGGACGATATCATTCCATGAAGTGAGTATCAACAGGCATAACAGTAAACCTATCCCTATGTTTAGGGCTGCCATTTGTATTTTTTCGCTGACCGGACGGCGAATAATTCCTTCAACGGCGTAAAACAGCAAATGCCCGCCGTCCAAAACGGGAATGGGCAGCAAGTTCACCAAACCGATTCCGATCGAAACCTGAATTAAAAACAAAACAAAGCTGATCACGCCGCCTCTGGCCGCATCACCGGACGCTTCGGCAATGCCCAAAGGCCCGCGCATATCATCGGCCGAACGTTGCCCCAGCAGAATGCGTTTTAAAATAACCAGCGTATCCGCCGTAATTTCCCAAGCTTCCCGCACGGATTCGACAAAAGCCTGCGGCACGGACAACGGTTTAAAGTGTTCGGACGTCATAACGGCCTGCACGCCTAAGACAGCACCGCCCTTTTCTTCGGACAAATGTGCCGTCAAAGGAACTTCTTTGCCTTCCCGCAAAACAACCATATTCAATACGCTGTGCAACTGGACATAACGGCGCACATCGGCAAATTCTTTAATTTCTTCGCCGTTAATTTCTATGATCCGGTCATTTTTCAAAATCCCTGCCGCTTCGGCCGCGGATCCCTTGCTGACTTCGGAAACAATCGGCGGAACGACAATCATGCCGAAAATCGACAGGAAAATCGTTAAAAGAACAATCGCGAAAATATAATTCATTGCCGGCCCTGCGGCAGAAATAAAAGCTTTTGCCCATAACGGCTGATGCGGAAAAGAAATTTTCTTTTCTTCTTCGGTAAATTCTTTGGCTGCTTCGTCCGTTGTGGCGCTGGCCGCATCGGCGTCACCGAACATCTTAACATAACCGCCCAAAGGAATCAGACACACTTTCCACAGTGTTCCTTTTTTATCCTGGCGCGACCACAAAGTCTTTCCGAATCCCAAAGAAAATTCCTCAACTTTGACTCCGGACAGACGTGCCGCCCAGAAATGACCGAATTCGTGCACGATCACAACCAGGGAAAGAACGATCAAAAAGGAAAGCGGATATAATACGGCCAAAAAAGCTGACATCAATTTTTTTACCCCTTCTGCAAAACAGATTCTGCCGTTTTTCTGGCTTCACCGTCCACGGCCATGACATCTTGTATTGTTGATACAGGATCAAGCGGCAACATTTCAACGACTTTTTCAACAATGCGCACAATATCCAAAAATCCGATTCTGCGCTTTAGAAAAGCGCCGACGGCCACTTCGTTGGCAGCATTCATAACAGCCGTTGCCGTCTGGCCTTTCGCCTGACATTCTTTGGCCAAGCGCAGCGCCGGAAAACGTTTTTCATCGGGCGCGGCAAAAGTCAGCGCAGACATTTTCGTAAAATCCAGTCTGGCCGTCGGCGAAACCATTCTGTCCGGCCAGGCCAGAGCATACGCGATCGGCGTGCGCATGTCAGGCATGCCCATGTGCGCCAAAACAGAGCCGTCCACATACCCGACGGCACTGTGAACAATTGACTGCGGGTGAACCAGAACTTCAATTTTATCCACCGGGAAATTAAACAGATGACAAGCTTCGATAATCTCCAGCCCTTTATTCATCATTGTCGCGGAATCAACCGATATTTTCGCCCCCATGCTCCAATTCGGGTGAGCCACCGCCTGTTCCGGCGTTGCTTTTTCCATAAAGGCGGCGTCCTTTTCACGGAAAGGCCCGCCCGAAGCCGTCAGCAAAATACGATCAACGGCGCCGCGGTGCTTTTCTTCCAAAGTCTGAAAAATCGCACTGTGTTCCGAATCAACCGGAATCAACGTTGTATGATATTCCCGAATCGCCTTCATGACAATTTCACCGGCGCAGACCAACGTTTCTTTATTCGCCAAAGCCAGCGTCCTGCCGCGTTTAACGACTTCCATCGTCGGCAGCAATCCCGCCGCCCCGACAATCGACGACATCGTCCAGTCTGCGTCTTCTTTCGCGGCATCAACAACGGCTTGGAAACCGGCGGCAACGCGCACGGTTGTGCCGGACAACAGCTCTTTTAATTCGGCGTACTTCGTTTCGTCCGCAGTCACGGCCAGCCCGGCATTCAAAAGCTTTGCTTGCTCTGCCAGCAAAGAAACGTTCTGATTTCCGGTCAAAGCCGCTACGCGGTATTTGTCCGGTTCTCTGCGGATAATATCAACAGTGCTTTTTCCGATAGACCCGGTCGATCCCAGAATCGTAATACTTTTCTGTGCCATTTTACCCCCAGAAATCCAAGCCGGGACATACGAAAGCAAGGATTAATACAACAATCGGCGCCACGGCCAGCAAAGCGTCCATACGGTCAAAAATACCGCCGTGTCCCGGAATCAGGTTACTGGAATCTTTGACATTCAGATAACGTTTAATCCAGGATTCAAACAAATCGCCGCCCTGAGAAACCGCCCCCAGCACTGCGGAAACAATCATGACGGATCCGTATTCCGAAGCTTCGCCGAACTTAGCGCACAAAGCCCCCCATAAAGCAGCCGTCAACATGCCGCCGAACAATCCGGCCCATGTTTTTTTCGGGCTGATTTTCGGACACATTTTCGGGCCGCCGATCGTTTTGCCGAACGCATACGCCCCCGTATCCATCGCCCATACGGACCCGATCAGCCAGATCGTACTGATAAAACCGTAATTTTGCAGCATATACGTCAGCGAAATCATCGGATACGCAGAATAAAGAACGCCGAAGGCAAATAACTTTTGATGTTCCAGTCCCTGCCTTTTAACAATAACGTAAAGGGCCGCCGTCATAACGGCAGGCAGCGTCCACGCGACGACAGGACTGATATCCAACAGGAAAATACCGCATATTCCCGTAACCGCGATCAACATGCCCAAAACGGAAAAACGTTTTAAAACCAGTTTTTCCCATTCCCAGCCCATGGCCGTCAAAGATACGGCGCAAACCAGTTCAAACCAGGGCGGACCGAAATAAAGCGCCAAAATCGGCAAAGGCAACAACAAAAAAGCTGAAAGAATACGCTGTTTTAACATAAAAACTCCTTATACTTTGCCGAAACGGCGATGACGGGCGGCAAATTCGTCCAATGCCGCATAAAAATCTTTTTCGGTGCAGTCCGGCCATAATGTATCCAAAAAAACGAATTCGGAATAAGCCGACTGCCATAACAGGAAATTACTGATTCGCTTTTCGCCGCTGGTACGGATAATCAAATCGGGATCGGGAATATCCGGCAGATATAATGCCGATGAAAAAGTTTTTTCATCAATCCGGTCCGGTGTTATTTTTCCGTCTTGAACGTCACGGGCCAGCCGACGGGCCGCATCGGTAATTTCTTCACGCCCGCCATAACTCAGCGCCAGAATTAAATGCATTTTTTCCTGTTCCGGCGGCAGATTTTCATTTTTCAGCCGGGCGATCATCTGCTGTGTTTCCGCGGGCAGCATATCCGTCCGCCCCAAAAACGAAAAGTTAATGCCTTTTTCTCTGAACGGCCGGTTTTCCTTGTGCAAATATTCATTCAACATGGAAAACAGCGCATCAATTTCATCTTTCGGCCTGTTCCAGTTTTCTGAAGAAAAACAGAACAGCGTCAGATACCGTATTCCGGCAGACAGACAAGTTTCAGCCAGTTTTTCAACAACTTTCGCACCTTCACGATGACCGGCCGTGCGCGGCAAAGCCCTTTTTTTCGCCCAGCGGCCGTTGCCGTCCATAATGACGGCAACATGGACAGGTAAAGTACGTGTTTTACTCATCAGACCTGCTTGATTTCCTGTTCTTTGGCTTTCAGCATTTCGTCCATTGCCTTGATCGTCGTATCGGTCAGGTTCTGGATTTCCGTTTCATATTTTTTCTGTTCGTCTTCGGAAATATCACCGTCTTTCTGCATTTTCTTCACGGCATCCATAGCGTCGCGGCGGATATTGCGAACGGCGACGCGTGCCTGTTCCGTATATTTCGCGGCAACTTTTGTCAGTTCGATACGGCGTTCTTCATTCAAAGGCGGAATGGGAATGCGAATCAGCTGTCCGTCGTTCATCGGGTTTAATCCCAATTCGGACGACCGGATTGCTTTTTCAACGGCTTTTACCAAAGATCTGTCCCATACCTGAACAGACAGCATGCGCGATTCGGGCACACTGACCGTTCCAACCTGCGCCAAAGGCGTCATGGCGCCGTACGCTTCGACCATAATTCCGTCCAAAAGAGCCGTCGAGGCACGTCCGGTCCGCAGACCGGAAAAGTCCTTTTTCAATGAATCCATGGTTTTGTCCATACGGGTGCGGGTATCCTGCCGTATTTCGTCATAAGTAGCAAAACCTGCCATTTTTATTTCTCCTGTTCAGCGTCGGTAATGACCGTAAAAGCGCCTTCGCCGGCCAAAGCACGATATAAAGCTTTTTTCCCGTGCATTGAAAAAACAACAATAGAAATATTATTGTCCCTGGCCAAAGCGATTGCAGATGCGTCCATCACCTTTAAATTTTTAACCAATACCTCATCATAGCTGACTTTTTCAAACCGTACAGCGTTTTTATCTTTTTTCGGATCGGCGGAATAAACGCCGTCAACCTGCGTTGCTTTAAAAATCGCTTCGCAGCCCATTTCGGCGGCGCGCAAAGCCGCGCCGGTATCCGTCGTAAAAAACGGATTTCCCGTTCCCGCCGCAAAGATAATAACATTGCCTTCATTTAGTTTCTTTTTAACGCGCGGTTGGACATAGGGTTCGCATATTGTCGGCATCATCACGCCGGACACGACGCGCGCCGGGACGCCGGCCCGCTGCAAAGCGTCCTGCATGGCCAAAGAATTGATCACGGTCGCCAGCATGCCCATATGATCGGCTCTGACGCGATCCATTCCGCCGGCCGCGCCCGACAAACCGCGGAAAATATTTCCCCCGCCGATAACAAGAGCAATTTGAACGCCCGCTTCATGCACCAGCTTGATTTCTCCGGCGATTTCATTGAGCATGTTTTCGTCCAGGCCAAAACTTTTGTTTCCCATCAGCCCTTCGCCGGACAACTTTAACAAAATCCGTTTGTATTTCATTATTCGTCACTTTTCATACTTTGATAAAAAAACGGCGGGAAACAAAATATCCCGCCGTTTCATCAGATTGATTACTTCGTACCGGCCGCGGCAGCGACTTCCGCAGCGAAATCTTCCTGCTTTTTCTCAATGCCTTCGCCCAGAGCAAACCGGACAAAAGCCTTTAATTCAACAGGAGCGCCGACCTCTTTGGCCGCGTCGGCAACGACGTCTTTAATTTTCTTTTTGTCGTCCATGATAAAGAACTGTTCGTTTAAAACGATTTCTTCATGGAATTTACGAATACGGCCGATCAACATTTTTTCAATGACTTCCGCAGGTTTCGTTTTGCCTGTTTTAGCCTGTTCTTCTTTGATCTGATCTTCAACGACTTTCTTTTCGCGTTCTTCCATATCGGCGGGAACATCGGCAATGTTCAGGCAGACCGGAGCCGCAGCGGCGACATGCATCGCCAGATTTTTAGCCAGTTTTTCCAAAGCGGCTTTATCCCCTGTGGATTCCAGAGCGACCAAAGTCCCGATTTTACCCAGACCGTCTGCGATTGCCCCGTGCATATAACCGACAACAACGCCGTCATTAACGGAAACTTTCGCGCTGCGGCGCAGGTTCATGTTTTCGCCGATTTTTGCGATCAGATCGGTCAAAGCGCCCTGAACGTCTTTACCGTCGGCGAACGGCATCGTTTTCAGCGTTTCGACATTGCCGTCGCCTTTTAAAGCGATTTCAGCGGCTGAAGCGACAAAATTCTGGAACAAATCATTTTTGGAAACAAAGTCTGTTTCAGAATTGATTTCGACAACAACGCCTTCTTTGCCGTCGGTTTTCATGGCGACCAGTCCTTGAGAGGCCACGCGGCCGGCCTTTTTCGCAGCAGAGGCCAAACCTTTTTTACGCAGCCAGTCGACCGCCTTTTCGATATCGCCGGCGGCTTCGGACAAAGCCTTTTTGCAATCCATCATGCCTGCGCCCGTTTTTTCGCGCAATTCTTTAACAACAGCGGCTGTAATTTCGGCCATTTGTTTTTCCTTTCTGAATAATTCTTAACTTTATACAATAATGGCGGCAGAACAAAGCCACCGCCATTAACAAAGCGTTCATGCTTTAAGCGTCGGCTTTTTCTTCGTCCGCAGCGGTTTCAACTTCTTCAACCGCGGTTTCCTGAGCGCCCAGATCTACGCCGGCGGCGGCCATTTCAGCCTGAATGCCGTCCAGAACAGAACCGGATACCAGATCGCAGTACAGATTGATCGCGCGAATTGCATCGTCGTTCCCCGGAACCGGGAAATCAATACCGTCGGGATCAGAATTCGTATCGCAGATCGCAATAACGGGAATTCCCAGACGGCGGGCTTCATGCAAAGCCAACCCTTCTTTGACCGTGTCGATAACAAAAATCAGGTCGGGACGTCCGCCCATATCTTTAATTCCGCCCAAAGAACGATACAGTTTTTCACGTTCGCGGGAAATATTCAGCTTTTCTTTTTTCGTCAAGCCTTCAAATTCGCCCTTTTCCTGTTTAGAATCAATTTCTTTCAAGCGGCGGATCGACTGAGAAACCGTTTTCCAGTTCGTCAGCGTGCCACCCAGCCAACGGTGATTGACGTAATACTGACCGCAGCGTTCGGCAGCTTCGCGGACGGGCTGCTGCGCCTGCGTTTTCGTGCCGACGAACAAAATGCGGCCGCCCTGGGCAGCCGTATCGCGAACGGCCTGCATGGCGCGGTACAGCATCGGCACCGTCTGCTGCAAATCGATAATATGAACGTTATCGCGCGTACCGAAAATATACTGTTTCATCTTCGGGTTCCAGCGGCGCGTATTGTGACCAAAATGAACGCCAGATTCAATCAGCTGACGCATTGTAAATGTAGGAAGAGCCATTTTTTACCTCTTTTTCCGGTTAAACCTCCGCGGGCTGATGAGCCGGAAAACCATTTTCCGACACCGGAGCGAAAACACCCAAAAGGCCTTCCGCCGATACCCGCGTGTGAAATCACGCTCCGTTTTAATCTGATTTTTTATTTTTGGCAAGATATAAATGCACGGTTTGATGAAAAATAATCAGCCCTGTTCCGCTGCCGCCGAATACAGATACGCTGAATAAGCCGCAAATAAAACAGACGAAAACAGCAAAGAAAGCAACGCGCAGAAATTCGTCACAAAATAAACAACCGTCATATTGTCAACCGTATTTTGCACCAACGTATACAATCCGACGGCCATTCCCAACGGCAAAAGCAGGAACAACGCCAGCGTCAAAGCGATCATCGGGCCGATCCGGCGGGTCATTTTCCAAGAATCCCAGAAATGCAGTTTTTTTCCGGCGACCGACGCCGGCAGCACAAGGCTGAACCGAATCATAAAATACGGCAGGAAAACAGCCATTCCCAACAACATATATAAATTTGCGTTTTGTTGCAAAGGAAGGAAATAATTCAACACGGTCAACAGCAGAAAAGCGGAAACCGCGGCGAAAAACAGCGCATTAATAAAAATATAAAAAACAGCTGAAAAATATATCCAAAATGACTTATCTGGAAACGGCATAAAAAACTTTCTTTTTTCGACGGATTCCCCGAAAAAGACAATTTGCTGCACATGCCTCATCAGCGACAACGCCAAAAAAAGCAAAATAACGGCTAAAAAAAACAGCATATAAAAATTCACGACCAATTTTAATTCGGCCGTTTCCGCCAAAGAAAACAACGGATAAAAAGATTCTGCCAGCAAAGCAAGAAAAGCGGCGGCGACCGGAACAGTCATCAGATAAAGCAAACGTTTAAAATTCAGCACAAATAAAAAAGCCGGTTTAACCAGCCGTAACGTCGTCAAAACATTTAACATTATAATTCCCGAACCTCCGACACCCCTTGTATTTTAGGCAAAGCCGACAAAACGTCAGCCGTTAAAGCATACGTTTTTTCACAAACAATTTCCACTTCCCATTTGTCGGCCAAAACCGCAAATAAGACGCGGCTGCGTCCGGGGCGCAGATCACCGATTGTATTTTTAAGCGGTTCGACGGCTTCCGCTCGGTCAATAACGATCATAATGCCGCCGGCCGTCTGAGAAATAACATCGTCCAAAATTTCCGCATGCTGTAAAATCATGCGCGGGTCATCACTGCCTTCCTCTTTTTCCGCATTGACCGTAATCAGCAGCGGCCGGTCGGATTTTAAAATATCCCTGTAATGACTTAAGCCTTCTGAAAAAACGGTAAATTCAAAACTGCCCGACGTATCGGAAGCGGAAACAAAAGCGTATTTCGATCCTTTTTTGCTCATACGTTCACGCACAGAAGTGACCGTCACAGCCATTTTCGCGCGCAAAGACCCGGCTTTTGCCACGCCGCGCACCGTTTCGTTATACGTCATCGCGCGCAGCCGTTCCAAACTTTTGCCGTAACGGTCCAGCGGGTGTGCGGACAAATAAAAACCGATAACGGAAGATTCCATTTTCAGTTTTTCATCAGGCGTCCATGCCGGCGCCGCGGTCAACGGAATTACTTCTTCGGCGACAGCTTGGCCGAACAAGTTAATCTGCGCGCTGTTTTTTTCTTCGCCGGCGGCGCGGGCGTGTTTCATCAACAAATCCAGATTGGCGTGCAGCAGCCCCCTGTTTTTTTCCAAACAGTCAAAAGTTCCCGCTTTGATCCATGTTTCAAGACTTTTCTTGTCAAGATTAGAAGAATCCATACGGCGGATAAAATCTGTCATAGATTTAAACGGACCGTTTTTTTCGCGTTCGGCAACGACAGCCTTTGCCGGCGCTTCCCCCGATCCTTTGACCGCCATCAAAGCGTAACGCACGGCGCCGTCTTCAACGGCAAAAGGCACGTATGAATGATTAATATCCGGCGGCAACAACGCGATATTTAAACGTCCCAGCTCTTTTTTATACAAAGCCAGTTTATCCGTATTCTGCATATCATACGTCATCGTTGCGGCCATAAACTCAACGGGATAATGCGCTTTTAAATATGCCGTCTGGTAAGCGATCAAAGCATAAGCCGCCGCGTGCGATTTGTTAAAGCCGTATTCCGCGAATTTTGCCATACGGGCGAAAATACTTTTGGCTTTGGCGGGATCTATGCCGTTTTTGGTCGCGCCTTCGATGAAAATGGCTTCCTGCAGTTCCATTTCCTCTTTTTTCTTTTTCCCCATGGCGCGGCGCAGCAGGTCGGCGGCGCCCAGCGTATAGCCCGCCATTTTCTGCGCGATCTGCATAACCTGTTCCTGATAAATCATAATGCCGTAGGTTTCTTTTAAAATTCCTTCCAACATCGGGTGCATGTAATCAGGTTGTTCTTTACCGTGTTTGCGGGCAATATAACTGGGAATGTTATCCATCGGCCCCGGACGGTACAAAGACACCAAAGCGATCAGGTCTTCCAAAGAGTCCGGCTGCATATCGCGCAACGTCTTGCGCATGCCGCCGCTTTCCAACTGAAATACCCCGTCCGTTTCAGCCTGGTGTAACAATTCGTAAGTTTCTCTGTCGTCCAGCGATATTTCCGAAATATTCAGTTGAATACCGCGTTTCTGAACCATTTTAACCGCTTCGGCAATAACGGTCAGCGTTTTTAACCCCAGAAAGTCAAACTTGACCAGCCCCGTGGATTCAACAAACTTCATGTTATACTGAGTAACGGGCAAATCCGAATCGGCACTGAGATCGCGGTAAACCGGCACGATCTGATTCAGCGGCTTTTGCCCGACGACGACGCCCGCCGCGTGTGTAGAAGCGTTTCTGTAAAGCCCTTCCAGCTTTACGGCGATATCCAGCAGCTGTTCAACGCGCGTATCGCCTTTGCGTTGTTTGTCAAATTCCGGTTCGACGGAAAAAGCTTCCGCCAGTGTCGTACCGGGCTTTGCGGGGACAAGACGCGCCAGCTTGTCGGCGACGAAATCCATCTGCAAAACGCGCCCGACGTCGCGGATAACGGCTTTGGCCTGCAATTTACCGAACGTAATAATCTGCGCGACGCGTTCATGACCGTATTTTTCACGCACATAATCAATCGTTTCGCCGCGCCTGTCCTGACAAAAGTCAACGTCAAAGTCCGGCATGTTGACGCGTTCCGGATTTAAAAAGCGTTCAAACAGCAAATGAAAACGGATCGGATCAAGATCCGTAATCGTCAAAGACCACGCCACAACCGACCCCGCCCCCGATCCGCGTCCCGGACCGACAGGAATGCCGTGCGCCTTTGACCATTGAATAAAGTCGGAAACGATCAGAAAGTATCCGGGAAAATCCATTTGAATGATCACGCCCAGTTCATATTCCAGACGTTGCGTATATTGCGCGCGCAAGGCATTTTTTTCTTCTTCGCTCATGCCTTCTTTAAACACATGAACGTTCAAGCGCTTTTCCAACCCGGCGCGCGCACGTTCCTGCAGCACTTCGGCCTCTGTCTTGTCGCCGCAGTCGGGATAGCGCGGCAAAGCCGGCGGCTGTTTTTCCACCATAAAGCCGCAGCGTTTGGCAATGACAACCGTATTCGCAACGGCTTCGGGCAGATCGTCAAACAGCTTTTTCATTTCTTCCGGAGATTTAAAATAATGCTCCGGCGTTAAACGGCGGCGTTCATTAACAATAACATGCGTTTTTTCTTTGATGCAGATCAGCGCGTCGTGCGCTTCAAACATATCCGGACCGGTAAAAAACACTTCGTTCGTCGCGACCAAAGGTACGTCGTATTTGTAAGCCATATCCAAAAACGCCGGTTCCGTCTGGTCCTCTTCCGACGTGCCATGGCGCTGGATTTCCATATACAGGCGTTTGGGATATATTTCGATCAGACGTTTTAAAACTTCTTCGGCCTTATCGGGTTTTCCGGCCAGAATCATGCGGCCGACGGCGCCTTTTGCCCCGCCGGTCAAACAAATCAGACCGTCCGAATACTTTTTTAAAACTTCATAAGAAACATGCGGCTTTTCATCATTCGGCGTGAACATATAGGATTGTTCGGACAGCATACGCAGATTAGCGTAGCCCTGTTCGTTTTGAACCAGCAAAACAATATCGTCAATACCGGCGTCAGGGTCTTTGGCCGAAAAACGTTTTTCCTCGACTTCCAGATCGACGGCCAGCTGAATGCCGATAATCGGCTGTATCCCGTGCGCCGCGCATTCCGTTGACATTTCAAACGCCCCGAACAGATTGTTCGTATCCGTCATGGCGACGGCCGGCATACGGTGTTTTTCGCACAGATCGATCAGCTTTTTAATTTTAACGGCGCCTTCCAACAAAGAATAAGCCGTGTGCACGCGTAAATGCACAAAGTCAGCGACAGGCAAAGCCGATAAAACCGTTTCCTGAACCATTTTTACACTTCGATAAAGCGTTGTTTAAAGGCGATACGCCCGCTCATGCCCAGCGTATCCAGCTCTTCCAGCCGGCCGTCGCGCAGCGTGATTTTGCGGTCCATACGGTCGGCCAGTTCGGGATTATGCGTTGCGATCAAAGCCGACAATCCCGTTTCACGCACAACGTCTACCAAGACGCCGAATACGGATTCCGACGTCATCGGATCCAGATTCCCCGTCGGTTCGTCAGCCAGCAGCATATGCGGCTTGTTCGCCAAAGCCCGCGCAATCGCGACACGCTGAGCTTCGCCGCCGGACAGCTGCGCCGGACGATGCTTCATGCGGTCGGCCAATTTCATTTTTTCCAAAAGGAAGCCGGCATAATCCGCCGCTTCGCTTTTTTTCTTTCCGGCAATCATCTGCGGAATCATCACGTTTTCCAACGCGGTAAACTCCGGCTGCAAATTATGATTTTGATACACGAACCCCAGATATTCCCGACGCATTTTTGTCCGGGTATCGTCGTCCATATCGGAACTGGGCGCGCCGCTTAAAAACACTTCGCCCTCGTCGGGGGCTTCCAACAACCCGGTCACATGCAGCAGCGTAGATTTCCCCGCCCCCGAAGGACCGACCAAAGCAACCATTTCCCCCTGAGCCACGGACAAATCAATCCCGCGCAGAACGTCAATAATTGTTTTTCCCTGCACATAATGACGGCGCACGCCCTTTAACACCAGAACCGGCACCGATGACTGATTAACGCCCATTTCATGTTTATCATTCATAGCGCAAAGCCTCCACGGGGTCTAATCTGGCCGCCCGCCAGGACGGATACAGCGTCGCGGCGAAAGAAAGGAATAAAGCCATCACCACAACGGCGGCGACCTCCACCGGATCGACTTCGGCCGGCAGCTGTGTTAAAAAATAAATTTCCGCGGCGAACAAATCCGTTCCTGCCAGGCGTTCCAAAAAACGGCGGATTGATTCGATATTGTCGCAAAACAGCAAACCGAACAAAACGCCGAACAAAGTCCCGAAAAACCCGATTGACGCGCCGCTCATGAAAAAGATGCGCATCACCATTCCCCGCGTCGCTCCCATTGTACGCAAAACGGCGATATCCCGGCCTTTGTCTTTCACCAGCATAATCAAACCGGAAATCATGTTAAACGACGCAACCAGAATAATCAGCGTCAAGATTAAAAACATGACGTTGCGTTCCACCTGAATGGCATTGAAAAAAGCGGCGTTTGAGCGCTGCCAGTCATAAATGCGCACACCCGGCCCCAGACGGGCGGCCATTTGCGGTTGAACGGAAGAAACCAGATCATGACCGTCCAAAAAAACTTCCAGATTGGTCACTGTATCGTCCATATTGAAAAACTTCTGCGCTTCCTCAATCGGCATAAAAATAAAGGCCGAATCATATTCGTACATGCCGACGGAAAAAGTCCCCCCGACCGTATAAGAACGCATGCGCGGCACGGAACCGAAAGCGGTGACCGTTCCTTTCGGCGAAATCAGCGTAATTTCCTCACCGACATAAACGCCCAGCTTCTGTGCCAGACGATCGCCGATGACAACCGTGCCGGGTTCGGAAAAAGCCGTCGCCGTGCCGCCGACAATACTGTCGGCCAGAACGGGTCTTTTGGCAAAATCCTGCGGCCGCACACCACGAACAATCGCCCCCTGCGCGCTGCGCACGGAGCTGACCATCACCTGCCCTTCAATCAAAGGCATCACCATATTGACGCCTTTGACCGCCGCGGCCTGCCCGGCCAGAGTTTCGTAATCATTCAGAACGGTGCCGTGCACGGCATAAACGCCCAAATGCCCGTTTAATCCCAGCACGCGGGAAAGAAGTTCCTGCCTGAACCCGTTCATCACGGCCATAACAATAATCAGCGTCGCCACTCCCAGCACGATTCCCAAAAAGGAAAAAGCCGCAATCACGGAAACAAATCCTTCTTTGCGCCGCGCCCGCAAATAGCGAAAAGCCACCATGCGTTCAAAAGCAGAAAAAATCATCTTTCCCCCGGAACAAAATCACTTCGACAGCAGTTCGACAGCCGCGTCGGGCGCCATTTCCATACGTTCGCCCGTCTTGCGGTTTTTCACTTCAACGACCCCGTTGGCCAAACCGCGCGAACCGACGATCAGCTGATACGGCAAACCGATCAGATCCATTGTCGAAAACTTCACGCCCGCCCGTTCGTCACGGTCATCGTAAAGGACTTCCACACCGGATTTCCGTAATTTCTCATACAGTTCGCCGCAGGCTTTATCCGTTTCAGCCTTGCCGGCCGTCAGGTTAATCAGCCCGACCTTAAACGGTGCGACGGATTCGGGCCAGATAATCCCGTTGTCGTCATGCGACGCTTCGATAATCGCCCCCATTAAACGCGATACGCCGATTCCATAACAGCCGCCTTCAAACAAAACGGGTTTGTCGTCTTCGCCGGCAACGGCGACGTTCATCGGAATCGAATACTTTTTGCCGTAATAAAACACCTGCCCGACTTCAATGCCGCGCGCGCTTAACAGGTTGTCGCCGACCGCTTTGGCTTCCGCTTCGTCATATTTATCTTCGGTCGCCGCGTAAAGCGACGTCCATTTTTTATAAACCGGTTCCAGATCCGAATCATAATCAATGTTTTCGGACGGAATTTCCATGTCCAGATAACCTTTGTCACAATAGACCTGTTCTTCGCCCGTATCGGCCAGAACGATAAATTCATGACTTAAATCCCCGCCGATCGGTCCCGTAGAAGCTTTCATCGGAATGGCATGAACGCCGCAGCGCGCGAAAGTGCGCAGATACGCGACGAACATTTTATTATAAGAATGCTTGGCGCCTTCATACGTTAAATCAAACGAATAGGCGTCCTTCATCAAAAATTCGCGCCCGCGCATCACGCCGAAACGGGGGCGGACTTCATCGCGGAATTTCCACTGAATGTTATAAAGGATTTTCGGCGCTTCCTTATAGCTTTTTAATTCGGTGCGCACAATATCGTTAATGACTTCTTCCGCCGTCGGTCCGTAAACCAAAACGCGGTCATGGCGGTCTGTAATGCGCAGCATTTCCGGACCGTACGCGTCATAACGGCCGCTGTCTTTCCACAAATCGGACGGCTGCAAAGTCGGCATCAGCAATTCCTGAGCGCCCGCGCGGTCCTGTTCTTCGCGGATAATGTTTTCGATTTTTTTCAACACGCGCAATCCCAAAGGCAGCCATGTATAAATGCCCGCGCTGCTTTGGCGGATCATGCCCGCGCGCAACATCAGTCTGTGGGATACGATTTGAGCCTCCACCGGATTTTCTTTCAGCGTCGGCATAAAGTAACGAGATAAACGCATAATCATTCTCTATTTTTGTCAAAGAAAAAAGTCAGGAAAAAATCCTGTAGGAACTTTAGGCAATCCGATTAAGTTTGGCAATATTTATTTGGAAGGAAACAAAACCGAAAATTCAAAGAAACGTCTTTTTCAGCCATTTTAGAGTCTTTGTCATTTTTTTAATTTAATCTCCGCTCCGAAAATCGTCATTACCTTTATTTTCCGTCCATTTGAAAGCCTTTTATTTCTAATGGAAAAAATCAGCTGGACAATCTTTTTGAACGGCCGGTAAAACGTGTAAAAAAGCGGCGTTGTAATCAAATAAAGATAAACCGATGCTCTATTCAAAGAATGAGAGATCATATAATCCAGAAAAGGACGAAACATCGACAGCGTATTTATGCCATAAACCGCATCTAATTTTTTCATTTCCCCGACAAACTTAAAAAAGCTGGAAAAATCGGAAATCATAAAACTTCTTTTATCCAAAACCGTTTCGGAAAAGTTCAATATTCCCCTTAAACGGGGCAGACGGCTAAACGCATAAAGATTTATTTTCGCCATTAACAGTTCCATTAGTTTCGGCCGGCGCACCATAATCGAATTTCGGTTTACCCGATTTTTAAATAAAACCTTATCCAAATTTTTAATAACACAGCCGCTTAATAAAAGCTTGCGGAATAACAGACAATCCTCGCACGGTTTAACCGCATCAAATTCAACGTTCAATTCACGCCGGAACATTATGGCCGGATGAAGTATCTGTCCTGTCTTAACATAGGTGATGAAATCAATATCCGCCGCGTTTTTCGTAACGCAGGGCTTAGTATCCCCGAATATTTCAGCCTGACAGGAACACAGTCCGACATCGGGATTTTGCTCTAAAAAGAAGACTTGTTCTTCTAACCTGCGGGGATATGAAATATCATCGGAATCCATGCGTGCGATATAATCTCCGGCTGCTTTTTTCATGCCCAGATTCAAACAGTTTATATACCCTTTTGCCCTGCAGTAAACGATCCTGGGATCTGCAAATTCTTTGACGATTTCTAAATTAGCGTCCGTCAGATGTCCGTCAATGATAATCAATTCAAAACGGGAATATGTTTGATTCAATATACTCCGTACGGCTTGACGAAGACGTGACGCCGGATGGTTAAACACAGGCATAACCACACTGACAAGAGGGGCGTCCGTATTTTGAAAAAATTCGTTCATCATATCCCCTCCCGCTCGCAGAAAAACTAATTTTTTATTTCTAAAAGCACTCGGCGTACCAGAGGAATCGTCACGGCGCGGCGTTCCGCCAAAGACAACTCGTCCGCCCGCCGCGTGATAAAAGACGCGACCCGGAACGAACGTTCCATATTTTTTAAAAGATACGCGATCACTTCGGGCGCAACCTTTAACTGCCGGTCGGCAAACTGTTTGATTAAAACAGCCTGCATCAGCATTTCGCCCGGCGGCTGAATTTCTATACAGGGCAAAGCCTTTAACCGCGTCATCAAATCGGGCAACGTCAGCCCCCACGCCGCAGGTGGCCGTTCGGCCGTCAGCAAAACAAAACCGTTCAGGCTTTTAACCGCGTTCAGCAAATGAAACAAGCCCCGCTCATCAACCGGCCGGCTGATGTTTTCCAAAACAATGCAGGCGCTTTTTTCCAAAAAATCCGTCAAAGACGAAGGATCAAAATCCACCGCCGGCATAACAACCGCTTCCCGCCCCGTTTTTTGAAAAGCCGCCGCGGCGAACAAATGCGCCAGATGCGTTTTGCCGCAGCCTTTTTCCCCGAAAATCACCGCGCCGTTAAACCCGTTCGGAAAAGAATCTATCAAAGCGACCGCCGCCGCGTTTTCTTCGGAAACGAAAAAATCACTGCGTCCCGTCAAAGAACGCACCGGCAGATCCAAAGCCACGGGATAAAAATGATCAGGCATTTTGATTTTGTTCAGCCGTTCCCAGATACAGCGCGCTTTCCATGTATTTTTGAATACCGAAACGCACTAAAACGCCGATAATCGCAGCAGCGGGAACCGCGATCAAAACCCCCAGAAAACCAAACAGCGTCGCCCCGACCAGCAATGCGAACATAACCCACACTGGGTGCAACCCGACCTTTTCCCCGACCAGTTTCGGCGTCAAAACGTTGCCTTCCAGCATCTGCCCCGTAAAGAAAATCACGACGACAACGGCGATGCGTTTCCAATCGTCAAACTGAACGGCAGCCAGACTGACGCTGATAATAAATCCCGTTGTCGAACCGACATAAGGAATAAAAGACAAAATGCCGATTCCCAATCCGATCAGCAGTCCCAGATCCAACCCGGCCAAAGTCAGGCCGACGGCGTAAAAAATGCCCAGACACAGGCAAACCGTCGCCTGTCCGCGGACGAATCCGGAAATAATATCATTCATTTCCGACAACAAAGAACGAATTGTCTTGGCTTCCGCCCGGGGCAGCAGACGGCGCACGGACAGGCAGAAATTCGTCCAGTCGCGCAGCAGATAAAAAGCGACCACCGGCGTAATCAGCAGCAGGGAAAGCAGGTTAATGAAAGCCATGCTGCCGGACAATACTTTGCGCGCCGTCCCCAGCAGCAGTCTGAAACCGCCGGAAATATGTTCCGATACAGTTTGATGCAAATCGCCGGCCTGTTTGGGAAACAAGCGTTTTAATTCCATCGCATACGGTTCGATTTTTGACCACAGCAGTCCGGCATAAACCGGCAGATTGGCGATAAAGATGCTTAACTGTTTCTGCACGATCGGAACAATAATGAAGATACACAGCAAAAACAGCAGCACCAGCACGGCCGACACGACGCAGACGGCCGCGATTCTGGAATGAAGCTTTTTTTGCAGACGGGTCGTCAGCGGATCCAGGAAATAAGCAATGGCAATCCCTGCCACAAAAGGCAGCAAAACATCGCGCAAAACATAAACACCGGCGACAAAAAGAACAAAAGCCAGCCCCCAGACGGATAATTTTTGCATGTTCGACATTAATTTTTTCCTTATTAACAAAATCAGGGAAGAATATCTTCCTGCGGCTTTTCCTGCGCTGCCGGCATCATTGTGTTTTCATTGGTTTGTTCAGAAGGATTTTCCCCGCCCAAAGGCATGTAAGACGCCTGTTCCGCCGCGGTTAATTTGAACACGCCGGAAGGCAGAACACTTAACGACAGCATACGTTTATTCATTTCTTTCTGCAGGCGTTCCAGATTTTCCGCAAAAAAGATCGTCAGCTGCAACACGCCGGCGCGCGCCGCCTGCATGTAATACGAGCTGATAATCGGAATCCTGTCCAGCCGCCCTTTGATTTTTTCCCATTGTTTCAGATCGGAAACGGGAACTAAAGCCACCAAAGAAGCGGCTTCGTTAAACTGAACCATTTGTTCGCTTTTCCAGACGCTTTCCAGATGTTCAACGACTTTTTTCACGGCGCGGGAAAATGTCGTGGCCGTATTTTTTGTCAGCGGCACAGAAAACGAAAAATTCGGAATTTCGGAAGCCGTCATTTCGTCCATGGCCCGGCCTTTAACCGTAAACGTCTGGCCGTTGCGGATCAATTCGACGATCAGAATGCCTTCGGCTTCGTAACGTTTGGCCAAAGCCTGCGCCGCAGCCAGATCACCGTTTAAAATCTGATCCACCGTCACCGTCTGCAAATCCGACAATTCCCCCATGGGAACAAACAGCGGCACCATATAGCTTTCCGTCGTGCGGTTGACCCAGGCGCGCAGCCAGGCGTTGTCTTCCGCCCACAAAACGGGCGAAGCAGAAACGGAACGTTTATAGACCGGCAGAATCAACAGCGGTTTGCCGGACGTTCTGACATACGGCAGGCCGTTTTGACGCAGCAGTTCTCTGACGGCATCGGGGTTAAAGCGCACTTCCAGCGTCGCCATGTAGCGCACGGACGACGTTTTTTCGTTTAATACGCTGATATCCTGAACGAAATTCAGAATATCGTCCGGCACCAGTTCAGGCAGCTGGTCGACGACATAAGACGGCGTAATACGTTCCATAACGACCATCAGCGCCCTTTTTTGGCCGTCCTGCATGGCCTGTTCGCGCGCCGCGGCGGCATTGCCGGCCGTAACGTCGACCTGAATGCCGCTGGCGGAAAACATTTTTGTATCAATCGGAGCCGCCCGCACGGAACCGGCAGACAGCATCATGAAAAACAAAACTGTCAAAACGGCTGAAAAACAAAAACGATTTTTTTTCATTGGGGCGGCTCCCGTTTTAATTAAACAACATTAACCGACGATATCGCACTGCGAAAAGAAAAAGCTGATTTCACGAGCGGCATTTTCATCGGAATCGGATCCGTGGACGGAATTTTCCCCCATGGAAACGGCAAACATTTTGCGAATGGTGCCTTCGGCAGCCTTTTCGGGATTCGTCGCGCCCATGACTTCGCGGTAATGCGCGACGGCGTTTTCGCCTTCCAGCACCTGAACGACGACGGGTTCGGACGTCATAAAGGCGACCAGTTCGTCATAAAACGGTTTGCCGGCATGGACTTCGTAAAAAGCCTTTGCCTGTTCTGTCGTCAGGCGCACGCGGCGCTGAGCAACGATGCGCAGGCCGTTTTCTTCGATAACGGCGTTGATTTTGCCCGTCAGATTGCGCCGGGTGGCATCAGGTTTAATAATGGAAAACGTGCGTTGTACAGTCATTTTATTCCTCTGTTGTATTAAAGTTAAAAGATTTATGAGCTCCTTTATACCCGTCCGATTAAAACCTTTCAACCGACAAATTGTTTATTTTCGCGCAATGAAACCTTTTATTTCAACGTCCAGCAGACCGCGCTGATAATCGGACAGTTTTTCCGCCGCGGCCCGCAGCGCTTTCTGCGCCCGTTCGGACGCGCCGCCCGCCGCCAAAGACAGCCAGAAATAAGCCTGTTCATAATCCCCGGACATCAAAGAATATATCCCCAGATCGTTTTGCGCCCTTTTATATCCGTGATAGGCCGCTTCGGTCAACAGGGTCGTCGCCATTCCTTTCGGCATTTCCTTCGTTTCGCCGCGAAAAGCCATTGAAGCCGCCATATATTTTGCTTCAACCAGCTGATCGGCCGCCATTTTATAATTTTCAAACGCCCTTTTCAGGTCTTTTTCAACTCCCAGACCGTTGTAATACATTTCGCCCAGCAAAAAACGCGCCCGGGGATACCCGTGCTCGCCGGGATAAATCAGGTATTCAAAGGCTTCGTCATAACGCTTCATTTCAAACAAATGCGTTCCCGTTTCCAGCGCGTCTGAAAAATCCTGTTCCGTTTTGGGAATTTTAGGCCCCCGGAAAATTACGGCCGCGGCTAAAAAGCCCAAAACGAATATAACCGTCCCCAGCACAAAACAGGATTTGTACTGCAGAAAAAAGACTTTCATGTAATATAAACGGTTATTCATGGCGCAGCGCTTTGATCAATCTTTTTTTGTATCATTAATCAAAACTTCCTTTTTGTAAAGATAACGTAATATCCGAAGTAAATCAAAAAAAGAAGAAAACGCAAGATAACTCATTGAAAAACAAAACTGTTTTACCTTTATATCTTTTTAAACGCGTGTAAAAAAACAAACAAAGGAGTTTTTTTTAAAAGCTTTTCTTTTTACGGGCAATCGGTTAAAGTCCTGTCGTTATGCTGGATATTAACGACATTACATTACGGTTTGGCGGACGGCTGCTGTTCAACGCGGCCTCGGCCCATATTTCGGACGGGCAGAAAGTCGGTTTAACTGGACGCAACGGAACGGGCAAAACGACTCTTTTTCGTTTAATCTGCGGCGATTTATCCCCGGACGACGGCGATATCGGCATGACCAAAGGCCATAAAATCGCGACAGTCGCACAGGAAATCCCCGACACGGACATTTCTCTGACCGACTGCGTTTTGCAGGCCGACACACAAAGAACGGCTCTGCTGGCTGAACTGGAAAAAGCAGAAGCGGAAAACGACGGTGTAAAAATCGGAGAAATTCACGAACGTTTAAACGTTATCGGCGCCAATTCCGCCGAAGCCAGAGCCGGCGCGATTCTGTACGGACTGGGATTTTCTCAGGAGCAGCAAAAACAGCCGCTGAGTTCTTTTTCCGGCGGCTGGCGTATGCGTGTCGCTTTGGCGGCGGCCCTGTTCGTGCCGTCGGATATTTTATTGCTGGACGAACCGACAAACCATCTGGATCTGGAAGCGACCTTATGGCTGGAAAACTTTTTGGAAAAATATCCGGGAACACTTATTATCATCAGCCATGACCGGTCTTTGCTGAATCGTTTATGCACGCGAATCCTGCATATTGAAAATCTGAAAATTCAAAGTTACGGCGGCAACTATGACGCTTTTGAACAAACGCGCGCCTTACAAAGGGAAAATGAACTGAAGCAGGCCGCGAAAACCGAAGAAACGCGCAAACATCTGCAGTCTTTCGTTGATCGTTTCCGTTACAAAGCCAACAAGGCAAAGCAGGCGCAGAGCCGTATCAAAATGCTGGAAAAGCTGCCGCCGAAAGCGGTGTTTTCCAATGAAGCCGCTTTGCATTTTTCATTTCCGGCGCCGCAGGAGCTGCCTTCCCCTTTGATTAAAATCGAAGACGGCAGCGTCGGTTACGGCGAAAAAGTCGTTTTATCCAAACTGAATCTGCGCATAGACGCCGACGACCGGATCGCTTTGCTGGGGGCGAACGGCAACGGGAAATCCACGTTCGCCAAGCTGTTGGCCGGCAAGTTAAAATTAATGAACGGTTCCATGCAGGCCTCAGGCAAGCTGCAGATCGGCTATTACGCCCAGCACCAGACCGAAGAGTTGTCGAAAAACCTGACGGCTTTCCAGCAAATGCAGCTGGTTATGAAAGAAGCCGGTGAAACGCAGATCCGCGCACATCTGGGGGCGTTCGGCTTAACCCAGCAAAAGGCGGATACCCGTATCGAACAGCTGTCCGGCGGAGAAAAAGCGCGGTTGCTGTTTGCCGTCATGACCCGCAACGCGCCGCATATCCTGCTGCTGGACGAACCGACGAACCATCTGGACATTGATGCGCGCGACGCTTTGATCGAAGCCATCAACACCTACAAAGGCGCCGTTATTTTAATCACGCACGACCCCCATTTAATCGAATTGACGGCCGACCGTCTGTGGCTGATCGACGGCGGGCACTGCGCGGCTTATGACGGGGATTTGGAAGATTACAGAAACCTGCTGGCGCAAAAAGCGCGTATTCAGGCCGCCGGAAAAAGTGCGGACAAAAATGAAAAAGCGGCCGTTTCACGCAAAGACGAACGCCGGGAAGCGGCCGAAAAACGTTTGCAGTCGGCTCCCGTGCGAAAAAAGCTGAAAGAAACGGAAGCGTTGCTGGAAAAATTGAACGATCAAAAAGAAAAAATCGAAGAAATGCTGGAAGACCCGACCCTTTACATGATCGGGTTAAACGCGGCCAAAGTCAAAAACCTGCAAATATCGCTGGCTCAGCTGAACGAAGAAATTGACGCGGCCGAACTTCGGTGGCTGGAATTATCCGAAGAATTGGAAGACCTTAAATAACCGGCTTTTATTGTCCCAATTTAAAATCGGCGGTTCCGTCCGGTTTCTTTATAATCTTTAAAACGCCCGCGCGACCCATTGTATCGCGTCCGTTGACTTGACAGACATTCAGATCTTCGCCCGGAATTTCCACTTTCCAGCCCAGCTTTTCCGCAACCAGCAGAGAAACGTCATGCGTGCACGGACGGTCCAAAGCCTTTAAACGCGCCCAAAAATCTTCATCTTGAACATTAAACATCGTAAACATAAACGGAACTTCCAAATCCGCGGGATCCAGATGTCCGTGCCCCCAAACGCCGTTCTGTCCCAAAGCTTCGCCATGATCGGATAAATAAAAGAAATAAGTCGCCTGATTCGAACTGCGCGCAAAATTCAGAATCTTCATCAACAGCATATCTTCATACAGCATGGCGCTGTCATATTCGTTAATACGTTCGTCAACGTTTGAATCTTTGAAAATTTTATATTTTTCTTCCTCGTACATATAATTATTGTTGTACGGCGAATGTACATTGCGTTTATGCACGATGATCAAATTGCGTCCGGTCAGATCAATCTGTTTGAAAACATTATCCAGAAAACCGCTTTCGCCCTTTAATTTTTCACCGTCGGCCGAAGAATAAACAAAAGCCTGATCATAATGGCTGAGCGACGTTTTTTTAAACAAAGAAGCGTTCTGCGCTTCGATATACGTTACTTTAAAACCGTTTTCCTGCGCCATTTTGAATAAATAGCTGTCACGGGTAATCAGTTTGCGGTAATTCTTCGGATTAACCTGAATATTATAAATCATCGGCAGAGAAATTAACGTGTTAACGCCGGCCGCCCAGGCTTTTTTATAAACGAAAAAAGGATCCCGCGCCGCGTATTTTTCCAATTCCGGGGTCGTTTGACGGTGATATCCGAACAAAGACAAGTGATTGACGTTAATTGATTCTCCGACAACAAAAATAATATTGACGGGTTTTCGGGTATCTGCCGCGATATTGGTCAGTTTATAATCCGGAAAGATTTCTTTGTCTTCATATCCGGCCAATTTCCGGGGCAAGATGTTCCCCAGATAAGCGGAAAAGGAATTGATCGTATTATAAGACGCGTAACACGTATTTTTAAACAACATCTGAAAAATACCGTCCGGCGTTGAGGCGCGATAAAAGAATCCCGCAAAATAAATGACCGGCAGAACCCAGGCGTATTTAAATGAAACACGGTTAAAGAAATCGCTGGAAACGGCATATCCCAAAACGAAATAAGGCACGCCGACCAAAGCAAAGACATACAGGTATTTATACCAGACGTCTTTGATTTCCGTCATAATGTCTCTGGATTCCAGAAAAATAAAATCAATCGCATACGGCGTCAGGTATACCCCGAAATAAGCCATTGAACAAAACTGAACGACCTGAAGCAATCCGAAAACGATTAAAAACCAGACAAACATCTTTTTGCTTTTGACCATGGAAAGCAGAAAAGACAGCAAAAAAAGCATTCCCAGTTTGTCTGAATTCCAGCAGACGGCCAGATGCGGTTTGATAAAGCCGAAGATAATTTCCGGCAGCATCAGAAAACACAAAATGACCAGAGAACAAAACAATATTCTCAGAAAATCAAAAATATATTTTTTCATGGAAAAGTTCTTTTATCCAACAGAGAAAAACGATTAATTTTCTACGGCCCGGACCAATCCCGCTTCCCGATTTACCGGCGGTTCCGCATTGTTCCGTACCGGCGCGGGAGATTTTGTTTCTCCGGCCGACGTTCTTTTTTCCAGAACTTTTAAAGAAACAAACACAATTCTGCCCGCATACGTCGTACGGCACCAGCCGTCTTCGATATTACAGCTCAGTTCGGTTCCTTTGGAAATCTGCCCCAGAATTTTTCCGTTCGGTTCTTCGCGGAAATTGGCATTTCTCTGTACGACATAAGGTTCTTTTGAATCGCACAAGGTCACTAATGCCAGCATGATCAGCACAACAATAAATCCCGAACAGCCGCCGGGTTTCCTTTTACAACCGCAAAACGGACAAGCGGCCGCGTCGGAACTTCTCATCTTGCCGCAATCGGGACATTTTATCAGCATTCGTTTTCTCCGTTATTTTGAATCAGCAAAAACAGCTTTGAACGTTTCGACGTTTTCAGGGAACATAAAACTTTTTCACCGGCATTGAAAGGCATTTTACTGCCTTCCCTGTTTTTTTTATACTTCCGCACAACCAGCTTTTTTCCTTTTCCCAAAGGAATTGACAATTTTTCGCGCACATTCCAGTCAGGTTTCCAGCTGCCCGTGTAATGATGCACGCCGTAAGCGTCCGCATTGTCCGTGCAAAAATACGTATACGGGTAAATATAGGCGTTATCCGTGATTTTCACGCGGTCTTTGGTGACGAAAACGTCTTCAATCCCGTATTTTTCCTTAAACACTTTGGCAAAATACATCGGATTAGTCGTCAGGTTGAAACTGCCGTCCGGATTGATAAAATCAATATCGTCATAGGCGGCGATCAGGTCTTTGATAATCTGATGACCGGGCAAAGTCCCGATCAGCGCCGGAGAAATACTGCGGCACGATCCGCATTTTTGCGATCCGATAAAAAAATCAAGATTCATAAAATCGTCCAAAGGTTTCCTGATTTCTTCGTCCGTATCAAAATAAACGCCGCCTTCGGTCATCAAAGCATACAGACGCACATAATCGGAAACAAAAGCCCACTTTTCGGCCGAAACCGCCTGTTGTAAGTAACGGTTGTCAAATTTTTCCAGATCCGCGTCGTTCCATTCGCGGATTTCATAATCCGGCAGGATTTTTTTCCAGCTTTCAATGCACTTTGTTTCCACTTCGCCTTTAGGCGCCGGACCGAACCAGCAATAATGAATTTTTTTGGGAATCATTTGTTTTCTCCAACCGTTTCGACGATCAGGCGCCGCCACAATTCAATGACTTTTTCGGGCGCGTACTCCGTCATATCCCGCGCCGCGTTTTGCCCGAAAGTCATACGCAGTTCTTTTTCACTCATCAGCCGGCGCAGTTTCTGCGTAAAATCGTCTAAGTCTTTTGCCAGAAAACCGTTATGTCCGTCAATGATCAGTTCGTTGACGGACGGCGCGTCGGCAAATCCCAAACTGGGCAGACCGCACGCCATGCCGTCCGCCAGCGCCAGAGAAAATCCTTCGTGCGCGGACGGAAAAGCATGAATATCTGCCTGACGGTACACGTCCTGAATTTTAGGGTGATACCCCTTGATAAACACATTATCCCGCGCCCCGTACTTTGCCGCCAGTTCCATTAACTCGCGTTCATACGCCGGATATTTGCGCATGCCCCAGAATTCCAGCTGCCAATCGGGAAAATCCTTCAGCAGGCGTCCGAAAGCTTCCACCAGCAAATGATGACGTTTTCCGGCTTTTTCAACACGGGCAACGTAAATGATCTTTTTCTTTTCAACCGATAAATCGGCGCGTTCGTTTTCGGAAATTTGAACGACTTCATTGGGAATCGTCACAACCCGTTTGGGCGCGCAGAAATCGGAAATCGTTTTTTCATACGATTTCATCAAAACATGAAAAGCAGCCGCCCTGTTCATCACATCGCGGTATACCGCGCGCATATAGGGCTTTTTCTTCATCAGATTTCCCAGCATGACCGGCGGATAACCGTGCATCATCATAATGACGGGAACATGATGATTTTGCTTATACAGCACATTAACCAGATCAACCATGAAATAGCAGATGATGACGTCCGGCTTTTCCGCGGCGATGACTTTTTTAAACCGCGCCGTCGGTCGCCCCAGCTTTCCGCGCAGAAAACGATAAAGGTTAAAGAACGGGTTTTTCGTTTTCGCATTCAGGTTAATAAATTTTACGCCGTCGTCCAGCGTAACGCCGCTGCCCTGCTTTTTATAACTGTCGCAGACGACGGTCACGTCAAATCCGATCCGGTGCAGAGAATTGACAAACTGCGCCAAAAACTTTGTATTCAGGACATTTCTGTCCTTAACAACCATAACCTTCATACCGCCGCCTTTCAGGACAGATCAAAAACCGCTTTTATTTTTTATGTTTTAGAGTAACTTAACTAAAAGATCAAATCAAAACAAAAGGACAGCGAATGAACGTTTTAGTGACAGGCGGCGCAGGCTTTATCGGATCGCATACGGTCGACAAAATGGCGGACGCGGGATTTAATGTGGTTGTCATTGACAGAAACGAACCGAAATACAAAAACGGCCGGGCTGTTTATTACCGGCTGGATTTAAATGATCCCGCCGTATCCGGCATTTTTGAAAAACACGATTTCGATTATGTCATTCATCTGGCCGCCCAGGCGTCCGTCGCCGTATCCGTTGCCGATCCCGTTCATGACGCTCTGGACAATGTTATGGCTTTCGTACGCGTGATCGAACTGAGCAGGAAACACCATGTCAAAAAGATCGTCGTATCATCCAGCGCCGCGTTGTATGCCGTGCCGCAGTACCTGCCGGTTGACGAACGGCACCCCGTCAGTTTTTTATCACCCTACGCCGTTTCAAAACATACGATGGAAGAATATGTCAAACTGTCAGGACTGGATTATATTATTTTCCGCTACGCCAACGTTTACGGTCCCCGTCAGGACCCGCACGGCGAAGCGGGGGTCGTTTCAATTTTTATTGAAAAGATGATTAAAAATATGCCGCTGGAAATTCACGGCGACGGCGAACAGACGCGCGACTTCGTTTATGTGGCGGACGTTGCCGAAATGAATTGCCGCGCTTTGACGTCACAAGGAAAAAACATGACACTGAACGTGTCGACAAACACGCAGACCAGTATCAACGACCTGTTTGCCCTGATCGGCAAAAACACAAATTATACGCTGTCCCCGCGCCGCACGCCGGCCCGTGCGGGCGACATCAAACACAGCGTTTTAAACAACGCGCTGGCCGCCGATATTTTGGGGTTTGTTCCCCGGACAAAATTGGAAACAGGGCTGGAAGAAACCGTTCGTTTTTTTAAAGAACATTTTTAATTCTTTAATTAAGCCTTCTTACATACTATTTTTTCATTGCAGTTTATCCGCCCTTCTTTAAAATAGTTAAAAAAATAAAAAGAGGGAAACGCAATGAAAATTCTTATTATCGGCGGCGGCGCCGGCGGAGCAAGCTGTGCTGCCAGATTAAGACGTCTTGACAATTCGGCGGAAATTACCGTTTTTGAAAAAACGAAAGAAACATCTGTCGCCAGCTGCGGGCTGCCGTATTATATCGGAAATATTATCTCCGAACGCGGCAAGATGCAGGTCGCCGCGCCGGATCTGTTTAAAAACCTGTTTAATATCGACGTTAAAACCGAATGTGAAATAACGGCCGTTACCCCTGAAAAAAAGACCGTTACGACGGCGGACGGCAAAGAATACCCTTATGATAAACTGGTTATTTCCGGCGGCGCAAAACCTTTTGTCCCGCCTGTTGCCGGTTTGGAAAAGCTGCCCTGCTTTGTCGTCAAACATTTATCTGACGCCGATAAAATCAAAGATTTCATCAAACATAACGCCGTTAAAAACGCCGTCGTTGTCGGCGGCGGTTTCATCGGCGTCGAAGTTGCCGAAAATCTGAATCACCTGGGAATAAAAACGGCTTTGGTTGAATTGTCTGATCAAATCCTGCCGCCTTTGGATCATGACATGGTTCGTCCCGTGCAGCAAAAAATGAAAGATCAGGGCGTTGATCTGTATTTGTCCGACGGGTTAAAAGAAATAACAGAGGCCGGATTGATTTTAAATTCCGGTAAAAATATCCCGGCCGAAATGGTCATTTTGGCAATCGGAGTCCGCCCCGATACGGACTTTTTAAAACAAAGCGGCATTAAACTGTCGGATCGCGGAGAAATTCTGACCAATGAATTCATGCAGACAAACATTCCAGACATTTATGCCTGCGGGGATAATGTGGCCGTCACCGATTTTGTTTCCGGTCAAAACGTTATGATCGCTCTGGCCGGCCCGGCAAACCGTCAGGGACGATTGATCGCCGACCATATTGCCGGGCGTTCTTATCCTTATAAAGCGACTCAGGGAACGGGTATTGTCAAAGTTTTTAACCTGACGGCCGCTTTTACGGGAAACAATGAAAAGCAACTGCGGCGTTTAAATATTCCTTACGAAAAAATGGTCGTCACTTCGGCTTCCCACGCCGGATACTATCCCGACGCACAGGAACTGACCTTGAAAGTATTGTATGACAAAGACGGCAAAATTCTGGGCGCACAAGCCGTCGGCACGCAAGGTGTTGACAAACGCATTGACGTGATTGCGACGGTTATGCGCCTGAACGGAACGACGCAAGACCTGAGGGACGCCGAATTGTGCTATGCCCCGCCCTATTCTTCGGCGAAGGATCCCGTCAATATTATCGGCATGGCGATCGAAAACGCCCGCGAAGGATTGGTTGAGCCTTACTTCGGAACAGATTTCGGAGATTTGTTTATTTTGGACGTCCGCCCCGCCGAAATGTATCAGGCCGAACATATTGCCGGCGCCGTCAACATTCCCGCCGCGCAGATCAGAAAACGCCTTGACGAACTGCCGCGCGACAAAACGATTATGGTTCATTGCGTCAAAGGTTATACCAGCTATGTCGTCGCCCGCATTCTGATGCAGAGCGGTTTTAAAAACGTTCTCAGCTATGCCGGCGGCTGGTCTTATTACAAAAAACAGAAATAAAGGAAACAATCCGATGACAGACGAACTCTATAAAAATCAAGTCGATTTAGATGACGTCCCCGACAACGCCGTTATTGTTGACGTCAGAAACGGCAATGAACATTCGGATATGGCGTTAAAGCGCAAACATTATTTTATCGAACTGCCCCGTTTCGACGCGGAAGAATTCATCAGCACCCACGGTTTAACCGGCGAAACCGTTTATGTTTTGTGCCAAAGCGGGAAAAGAGCTTCTGTCGCGGCGCGAAAACTGGAAGACGCCGGGTATAAAAACGTCGCGATTATCAAAGGCGGCATGAATGCTTTAAACAAGAAAACGGACGCCGTTGCAAAACGTTCCGTCATTTCGATTGAACGCCAGGTCCGGATAATCGCAGGATCGCTTGTTTTAGCGGGCAGCGTTTTGTCTTTGACGCTGACGCCGCTGGGATCCGTACTTTCGGGGCTGGTCGGCTGTGGTCTGTTGTTTGCGGGAATAACCAATTCATGCGGTATGGCCGCCGTATTATCCAAAATGCCGTGGAACAAGTAATTTATTGTTTAATATCAACGGAATCCATCAGCCGCCGCGTCAGCTTTACCGCGCCGTTAAAGTTCAGATGATCGGCGTCGGCAAAGTCTTCGTCATCAAAACCGCCGGACATTTCAACAAACAAAACGCCGAGCCGTTTTGCAATTTGCTTCAGGTCGGCGGACAAATCGGCACCTTTTCCCACTTCGTCCAACACAGCCGTATAATCGCTGCGCGTCGGAGAATCAACAATAACCGGACGTATCCCGGCTGACGCGCAGAATTGGCAGATTTCTTCCAGCAGCGGCCATTGATTATCATATTTTTGATAAATTTTATAATGATGCAGAGCGCGTTCCCGCGTTTTTTGGTTGAACGGTTTATTCTCTGCCCGACAAAATCATACCCCTGACAACAGACTTTATCGGGATCGGGGCTAAGTTTCTCAATAATTTTATCATAAAAATCAAAATCATACCCCGGATTCAGAGAAAAATCATAATTCATGGCAAACTTTTTGGCCAGAATTCTGCAATGCCAGGCCTCCGATCCGCGGATCAGGCTGTAACCGCCGTTATAAAACGAACACATTAAAATAACCGTTTTCAGGTTTTTACAACGTCCTGCGGCAAATTTCAGCGATTCAAAAGTTTCATACAGACTGTTGGCATTAAAAGCATAATTATAAGCGCCTGATCCCATTAAAAAAGGAACGATGCCGAATTGAGCGTGACTGTCCCCTAAAATCAAGGTGTCTATCTTATCCGCGTTTTTCAGCAGCCCGGCATGTTTGTGCCAGACACTGTCAAAATAAATATCGTACGCCGCAGTTTGCAGACACCCCCAGCGGCATTCCAGCCGTTTTCGCATCAAACGCCGCCTGTCCCTGCCGGGGATCAAACACGTTGCCAGTTTGATTATTTTCTTTTTTAAAAACAGTAGAGCGGCCATTTTACTTACTTTTCTCGCGTCCGACGTTAGACGACTAACGTTGTCTAACGTCTCGTCTAACGTGCCTATTTTTTAGGCAACATAAAACCCGCAAAAGTCAATGTTTCCGCGGGTTTTAAATGGTGCCGCTGGCGTGAATCGGACACGCGACCCCTTCCTTACCAAGGAAGTGCTCTACCACTGAGCTACAGCGGCGGCGCAAGCGGAAAGATATAAGAATTATTTCCCGCGTGCAAGCAAAAAAATTATTTTATTGATGAACTTCTTTTAAAATCGGCTATCATCTTTTAAAAACGCATCAGGGAGTTATGAAAATGTCTGATTCCGAATCCCGGCAGAACAAGTTGGAAAAACAGGCGGAAATGTTGCGTCACAACTTGATTCTGCGCAAAAGGCAAATCGAAGAACGCGAACGGCTGAAAGAAAAAAAATCCGGCGAAAAACAGCAAAATCCGGCCAAAGAAGGGAAATGACTTGCCCTGTCGGCCCGAGTAGATTAAAAGGATCTGTATTTTAGCTGTACTTTAAAGGTAACCGAATGGATCGTATTCGTATTATCGGCGGCGTCGCATTAAACGGCAGAATTAAAATCAGCGGCGCGAAAAACGCGGCTTTGCCGTTAATGGCCGCCAGCCTGTTGTCCGAAGAAACACTGACGCTGACAAATCTGCCCCACCTGGCGGACATCATGACAATGACAAATCTGCTGGCTCAGCATGGGGTAAAGCTGACATTGACGGACTTGGACGGCGGAGCGCTGTGTTTTGACGCGTCCAATATTTTCAATCTGAAAGCGCCGTATGAAATCGTGCGCAAAATGCGGGCGTCTATTTTGGTTCTGGGGCCGCTGCTGGCGCGGTTCGGCAAAGCGAAAGTTTCTTTGCCCGGCGGCTGCGCCATCGGAACGCGGCCGGTTGATTTGCACCTGTCCGCTTTGGAAAAAATGGGTGCAGAAATCAAAATCAAAGAAGGATATATCATTGCCTTTACAAACGGCAAACGATTAAAGGGAACGGAAATTTTGTTTCCGAAAGTCACTGTCGGCGGCACGGAAAATATTTTAATGGCGGCGGCTTTGGCCGAAGGACGCACCGTAATTAAAAACGCCGCCCGCGAACCGGAAATTACCGACTTGGCCGAATGTCTGATCAAAATGGGGGCAAAAATACAGGGATTGGGCACGGATACGCTGACCGTCGACGGGGTGGACAGGCTGCACGCAGCCGTTCACAAAGTCATTGCCGACAGAATCGAAGCGGCGTCTTATGCCATTGCGGCCGCGATTACGCGCGGAAAAATCGAAATCGTCGATTCACCGCTGAACATTATGGCCGCCGTCGCCCACGTTTTAACCGATATAGGGGTAACGATTACGGAAACAGAAAACGGCTTTATTTCCGATGCGTCTGACGCCTATCTGATCGGAACGGACGTTATGACGGAACCGTATCCCGGTTTTCCGACCGACGTACAGGCGCAGCTGACGGCTTTGCTGACAACGGTCAGCGGCGCGTCGCTGATCACCGAATCCATTTTTGAAAACCGTTTCATGCATGTCCCCGAATTGGCCCGCATGGGGGCAAACATTAATGTGCACGGCGTATCTTCGGCAATCGTCCGCGGTGTGCCGCATCTGTCGGGGGCGGAAGTCATGGCAACGGATCTGCGCGCGTCCATGGGACTGATTTTGGCCGGGCTGGCCGCAGAGGGAGAAACAATCGTCAACCGCGTTTATCATTTGGACAGAGGATACGAACATCTGGAAGAAAAGCTGTCTTCCTGCGGGGCGCGCATTGAACGTTTGCACGGGGAATAAAACTGATGCCGAAATTAATTATTGCTTTGCCCAAAGGGCGTATCTTAGAAGAAACCATTCCTTTTTTTAACGCCGTCGGCATAAAACCCGAAGACGCTTTTTTTGACAAAAATTCCCGTCTGCTGCGTTTTAAAACGAATCTGGACGATGTAGAGCTGATTCGCGTGCGCAGCTTTGACGTAGCGACGTTTGTCGCTTTCGGCGCCGCGCAGATCGGCGTTTGCGGCAACGACGTTCTGGCCGAATTTGATTATCCCGAAATTTATGCGCCGATAGATCTGGGAATCGGAAAATGCCGTATGTCCGCGGCCGCTCCGGCCGGATATACGGAAGACAATCTGGCGCGTGCCGGACATGTCCGCGTTGCGACGAAATATCCGAACATCACCAAAAAATACTATCAGTCCAAAGGTATTCAGGCGGAATGCGTCAAGTTATCCGGCGCGATGGAACTGGCGCCGACGATCGGTTTATGCCACAGAATTGTTGACGTTGTTTCTTCGGGAGCAACGTTAAAAGCCAACGGACTGGTTGAAATAGATCACATTTTGGACGTTTCCGCGCGGCTGATTGTCAACCGGACGGCGTTTAAAACCAGAACCGGCGAACTGACCGGTTGGCTGGATAAATTTAAAGGAGCTCTTGATGACTTTAACGCTTGATATTCGCGATTCGGATTTTGAAAAAAATTTCGCGGCCTTTTTGGCTTCAAAACGTGAAAACGCCGCCGACGTTAACGCCGTTGTCGCGGAAATTTTGGAAAATGTCCGCCTGCACGGCGACAAAGCGGTTCTGGATTACACAAATAAATTCGACAAGCTGGACCTGACTGAACAGACGATGCGGATCAGCGCCGAAGAAATCGAACAGGCGGTCGCCGCGTGCGACAAAGAAACGCTGGACGCTTTGTATCTGGCAGCGGAAAGAATCGAAGCTTTCCATGAAAAACAGCTGCCCGAAAACCATTTTTTCAATGATGAAACAGGCGCTCTGCTGGGCTGGCGCTGGACGCCGGTTATGGCGGCGGGGCTGTATGTTCCGGGTGGCACAGCGGCGTATCCGTCTTCGGTTTTGATGAACGCGGTTCCGGCAAAAGTCGCAGGAGTGAAGCGTATTGTAATGGTTGTGCCGGCTCCGGGAGGAAAAATCAATCCGCTGGTTTTAGCGGCGGCAGACTGTGTCGGCATAGATGAAATCTATCGTATCGGCGGCGCGCAGGCGATCGGCGCTTTGGCGTTCGGGACACAAACCATTAAACCGGTCGACATGATCGTCGGCCCCGGTAATGCTTTTGTCGCCGCGGCGAAACGGCAGGTCTTCGGCCGCGTCGGCATTGACATGATCGCCGGACCGTCCGAAATTCTGGTTATTGCCGATAATTCGGCCAACCCCGAATGGGTGGCGGCCGATTTATTATCCCAGGCGGAACACGACGTTTCCGCCCAGTCGATTTTAATTACCGACGATACCGACTTTGCGCGCCGGGTGACCGACGAAACGGAAAAGCAGTTAAAAACGCTTTCCCGGGAAGCTATCGCGCGGAAAAGCTGGGAAGACAACGGCGCCGTTATTTTCGTTGAAGATTTGAAAAACCAGTCCGGTGTTCTGGCTGACCGAATCGCTCCGGAACATTTGGAACTCTGCGTCCGGGATCCGGAAGAATTATGCAGACATGTACACCACGCGGGATCCGTATTTCTGGGACATCATACTCCCGAAGCCGTCGGCGATTATATCGGCGGTCCGAATCATGTTCTGCCGACAGCGCGCAGCGCCCGTTTTTCATCTGGCCTGGGCGTTCAGAGCTTTATGAAACGCACGACAATTCTTTCCTGTACGGCGAACACGTTAAAAGAAATCGGACGGGCCGCCGTTTTGTTGGGCGAAGCGGAAGGATTGACCGCCCATGCGAATTCGGTACGCAAACGACTAAAACAATAAAAAGAATAAAAAATCAAAAGGAGCTGAACAGCTCCTTTTTGTTGATCTTTTTGTAAAAGATTGACATATACTTTATAATGATTTAAAGTTTCACTGTTTTTTTTGAGGTTACGGGAAAAAGGATTACAAACAAGCCGCGCAAGTTTTATCTTAGATCAAAACGGTACAATTATATATTGTATCCCCCCCCCCCCCCCCCCACCTCTCCAATCATTAACTACTAATTGGAGAATTGACATGTTTGGATTTGTTGTTGCAGGAATCGCCTTTATTGCGTTAATTTTGCTTTTAACCATAAAAGTTACCCCCGAAGACAGCGAACAAAAGAAAGAAAAGAAAGAAAAGCAAAAAAAGCGCAGCGCCCCAAAAACTGCAGAACCGGAAAACGAAACAAAAGCGCATTCCAGATCCGTCAGGTTAGATAAAATGACAGAAATGCTGGTTCATTTAATGGAAGATGGAAACGTATCCGAAATTCAGCAGGCGGTGCAAAACGGCATTAACCTGAAACGCCCTTTGCAGGACGGACAGACTTGTTTAATGATTGCCGTCAAACATAATCAGGATCCGGAAATCATTCCGTTTTTAACGAAAAACGGAATTGACATCAACGCGGTCGACGATAAAGGACAGACGGCGTTAATGCTGGCGGCAACGTTTAATCCGTCGCCCGAAATAACCAAAATGCTGCTGAACAACGGCGCTGATAAAACGATTAAAGATAAAAGCGGAAAAACTGCCGCCGATTATGTTGAAATGAATTTTGACCTGAGAGGCACCGAAATTCCCGGGCTGTTATTTGTCAAATAACATGTGACAACGGCATCAAACATATACCCGTAAAGGTTGCCAGCAAAGCTTCTTTATCATGCCCATACTGTCGTGACGACGGGATCAGTTCTTCAATTGTAATATAAATCATGATCCCGGCGACGGCAGCAAAAACGGCACCCAGGACGAAATCGTCAATAAACGGACGCAGCACCAAAAAAGCAGCCAAAGCGCCGACCGGTTCGGCTGCGCCTGACAAAAACGTATAAAACACGGCTTTTCTTTTATTGTTGGTGGCGTAATAAATCGGCATGGCGACGGCAATTCCTTCCGGAATGTTATGCAACGAAATCGCCAAAGTGATTGATACCCCGAGCGAAATATCCTTATACCCCGCCATAAAAGTGGCGATTCCTTCGGGAAAATTGTGCAAGCCGATTGCAATCGTGGAAACAACTCCGACACGGAAAAGATTTTTATGCGGCGTTTCCCCAGTCAAAGGATCATAAGCTTCATGCGGTACAAACCGGTCAATCATCGCGGCGATCAGCAATCCCGCAATTAAAAATAAAACAGAAAAAGAAACAGCCATCTTATCCGAATGAATTGCGCGAAACAGCAATTCTGCATTCGGATACAAATCCGTAAAAGAAACACTGAGCATAATTCCGGCGGCGAACCCCAGCGCGACGGACAACATGCGTTCATTGCGGCCGTTTGTAAAACAAATAACCGCCGCCCCCAGCAATGTCGATAACCCGGCGGCAGAAGATAAAAGCAAAGCCCGGACGGCAGGTTGTGTCAACATTGTTATTTCCTTTTATCAGCAGGGACAAAGCGCCGAAGTCGTCTTTTTTACCGGCGCCGGTTTGGCCGTCGCTTTTTTCGCCGGAGCCGCTTTTTTTACCGCGGTCTTTTTAACGACAGACTTTGTCGCCGGTGCACACGGCGTACACGGAACACTTAAGCACTTTTGAATACACTTTGCCGTTTCCGGTCTGGACTGCCCGTCACTGCCGGTCATACCGATTTTGGCATATGTCAGCTTTTCAATCGCGGCTTTTTCTTTTTTTGCTTCCGCGGGCGTAATCAGCTTTAAATTTTGCAGCATTTCGACACGGCGCAGAGCGGTGGCTCCTTCTAAAATATCCCGCGGAACGGGCACCGGGTCCATACGGTAAAAAGGATTAGAGGGCAGCAGCGCTTCTAAAATAATTTCACGTTCTGCCGCATGTTCGCGCGGAGTAATCGCCCGGATTTCCAAAGCGTCGCGCAAAGCGTTCAGCCGACCGACAATCACGTCGCCGGACGGCGCCGGCAGATCCAGTCCTTTGCCGGCGGGCGACAACGTATAGGGCAGCAGGCCGCCCAGATTGACGGAACGGCGGGTCCGCCATTCTTCTTCAGTGACATACTTTTCATCGCGCAGGCGGATAAACGTTAAAAAGCGCAGCACGATATTTCTGTCGCCTTCCGATAACATATCCAATCCGCCTTTGATTTTTTCCTGCGGTGCGGCGGAGGCAGTTTTTTCAGTGACAACCCTGACCTGCGCGGGAAAAGCCGCCGCCGTAAAAGCGGCCGTCTGCGTCGACGGGTCAATAACGGCCAAAGGCGCTTGCGGTAAATTCATCGCCGACAGTCTGGTCGCAGCAGCTTTTTTTAATTCTTCCGCGGGAACATTGCGCACGGCGCCGAACATGCCGACGGCAACGCTGTCAGACGCGGCCGCCTGTTCATAAAAAGCGCGCGCTCTGTTCGGATACCCCAGACTTTCGTAGGACAGCCCGGCGACCATCATCGCGTAAGTATCGTTCGGATTATCCTGCAGCGCTTTTTGCGCATAATGAACGGCGTCTTCATGATTTCCGGCAGACCAGCTGAGAATTGACTGTTCGGTATCTGTTTTAAACAGAGAACTGCCCGGCGTGGAACACCCGCAGATCAAAGCTGAAACGGTTAAAACGGCGGCGCTGACCGTCCCGGACAATTTGCGGCGTATTTTCATGATTTCCCCCATTTTTTCCGTAATTTTTCTTTATTTAAAACAAACCACTGCACGGCGATAATCGTCAGAGCGTTATTAAATTTTCCTTCCGCCAGCATTTGTTCGACTTCGGCCGAAGACAAAACGACGACGCGGATATCTTCCCCTTCCGTATCCAGACCGGCATAAGCGGGAAGATGACTGACATCAACCCGGCCGCAAAAAACATAAAGCTTTTCCGATATGCCGCCCGGCGAAGCAAAATAATCGGCGATCGGTTCAATGGCCGTAACGGTAACGCCGGCTTCTTCTTTGGCTTCCCGGACAACCACCTGATCGGGCGTTTCCCCCGGATCGATAATGCCGGCGGCACATTCCAAAATCCACGGATATTCGCCGGATACAAAAACGCCGACACGCAGCTGTTCGACAAAAACCAGCTTGTCATGATCGGGATCATACAGCAGAACACCCGCAGAGCAGCCGCGTTCCATAACCTCACGGGAGATTATACGGCTCATCGTTCCGTCATAGCGCGGATATTTGAAAAAATACTCATCTACCCTGAAAAATTTTTTATACAAAGTTTCCTTTTTTACAACCTCTATATTTTCAGGCGTTCTGTCGGCCATATTTAATCTCCCCATATCAAAACGAATGTAGTATAGTGAACAAAGATTAATAAACTTCAAACATTTTCAGGAGCTCCTCCCCCGTGGAAATTTTGACAACCGCCCAAATGTACGGCGCTGACAAAGAAACACATGCAAAAATCATGCCGGAAATCCAACTGATGGAAAACGCCGGATTCGCCGCCGCCTGTCAAATCGCCCGAAATTATACCAAACGTCCCGTAACGGTACTGTGCGGCGTCGGCAATAACGGCGGCGACGGCTTTGTTGTCGCTCGTATTTTGCACGACTGGGGCTGGCCGGTAGAGGTCGCTTTGACCGGCGATGAAAAAAAATTATCGCCCGCCGCGGCTATCAATGCCCGAAAATTCAAAGGAATCATCCGTCCGCCGTCATTCAAGCGGTTAAAAAAAATGGAAAAAAGCGGCGGTTTGTTTATTGACGCCGTTTTCGGTGTCGGTCTGACCCGGCCGATCGAAAACGATATTGCCGATTTTTTCAACGCGTTAAACGAAACTTCCCTGCCCTGCGTCGCGCTGGATATCCCCAGCGGCGTACAGGCCGATACGGGGGCAGTTCTGGGAACGGCGCCGTTTTGCGATATGACGGTTACTTTCTGCCGTCCGAAAATCGGTCATTTCCTTTACCCCGGCAAAGAACGCGCCGGAAAGCTGCTCGTCTGTCCGATCGGAATTCCCGATGAAACCGTCGCGCACCAAGCGCCGCGTTTCCATGAAAACACGCCCGAATTATTCCATGTTCCGGAACCGACGCCTTACGATCATAAATATTCGCGCGGCGCCGTTCTGGTCTGCGCGGGCGAAATGGCCGGAGCCGCCCGGCTGGCCGCCGCCACGGCGCGCAGAGCCGGCGCAGGCTGGGTTGCCGTCTGCTGCGATCCGGCGGCCGTTCAATCCTTTGCAGCCTGCGATCCCGGCCTGGTTATTCAAACGGCCGGTAGTACGGAAGAGCTTGAAAAACAAATCGGCAATCCCAAAATAACCGCCGTCGTCATCGGCATGGGCGCATTAAAACCAGAAAGGACAAAAGCATTGCTGCACGCCACGGCAGAATCGAAAAAGCCTTTTGTCGCCGACGCCGGAGCGCTTCCTTTTATTAAAAGCGCCAAAGATTTGTCCCGCGCCGTTATCACGCCGCACGCCGGCGAATTTCACCGCCTGTTTCCGGAACTGGACGGACAGGACAAACTGACGCAGGCTCTGGCCGCCGCCGAAACGCTGAACTGCACGGTTGTCTTAAAAGGAGCCGACACCGTCATTGCCGCTCCGGACGGACGGGCCGCCATTAACGGCGCCGCTTCTTTCGGTCTGGCAACGGCAGGCAGCGGAGACGTCCTGGACGGCATTATCGGAGCCATGCTGGCAAAAGGATTAGCTCCCTTTGAGGCCGCCTGTGCCGCCGTTTGGCTTCATTCCCGCGCCGCCGAAGCCGCCGGAGAAAATCTGATTGCAGAAGACCTGATTGCCTGTTTAAAATAGAGGCATGTATATTTTTTATCTGCTGCGTCATAAATTCTGGGTCATGTACTACTGCTTTAAACACGGGCTGTTTTGGCGGGGGCTGATTCATGACTGGGACAAACTGCTGCTGCCGTCCATGTTGTACGTTTACGCCAAATATTACCCGCAGATCCGCAAAATCCGCGATACGTCGGGCAACTACGACCCCTGCGGCGCGCCAGAAGATTATCAAAAAGCGATCCTGGCGCATTTCAACCGTTCGCGTCATCACTGGCAGTATTGGATTCTGGCCAACGGCGTTTCCTATAAAGCGCTGGACATGACGGAAACGGACGTGCGTGAAATGATTTGCGACTGGGCCGGCGCGGGACGGACTCGGCTGGGGAAAAAATGGACGAAAGCCCATGTGCGCGAATTTTTCAACAATACCCGCGATAAAATGGTTTTTTCCGAAAAAACAATCGGATTGATCGAAAAAAATCTGGATTCTATGGGGTGGTAACCGCATAAACAATGTGCGGCATATCCATACCGTAATAATGCTTTACAAAAGAAAACCGCGGCCGCATGCCCAAACGTTCGGCAACTTTGCGCGACGCCAGATTTGTATCGCGGATAATGCTGACAACCTTTTGTTTTTTCAAAATATTAAAAGCGTATTGGCGGCAGCCTTCGCCCGCTTCCGTCGCGAATCCCTGATGCCAGCAGGCTTTTTTCAACAGCCAGCCGATTTCCGTTTCCGTCCCGCGCGGCGTTTCCTGCCGCGTCAAACCGACCTGGCCGATGAAACCGCCCGTTGACTTGGAAATAACCGCCCATAACCCGAAACCGTCATTTTCATAACGCCGCAGCTGATTATCCAGCCAATTCTGCACTTCCCGATCGTCAAAAGCATGTTCATAAGCGTACATAACAGCCGGATCCTGCAGAATTTCCGCCAGATCGGCAAAGTCGGTCTGCCTTAACGGACGCAGAAAAGTCCTTTGCGTTTCCAGAATTATGTTTTCAGCGGCCGATGCCGACATAATCAAACCCCAGCCGTTCGGCTTGCGCTTTATCCAGCAGGTTGCGCAGATCGACAATCTTCGGCGCGTTCAACAGCGATTTGATTTCAGCCAGATCCAGCGTTTTAAAATCCGCCCACTCCGTTAAAACTGCCAGAACGTCCGCTCCCTTCGCGGCGGCGAAAGCGTCCGCGGCATAGCTGATTTTATCGCCGACCAGTTTTCTGGCCGTTTCCATGGCTTTGGGGTCATAGGCGGCAATTTCCACGTTATGCTTTAACAACTCGCCGATAATTTCCATGGCGGGGCTTTCGCGGCAGTCGTCCGTCCCCCCTTTAAAAGCCAGCCCTAAAACGGCAATCCGCGGTTTTTCAATGCCCTCTACCGCCTTTAAAATACGTTCGGCCATCTGCGTTTTGCGCGCGTCATTCTGCCGGATCGTCGTTTCAATCAACGACATTTCAACGCCGTATCCTCTGGCCATACAGGCCATGGCGTTCGTGTCTTTGGGGAAACAGGAACCGCCGTACCCGGGACCGGGATTTAAAAATTTCGCCCCGATACGCGTATCCATGCCCATGCCTTTGGCAACTTCGTAAACGTCCGCGCCGGACTGTTCGCAGAAATTCGCCATTTCATTAATGTAATGAATCTTCATCGCCAGAAAAGCGTTTGAAGCATACTTAATCGTTTCGGACGAGCGGCGCTTGACAAACAGCATATGCGCCTTTTCGCCGAACGGTTTATATAATTCCTTGATAACGTCCGCGGCACGGTCCGTATTCGCCCCGACGATAATTCTGTCCGGATTGAAAAAGTCATGAACGGCAAAGCCTTCGCGCAAAAATTCCGGCAACGAAACAACGTCAAAGTCTGCCTGCGGATTGATTTGACGGATCATTTCTTCCACCACGTCGCCGGTTCCGACGGGGACGGTCGATTTGTTGGCCACAACGGTATATCCCGTCAGATACAGTGCCAATTCTCGCGCGGCGGCGTGAATGTAACGCATGTCCGCTTCTTTGGTCACGGGGTGCGGCGGCGTGCCGACGGCCAGAATAACAATATCCGCGCTTTCAACGCCTTCTTTCATATCGGAAGTAAACTTCAGCCTGCCCGAAGCGGCGTTTTTATGAAACAAGTCTTCCAACCCGTCTTCAAACAAAGTGATTTTTCCGGCCTTCAGGGCATTGATTTTTTCTGCGGCGGCGTCGATGCATACAACGTCGTGTCCCAATTCCGCCAAACCGACTCCCGTCGGCAGCCCGACATACCCTGTTCCGATGATTCCGACTTTCATGCGATTATTCCCGAAATTTAAAAAATAACTTTAAAGATTAGGTTATACGTTTTTCCACGTCTGTGTGCAAACTTTTTTCTATGCCTGCCGTCCTTAAACCGGAAAAGATAATTCTTGCACAAAAAAGCCCCCGCCCGTAAAATAAACGAAAAATTAACCTTTTATAAAGGAGGAACCGCTTTGCTAAAAAAAAGAATGTTTTTATCGCTGCTCGCCGTCTGTTTTTCGGCTCATTCCGCTTTGGCGGACACGGCCGTTTCTCAGGACGCCGTAAAATCTTTGAACGTCACCGTTTACAATAACGGGCTGGGATTAGTCAAAGACAGTCGTTCGGTTGATTTGAAAAAAGGGGAAAACACCCTTTCTTTTCAAGGCGTTTCCGCCCAAATTCAGCCGGAAACCGCTTTATTGGAAGGCAGCGGGTTAAAAGTCCGCGAACAAAACTTTAATTTCGACCTGCTGTCGCGGGAATCCTTGCTGCGCAAGTTCCTGGGTAAAGACATTCAGGTTATTGAAACGCATTACATCAGCGGCAAAAAAACGATTGAAAATGCCAAAGTCCTGTCCGTTGACGCGGGACTGGTTTTAAAAATCGGCGACCGGATTGAAACGGATTACAGCGGCCGGCTGATTTTCCCTGACATTCCGGCTAATCTGTACGATCAGCCGACTTTAACCGTCAATGTCGCCGCAGACGATTCCGGAAAGCGCGACATCGAACTGAGTTATCTGACAAACGGCCTGACCTGGCGCGCCGATTACGTTGCCGAATTAAACGACGCCGAAGACGCTTTGAATTTAAACGGCTGGGTTACGCTGACAAATACGTCGGGAATCGCCTACAACAACGCGGACATTCAGTTTGTCGCGGGTTCCGTCAACCGCGTCCGTCCCCCTGCCGTCCCCAGACCGATGATGCTGAAAGCGCGCAATATGGCTTTTGCGGAATCCGCCTCGGCCGGCGACGCAATGATCGAAGAACAGTTAATGGATTACCATTTATATTCTTTGGGCCGCAAAACGGATATTGCTTCAAACCAGACAAAACAGCTGGCCTTGCTGTCGGCTTCGGACGTAAAAGTCAAAAAAGAATACAAATTTACCAATATTGTGCCCGTTTACCGGGGACGCGGCAGTTCCGGCGAATTTGACCTGCGCAGCGCCAACGTCGTTTTACAATTCGACAATGACAAGGCGTCCAATCTGGGATTATCTTTGCCCGGCGGCATTATCCGCGTTTACAAAGCCAATTCAAAACAGAATATGTTCTTTGTCGGCGAAGACAGAATCAATCACATTCCCGAAAACGGCCAAATCAAGCTTAATCTGGGCAGCGCTTTTGACGTGACCGTTCAGGGCAAAGAAACGGCTTATACGTCTTTTTCCGACAAGGCTTATGAAGCCGGATACGCTCTGACGTTCAAAAACGCCAAAGACACTCCTGTCAAGATCACGTATCGTCAGGATTTCGCCAATCAATGGACAATCACGGATTCTTCAATACCGTACACGACCCCGACGGCACGTCAGGCGGAATGGATTATTGAAGTTCCGGCAAAAGGACAAACTGTTCTGAATTATACGGTTCGGATACAAAACTCTTAAAATAATATGCTGAAACTATTCTGTCTTGCGGTTTTATTTTCATTACCGGCGGCTGCTCAGGAACGCTTAAACTGGCAGCCGCTGGAGGTCACCGTCACCGAAGAAGAGGACGAGGAAAAATCCGCTCCGGCTTCTTCCCTGCAAAAAGCGGAAAGCCGCTTTAAAAGTCTGATGGCCGAATTAAAAGAAAGCGTTGAAAACAAAGCCGCGAAAAAAAACAGAAAAGTCGAAGCGATCAATCAGGAAACCGTCTATTCGGCTATTGTCGAAATGATTGAAACATCTTATCCCGGCGGGCTGGACGCTATGCTGAAAGCCAACGAAAAACTGGAAGACGATATTTACCGGCTGATTTTAATGCTGCCCAAATACGCTTATCAATACATCGGGCCGTTCATTCATGAAATGCCCTATGTATCCGACCGGATTTTAAACATTCCCGGCATAAAGGAAACCAAAGGAAAATTTCCGACGCGAATCGCGCCGCAGATGAAAGAATACGCCAAAAAATACGGCAAATACATGTCAACGCACCTGTATATTTATTTAATGCCGGAAGCCTGGGCCAGACCGGAACGCGAAAAATCAACCTTTAAAGGGTACAGTAAAATCATCAAAATCGATGAAAATACCAAACCTGACGATTTATTTATACTTAACAACAGAAGCCTTTTGAAAAAGCATAAAATGCTTTCCCCCGAACAATACAGAACGGGGGCCGCTTTGGAAAAACAAGTCCGGCCGCAGACGCCGGCAGATCAGGTCACGCAGACGTCCGCCTTGACAGAAGGCGACGTTGAAGCGGCGCTGGCTTCGTTTCAGGAAATTGAAAAAGAATTCGGAAACAACCGCTTTGACGAATTTCATACGGCTTTGCGCGATATGTCGCTCAGCGACAATAACCTGATGGAAGAAATGTTAAACCCGATGCAGACGCTGGTAGATAAAATCAATCGTCTGCCTGAAAAAGAACGTTTTGCAAAAACCGTTGCCAAGAACGGTTTTACGTTGGAAAGTTGGGGAATTACCGTTGATAAAATTATCAAAGCGCGCCGAGTCGCAAACATGAGTCCGGCCGTCGCCCTGAATCTGGCCGCCTGGCGCCGGTTAAAAAAACCGCCGAAGTCTTTTGACGTGTTATCCCCGCACGACCGGCAGGTTTCCTGGGACAGTATCCAGCTTTTTTTGGGAATGTATACGTCAACGCGCGAAAACCTGCTTGCGGTAAAAAATTATGGTGATAATATCCGAAAGGTTTTTGCGACCAGAGATATGATGTTTATAGAAACGCCCGTTTACGGCATTTATTAGAGGAAAATACTATGGGGTGGACAGACGAACAGGTAGAAGAGCTCAAACACCTTTGGGATAAAGGGTTAACGACGGGAGAAATCGGCAAGGCTTTGGGCGTTTCCAAAAACGCCGTTGTCGGAAAGGCACACCGTCTGGGATTAAACAGCCGCCCTTCCCCGATCCGCCGCGGCGAAGATGAAAATACGGCCGACACGAATACACCGACTCAGCAGCCGTCTGAAAAGAAGAAAGCAGCAAAGCCGGCTCCGGCAAAAAAAGCGGCGGGAAAGGAAAAGAAAAAATTATTTACCGTCAATGATTTGACCTCGTCTTCCTGCCGCTGGCCCATCGGTGATCCGAAGGACGAAGATTTCCATTTCTGCGGCAAAGAAGCACTGCCGGACAAACCGTACTGTGCAGAACATGCCGCAATCGCTTATGTTTCCGCGAAAACACTGCGTTAAACAAATAACAGATGCAAAAAACACCGTTCTGCCCGTCAGGACGGTATTTTTTTGCCTCTGTTTACAGCAAATATTATTTTTCCGCAAGCCGTGGCAATCCATTTCGTACCGTCTGTCCCAATGGACTGCCGCGGCGGGCTATCTTGTTTAAAATAAACAGATACATAATCTGTCTCATCGGTTTTATCTGCAGTCAAATTATTATTTTAGTTTATTTTTGAGATATATATACCTTGTAAAAATTGTTTTCTTACAAAAGAACTCTAAATTTATCATTTCAAAAATGATCCGATTGAACGGATAAATGAAACGATGAAACAGGTCATTGTCAATATGTTGAATAGCGGATATAATGAATAAGCTCTTCAAGTATGCTGTATGGAAAAAAGATGATTCAATACGACAAGTTCCAAAAATCCTTAAAACATCTGGAAAATCAATACAACAACTTTGTTCACATTAATGAGGAATTACCTGAAATAACAAAAGAAGCTATCGGAGAATCCGTAATTCAAAGATTTGAAGTTTGCTATGATTGTATGTGGAAAGTGTTAAAAAGGTACTTGACGGAAGAACTCGGTTTGCCGGACGTCCCGAACAGTCCGAAACCTGTTTTCAGGTTGGCTATGGAAAATGATATTCTGCCGGCTCCCGTTGAATCATTTATAGAATATGCAGACGCGCGGATCGGAACTGCTCATGATTACAGTGGAGAAAAGGAGCAAGAAGCTCTTAAAATTATGAATCGTTTTATTTCTGATGCTATAAAATTATATCAAATAATGAATAAAGAAGCGTGGAACTGATGCCCGAAAGCAAAGATATCGACCTGACGGCGGAACAGTTACGGATAATTCGAAATTTTCTGCAAAAGCATATTCCGGGGGTGCGGGTTTGGGCTTACGGTTCGCGTGTCAAGAAAACATCAACCCCGAAATCCGATTTGGATATGGTTGTATTCGGCGACGTTGAACCGCGTTTGCCGGCTTTGAGGGAAACCTTTGATGAGAGCTCTTTGCCATTTCGGGTTGATTTGTTCGCATGGAATAAAATTCCGGAGCAGTTTCATTTAAATATCGAAGAAAACTATTTTGAACTCCAATCGGAAACGAAGAAATAAATTGATAAAAATTCCTTGTCAATATTGAATAACATAAGATTTTCGCGTCAAATCATACAAAAGAAACATTGCTAAAAGCGATCTATTCCAACGTTTAAGCCGCCTATCGCTTAAAAACGATACTATTGAACGGATTTTGTAGTATTCAAAAGAAAATTGAGAATACTTCATAGTTCTTATTTCTTTAAATATTTAGAAGTTAAAGGCGAAAGTATTTTTCTGTCCCTTGTTTCTATTTTTTATTTATTTTCAATATGTTATAAAAATCTCATAACCTAAAATCAGCGAAATCACGAACAAAGTGAAGTGATCCATTTCGTACCGTCTGTCCCAATGGGACTGCCACGGTAGCTATTGCCCTCCTTGCAGATTTGATTTTTTCCTGTTTCTTGCCGCCCGACATAGAGCTTTCCGAACACAAAAAAACCGGTGAGAAACTCACCGGTTTTTCTTTTGCTAACCGAATTTGATTAACGGTATTCCCACTCAACGAAACCATCCGTTTTAGTTCCACACTCAGCGGCTGCGGCCTGAATAGTCACCGGCAATAAATTTTTCGTTTCACCGGTTGATGCCCACTTGTGTACTGTTCCGGCTCCGGCTGCGGCTCCGGTTCCGACTGTTATTGACGTCAAACCTGAAGATTCGTCAGCCCCCCAGTCGGCCGTTGCCATTTTGGCACAGGCTTCAGGAGTCAATCCCGAGTATTTAATTTTGAATGTACGATTATTAGTTCCTACGTTGAAAGCAATTTCGCCGCCGAATGGATTTAACCCTTTAGAACCTTGGACAGATTCCTCGGTCAAAATTCCCAGCGCCTTAGCCTGAACAGGCGTTAAAGAAGAATACGTACGCTGTGAAGCATATAACGTACGAATATTGGTAATGATGGTCTGCACCTGGTCCATTGCCTTTGTTACTTTAAATTTTGACATTGCCTGAGAATAACCCGCGATACCGCCGACCGACAAAACGCCGACGATCGCCAGAACACCCAGCATTTCGACCATGGAACGGCCGGTTTCTTGTGAATGCATGTTTTTCATTTCAGTTCTCCTTGTATTTAATCATACTTTCAGATTAACGCAGGCAACCGATTGAAACAATTCTGCAATATTTCATACACTCTATGACGAAAGTCATATCCGTTTCATTTTTTTATTTAAAAAACATACCCTTATCCGGCTTTATTTGCCGGAAAACAGCAATTTTTTTTAACAAAACGCCGTTTTATTGTTCCTGTATGCTTAATACCCCGCCGCGGATAACCAGATACGGATCATTTTCAACGTCCAGCAGGCTGAACCCGACGACTTCGATGGTACAAAAAGCGCACAAATCCTTGATTGTGCCGTTAGAATCAATTAATACCTGAAACGTTTCGTCGTCCTGTTTTACAACCAGCGAATATGGTTTATTGTCCAGATTTTGAATCGTTGCCGCATCAACGGATAAGGGCAAAAAGTTAAAAAACAAGATAATTGCTAAAAAAAACTTTTTCATTTTTCCCCTCCTTTGGGCTATTTATTTTACTGTACTAAAACAATTCGTTTTATGAAAGGACTTTTACTAAAATGACAGAAGCCGGTTTATTTCGTAAACGCTTTTTTCCCGATGTTTCGGCAACACAGTGGAACGACTGGCGCTGGCAGCTGGCAAATCGGCTGACGACATACGGGCAAATCGCGCGTATTTTGGATTTAACACCGGCAGAAACGCAAGCCTTAAGCCAAACAGACGCTTTTCCGACAGCCGTTACGCCGTATTATGCTTCTTTACTGCGCAATTCCCCTCTGCGCAAAACAATGCTGCCGTCATTGGCCGAAAAAATACTTAGTACCGGCGAAACAGACGATCCGTTGGGCGAAGAACCCTGTCAGACCGCCCCCGGCCTGATACACCGTTATCCGGACAGAGTCCTGTTTTTAACGACGCAATATTGTTCGGCTTATTGTCGATACTGCACGCGTTCCAGACTGGTCGGCCGGCACGCGTCTTGTTCCGAAACAGCCGGATTAATACAAAACTGGAAAAAAGCATTTGACTATATCCGTTCACACCCGGAAATTCGCGACGTTCTGGTTTCCGGCGGCGATCCGCTGACCATGAACGACGAAACGCTTGATTACCTGTTATCGACCCTGCGTAAAATCAAACATGTTGAAATGATTCGTATCGGTTCAAAAGTGCCTGCGGTCCTGCCTATGCGCATTACGCCCCGGCTGATGAAAGTGATACGCCGGTATCACCCCGTTTTTTTCAGTCTGCATTTTACCCACCCGGACGAAATGACGCCTGAAACGGCCAAAGCTTGCGAACGCATTGCCGACGCGGGTATTCCGGCCGGGTCTCAGACAGTTTTGTTAAAAGGCGTGAACGATGACGCGGAAACATTAAAAAAACTGATGCATGAATTATTAAAAGTCAGAGTTCGCCCCTATTATCTGTTTCAATGCGATCCGATTGCGGGATCAATGCATTTTCGCGTCCCGGTATCTAAAGGAATCGAATTAATCAATGCCCTGCGCGGTCATACGTCGGGATATGCCGTTCCGACTTACGCGATTGACATTCCGGGCGGCGGGGGAAAGATTATTATTAATGATCAACGTTGTGTCGGCAGAGACGGTGATTTTCTACTGTTAAAAAACTTTGAAAATGAGATTTGGCGCTATCCCGACCCCGTAAATGTCGAATAAAAGCACATATAGCTGTTCCCGGCCGGCTGATCAAACTTAATTACCGTTTCAAAGTGTTTTTAATCAGTTTAAGTCCAAAAACAAAATAGTTTTTCAATATCCTCGGCTTTAACGCCGCCTGCCAAAGCTTGCGCAAAATATACGACGGCCGCAGATGATATTTCAGAATCACCCGTTTGCGGAAACGTTCAATTTCATCAATCGACAAATGCCGTGTTCCGACCGTCGGCGCATTAAAGTAATCTTTGCCCAAAACACTTTCGTCAATCAACCCGGCCGTTCCGGCCATTTCATATAATTCCGTCCCGTAAAACGGCGTGGCAATATGCAATTCGATAAAATCGGCATCAATGTCAAATATCAGCTTTTCCGTCTGTTCCAAATGTTTCCGATCTTCCCACGGAAAACCGATCAGGTAAAAACCGTAAACCTTCAACCCGGCCTTTTTAGCCATTGCGGCAGCGACTTTATTTTGCTCAACCGTCGCGCCTTTTTTCATTTTTTCCAAAGATTCGGGACTGCCCGATTCAAAACCGAACGCCACCAGCCAGCACCCTGCCTGTTTCATCTTAACCAAAGTTTCCTGATCAATCGGATTAACCCGCGAATTGGCAACCCATTCGATTTTGCCGCGTAAAGGCGAATTGACGATCAGGTCGCACAAAGCCGTCGTCCAGGCTTTGTTGATCGTAAACGTGTCCGATTTGAAAAAGAAGTTCCTGATTCCGAACTGTTCATAACATTGTTGAATTTCGGCAAAAATGTTTTCCGGCGACCGCAAGCGCAACCTTTTGCCGGAGATATGCGGCGTCAGACAAAAGATACAATTCGACGGGCACCCGCGCGACGTAGCGATCGTCGCCTGCTTTTCCTGCGTATCCGGACGCAGGTAAAGCGCGTTATTCATCAACGCGCGGTCGGGAAAAGGCAGATCGTCCAGATCGTCGTGCCAACGCGTAAAATCCGTTTTTACCCACCGACCGTCTTTTTTATACAGGATTCCTCCGATCAAAGGCAGCTTCGCCTGATCATAAAAATGAGCCGCAGCCAAATCGCCGATAATAAAATCGGATTCGCCGCCGATCAGATAATCGACGTCCGTCAGATCCAGCTGAGCCAGCAGACCGTCTTCGGGGTCAAAAAAAATCGCCCCTTTTAAAACAACACACAGGGCGGGAAAAATTTCTTTCAGCCGTTTTACAATTTCCAAATCCGTAAAAACAGTTGCATTTGTCGTACTGAGCATCAACATATCGCAACAGTTGTTTTTCAAATCTGCAGCCAGATCGTTCAAAGACAGGTGTTCTGTCTGATAATCTTTTAAAAAAACATCAAAACCTTTTTGCTTTAAAACCGCCGCCGCATACCCCAGATCATTACAGGCGCGCATAGAAGTTGCCGTGGAAGAATCAATGTTCGACTGGCATCTGTCTTCGCCGCGCTGAAACAACAGTCCGGGCGGATAAATCAACGAAACGGCGGGCATGGCATTCTCCTTTGTAAAATTCGGTTTAGATATGATACCTTTTTTTGATATATAGAAACACCGTAATATTAATCAATCAGTTGGAAAAGATGATCCGAGAAGCAAAAAAAACTGATATTTCCCTGTTAGCCGATTTGGCCGTCAAGCTATGGCCGTCACATACGGTTGACGAATTAAAATGTGAATTTGAGACCGACGACGCCGTTTTTTTTATTTTATTTGAAAATGACAGCCCGGCCGGATTTGCCCAATGCCAGCTGCGACACGATTATGTCGAAGGAGCGCAAAGCAGTCCCGTCGGATATTTGGAAGGCATCTTTGTCGCAGAAAAGTACAGAAAAAAAGGATACGGCAAACAACTGTTGAATAAATGCGAACAATGGGCCGCAGCAAAGGGCTGCCAGGAATTTGCCGGCGACTGCGAATATCAAAACATCGACGGATTTAACTTTCACGTCAAAAGCGGATTTACCGAAGCCAACAGAATTATCTGCTTTATCAAAAAATTATAATAATCAGGGAAAAATGGTGCGGCCAAGAAGACTTGAACTTCCACTGCGGTTAAGCAACAAGCACCTCAAGCTTGCGTGTCTACCAATTCCACCATGGCCGCACATTTATCAAAGGTAATACCAGACTTGCGCCGGATAAGCAACCGAAAAAACGCGCCGACCGTTCAATCCTGCGGGTGGCGTTCTAAATAAGCTGCCACATACGAACATAACGGCACGATTTCATATCCGTTTTCGCGCGCGTACTTCAATCCGGCTTCGGTCAAAGCGGCCGCCACCCCTTTCCCCCGATGTTCCGGCGCGGCAAAAGTATGCGTAAACAGCATTTTTTCACGCGCGCCTTCTTTTTGAATTTCATAATCCAAATGCGACCGTTTTCCGTCAATCATCGTTTCAAACGTATGATTTTTTTCATCGTGCCTGATTTCCATTCTACACCGTCCTTTTCTGGTCAAAGGTTCCGTCAACGATTTCTTCCATAACGGCGTCAGGCGCCAGCTGATATTCAACTTTGGTCACAAAAGCGCGCGGAGATCCGCGTTTGCATGCTTTCACCATATCGGCGATAATATCCGTTTCGCCTTTAAAAACGGCTTCGACCGTTCCGTCAACGCGGTTACGCACCCAACCGGACAAGCCGCGCGCGCGGGCTTCGGTCATTGTCCACTGGCGGTAAAAAACACCCTGAACACGTCCGTGAATCCGAATATGCACAATTTCTTCAGCCATTTTAACCTATCCTTTCAATTTACCGGCAGCCCGTATCACGGCCTGTCTGCGGTTTTGTCTGGCCGCGGCGGCTTCTTCGTCCGCCGTCCAGAACCGATTTTGATACGTTTCTTCCAAAACGGCCAGATCAAAAGCCTGATCCGCCGACAGAAAACCGTCCAAAACATGCAAAGCCAAAATAACGGACCGACACCCGCCCGACACGGCGCAAAAAGCGTTAAAAGCCTCATCGCTTAAAGCATTCAGCCTTTGTTCCAGAAAGGCTTTTGTCCTGTCCGATAACGGCCTGACTTCAAAGCCCGTTGAAGGACGAAAATCGCAGCCGGCCGCATTGATCTTATCAATAACGGGCTGCCATTTTTCCTGCTGCAGTTTTGTCAAAGCCGCAGGATACGGCGCAAAGAAACAAACCGTATCCGCCGCGGCGAATTCGATTTGTTCCCGCGTTCTTTTCAAACGTTCCCCGTCTGTCATTTGTCTGCCGCCAAAGCGTCCGCACAAACGTTTTTCAACGCTTCCTGACGAACCAGTTCTTTTGCGGCTTCTTTTCCGCCCATAAAGAACGCCATTCCCAAAGACAAAGCCCGGTCAAACGTTTTTTCCGCATTGACGCGGACGGACGGCAAAGCCAGCGTTCCGCCGATGGAAACGGAATTGAACACGGCTTCCAAAATCCCTTCCGAACGCGGCGAAACGTCAACTTTCAAATTCATCTTTTCCGTTCCCAGATTGATATCGCCGTTGACCTGCAGATCAAACAGGTTGCTTTCCATGCCGATTTTTTTGACAGACGTCAAAACGCCGTTTTTCACCGGCACATTGACAACAGCGCATGAAACCGTCAACGGCTGTGTTTTATCGGCGGGAGACAGGAAAGACAAAAAAGCCGGCAATTCAATTAAACGAAACGAATTAATATGAACGTCTTTTATGTTCAGGAAAATCCGGCCGTTTAAGGCGGCAGCCAGAGCGCTTTGAGAAACACCGCGGCTGTTTAAACGAACCGATCCCGTCAATGTTCCGCGGTCAAGACCTTTCTTGGCGTAAAATAATGCCAACGGCATTTTATTAAATTTGACATCAGCTTCCGCGGCCGCCGTTTTACCCGAAGCGTCCAGCACCGCCCGCGCGGAAACATAATTTGCCAGACTGAAATTCGATAAAGTGAATTTTCCGTCCCGCATCAAAGCCGTAACGGCAACTTTCCCCAGATTTGTTTTGTCTGCGGCGATCAGCTTATCAATACCGGCCGTAACATTAATATCGGCGGCTTTCAGCCGGCCGAACGGCAGCGGTTTTTCTGAAAAAACACGCGGATTTTCTGTTTGAGGAGAAGATTGTTTTTTTGAATCGGACAGTTGTTTCGGACGAACCGGCGCCACTCCCAGCAATTCGGACAAATCCAGCTGCCCGGAATGAACATTGGCATATACCGCCAGATTCTGATCCGTATGAACCAAAATGCTGCCGGACAGATCGGAATTGCCGATTTTCACAGCCAGTTTTTCCAACGCGACGCCTTTGTCAATTTCCGCCCGCACCGACATTTTTGAAACCGGCAGCGCGGGCAATCCGGAAATCCGTTTCATATCCGGCGCGTCGACATCGGCCTGAACCTGCACGACCAAAGGTTTAACGGAACGCACATTCCCGGCTGCTTTAGCCAAAAACGATTCGGCGTTTCCCATTGACACCTCAAAGGCCGGAACGGATAAATTATTCGGCGTCCCGGCAATCTGCGCCGTCAAAACCATATTTTTCACCGCCGGCAGCTGCCAGCCGACAAAAGGACTTAAGACGGAAATATCCGTCACATCGGCCTTGAGGGACGCGTTAACCTGATTGACCTTTAACGGCTGCGCAATCGTTCCGTCTATTTTAACGGCCAGTTTCGGATTATTGATTTCCGCCGTAAAACGATAAGGCGTTTTTCCGCCGAACAAAGACGTTAAAGCGTCCGTTTTCGCCGACAGGGAAAACGCTTCCCCCTGCACCGTCCATTCGGACGTCAAGGTCATGCCGTCTTCGCCCGACTGCATGTTTAACGTATTCAAAGACGCGTTGAATGTTTCGTCTTTCTGCCGGTCAAGCAAAACTGTACTGACATTTTGCAAAACCAGATCGTTGACTTCGAAACCGAATGTTTTTTCCTTTGACTCTCCGTCCGTTTTCTCAGCGGCTTTTTCCGTCTGTCCGGCCGGCTGCGTCTTTTTGCTTAAAAACGTCCAGTTGTTTTTGCCGTTTTGATCTATCTCCAGATTCAGGCGTACTCCGTTTAAAACAAAGCGTTTTATTTTAACCTGCCGGCTGAACAAAGGCATCAGTTCGGCTTCCACGGACAGGTTGTCAATCTGCGCCATGTACGGTTCTTCCGCCCAAGAAGCGTTTGTAAATTTAATATCGTTGATCGTAACGCGGGGAGAAAGTGAAAAATGCGTTTTGGTTTCTCCGTTAATAACCAAAGAACGCCCCGTTTTTTCCGACACAACCGCGATCACTTCCGAACGCAGTTTCTGATCAAAATCCCGCAATGTCCAAAAACCGACCAAAGCGCATAAAGCGACAAAAACCAAAATTGCAAGTAAAACTTTTTTCATTCATTTTCTCCTTACATCAAAGGAAATTTTTTAAACGGATTTTCCGGTTTTTTATAAGAAAAACCCAGAAAATCAAAACTGTCGGCCATTTTTTCGGATAACGGCGCATAAACTTCCAGCATTTTACCGTTAGGCAAAGGCATACGCAGCGCCCGGGCATGCAAATGCAGATCACGGCCGAATTTCAAATATTCCGCCTGATATTCTTTGCCGGCATACTTCGCGTCCCCGACGATCGGGTGTCCCATATAGGCGCTGTGCACCCGCAGCTGGTGCGTCCGTCCCGTCAGCGGCATTAATTCCAGCCAAGCCGCCTTTTTATAAACTTCATCGACAACGCGATACAGCGTCACGGCGCTCTGCCCGTTTTTTTCATCAACACGCACGGATTCTCCGCCATGTTCTCCGGAACATTTCAAAAGCTTCGCGCTGATTTTGCCTTCTTTGATTTCCGGGGTTCCGTAAACCAAAGCCCAATAAACCTTTTTTGCTTCCCGGGAACGAAAAGCTTCTGCCAGCTTTGCCGCGGCCGCGGCCGTCCGCGCCAACACCAAAACACCGCTGGTGTCCTTATCCAGACGGTGGACCAGACGCGGATTTTCGCTTTTTTCAAAACGCAGCGCGGCCAGCATGCCGTCCAGATGGCGCGTAATCCCCGTCCCGCCCTGTACGGCCAGCCCGGCCGGTTTATTCAAGACCAGAACATCGTTATCTTTGTATAAAACCAAACTTTGCACAAACGCGGCGTCTTGATCCGAAACGACAACGCTGTCCCGCCGGATTTTCGCCTGTCCCAGCGGCGATCCTTTTTCCGGCAAAGGCGGCACGCGGATTATCTGTCCGGGCGTCACACGCTGCGATGAAAGTGCTTTTTTGCCGTCAACTTTGATCTGCTTGGTACGCAGCAGCTTTTCCAAATGTCCGTGTGTCACCTGCGGATAGTGGCGTTTGAACCAGCGGTCCAGACGAACTTCCCCGTCGTCGGCGCTGACGGTAACCAGATTAACGCCTGCCATTTTCTATTTCCTTTCTTAATTTGTCCCAATAGGCTATCCGCTTGACAATTTCGCGTTCAAACCCGCGTTCAATCGGACAATAGATTTTACGCCGCCCCATTTCGGGCGGAAAATAATTCGCGCCGGAAAATCCGTTCGCCGTATCGGGATCATATTCATAACCGTCGCTGTATCCCAATTCTTTCATCAGTTTTGTCGGCGCGTTCAAAATATTCATCGGCGGATTTAACGATCCCGTTTCCTTAGCCAGTCTGACGGCAGCGCTCCACGCTTTGTAAACGCCGACGGATTTCGGCGCCGTCGCCAGATAAACGACCAGCTGCGCCAGCGCCAGATCGCCTTCCGGCGATCCCAGACGTTCATAAGCGTCCCAAGCCGATACCGCCTGAATCAGCGCGTTCGGATCAGCCATACCGACGTCTTCGACCGCAAAACGGGTCAGCCGGCGAAAAATATATTTCGGGTCTTCGCCCGCCGTTATCATGCGCGCCACCCAGTACAGTCCCGCATCGGGATCCGACCCGCGCAAAGATTTATGAACGGCGCTGATCAGGTTATAGTGTCCTTCGCGGTCTTTGTCATATACGGCGGGCCGCCGCGCAACAACGGTCAGCATTTTTTCCGCCGGCAAAGGTCCCGACGCCAGATCCCGGTCGGGCAGATCGAACAAAGCTTCCAGCATATTGGACAGATAACGCCCGTCGCCGTCGGCCATCGCCTTTAATTGTTCGCGGGCGTCCGGCGTTACGGGCAAAGCTCTGCCGACCAGTTTTTCCGCGCGCAGAATGATAGCTTCCAAAGCTTCCTGCGTTAAACGTTTCAGGACAAAAACTTTGCACCGCGACAGCAGAGCCGCATTTAATTCAAAGGACGGATTTTCCGTCGTCGCACCGACCAAAACGACGGTGCCGTCTTCGACATACGGCAAAAAGCCGTCCTGCTGCGAACGGTTAAAGCGGTGAATTTCATCAACAAATAAAATTGTCGCTCTGCCCGCCTGCCGGCGTTGGCGAGCCGTTTCAAAAATTTTACGCAGATCGGCCACGCCCGAAAAAACAGCGGAGATCGGTTCAAAAGCCATATCGGTATGATGCGCCAGCAGTCGCGCGATCGTCGTTTTTCCGCACCCCGGAGGCCCCCATAAAATAAAAGAAGACACTTTGCCCGTAATCAGCATACGTCCCAACGGCGCGTCGGCAGACAACAGATGATCCTGCCCGACGACTTCATCAATCGTCTGCGGGCGCAGTCTGTCTGCCAAAGGCTGAGCTACTGTAGAATCAAACAAAGACGGCACGAGTTAATCCTTTTTTAACATTTTCCTTGTTGTAGCAGATTCTTCAGACAGTTTCATCTGTTCTTTTTATTCTGCGTCAGGATTTCATACGGCCGGCGGAATTTTAAAAAGAAACAGTCAGCTGCATTTTAAAACGTTCTTCCCCGAAAACAGCGTGAGGAATACCTTTGGGCATGATCAGCGTATCGCCTTCATGCAAAACGAAGACGTCCTGCCCGACCGTGAAACGCCCTGTTCCTTCCAGCACGGTGACCATAGCGTCGCCGCCGGCCGTATGAGTCGAAATTTCTTCGCCTTTATCAAAAGAAAACAATGTCATGCTGACCAGATCATTTTGAACCAACGTTTTGCTGACCACCTGACCGGGTTGGTAATCGACCAGATCTTTTAAGTGTAAGACTGCCGCTTTATCAATATTTTTATACATTTCTTCCTCCGTTTTACCATTCTTTGAAATAATGCCCTATTTTTGCATCCGGCAAAAGACAGCCTTTTTATGTAAAAAAAAGCCCCCGAAACGGGGGCTTTTTCGATCAGACCGCCTATTCTTCGTCCGGTTTGATATCCGCACCTTTATCGGCATAAGCCGCCACGCCGCGCGCGGCAATCTTTTTATTGTTCAGGCAGGCCGCGCCGGCAACGCAACCGCCTTCGCACGCCATGACTTCGACAATATTACCCAACGGACATTCGCCTTTTTTCGCCCAAGTCATCATTTCGCGGACAACCTTCGGGTTCAACCCGTTGACGCAGGTCGGGCGGACGTCAACCTTGCCGCCGCCGGCAACTTTGACCGATTCGGCAACTCCGCCCGTCAAAGCAAAGTTTCTGGCCTGTTTCGACGTTTCCACGTCAAAAACATAATCGTCGCACTGCGCCAGTTCGATTGACATGGCCACGAACAAAGCGCCCATTTCCTCAAAATTCATAACGTAATCGACAAATTCGTCGCCCAGCCCTTCGCTGCGCTTGGCAACACAAGGACCGATAAAAACCGTTACGCAACCGGGATATTTTTTCTTCGCCAGTTCCGCCGTATAGTGCATCGGCGTCGCCGTATCGGAAACATACGGTTTTAATTCGGGCACGATTTTCTTAACCATTTCCCGATAAGCCGCGCAGCAGGACGTCGTCATGAACTTGTCGCCTTTTTCCATTCTTTCGGCAAAATCCTTCGCTTCGTTTTTCGCCGTAATGTCCGCGCCTTCGGCAACTTCCATCACGACGTCGAATCCCGCTTTGATCAGGCCGGAAGCAACCTTATTAATGCTGGCGGGCGTCTGCCCCGCAATCGCCGGCGCGATCATGGCAACGACTTTTTTATCCGATTTAATGGCGCGCAAAATATCAATCATCTGGCTTTTTTCGGCAACGGCCCCGAAAGGACAGCTGGCCATACAGGCGCCGCAGCTTAAACAGCGCGACACGTCAATCTGCGCATGGCCCGATCCGTTTTTTGTAATCGCGCCGACGGGACAGGCGTCTTCGCACGGCACTTTGATCTTGACAATCGCGCTGTACGGACAGACCTGCATGCATTTTGTACAGCTTTTGCATTTTTCGCCGTCAATGACGGAACGCCCGTTTTTAATCGAAATTGCCCCGAAAGCGCACGCCGTCGTGCACGGTCGGGCAACGCAGCCCTGACACAGATCCGTAACGTAAATACGGCTGGGAACGCAGCCCTGACACGCCGTATCAATAACGGTCAAGACCGTATTGTCCGGTTTTTCACGATCCAGAGCCCTTTGCGCGTATTCGCCCAGGTGCGTTTTATCATCGTCCAGTTCAACTGAACCGCCTAAAGCCGCGATGGCGCGTTCCCTTAAAATAGCGCGTTCTTTGTGTATACAGCAGCGAAAGGGTACTTCCGCATGTTTGGGGCGCATATCAAACGGCAGAGTATCCGCTTGTTTTTGAAAATCGCCCGACAGAAAGGCCTTGATCAGGCGCACCATGACTTCGCGCCGCAAAAGGACGGTATTGACTTCGGTCTGCATTTTTGTTCCCTCTTACACGATCAGTTCTTTTAATTTATCCATGACTTTTTCAACGGTTGCTCCGCCGATCATTTCATCGTTTATTTTCACAAACGGCGCCTTCATAAAACCGGAATCCGGATTCTGGCACATTCCCAGACAGGTCTGCGCGGATATGTCAACTTTGTCTTTCCATTCCGGCGGCATCAGCCGTTCCAGCTCCTGCAGCTTTGACGCCCCCATAACGAAACACGTCGTTCCCAGACAAATGCGGATTCTGATTTTTCCTTCGTTTTCCATAAGTTTCACTCCGTTAAATAAAATGCAGCGACACCTGCTTGAGATATTTCTGCGTTAAAATTTTTTCCATGCGTTTGACAACGTTTTTGCGCAATTCCAGCTCCAACGGCAGATCGGGATCAAAATGCGCCTGATTGACTTTTGCCCCGACCATAAACGTAATGCAGTCGGAATCCAAAAATAAATTCACCAGCTTGCCCGCCGCGTCGTCCGGCATTTCCGCGGGCGCGTCTTCCAAATATTCCACGGCCTTGCTCAGCGTTAAAACGCCTTCGGTAATCAGATCGACGCCTTCCATATAAGAATTGGCCGGCAAAGCCCCTTTGGCAAACATTTCCGTCGTAATCGGCCGGTTTAATTCGCGGGAAACCAAATTGGCCGTCGTGCCGCCGCAAATCGCCTTTTTGCCTTGATAGTTAATAAATAAATTCGCATATTCCGCATCGCGGTCCGCATAATACGGCGGGCCGGTAAAAACCAACAGGCTGCGCGGCTGGCGCCAATGCAAAACCATACAGGAAATATCGTCCTTTGCCTTGCGTTCCGGTTCTTTTGTCTGCGCTTCGACAACGACTTCCTGCGCCAGTTGGCGGCAGGAAATATCGGGAACGGCCGCCAGACGCTTTTCCACAAAATCAATCAGGCCTTCGCGCCGCCAGCCCAGTTTATAAAGCGGTCCGCCCAGTCCCGACTGCGTTACGCCGTCTGAACAAAACAGCAAGCGGTCTTCAGCGTCCATCTGAATGGTATAAGTACGCATAAAACGGTTCGGAAATTTTTTGGAAACAATGATTTTGGCTTCCGCCGGAACAACTTTGCCGTTTCTGATATGCAAAAATTCGGGGTTGCCTTCTTCCACAATTTTGACCAGTCCGTTTTCCGAACAGTCCGCCACGGAAAAAGTCGCGTAACTGATCTTGCGTACCTGACAGACGGGCAGCGAATTCATGACGATTTCAGCCGCTTTCATCAAATTGCGTTCGGCCGCGACGAATTTCAAGATCATCGTCGCCGTCATGTTCGCCAGAATATTGGCTTTAATCCCGCTGCCCAGTCCGTCGGACAAAACGGCGATCAGGCGGCGTTCTTCGGGATAACGTTTCGATATGAAAAAATCCCCGTATGTATTCTGATTGTACTTTTTTTGCTGAGAACAACCGATATCAATAAACAGGGAATCTTCATCGCCGATCATTCGTCGTCCTCCTGCTTATAGCCGTCGGCAATCTGGCTTAACAACAGTTCGGTATCCACCATATGTTCTCCCAACAGACAGGCGATATTCTGAACGGTGGCAATATTTTTTTCGATGACTTCCTGCGCTTTTTTGGCAATCTGTTCCCGGCGCAGCTGAGTCTTTGTCACGTCCGTGATAATTGCGCCGACCAATTTTCCCGCGTCGATTTCAAACAGAGAAATATCATACAGCTTTTCCCCGATCGGATAATGTTCCTTATGCGTTTCCAATCCTGTTTTCAGCGTGTTTTTAAACAATCCCGTACACGGCAAAATTTTTTCCAGCTGCGCGCCGGCAATGCCGTCCGCCCCCAGTTTGAACAAATCCAGCAGTTCGGGAGCAAACATCTTCACAAAAGCTTCGTTCGTTTCGACAATATTTAAATCCGCATCGACGATTACCACGGCGGAAGGCATGCATCGCAGCATGGCGCTGGCTTTTCTGGCGGCCAGCTTGCGCATGTAAGCCTGACACATCGACGGTTCGGCCTCGCCGGCCAGCAGCGCTTTGGCCAGACCGTGGCAGGTGTTATACCCGCACCCGCCGCAATTCAACTCGTCTTCCTGAGAATATTTGCCGATCAAAGCCAGCGCTTCGGCAATCGAAGAAATCGGGTATTTCGGTTTTTCAATCGGCGCCGGTTCAAATTTTTCGTCAACGACAACCTCGGGCTGCGCCGGCACATGATCGCGCAGATGGGAATAATTCAGAATATCGGAAACGACTTCCAGGCCGGCTTTGGACGTATTACCGCCCGGCCCGGCCGTACAGCCGCCTTCGCAAGCCAATGCTTCGATAAATACTTTACGGTTCAAAGAGGCCGGATCTAAATTTTTCAGCGATGTTTTAAAACGCTGCACCGGGCTGATGTTAATCAGCTGCACGTCCGCGGGCGCCCCGCAGATTTCAATCGTTTTGTTCATGCCGCCTTCAACCGGGTATAAAGCGCCTTCGTCGGCTTCATACGGAACAAAGGCCTCCGTTTCGTCCGCCGGCGACTTTAAAACAATACGCGCCTCGTCCAGCCAGGCGGCCAGTTCCTTAAACGTCAAAGACACATCGATCAAATCAGGACGGCGATCGGCTTCGTTTTTCTTGGCGATGCAGGGACCTATGAAAACAACGCCGATTTCATCGCCGAAATGTTTTCTCAACAGCTTTGCGTGCGTCAGCGCCGGAGACGCGATCGGCGTTAAATACGGCGTGTATTCCGGCAGATAATAACGGATATAATCAACGATTGCCGGACATGCCGTCGAAATAAACAGTTTTTGATCCGACCGCGAAATGATTTTCGTCGTTTCGATTGAAACTTCCTGCGCGCCCAGAGCCGTTTCGGACACGCCTTTGAACCCCAGCTGTTTCAAAGCGGAAATGATTTCCTGTTTCGTACAGTCCAACAGCCCCGCCCAGCTGGGCGCCAAAGACACATATACGTCCCTGCCCGACGCAAGCAGGCTGCGCGCTTTGTTAACATCGTCGCGCACGCGTTTTGCCCGCGACGGACAGATTTCAACGCAATGCCCGCAGGCAATACATTTGTTCGGGATAACGGAAGCGTGCCCATTTTTTACGCGGATTGCCTTTACACTGCACTGACGCACGCATTTATAACAATCGTGACATTCGTTTTCCAACGTGTAAACCGGGCTGGAGCTGTCCATGGGTTATTCCTCCGCAGCTTTGCTTAAAACGGCCTTGAGCATTTCTGGAGTAACGCCGGAATACATCGTACCGTTGATTTTTACGTGCGGCCCCGTCGCGCATTTGTTTTCACAGCGCGATCCGCACAGATCAATTTTAGCATCTAATCCTTTTTCTTTAACAAAATTTTCGATAAAGGACAGATTTTCGGCATTTCCGCGGGCAAAGCACGAACTGCCCATGCACACGGTAATCGTTATTTTTCCGTTTTCCGGCATTTTTTCCTCACCTTTAGAATATAGTGATTTTAATCCCGCAAAATCTAGCCTAATGCAGATAAAAAATCAACAAACATAGAAATTATTTTTAATGTTTCAAAATAATAAATCGGGTGAACAAATAGTGAAAAAAATCTCAAATACATAAAATCCGGGCTGGATTTTTTTATTTTTTCAGCCTAGACTGTTGATTTTTAAAGAGTGTTTAAACTTTAGGAACGGATATGAAAACAGAAATCCCCGAAAAAGTTCTCGGCCGGCTGACGCTGTATCACAGTATTCTGACGGAATATATCGAAAACGGCGTTGACACGATTTCCAGCCCGCAAATCGCCGCCCGGCTGAATATTGACGATTCTCAGGTGCGCAAGGATTTCAAGCTGCTGAACAATGCCGGACGCTGCCGCGTCGGGTACAGCGTTTCCGAATTAAAGGATTCGATTGAAGACACTCTCGGTTTTAAAATGTCGAAAGACGCCGTTATCGTCGGCGCGGGCCATCTGGGACTGGCTCTGGCCAAATACAGCGCTTTTAACGATTACGGATTAAACATTCTGGCGCTGTTTGACAACGATCCGCAAAAGGTAGACATGACCGTCAACAACAAACAGATCTTTCATGTTTCCCGCCTGCCCAATCTGATGCAGAGGCTGGGCATAGAAATCGCGATTTTGACCGTGCCGCGTTCCTGCGCGCAGAAAACAGCGGATTTTTTAATCGATTCCAATATTAAATATATCTGGAACTTCACGCCCGCCGTTTTAAAAGTTCCCGCCGACGTCAAAGTCTGGAACGAAAATCTGATCGCCAGCTTTTTGCAGTTTGCCTGCCAGAATTTCCAAAAAGAAGACGATTAACGCAGTTTTTCAACCGTTTTTTTCACCAACACGTCGGAAATGGATTTTATTTCCCGCCGTTCTTCTTCTTTGCCGGCGGAAAACGACCATTGTTGAAAAATCGTCATGAAATTGCCGACCAGTCCTTTGCTGATAAAGTTTTCTTTGTCCGAAGCCAAAGCGGCGACGGTCACTTGTTCTTTTTTATCGTTTTCATTTTTAACTTTCTTTACCGCTTTAACGCCGTATTTGAAAAGGCCGTTTCCATAAGCTTCGGACGGACAGTTAAACGCTTCTCCCATTAAAACACGGCGATAAAAAACATCAAACGTAACGGCAACGGTATTGATTCCTCCGTTATTTTCAGCGGCGGCGCAAGGAAGGGAAGCACAGAACGCCTGTCTGATGTTTTCATTGAACTGCCGGCGGATTTCGTCTTCGGAATCATAATCTCCGACAGAGCAGACTGAAGAAAACTTTACATTGACGGCTTCAATTTTATACACCGTATTTTCGTCCGTATACGGATTTTTATCGGGCAGACTGGCGCACCCCGGGCCGACAGCAGGAAACAAAAAACAAAATAAAATTTTTTCATAAAAATTACTCTTTCTTTTCAAATAAAGCTGCCAACTCTAAATGCGGCGTAAAGACAAATTGATCAACGGGGCGCAGACGTTTCAGCCCGAATCCCGCTTTCATCAGGATTTCCGCGTCCCGCACAAAACTGACGGGATTGCATGAAACGGCAATAACGCGCGAAATGTCCGACGCGGCGATTTGTTCACATTGCGCTTTGGCGCCGGCACGCGGCGGATCAAAAACAACCGTGTCAAATCCGACCAGCTCATCAGGATAAAGCGGCATTTTAAACAAATCGCGTTCCTGCACCTCTACCCGTCCGGCGGAAGCGGCGCGCAAGGCCGCCAGAGCCTGCGGCGCGTTATCCGCCCCTTTGATGATTCTTTTCTTTTGCAAAAGAGGCAAAGTAAACGTTCCGGCGCCGCAAAACAGGTCGTAAATCCGTTTAGCCTTTCCGGCATATTCAAGAACGGCGGCTGTCAAAGCGTTTTGACCTTCAATACTCGGCTGCAGAAAAACGCCCGGCGGCGGTTTTAAAGTAAAATCTCCCGACTTTATTTCCGGCGCATGCAGAACGGCCAGCGGTTCCGGTTCGGCCCGTTCGCCGGCGCGCCACGATATCCGTGCGACGCCGCTTTTATGCGCGAAGTCCGCCGCGCTCTGCCGCCAGTCAAAATCCGGCTCAAACGGCAGCGTAATTAAGATATCCACCCCCGTATCCGTCATTTGCACGCAAACATCGCCGATTCCCGGCTTTTTGGGATAAAAGCGTCCCCGATCGCAGAAATATTCCCTTAACGGCGCGATCAGCCGCTTTAATTCCGGAATCAAAACGGCGCAGGCGGCGATTTCAACAACGCGTCCGCTTTGTCTGGCATTAAAGCCCAGACGACGCGCCGAACCATTCCATAAAACGGCAAACGTTACGCGGCGGCGGCTTTCAAAATCCACAAAAACGGGATCATCAAATTCGGGCAGTTCCCAATCCGCGGGAAACAATTCCTTTAAATAACGCATTTTAAAACGGCGGTAAGCGTCCGGCTTTAAATGCTGCAAAGCGCACCCGCCGCAGTCCCCGAAAAACGGGCAGACCGGTTCCGCCCTGTCCGCGCTTGCTCCCGATACGCCGGCCAGCTTTGCCCGGCCGCCTGTGTCGAGTTCATATTCAACCGTTTCCCCGGGCAGCGCCCCGGCAATAAAAAAAGTGTGGCCGTCATGCTTTAACAGCCCGTCCCCCTGACGTCCCAAATCAAAAACTTTTCCCTGCGGCATTTTTTTCCTGTTTTTAAATCTTTTTTACCGCTACACTATAGCCTGAATGAACAGGAGATTCCAATGCTGAAAATTCTGATTGCCGACGATCATGAACTTTTTTTAGACGGGCTGCGGCTGGTTTTGGCCGATCTGGACGACGACGTCGCGATTGATACCGTCCATGATCACAGGGAATTACAGGAAAAAGCCGACGGTTCGGTTCCTTATGATTTAATTCTGACAGATCTGGCCATGCCGGGGCTGAGCTGGCATGAATCGCTGCGCCTGTTAAAAGAACACTATCCCAACACGCCGATCGTTATCCTGTCGGCGGTTACGGAACCGGAAAACGTCCTGCAGGCGATTGACATCGGCGCATCGGGATTTATTCCCAAAACGTCGTCCAGCAAAATTATTCTGAGCGCCCTGCACCTGATTTTATCGGGCGGTCTGTATCTGCCTTCCGAACTGTTAAACCTGTCCGCCAAAGCAGAAGCCGCCGCCGAACACAAAGGCCCGCTGACCCCCCGTCAGCTGGACGTTCTGCGCCTGATGGGGCAAAGCAAGCCCAACAAAATCATTGCCCGCGAACTGGATTTGTCCGAAGGAACGGTCAAACTGCACGTCACGGCGATATTAAAGGCTCTGGACGTCACCAACCGCACGGGCGCGGTGATCGCCGGCAAAAAACTGGGTTTAATTGACTGAGGCAGACATGAACGAAGAACAGGAAAAAACGACGGCCGTATCGCCGCCCCCGGCGCCACCGCCCGTCATCAGAGAAGAAAACACCAAAGAAAACCACCCCGTTCCCGAATATTTAAAATCAGTTTACGACAGACGGTATTTTCACCCTCTGCTGTCTAAAATGTTTGACGACGACTGGATATCCGGTCCGGCGACTTTTTTTTATACGGGGAAGCTGACCAAAACCGTGACAAACGAAATTATTGAAGGCGATGACGTGCTGCAGCTGGGAATTGCTTCGGGAACGTTTGAACGCGACGTCGCGTCAAAAATGAATTCCAAAGGCAAATATCATATCGAAGACATTTCCGCCGCCCATGCCGAAGCCGTCATGCCGCGTATTTCGCCGTGGCTGAACGCGGCCATCAAAGAACGCGACTTTACGCTGCCCAATGATCTGCGCTACGACGTTGTCATCGGATATTTTTTGCTGCACGAGCTGCCGGACGTTCGCAAAAAAGCCGTTTTGAAAAGAGCTTTTAACGCGTTAAAGCCGACCGGAAAAATGATTTTCGTCGATTACGCGCAGCCCAAACGTTTCCACCCGCTGAAATATCCGTTGAAAATGTTCAACCGGCTGTACGAACCGTTTGCGGAAAGCTTGTGGTATAATGAAATAGAAGACTTCGCCCCCAAAACCGACAAACTGATCTGGGCGAAAAAAACGTTTTTCGGCAACATGTATCAGTGCGTCGTCGCCCAGCGGCGCTAAGCCAGAGCTGTCATCATATTGACGGGATCGTCGCAGAAAAAGGCTTCCGTCCCTTGCGCGCGCAGTTGTTTCGCCAAAGCGGGATCGTTGACGGTATACGCCAGCAGATGATACCCGCCGTCTTTGATTTCTTTGATTAATTCGGGGGTCAGCAGATCCGCGTCATAATTGATTGAATAGGCGGATACTTTTTTTGCCGCGGGGCGCCAGTCGCCGGAAATGTCTTCGACCAGAACGCCGCGGCGGATATGCGGCGCGAAAACCAGCGTTTCTTCCAGCGCGTCCCAAGCAAAGCTGGAAAAAAACAATCTGTCCGGATCATCAAATCCTTTTTCCCGGATAACCTGCCAAACCTGCCGGGCCGTTTCGCGCGCCAGTTCGGGACGCGACGGCTTGATCTCAATATTCACGCAGGTTTGGAACTCGTTTAAAACGTCCAGTACTTCGGCCAGCGTCGGAATTTTCGCCCCCGTCTTCAGCGTCAAAGCCCGCAGCCGTTCCGCGGTGAATTCGTCCAGACGGCCGTCGACGCCCGCCATACGATCCAGCGTTTCGTCATGAAACACCATGACGGTTTTGTCCGCGGACAGCATCGCGTCCAGTTCCACCCACTTTACGCCCGATTGACAAGCGTACCTGAAAGCCTCTATTGTATTTTCCGTTTTAACGGCTCTGGCGCCTCTGTGCCCTAAAACGACAGGCAGAACAAATGACATCTTTAACCTTTCCCGACATTGTAATATAGTAAGTGATTATACGATTCCCGGATAAATATTTAAATGAGATTTTTTCATTCCTGGCAAAATGTGCCGCCCGCTTTTCAAAACGCCGTCGTCGCGATCGGCAACTTTGACGGTTTTCACAAAGGGCATAAAGCCGTTGTCGAAACGGCCGTCAAAATCGCCAAAGAACAAAAACGCCCCGTCGTGTTAATGACGTTCGAGCCTCACCCCAGCGGTTTTTTCCGTCCCGGCGGCAGGACGTTCCGCATTACTCCGATCCGTTCAAAGGTCAGGGCGATCTGCCGGCTGCCGATTGACGGTTTCTTTGTTTTTAATTTTAACCGGGCTTTCGCGGATATGAGCGCCGGCGATTTCATTGAAAACGTATTGATCAAAGGATTGCATGCCGCCCATATCGTTGTCGGCGAAGATTACGGATTCGGAAAAAACAGACAGGGCGACATAGCTTATATACGCGAACATTACCCTTCCCTGCCCGTAACGGCGGTTCAAAAGCTGCGCGATCAAAACGGAGAAATTATTTCTTCGTCCAGGATCCGGTCTTTTCTGCGCGACGGCGAAGTGGAAAAAGCGTCCGGTTTAATGGAACACCCGTTCGAGATTGAAGGATACGTCATTCACGGCGCGAAACGCGGACGTCAGATCGGCTTTCCCACAATCAACATTGAGCCTAAAGAATCCATTTTGCCCCGAATCGGCGTTTATGCCGCGACGGTCAAACTGGACGGCCGGACGTTCCGGGCCGTCGCCAACATCGGCACGCGGCCGACGGTCAACGGCGAAGGCGTTTTGTTGGAAGCGCACCTGCTGGGATTCAGCGGGGACCTGTACGGAAAACGATTGCGCGTCAGGCTGATAACGTTTATCCGGCCCGAAGTCCGTTTTCATTCAATGGAAGAATTAAAGGAACAAATTATCAGAGACACACAAACGGTGAAAAGGATTCTGAAATGAAAAAAGGACTGATTTGCGCCTTGATCGTTTTGCTGGCCGATCAGATCAGCAAAGCTTTTGTTTTGTCTTATTTTGCGGATCACGCTTCGCCGGTCAGAATAACGTCTTTTTTTAACTTTGTCCTGGCCTGGAACAAAGGCGTCAGCTTTTCCCTGCTGCATTCCAACCACCCGGCCATGCCCTGGGTGCTGGTAACGGTTGCGCTGCTGATCTGCGGCGTTATCCTGCATTGGATGAGCATGGAAAAAAATCAGGCGACAATCAACTGTTTCGGCCTGATTTTGGGCGGAGCGCTGGGCAACGTCATTGACCGCGTGCGTTTCCGCGCCGTAATCGACTTTTTGGATTTTCATATCGGAACGTACCATTGGCCGGCGTTTAATGTCGGCGATTCGGCTATTTGCATCGGTGCGGGAATTATTCTAATCTGGAATTTGTTCTTTGCTCCGATCGAAAAACTGTCCGAACCCGAAAAGGAAGAAAAACATGACAATAACGCCTAACGTTTTCCGCAGATTATCCGGCATTCCCGATCCGACGCGACTGGAAACAAAGAAAACGGCTCTGCTGTTAATTGAATTTCAGGCGGAACATTTCACGGGCATGCTGCCTGTGGAAGGCGCGCAGGAAATAATCGCGCCGGCCGTTAAAATAATGAATTGGGCGGACAAACATAAAATCATGACGATTCATGTCCGCCATCAGGCCAAAAGCCCGGCCAGTCCCGTTTTTGCTCCCGACAGCGCCGGAACGGAGTTTTACCCGCCCGTCATTCCCGGAAAAAAGCATTTCGTTCAGGTCAAGTATGCTTCCAGCGCCTTTTCGGGGTCCGGTCTGCATACAACATTGCAGGCGCAGGGCATAGACACCCTGATTTTAACCGGCATGTCAACACCTTCCGTCATTGCCGCCAGCGCCCACGACGCCCGACTGCTGGGGTATAAATGTCTGGTCGCCGCGGATATAACGGCGTCGCGCGACGTTATGTCCTGGGACGAAACACGCGTTATTTCCGGCGCGCAGATGCAGCAGACCGCTTTGGCCAATATCGCCGACAAATACGCCCCCGTCATGACCGGCGCCGACATTATGGCGCTGCCGCTTGAAAAATAGAGGATAAAAAATGATGAAAGTTTTTTGCTTGTTTTTGCTTATCTGCCTTGCCGGCTGCGCCGACCGGTATTCTTTGGACAAAGGACGGGGGCCGGATCCGCGGGGCATTGTCACCAATAATCCGCTGGTTTTGCCGCCCGATTATCTGCTGCGGGCGCCCGAACCGGCTGCGCCGGAACAAAATCAAACGGAAAAGAAAGAATCCGCCGAAACTCCGGCACCGGCGGCTCAGGATCAAGCGGCCGTTCGGGAAGAAGTCATTGAAATTTCAGACACTGCAGAAACCGTATCGGCGGAGGAATAATGCGTTTACTTATCGCTCTGTTTATTATCCTGCTGCAAATTTCCCCCGCCGGCGCTTCGATTTTTGAAACGCAGACATTTACGCTGGACAACGGCATGCAGGTGGCCGTGATTGAAAATCACCGCGCGCCGGTCGTTACCCATATGGTATGGTACAAAACCGGAAGTATCGACGATCCGGCCGGAAAATCCGGCGTCGCCCATGTTCTGGAACACATGATGTTCAAAGGAACCGCCGCCGTTCCGAACGGAGAATTTTCCAAAATTATCGCCCGTAACGGGGGATCTGAAAACGCTTTTACATCGCTGGATTACACGGCCTATTACCAAAACATCGCTCGCGACCGGTTGGAACTGGTCATGTTTTTGGAATCAGACCGCATGAAAAACCTGCGTTTTTCTCAGGAAGACTTTAATCCCGAGTTGGAAGTCGTCAAAGAAGAACGGCTGATGCGCATCGAAAACAGTCCCGCCAATCTGCTGGGCGAACGCAGAAACATTTTATTATGGGGCAGCGACCACCCTTACAGCCGGCCGGTCATCGGCACAAAAAAAGAACTGGCTTCGCTGACATTAGAAGACGCCAAACGTTTTTACCAAACACATTATGCCCCCGACAACGCCATCTTAGTTGTTGCCGGCGACATTACCGTTGACGAATTAAAACCGCTGGCGGAAAAATATTACGGAAAAATCCCGCCCAGCCGGACGGCGGCGGCAAAAAAACAATTTTCCATGCCTTATCCCGTGCGTTCCAGAATAGAAATGCGCCACCCGCAGATCAAGCTGTATTCATTGCAGCGCGTGTACGTCGTTCCGTCTTATTTGTCCGAAAACAAAGAACAGAGCTTTGCTTATACCGTCTTGGACGAAATTCTGGGAGCCTACCATTTGGGAAAAATGTACAATCACTTTATTACCGGGGAAAAAACGGCCCGATCCGCGGGAACCAGCTACGGCGGCTTTGCTTTGGACAAAGGAACGTTCGGATTTTACATCACGGCGCGGGAAAATGAATCTCTGAACGATCTGGAAAAAGAGCTGGACCGTTTTATGGATCCGGATTCGATTACGCAAAAAGAACTGGACAAAGCCAAAAAACGTCTGGTTGCCGACATCGAGTATCTGGACGACAATCCTGAAGGAGCCGCCAATCTGGTCGGCCGGTTTTACGCGCTGGGACTGACGGTTGAAGATTTAAAAAACTGGACGGCGAATATTGAAAAAGTCACGCTTGCCGACGTTAAAAAAGCTTATGCGGACATGTTGTCCGCCACATCGGTGACCACCTATCTGATGCCAAAGGACGCCCCATGAAAAAACTGATTATATTGTTCTTTTGCTGTTTTGCTTTTTCCGTTCATGCTTTGGCGGCGCAGACGAAACCGGGCGGCGTTATCGTCAAAAAAAGCGCGGCGGCGAAAAACAAACCCGCCGCTCAGCCCGTTCTGCCGGAAATAAAGCCGGTTCCTTTTCATATCCCGCAGGTTCAGCGCGTCGTAACGGACAGCGGCATCGAAGCCTGGCTGATTGAAGAAAAATCAACGCCCGCCATTGCAGTTTCCGTCTTATTCAAAGGCGGAAAAGCCTCTGATCCGAAACGGTTGACGGGACTGTCGTCTTTGGCGATGTCGCTGATGGACGAAGGGTCCGGCCCTTACAGCGCCGAAAAATTCACTGAAATTCTGGCGGAAAAGGCAATAGGTCTGTCATTCGGCGCGACGTCCGACACATTGCACGCCGGTTTGGAAACCTTGCGGAAAAACAAAGAGGAAGCTTTTGATCTGTTTCGTTTGGCTTTGACTTCCCCCCGGTTTGACCGCAAAGCCGTCCGCCGCATGAAAGAACAAATGTACGCCGGGATTGAGGCGCGCAAAGGCAACCCGAACGCCGTCGCCGGGGAACGCTGGGCTAAACTGGTGTACGGGGATCACCCTTACGGCCATATGATTCCGACAAAACAGTCCGTCCGGGCGATCACGCGCGCCAACCTGCGCAGCCTGATTCGCGACAGAATTGCGCGCGACAACATGATTATCGGCGTTGCCGGCAACATTTCCGCGGAAGAATTAAAACCGTTATTGGAAAAAACGTTCGCGGGACTGCCGAAAAAATCCCGTGTCAAAGAAGTGCCGCCGTTTACGCCGGAATTATCCGACAGAACGGACGTTTTATCCATGGACGTTCCGCAAAGCGCCGTCCTGTTCGGGCACAAAGGAATTGCCCGCAACGATCCTGATTTTTACGCGGCCGTGCTGGTTAATTACAGTTTCGGCGGCGGATCCTTTGCCGCGCGGCTGTTTGACGAAGTCCGCGAAAAAAAAGGACTGGCCTACAGTATCGGCACTTCATTAAATGTCAGCAAAGCCAGCCCGATGATCACCGGATCCGTCGGATCGGACAATGCCAAACTGGCCGACGCGATCAAAATCATTCAGGAACAGTGGCGGGAAATGGCACAGAACGGCCCGACGGAACAGGAATTAAAGGACGCGAAAACCTATATCACGGGATCGTTTCCTTTGGCTTTTACGTCCAGCGGCGGCATGTCGTCTTTTCTGACCGGCATGCAGTATCATGATCTGGGCATTGATTATCTGCAAAAATACAATGACATGATCAACGCCGTTACTTTGGAACAAGCAAAAGAAACTGCCGGCAGACTGCTGCTGCCCGACAGTTTGTTCTTTGTTGTTGTCGGCAAACCTGCTAATCTTTGAAAAAGTGATTTTTTAGGAGAATAACGTTATGACTTTAACTGATTTAAAAGCTTGGAAAGATCTGGAAAAAAATTATGCCGCAATCCGGGGCGAAACGATGCGCGACATGTTTGCCGCCGATCCGAACCGGTTTGAAGAATTTTCCATTTCTTTAGACAGCCTTTTGCTGGACTATTCCAAAAACCGCATTAACGGCGAAACAATGAAGCTGCTGATTGATCTGGCTAAAGAAGCCGGATTGGAAAAAGCGCGCGACGCCATGTTTTCCGGCGAAAAAATCAATACGACGGAAAACCGCGCCGTTCTGCATACGGCTCTGCGCAACCGTTCCAACCGCCCGGTTTACGTTGACGGCAAAGACGTTATGCCGCAGATCAAAGCGGTTTTGGAAAAAATGAAAACCTTTTCGACCGCCGTGCGCGACGGCCAGTGGAAAGGCGCAACCGGCAAAGCGATGACCGACGTTGTCAATATCGGCATCGGCGGATCGGATCTGGGCCCCGTCATGGTTGTCGAAGCGTTGAAACATTATCAGAAAAAAGGATTAAACACGCACTTTGTTTCCAATGTTGACGGCACGCACATCGTTGAAACGTTAAAAGACCTGAATCCCGAAACGACTCTGTTTATCGTGGCGTCCAAAACCTTTACGACGCAGGAAACCCTGACCAATGCGAAAACCGCGCGTGACTGGTTGGTGGCCGCTTTGGGCGAAGACGCCGTGGCAAAGCACTTTGTCGCGTTGTCCACCAATACCGAAGAAGTCAAAAAATTCGGCATTGACCCCGCCAACATGTTTGAATTCTGGGACTGGGTCGGCGGCCGTTATTCCCTGTGGTCGGCGATCGGTTTGTCGATTGCCATTGCCGTCGGTTATGACAACTTTGTCGAACTGCTGACCGGCGGATTTGAAATGGACGAACATTTCCGCAACGCGCCTTTGGAAAAAAATATTCCCGTCATCTTAGGCGTTTTGGGCGTATGGTACCATAATTTCTTCGGCGCGGAAGCGTATGCCGTTCTGCCGTACGACCAGTATCTGCACCGCTTGCCCGCCTATCTGCAGCAGGCCGACATGGAATCCAACGGCAAAGGCGTTTCCAAAGACGGCAAGCCCGTCTCCTATACAACCGGTCCGATTTTGTTCGGCGAACCCGGCACAAACGGCCAACATTCGTTTTATCAGCTGATTCATCAGGGAACGCATTTAATCCCGTGCGATTTTATCGTTCCGGCGGTTTCTTTGAACGAAACGGGCGATCATCACCCGATTTTGCTGTCAAACGTATTCGCTCAGGCCGAAGCGCTGATGAAAGGCAAAACCGCAGCCGAAGTCCGCGCCGAATTTGAAGCGCAGGGCGTTGATGAAGAAAAAATTCAAAAGTTGCTGAATCATAAAATCTTTTCGGGCAATCGTCCGTCCAACGTCATTTTGGTTGAAAAAATCACGCCCAGAACGCTGGGACGCCTGATCGCCATGTACGAACACAAAATCTTCGTTCAGGGCGTAATCTGGAATGTCAACAGCTACGATCAATGGGGCGTTGAACTGGGCAAACAGCTGGCAAAGAAAATTCTGCCGGAAATTCAAAGCGCCGCTACGGCGACCGGCCACGATTCATCGACAAACGGTCTGATCAACGCAGCCAGAAGCATGCGCCAAACGGTGTAATCAGATGACGACTCTGCGCCTTTTACCGTCGACATTGGTCAACCGCATCGCCGCGGGCGAAGTGCTGGAACGTCCGGCGTCGGCGGTAAAGGAGCTGGTCGAAAACGCTTTGGACGCCGGCGCGACCAAAATTGACGTCGTTTTAAATGACGGCGGCAAAGCGGCCCTGACCGTTATTGACAACGGTAAGGGCATGACGCCTGAAGAAATGACTCTGGCCGTTGAACGATTCGCAACGTCCAAACTGCCTTCCGACGATTTATTTGATATCCGTTTTCTGGGATTCAGAGGAGAAGCGCTGCCTTCAATCGCATCAGTGGCGCGAATGACGTTGACTTCCAGAACGGCGCAGGCGGACACGGCGTGGTCAATGTTCGTCGAAGGCGGTGAAAAACACGCCCCCGAACCGGCAGCCGCCCCGCAGGGAACGCGCATCGAAGTCCGCGATTTGTTTTATGCCGTTCCGGCGCGTTTGAAATTTTTAAAATCAACGCCGACGGAAACCGGATATATTCAGGAAATCATTGAAAAACTGGCTTTGGCTTATCCGTCCGTCGCCTTCACGCTGTCCGACGAAAAAAAACAGCGGCTGGATCTGAAACCTGTCGGCGCCGAAGAAGAAATTAAACGCGTGGCGCAGGTTATCGGCGAAGATTTCATTGAAAATGCCGTTCCGCTGAACGTTGAGCGCGACGGCGTCGCTTTAAAAGGTTTCATCGGCCTGCCCACACTGAACAAAGCCACGTCAGCATCGCAGTATTTCTTTGTCAACGGCCGCCCCGTGCGTGACAAAGTGCTGCTGGGAGCAATCAAAGCGGCCTATCACGAACTGCTGGCAGCGGATCGTTTTCCTGCTTTGGTTTTGTTTTTGCAGCTGCCGGCCGAAGACGTCGACGTCAACGTCCACCCGACAAAAGCCGAAGTCCGTTTCAGAAACGCGCAGGCCGTGCGCGGTATGATCGTTACGGCCGTCCGTCAGGCTTTGATGGGCGCCGGACACCGTACTTCTTCGACTTTGGCGGCGGAAGCTCTGGACGTTTCGCTGCCGGAACCCGCTTTTTTACCGATGCGCCGGCCGACGGCATCGCCCGCGGCGCCTGTTTATTCCGGCACGGCAAAGACTTATTCTTCTTATCGTCCCGCGGCGCCCAAGTCTTATTCTTTTCAGGAAACGCGCACGTTATTCAAAGCAAACGAAGCGTTTTCCGCTCCGATCGCCGAAAATCTGCCTGATGATCCCACCGGTACGGAAATAACAAACAGCGACGAATTTCCGCCGCTGGGGCTGGCGCGGGCACAGCTGCACAAAACATATATTGTTTCCCAGACGCAGGACGGAATTGTCATTGTTGACCAGCATGCGGCGCATGAACGTTTGACTTATGAAAAAATCAAACAAAACATGGAAGCCGGCGACGCGGCGGCACAATACCTTTTGCTGCCGGAAATCATCGAGCTGAACGCAGAAAAAAAAGAAGCCGTTCTTAAACAAAAAGAAGAATTGGAAAAAACGGGATTGTTGTTTGAACCGTTTGGCGACAACGCCGTTTTAATCCGCGCGACGCCCGCCGTTTTAGGCGAAACCGACGCCAAAGCATTAATGGCGGACATCGCCGACACGCTGATTGAATTCGGCGACAGCCTGGCCTTAAAGGAACGAATAAAGAAAATCGCCGCGACAATGGCGTGCCACGGCTCTGTGCGCGCGGGACGCAAACTGGACGCATCGGAAATGAATGCGCTGCTGCGCCAAATGGAATCGGTTCCCTATTCCGGTCAATGTATCCACGGCCGGCCGACATACATTGAATTAAAATTAAAAGACATCGAAAAACTGTTCGGCCGCAGAGAATAGTACCGCCCGCATAAAGGAAATTTCCTTCCGTCAGCGGAACAAACCGGTCGTACGGGGTGTTGACCGCAAGGAGATCAGTTTTTTATTTTCTTGCTATTGGCACAGCCTAATCCCGCCGCGCCACTACCCGCCGGCCGCGCAAGGCAACAGAAGCTAATATTCGTCAGTAGAAAAAATCGCTTTTTCCATAACCTGCGATTCTTCGGAAAACAAACCGCCGTTTTCTTCCGGCATTTCTTCCTGAACAACCTCTTCACTTAAAATATCCGGCGCGGAAAAATCCGGGGCGTTGTCTTCCCGTATTTCTTCCGCAGGCAGAGTTCCCGACATTTCTTCCGCGGACAATGCGGACGGCATATCCGCCGTATCCGGCGTTTCTGTCGCAGCCGGCGCAGACAAATCATCGGTTTGCGCCGGTTCCTGAATGGGAATCAACCTGAATTCCTGCGGTTCCATATCCGTTTTGTCGCCTTCGCCGTCGACAACAACGGCCGGCGACGTTTGTTCCTGATGCTGCGGCTGTTCAACATGAATAACAATCGATTCCGTTTCCTGAACGTCCGGATCGGAAACAACCGCCGTTTCTTCGTCCGTATTTTCTGGATCCGCCGGCTTTTCTTCCTCAGCCGCCGGGATGACGTCTTCGACCGACTGTTTTTCTTCGTCCCAGATAATTTTCAGCTTCGGCTGAACCGGCCTGAGAGCAATCGGATTTTCCAAAACCAACGGTTCCGCGGCGGGCGGAGCGACCTGATCGCCCTGACATTTCAGCACCCAGACATCATAAACGGCATGATCCATTGCCGACAACGCCGGAGATGAAGAAAACATCCAGCCGGAAAACAGTTTCAGCTGTCCTTCTTCCTTTTTTTCGACAATTTCCAGAAAAGCGGCGTTTTCAGGCGTTTCTTCGGGCGGGTGAGCATAGCAGACGCGCGCGTAAATATCCAAAGCGCCAAACGTCGTTTTTTCGCCGACATTGACCGTCATCGTGCTTAAACGGCCCGTTACCTTGTCCAGCCCGCGCAAAACAACCTGCCCGTAAGAAATGTCTTCCGCCCGGACGGAAGAAAACGAAACCGATAAAAGACCGGCCAATCCGATTGTCAGAAATGCTTTTTTCATGCGCTTAATCTTCTTTTCCCGTAGCTAAAAAAATGACTTCGCCGACCATGTCTTCCAGTGAACGGAAATCCTTTGTTTTGGCGATCCTGTCACCGCCTTTTAAAATTTCCTTTGATTTTCCGGGTTCCAGCTGAACAAACGTGCCGCCCATTAAACCGTCCGTCGTCACGACGGCGGTCGTATCGGCCGGCAGACGGACGCCTTCGCGGATATTCATCGTCACTTCGGCCGTATAATCAGGCGTTAAATCCAATCCGACGACGGAACCGACCTTGATTCCGCTGATGCGGATATCGTTGCCGCTTTCCAATCCGCCGGACCGGGTAAACACCGCGGTTAATTCATATCCCTGCTGCGGGCGCGCGTCAATTTTGTTCGCGGCGAAATGAACAAAAAAAACCGCCACCAAAATAACCAGAATCCCTAACACTGTTTCAATCGGGCTTTTTTTCATTTTTAAACCTCTGTCAACTTATTGACCTTTATGTTTCTGCCGATCGGCTCTGGCCATTGAAATAACTTTGTCCAGCAGGCTCTGCAAATTAGGCGAATCCTGCGTAAATTCAATAAACCCGCCTGCCGGCAGCATATCTTCGGCCCCGCCGGGCTGCAGTTCGATATATTTTGTCCCGATCAGCCCAGACGACTGAACGGCCGCGCCGCTGTCTTCGGGCAGCTGAATATCTTTCGGCAAAGAAAAGGTTACCACAACGCCGTAATAATCGTCCAGTTTTTGCGAAACGACACGGCCGACCTTGATTCCGGCCAGACGGACGTCGCTGCCGGCAATCAGGCCTTCCGTCTGATTAAAGCGCGCGGACAGCGTATACGTATCCGACACGCCGCGCACGGCAGACCCGGCCCCGATCAGATAAAAAACAGCGACCGCCACGAAAAAAGCCAGCGCTCCGGCAACCAGTTCTTTTGTTTCTGACTTCATCGGCTAAACGTATTCCACATTTAAAATTTCATAGGATTTGCCGCCTTTGGGCGAAGCGACTTCAACACTGTCGCCGACGGATTTGCCGATCAGCGCGCGGGCCAGCGGCGACTGAATGGAAATCAGGCCGTGTTCCAGATCGGCTTCGTACTGGCCGACAATCTGATAAGTTTGTTCGACTTCGGTATCTTCGTCCATCAGCAAAACAGTGGCCCCGAAAACGACTTTGTCACCCTTCAGCGCGGCGGTATCAATGACTTCGGCGCAGGAAACCGCGTATTCCAGTTCCTGAATGCGCCCTTCGATAAAACTCTGTTTTTCGCGAGCGGCATGATATTCCGCGTTTTCAGACAAATCACCGTGCGCCCGCGCTTCCGCAATCGCCGCAATAATCGCCGGACGCTCGACAACCTTTAAATTTTTTAATTCTTTTTGCAGGCGTTCAGCCCCTTTTTTCGTCATAGGCACTTTTTGCATTTGGTCAATTCCTTTTTAAAAACAACAAAAAAACAACTCTTTCAGCCACTTAGCCGAAAAAGCTTTTTCATCGCGATTGTTATCATACAGGGCTTGTTTTTTTTCTTCAAGCGTTATCAAAAACATCAGCTTGCCAAAAAAGAAAAAACGGTGTTTTATGGCAGAAGATTTAATCCGTTGGACGTTAGACTTAAGGAGTATTTTCATGCTGCGCGAACAGTTAAAGGCCGCTTTGAAAACGGCGATGATGGAAAAAGACACACATAAAATTTCAACGATCCGCCTGATTTTGGCGGCGATCAAAGACCGCGACATCGCTTCGCGCGGTACCAGCAAAGACGGCGTTATTACCAACGACGACATTCTGCAGCTGCTGCAGTCCATGATCAAACAACGCAAAGACAGCGTTGCCCTGTATGCCAAAGGCGGCAGGCAGGATCTGGTTGACAGCGAACAAAGCGAAATCGACATTATTCAGTCTTTCCTGCCCAAGCAGATGGACGAGGCGCAGACAAAAGCCGCCGTGGAAGACGTCATTAAAACAACCGGCGCCGCCGGATTAAAAGATATGGGTAAAGTCATGGCAGCTTTGCGCGAACGTTTTGCCGGACAAATGGATTTCGGCCAGGCTTCGGTAATCGTCAAAACAATTCTGGCCGCGAAATAAAAACGACATGCCGATTGTCCCCCCGTCCTTTATTCAGGAAGTCCGCAGCCGCACGTCGATCGTCAGCGTCGTCGGCCAAAGCGTCAAGCTGAAACGGCGCGGCAGCGAATATTGGGGGTGCTGCCCGTTTCATCATGAAAAAACCGCTTCGTTTTCCGTCAGCGACGTAAGAGATTATTATCATTGTTTCGGGTGCGGCGCGCACGGAAACGTATTTGACTTTATCCAAAAAACTCAGGGCATGACGTTTCTCGAATCACTTGAATATCTGGCGCGTCAGGCCGGCATGGAAATGCCGCAGTCTTCGCCGCAGGATTACGAACGCGAACGCAGAAAAACCGGCCTGACCGAAGCGCTGGAGGCAGCCTGCAGTTTTTATGAAGAACAACTGCAAAAGCCCGCCGGACGGCCGGGACTGTATTACCTGCAGCGCCGAGGATTAAGCGAAGAAATCATCAAACGGTTCCGACTGGGTTTTTCACCGCCCGGAAACGCGTTGAAAGCGCATTTGGCCCGCGGAGGATTTGACGAAAACGTTTTAATTGAAGCCGGTCTGCTGATTCGGCCCGACAACGGCGAATCTCCGTATGATTACTTCAGAAACCGAGTCATGTTTCCGATTGCGGACAGACGCGGAAAAATCATTGCGTTCGGCGGCCGGGTTCTGGACGACGGCGAACCGAAATATCTGAATTCGCCCGACACACCCGTTTTTTCCAAAGGCGATAATCTGTACGCTTTGCATTTGTCCGGCGAACAGGCACGGAAAATGCAGGAAATCATCGTCGTCGAAGGTTACATGGACGTAATTGCCATGGCCGCGGCGGGAATAACGCGGGCGGTCGCGCCTTTGGGCACGGCGATGACGGAACGCCAAATTCAGTTGTTATGGCGGTATGCCCCCGAACCTTTATGTTGTTTTGACGGCGACGGCGCGGGACAGCGGGCGGCTTCGCGGGCCGCGGACAGAGTTCTGCCCTTATTAAAGCCGGGATATTCTCTTCGTTTCATTACTCTGCCCGACGATCTGGATCCGGACGAATATATCAAAGAGCACGGGAAATCCTCGTTTGAAAATTTTTTGCAGACGCAATACAGGCCTTTGTTCAAACAACTGTGGCAGATGCTGTTGGCGAACCGGTCTCTGGACACGCCGGAACGTAAGGCCGGGCTGGGCAAAGATATTGAAGAATGTCTGGAAAAAATCCGGGACCCCGCCGTTAAAAACTTTTACCGACAGGAATTCAAAGCCGCCTTATGGGAAATCACGTCCCCTTATAAAGCCAAAGCTGACGGTTCTTTTCCGCAGCGTGCGCCGTATTCAAAACGCGCCGCCGCATCGCCGGTCAGCCACCCTTCCCTGCTGCCGGACCGCGATGAAACGCGCATGCTGCTGGCTTATCTGCTGCTTTACCCTGACGTCGCCGCCGATTTTCTGGAAGATCTGGCCGAATGGAAAACGGCCGTGCCGCAGCAAAACGATATTTTGACCGGAATCGTGGAATCTCTGGCCGCCGATCCGGACATAACCGCCGACCGGTTAAAGGAACATCTGCACTCAACCGCGCGGGACGGCGTTTATGACTTTTTATCGGCCGAACTGGAAATGCTGAACAGAAAGAATCCTCTGCCGCAGGAAGCGCGCGAAGGCATTGCCCTTTTGCTGACCGGCATGCGCAAAAAAGCGCTGCGTTCCGAACTGCAGGCTTTAGCCGAAAAAATCGCCGGCGCCGACGAAGACGAAGCCCGTCTGTTATGGGAAAAATATCAAAATCTGCTGAAAGAAGAAAAGGATCTTGCATAAACAGCCTCTCCTTCTTATTTATTTGTTGACAAATCTTTGGCAAAAACATAAAAAGTGCAGAATTGACCGGAGTATTTCCGGGGGTGTTTTGCGTGCGTTCTTTCGCAACAGAGGTAAAGGCTATTTTATATGACTACTTCCAGTGCCGATGAAGAAATCAATCCGACAGACAATACAGAAGACGCTTTGTTGGATTCTCTCAGCGCTTCTCTTAAAAAGCTGTTGAATAAGGGGAAAAGTCGCGGATACATTACCGTTGACGAATTAAACGGCGCTCTGCCGCCTGAAAAGGAATCGTCCGAACAGATCGAAGACGTGATGGCCATGATTTCCGATATGGGCATCAATCTGATCGAAAACGACGAAGCCGAAGAAGAAAACCCGGAAAACGAAGAAGACGACGGTTTTAAACTTGACGAAACCGAAGTCAGCCGTACAGACGATCCCGTGCGCATGTATCTGCGCGAAATGGGGGCCGTCGAATTGTTGTCCCGCGAAGGCGAAATCGCCATTGCCAAACGCATCGAAGCCGGACGTGACCTGATGATCGGCGGTTTATGCGAAAGCGCTCTGACGATCAAAGCTTTAAGCGGCTGGCATAACGCTTTGATTTCCGGGAAAATGCTGCTGCGCGACATTATTGATCTGGACGCTACATACGGATCGGACGAAGACGCACCGGCTTTGTCTTTGGCCACTTCGCTGCCTTCGGCCGCCGTCATGGCTGAAGAAAGTTCCGCCGCTCATGCCGCCGCCGAAGAAGAAGAAAAAGACGAGGCAGAAGAGTACGAAGAATACAACGAAGAAGAATCCGATGAGGAATATGACGAAGCGGAAAACTCTGACCTTGACGACGAAGACGACGGCGAAGAATACGATGAGGAATTAGAAGACGAAGAGGAAGAAACCTCTGAAGAAGATTCCGGCGACGAAGAAGATGAAGATGCCGGCGCCGAAGACGATTCGCCTTCCGTTTCTCTGGCACAGATGGAACAGTCTTTGATGCCGCAGGTGCTGGAACAATTCGATCAGATCTTATCAATGCATCAGAAACTGAAAAAAGTTCAGGATCAGCGTCTGGCCTGCATCAGGGCCGCCAAACCCGTTCCCGCCGCGACCGAAAAGAAATTTGAAAAAATCAAACAGGAACTGGTTTCGCTGATGGAAGGCGTCCAGCTGAACCCCGCCCGCATTGAAATGCTGGTTGATCAATTAAACGAATACAATAAACGTTTAATGACTCTGGAAGGAAAAATGCTGCGTATGGCGATCAGCTGCCGCATCAAGCGTGAAGATTTTCTGGAAGCTTATAAAAAATCCGAATTTGATTCGAATTGGATTCAGAAAACAACAGGCAAAGCCTGGAAAACATTTACAGAAAAGTATGCTCATGAAATAGCGGAAATTCAAAACGCCGTTTCTTCCATGGCCGAAGAAATCGGTATGCCGATTTTTGAATACCGGCGGATCTGTTCCATGGTAAAAAAAGGCGAACAGGAATCCAGCCGCGCAAAAAAGGAAATGATTGAAGCCAACTTGCGCCTGGTGATTTCGATTGCAAAAAAATACACAAACCGCGGTTTGCAGTTTTTGGATTTAATTCAGGAAGGCAATATCGGCTTGATGAAAGCGGTTGATAAATTTGAATACCGCCGCGGGTACAAATTTTCAACGTATGCAACCTGGTGGATTCGTCAGGCGATTACCCGTTCGATTGCCGATCAGGCGCGCACAATCCGCATACCGGTGCACATGATTGAAACGATTAACAAACTGGTACGCACCAGCCGTCAGATGCTGCATGAAATCGGGCGGGAACCGACGCCGGAAGAATTGGCTGAAAAGCTGACAATGCCTTTGGAAAAGGTGCGCAAAGTTTTAAAAATCGCCAAAGAACCGATTTCTCTGGAAACGCCCGTCGGTGATGAAGAAGACAGCCATTTGGGCGACTTTATCGAAGACAGAAACGTCGTTCAGCCGTTGGACGCAGCAATTCAGACAAATTTGCGTGCGACCTGCACGGCGGTTTTGTCCAGCCTGACGCCGCGCGAAGAACGCGTTTTAAGAATGCGTTTCGGAATCGGCATGAATACGGATCACACTTTGGAAGAAGTCGGCCAGCAGTTTTCGGTTACCCGCGAACGTATCCGGCAGATTGAAGCTAAGGCGCTGCGTAAATTAAAACACCCCAGCCGGTCAAGAAAGCTGCGGTCGTTTTTGGATAACGGTTAAAAATCAAAAAAAGAGCCCGTTTTGCGGGTTCTTTTTTTATATCAACAGACTTTTGCATCAAATAAAAATTTCAGTGTGCCCTGCTCTGCTTTATCAAACTGCAGCGCAGAGCAAGAATGTGTCCCTTAAATCAAATTCTTTTTTATGTTGAAAAAAGTTAAAAGATTGATATCTTAACAAGTGGGTCCATAGCTCAGTTGGTTAGAGCGGGGCGCTCATAACGCCTTGGTCGGGGGTTCAAGTCCCTCTGGACCTACCAAAATAAACCCTTCCCTTTTTTGGGGAGGGTTTGTTTTTGGTAAGTTCTGTAAAGAATGAACATCAAAGCAGAATGAAAAAAATAAAACCGACGCCGCCCCCCGGTTCAGACGGAGGAAAGGGTATATATATTGTCGGGCAAGGTCCGGCGAGTACACCGGATGATAATAATGGCGATGATGATCCTCCGAAAAGAGGCTGGAAACCTGTTCCCGGAGGAAGCGGCAAAGGCATCATGTCAAGGATAAAAGATGAATTATCAGGAAATAAGAAATCAATAGAAGAAATTCGTTCGCCGTTAGCGATAGATTTGGACGGAGACGGGGTAGAAACTGTATCCGTTGATAACGGCGTTTATTTTGATCATGACGGAAACGGGTTTGCCGAAAAGACAGGCTGGATCGGTTCAGACGATGCTTTATTGGTTCGAGATATTAACGAAAACGGACAAATAGATGACGGTTCGGAACTGTTCGGTAATCAGACGATTTTATCAAACGGAGAAAAAGCCGCTAACGGCTTTGAAGCTTTGGCGGATTTAGACAGCAATCGTGACGGCGTTTTTGACGGCGACGATGAAGCCTTCGGCGAAATAAAAGTCTGGCAGGATTTCAATCAAAACGGTGTTGTTGATGACGGCGAATTAAAGGCGGCTTAACAGTGATAATCAAGACGAGGCATCGCCGTTTGATAGAAATAATCCTGACACCGTTTAAAGAATATGCGTCCGAAAGTCTTAGAGAAAGATAATACAATTAAAAGTTGTATATTTGTCAAACAATTCTCTTGACGGTATGTGATTTCTCTGATAGCCTGATATCATCATTATTACAGAAAGGTATTTTATATGATCCGCCCCTTAAAAGCAACAAGTCTGATAGCCGGTATTTTATGTTCGTTTGTAATATCTATACCATATTGTAACCATTGTGCTTTTTTTGTAACTTTTTATCAGAAGGCTTAATTTTTAATTTCAACTAAAAGGGTTGTCTATCAACCGAGCGAAGGGAAAATGAAAAAAGAAAATAACCTCAAAAAAACAAAAATGAATTTAATTTCATGTTCTTTTATCATCTTAAGCTGTGTCTTGTACAAATATGGATGTATTTTGTATTATATGATATTTTTAATACCTTTTCTTTTTATAGATATTTTTAAAGAAAATTATAAAAAAATACATATATTAAAATCGCTTTATTCTATATTTTTATTTTTTTTAATAAATTCATTGCTTGTCATTCATCAAAAACCGATTATATCTTTTGATAGTGTAAGCAGTTTAGTTGTATATTTAAATGTAATAATTATATGTTTTATAAACCTTTTTCTTTATTTTTCATCTTTTCAATCGTTCTTTACAAGAAAAGACAATATTTTTTTTCTTTTATTTTTATCTATATTTTTTAGCGTGTCCGTCCTTTATTTTCTTCACTCAGATAAAATAATGCAAGTAGATTTTAAATATATTGTATTTTTTATACTTTTATATGTTTTTTTTGTAAAAAACGCATTCAACAAAGATACATGCATTAAATTAAATTTTTTATTTTCATTATCCCCTCTTATCACTGTAATAACATCAATTATAATAATGTATTTTATTATTCGGGCCCCCATATGCCATGAAAATTGTTACAGAATGTTAGGAATGGTCGGTTTTACATATTTATTATATTTTCAAATTGTTTCTATTAGTTCTATTGTTTTTCTTTTTCTTCCTGAAAAATATTTTTTATCTAAATATTATAATCTAAACAGATGTTTACTATTAATTCTTTTGTTGTTTGGAGCATGTATTCAATTCGAAAAATTTAAGTTTTTAATCTATTAAGAATATGGAGTGAAATTATGAGCGGAACTGATTATAAACTTGTTGTTCTTTCAAGAGATGTTGACATATTGGGACCAAACCCAAAGCATACAGGGTATGCTTTAGTAAAATTTGAAAATAATGTTCCCATTGCTATGAAAACTATTGAGGTAGAAGGCACATTAATTCCTCCTTCTGTAATGCAATTAGTACAAAGTAACAGTTCAAAAATAGCTTTGGAAGGAGGTTAGTTGCCGATAAATAATGAGTTATCAACAGAGACTATTTTTGTTCCACAACAAGTATATGAAAAAGGAGAATGGATAAATACTACAGCAGAATGGGTAAAAGATAGAGAATTTGTGACAAAGGAAATTCATTCAAATAAGATAAGTAATCCCTTTAATACATATAATGAAATTTTATTAATGGCGGATCTTTTCGATACCTTTGCTAAAAATGGATTAAAAATTACATATGACGTGCTTTTTCAAAATTGTAATACATGGACAAGTTTTATAAATAAAGAATATTTCGACGATGTTGATGTATTTTCATTATTTGACGATATTGGTTATATAGGGAGCGACGTTCCAATATTATTCATGAAAATGAATATATTAGAAAAATATATTGAAAATTCAATTATTGAATACTATGAGATTTCAATTTTTAAATTATTAGAACGTATAGCAGTATATTTAATTCAAAATTCAATTGATTTCTCTTCAACTGTTTTAACAATTAAAAAATACCTTTCAGGAATAACATGTATACTTACTTCAGAAGTAGGAAAGACGATTTTTGAAGAAAAACATCCTTTTTTTCCATCATTAAAAGACCTTATAACGGAAACAACGGAAAAAGTAGACACAGCTTCAGAAACACGCTCGCCGTTAGCGATAGATTTAGACGGAGACGGCGTAGAAACGGTATCCGTTGATAATGGCGTTTACTTTGACCATGACGGAAACGGGTTTGCCGAAAAGACAGGCTGGATTGGAAAAGATGACGGTATCTTGGTTCGTGACTTGAATAATAACGGGCAAATAGATAACGGATCAGAACTGTTTGGTAATCAGACGATTTTATCCAACGGAGAAAAAGCCGCTAACGGCTTTGAAGCTCTGGCGGATTTAGACAGCAATCACGACGGTGTTTTTGACGGTGATGACGATGCTTTCGGCGAAATAAAAGTTTGGCAGGATTTAAATCAAAACGGTGTTGTTGATGACGGTGAATTAAAAACTTTAAATGAAGCCGGCATAACATCTATTAACCTGAATTACCAAAATCAAACCATTACGGATAATAACGGCAACGAACATAATCAAACGGGTTCCTTTACAAAAACAGACGCAACAACCGGGATAATTACTGACGTCTGGTTTGACGTTGATTATGCCGATACGATTGATTTGGCCAATGTTGAAATATCAGACGAAATCGCCGAACTTCCCAACGTAGATGGATTTGGCAACGTCCACGATTTACATACGGCAATGGCTTTGGATACGACCGGAACATTAAAAACTCTGGTAGAACAATATATTGCCGCAACAGATTTTGACACCCGCGACGCCATATTGTTGAATTTGATTTACACTTGGGCCGGTGTAGCAGACATTGATCCCGAAAGCCGTGCGGCAACACAGATTTACGGCAATGCGATCGGTGATGCACGTAAACTGGAAACGTTGGAAGAATTTTTAGGAGAAGAGTATTTAGGGACATGGTGCTGGGGCGAACGTGATCCTAATCCGCACGGACAGGCTGCGCCGCTGTTATTAGAAGCTTTTGAAAAGTTAAAAGATTATATTGAAGGGGCTTTGCTGGCGCAGACTCATTATCAGGAATATGTTGATTCCATTGCGTTAAACTGGAATGAGGAAACGCAGGAATGGACTGTTGACGTAACTGAAGCATTGACAAAACTACAGACGGCTTTTGCCGCCCAAGGAACGAATGCATCTTTGTTTTTGAATAAAGTAGTTTCTGCATTAAATGTTTACGGAGAGTTGGGAGCGCAAGCCATATCCGCTCTGAAAAATGCAGGCGATGAAAACGGAACAGCCTTTGAAATTGCTCTGGCAACATTGGGCGAACAAAATGTCGGCACATCGGGCAATGACATCATTAGCGGAACAGAAGAAAACGATACTTTATACGGATTGGCCGGTAACGATATGTTGTCCGGCAAAAACGGAAACGATACGTTAATCGGCGGCGCGGGAAACGATACGTTGAACGGCGGCGCAGGCGACGATACCTATATTTTCGGACGCGGTTATGATCAGGATACGATTTCCGACGCGCAAGGGGAAAATACATTGCATATTACGCAGGCGGATTATGATAATCTGTGGTTTGAACGGGAAGGAAACAATTTAAAAGTTTCCATTTTGGAAACAGAAGATTCCATGACGGTTAATTCATGGTATTCAAATAAAGATGCTCGGCTGTTTCAAATTCAAACGGACACGAAAACGATAGGAACGGCCGATATAGAACTGCTGGTTCAGGCGATGTCGTCGTTTTCTCAACCGAATACGGGCGCGATTTCTCAAGACGCTTCTTTATCCGGAGGTTTTAAAGAAACCGTAACAAGATTATGGCAGGCCAGAACATAGCCGAACATTGCGAATGTCCCGATAAACATCGGGACATTTTCTGTTCGGGATACAAACTATTTTCCAAAATCATTCAAAGCGCCGGCCGGTTCCGCCCCCGTATGGCGGAAACTCTCAAGTTATCTTTTACGCTTTCCCGGCGCAGACGAAAAAAGATTGATTTCCCGGACATTCCCTTTTATTTTCAAGTCACTTTATATGTGTAAGGGAAAAATTCATGAGCGCGAAAACCAAAATCATCATTGATACCGATCCGGGGATTGACGATGCAATCGCTTTGTTTATGGCGATGGCGGATCCCGATTTGGAAATAGTCGGCATAACGGCGGTCAACGGCAATGTCGGCGTTGACAAAGCCGAATATAATATTCGCCGGCTGTGTGATTTTGCTTGGCATACGGACATTCCCGTTTATAAAGGCTGCGACAGACCTTTAAAACGCACAACGTTCAACGCCGAATGGGTTCACGGATCCGACGGACTGGCCGGACTGGATTTCGGTACGCCGGCCTACAAAGGCGAAAATGAAAATGCCGTTGACTTTATCATTAAAACGCTGATGAAATCGCCTGAAAAAGAAGTCAGTCTGTTGGCGATCGGACCTTTGACAAACATTGCGACCGTTTTTTTAAAAGAACCGAAAACCGTTTCCAGAATCCGCGAGCTGATTATTATGGGCGGCGCATTCTGCGAAGACGGACCGCGGGGAAATTCAACGCCTTACGCCGAATTTAACATGCTGGCGGATCCGCATGCCGCGCAAATCGTTTTTGACATGGCCGAACGCGTTACCGTCATTCCGATGGAAGTCGGCATGCAGGCTGTTGCGGACAAAGCTTTTATTGAAAAAATGCGCGATTTAAATACGCGCTGCGCCACGATCAGCGCCGATCTGTTGGACGCAACGGCCAAAACGCTGTCGGCCCATCTGGCTCAACTGTCAAAAGACGGTATCGCTCCCGAAACCGGAACGTCCCTGTACGACCCCTGCGCTGTCGGCTGTCTGATTCGCCCGGCTTTATTTTCCGGCAGATACGGTACTGTTCAGGTGAATACGGATCCCGGCAGCGAAAAGTTCGGCATGACAACTTTTGAAGAAGGATCCAAAAGAAATTGCCTGGTAACGCATAAAGTCGACAAAGAAGCTTTCAAAGAAATGCTGCTGTCTTATCTGGCGGCTCTTCCATGATTTACGCACCGTCCCGTTTGTCCGTCGCGCCGATGATGGATTGGACGGACAGGCATTTTCGCTATTTTATCCGCCGCTTGTCACGCTGCGTACAACTGTACAGCGAAATGATCACGGCGCAGGCCGTTGTTTTCGGAGAAGCGGAAAGACTGCTTTCTTTTGACTCGCAAGAAAATCCTCTGGTTTTGCAGCTGGGCGGATCGGACCCGGAATTGCTGGCCAAAGCCTGCAAAACCGCCCGCGATTTTCATTACGACGGCGTAAATCTGAACGCCGGGTGCCCGTCCGAACGTGTTTCCGCCGGCAGTTTCGGGGCCGCTTTGCGCCGCGATCCGGCACTGATTGCCGACTGTCTGGCCGCAATGAAAGAAAACGCCGGCGTTCCGGTATCTTTAAAAACCAGAATCGCATTGGAAGAAACGACGCTTGATTCCGACGGGTTTGACGATTTATGCCACTGCGCGGAACTGGCCGAAAAAGCGGGCTGCACCGAAATTATCGTTCATGCGCGCAAAGCAAGACTAAAAGGGCTGACCCCCAAACAAAACAGAGAACGCCCGCCGTTAAATTACGACTTGGTTTACCGCTTTAAACAGACCTTTTCACATTTAACCGTTTCGATTAACGGAAACATTGATTCTTTGGAATCGGCGTCGGATCATTTAAATCACGTCGACGGAGTTATGATCGGCCGGGCCGCATACGGCAACCCGTATCTGCTGGCCGAAGCGGATCAAAAAATCTTCGGCAGGAAAACGCCCGTTGTTTCACGAATTCAGGCCGTGCGCGACATGCTGCCGTATCTGGAAAAAAATATGGCGGACGGCATACGCCCGCACATCATCATGAAACACTGGCTGAATTTGTTCAAAGGCTGCCCCGGCGCGGCCGCCTGGCGCAGAGAGCTGTCACAAACAATGTTTTCAGAAAACTGTCATTTTAAAACAGTTGCAGAAACTCTTAATAAAGTTATATCTTCTTTTCAAAACTAATTATCGAGGATTGCGGTTATGAGCGATACGACTCTTCTTGTTTTATCGGGTATTTTAGGTTATCTGCTGGGATCCGTTCCGTTTGGAATTGTCTTCACCCGTCTGGCGGGACTGGAGGATATCCGAAAAATCGGATCGGGCAACATCGGGGCAACAAACGTTTTAAGAACAGGCCGCAAAGATCTGGCTTTGCTGACGCTTTTGTGCGATTCGGGTAAAGCGGCGCTGGCGGCCGGGATCGCTTATTACTGCGTTCCCGAAGAAGGCATCAGCGACACGGCGGCTTTAATCGCCGGAACGGCCGGCGTTTTAGGGCATAACTTTCCCGTCTGGCTGAAATTCAAAGGCGGCAAAGGCGTTGCCGCAACGCTGGGCATGTTGCTGGCCACGTGCTGGCAGGCAGGCCTGCTGTCCTGCGTGACATGGCTGGTTATGGCGTTGCTTTTCCGTTATTCGTCTTTATCGGCGTTAACGGCTTTGATTTTGGCGCCGGTATATGCTTATTTTTTTGCAACGCCGGAATACGTTTACTTTTACAGCTTTCTGGCACTGTTGTCCGTTATCCGCCATCGCGCCAATATTTCCCGCCTGATCCGCGGCGAAGAAAGCAAAATCAAATTAAAGAAAAAAGCGGAATAGTCCATTGAATCAGGAAGAAAAAATCAATCGGCTGCGGCTGTTCAGATCCGAAAATGTCGGCGCGGTGACATTCCGCGTTTTAATGGAACATTTTAAAACGGCTGAAAAAGCTTTAAGCGCTCTGCCGGAAAAAGCGCGTAAAGGCGGTTTGCGCAAGCCGTTGAAAATTTGTTCCCGGGCCGAAGCGGAAAAGGAATTTGAAGATATTCAAAAAGCCGGGGCGGAATTTATTTTTTCGGGCGAAGACGCTTATCCCGAACAGCTGGCAATCCTGCCCGACGCGCCGCCCGTCTTGTCGGTCATGGGGAACAAAGCCCTGTTAAAAAAGCCCCATGTCGCCATTGTCGGCACCAGAAACGCGTCGGTAAACGGCAAAAATATCGCGCGCCACATCGCTTTGGATCTGGTCAAAGCGGGATACAGCGTTGTTTCCGGCATGGCTTTGGGCATTGACGGCGCCGCGCATGACGGGGCGTTGTATATGGCCGACGAAAACGCGTCAACGACGGCTGTTTTAGGCACGGGCGTCAATGTTGTTTATCCCGAACAAAACCGCAGAATATACGACGCTATCCGGCAAAAAGGCGCGCTGATTTCCGAATATGCGCTGAACACAAAACCGCAGCCGTCCAACTTTCCGCAAAGAAACCGGATTATTTCCGGACTGGCGTTGGGATTGGTCGTTATAGAAGCTACGCTGCGTTCCGGATCGCTGATTACGGCGAACAAAGCGCTGGAACAAGGCAAAGACGTTTTTGCGGTTCCGGCGTCGCCTCTGGATCCCAGAGCGGCCGGCGTCAATCATCTGATTAAAAACGGCGCGCCTTTGATCGAATCGGCCGAAGACATCATCGAACATTTAAAGACGGCGACGGCCTTTTCGCTAAGTGAAACCGCGGGAAACGGACAAAACACACAGCTGCCGGCCGAACCGGTTTATCAGGAACCCAGCGACCAAGACAGAACGGATATTCTGTCTTTGCTGGACGGGTCGCCGATTGAAATAGATTTATTAATTCGGGAAACGGGCTTGCCAGCCAGCGTAATTTCGGTTTTATTAGTTGAATTGGAACTGGCCGGGCAAATCGAACGGCTGCCGGGCAATAAAATTATTCGTATCACTTCTTTATAAAGGCAAACGGTCATGGACGTTGTTATTGTCGAATCTCCCGCAAAAGCGAAAACAATAAATAAGTATCTGGGAAACGGATTTGAAGTGATTGCCAGTTTCGGGCATATCCGGGATCTGCCGGCCAAAAACGGTTCGGTGCGCCCCGACGAAGATTTTGCCATGGACTGGGCGATCGAACCAAAGGACGAAAAGCACATCAAAGCCATTGCGTCCGCCGTTGCCAAAGCCGACACCGTTTATCTGGCAACCGACCCGGATAGAGAAGGAGAAGCGATCGCCTGGCACGTCGTTCAGGAATTAAACCGCCGCGGAAAGCTGAAAAACAAAACGCTGAAACGCGTCGTTTTCAATGAAATTACGAAAACGGCCGTTGCCAACGCCATGAAAAACCCGCGCGAAATAGACATGCCTTTGGTCGACGCTTATCTGGCCCGGCGCGCTTTGGATTATCTGGTCGGTTTTACGATTTCCCCCGTTTTATGGCGCAAACTGCCGGGCAGCCGGTCTGCCGGGCGCGTTCAGTCGGTCGCTTTGCGCCTGGTGTGTGAACGCGAAAATGAAATTGAAGCTTTTAAAGCGCAGGAATATTGGACGATCGACACGGACTTTATGACTCCGCGGGCAGATTTGTTTACAGCGCATTTGTCCGTGCTGGACGGACAGAAAGTCGGTAAATTTACCTTGTCTGACGAAACGCTGGCCAAAGCGGCGCAAAAGAAAATCGAATCGGCCAACTTTGACGTCGGCGCGATCGAACGCAAAACGGTCAAGCGTTCTCCCGCTCCGCCTTTTACGACGTCGACTTTGCAGCAGGAAGCCGCCCGCAAATTGCTTTTTTCCGCTAAAAAAACCATGCAGCTGGCGCAGCAGCTTTACGAAGGGATCGACATCGGCGGGGAAACCGTCGGTCTGATTACGTACATGAGAACGGACGGTATTCAAATGGCGCAGGAAGCGATTACCGAATCGCGCGCCGTCATTGCCGACGATTTCGGCGGCAGGTACCTGCCCGAAAAGCCGCGTTATTATAAAAACAACGTCAAAAACGCGCAGGAAGCACACGAAGCGATCCGCCCGACGTCTTTGCACCGCCGCCCCGAACAAATGGCGCGCTATTTAAACAAAGACATGAAGGCGTTGTACGAACTGATTTACAAACGGGCGCTGGCTTCGCAAATGCAAAGCGCCGAAATCGACAAAATGGCCGTGGACTGCCCGTCGCGCGACGGACAAATCGTCCTGCGCGCCACGGGACAGACGATTGCTTTTGACGGCTTTTTAAGGGTTTATCACGAAGGACTGGACGACGGCGACGAAGAAAACGGTGCGATTCTGCCGCAAATGACGACCGGAGAACATCTGGATCAAAAAGCCGTCCGCCCCGAACAGCATTTCACTCAGCCGCCGCCGCGTTATTCCGAAGCCAGCCTGGTCAAAAAACTGGAAGAACTGGGAATCGGTCGGCCGTCCACCTATGCGTCCATTTTGTCTGTTCTGCAGGACAGAAAATACGTCCGGTTGGAAAAACGTCGCTTTATTCCCGAAGACCGCGGCCGGATCGTCACGGCGTTTATGGAAAACTTCTTTAACAAATACGTACAGTATGACTTTACCGCGGATCTGGAAAATTCTCTGGACGACATTTCAGCCGACAAACTGAATTGGAAAGAGCTGCTGCGCGCGTTCTGGAACAATTTTGACACGACGGTCAAAACGGTCGAACCGTTGACGATTACGGATATTTTAAACCGTCTGGAAGAAAGCCTGTCCGAACACCTGTTTGCCGCGCCCGAAGACAGGATCTGTCCCGAATGCGGCGCAACCAAAGGCGGGCGGCTGAGCTTGAAAATCGGCAAATTCGGCGCGTTCATCGGGTGTTCAAATTATCCCGAATGTCGTTACACGCGGCCTTTCGGCGGCCAGACGACCGAAGAAAACGCCGAAGAAGAAGCCGATTTAAGAAAACTGGGAACCGATCCCGCAAACGGCGAAGAAGTCGTTTTACGCAAAGGCCCTTACGGCTGGTACGTTCAGGAAGGCAAAGACGCCCCCAAACCCAAAAAAGGCGAAAAGAAAGACAAATCCGCGGCAAAACGTACCTCCCTGCCTCGCGGCATGAATCCCGCGGACGTTACGCTGGAACAGGCTTTGGCATTGCTGGCTCTGCCGCGCACTTTAGGCGTTCACCCGGAAACCGGACAGGAAATTCAGGCCGGCGTCGGACGGTTCGGCCCGTATTTGAAAATCGGATCGACATTCAAATCTTTAACGGCGGCGGACAACGTTTTAACGGTTGACCTGCCCCGTGCTTTGGAACTGCTGGCCAACGTCAAAGAAAAAACGCCGCCGCAGGAAATCGGTCCTCACCCCGCGGACGGCAAGCCCGTTATCGCCAGTTCCGGCCGTTTCGGTCCGTATATCAAGCACGGTAGCGTCATCGCTTCGATTCCCAAAGCGATCCGCGATGAAAACCGCCTGCCGACAATGGAAGAAGCCGTCGCCCTGTTAGCCGCCAAAGCTGAAAAGAAACCCAAAACCACCGCAAAAACAAAGACGGCAGCGAAAAAAACGGCAAAGAAAAAAACGACAAAGGCCAAAAAAGCATGAGCAAGTCCAAAGCGCCCCTGCCCGGTATGAGCGAGATCATCGCCTTTTTAAACGACAACCCCGGCAAAGTCGGAAAGCGGGAAATCGCGCGCGCTTTTCACATCAAAGGCGAGGACAGGGCAAAGCTGAAAGAAATGCTGAAGGAATTAAAGACTTCCGGCAAAATCGAAAAGCTGTCCGGAAAAAAGATGATTGCCGCCGACGGACTGCCGGAAACGTGCCCGTGCGAAATCACGGGAACGGATTCGGACGGCGAGTTGGTCGCCCGCCCTTTGAATTGGGACAAGCCGACTTCAAAGCCGCAAATTCTGATTACCGATTTGGGACGGCTGCGTCCGCCGCCCAAAGAAGGCGATTTGGTCGTTTTGAAATTAACGCCGAAAGGCAAAAAGTTTTTTCACGGCGCGGTTGTCCGGCGTTTATCCGAAAAACCGAACCGGATTGTCGGCGTATTCGATACGACTTCGGGCAAAGGCGGACGGATCTTGTCGGTTGACCGGCGGCTGCATCAAAACTATATCGTTGACCGCGATCATGCGGGCAAAGCCAAAAACGGCGACGTTGTTATCGCGGAAGTCTTGGATTCCGTTTTCGGCGGTACGGCGCGCCATGCAAAAGTCGTTGAAGTCATCGGGCGGGCGGACGCGCCGCAGGCGGCCAGTCTGATCGCTCTGCATCTGCATGGAATTCCGACGGAATTTTCCGAAGCCGCGCTGAAACAGGCGGAAAAAGCAAAGCTGCCCGACATGAAAAAACGCGTTGACCTGCGCGATATTCCTCTGGTTACGATTGACGGCGAAGATGCGCGCGATTTTGACGACGCCGTATACGCCGAACCGGACGAAGATAAAAAAAACAAAGACGGCTGGCATATTATTACGGCGATTGCCGACGTCGCTTATTTTGTGCGTCCGGGAACGCCGCTGGACGACTGCGCGCGCGAACGCGGCAATTCCGTTTATTTCCCCGACCGCTGTATTCCGATGCTGCCCGAAAAACTGTCGGCGGACCTGTGTTCGTTAAAGCCCGGGCTGGACCGTCCATGTCTGGCGGCGCATTTATGGATTAACAAAAACGGCCGGCTGATCCGTCATAAATTCGTCCGCGCCATGATGCGTTCGGCGGCGCGACTGAACTATCACGAAGTCCAGAAAGTTTTTGACGGCGGTTTGACGGAAATGAACGCCGATCTGCGCCGTCATCTGCAGGATTTGCACGCGGCTTATCAGGTATTGGCTCAGGCGCGTCAAAAACGCGGCGCACTGGAACTAGACGTAATCGAACGCGAAATAGAACTGGACGACAAAGGACAAGTCAGATCAATCACGCCGCGCGAACGTCTGGACAGTCATAAGACCGTTGAAGAATTTATGATTCTGGCGAATGTCGCCGCCGCCGAAACGCTGGAAGAATACAACGTTCCCGCCATGTACCGCATTCATGAATCCCCCGGTGCGGAAAAAGCTGCCGCTTTGCAGACTTTTCTTGCGACAATTGGCATAAAAGCGGGAAAAACCGGCAAATTGCAAAGCAATGATTTAAATAAAATTCTGGATAAAGTTCGTGGCACGCCCCGGGCGGCCATGGTCAACGAACTGGTTCTGCGTTCGCAAAGCCAAGCGCGGTACAGCCCTGAAAATCTGGGGCATTTCGGGCTGGCTTTGGAACGTTACGCGCACTTTACGTCGCCGATCCGGCGGTATGCCGATCTGCTGGTTCACCGCGGGTTAATTTCCGCGTTAAAGCTGGGCAGCGGCGGTCTGATTGACGAAGACGGCGATTTAACCGCCGATCTGGAAGACCTGGGCGATCATATTTCGGCGACCGAACGCCGCGCCGCGGCGGCGGAACGCGATGCGGAAGAACGTTATCTGTCCGCCTATTTAAAGGACAGAATCGGCGAACGTTTCGGCGGCGTTATCAACGGCGTCAGCCGTTTCGGCCTGTTCGTCACCGTCGACGATATCGGGGCGGACGGCTTAATCCCGATTTCTTCGCTGCCGAACGATTACTATGTCCATGATGAAGAACGCCACCGCCTGTTTGGATCGTCCACGGGAAACACTTTCGAACTGGGCGAACACGTTTTCATGACGCTGGCCGAAGCGTCGCCGGTCACAGGCGGACTGTTGTTCCATATTTTGGAAACGGGACAAATGCAGCGCGCGCGCCCTGCCCGTTTAAAGCATGCAAAGCACAAAAACAAAAAAAACAAATCGGGTGCGCGTAAATCAAAAAGGAAGTAACCATGCGCCGTTGTTTTTCCTGCTGGCTGTTTTATTTCCTGTCCGTTTTTCCCGTTTTTGCGCAGGAAACAAACGTCCCCGTCTGGTGGGAAACGGTTTTGGGATATACGCAGCTGCCCATCGGGCGCATGCAGAAAACGCTGCAGGCCGCCTGTGATCTGATCACGACGAAATCATTAACCCCCGTTACGGCCAGCCAGCTGGCGTTCGCAAGCGTAAAAAGCCTGTCTACCATTGATCAGAAGATCAGCGTGATGAAAGACGGCAAGCGCGTTTTGATTCTGGCCGACGGGAAAATATTAAAAAGTTTCAGCGCGCCGGCGGACGAAGACTGCGCGAACTGGACCCGATTGACATTGGCCGCCGCAGTCGAAGCACGCCCCTATTCGCCAAAGGCGCAGGCTGCGGACGCGGAGGAATTTTTCAATATTTTCCTGAACGCGGCATTAGGTGTCATTGATTCTTATTCTCACTACGCCGGGGTCGACCCTGCGGAATTAGAGCCGTTAAAAAAACCGGCGGGCATCGGCATTTCCTACCGCCGGATCGGCAAGTATCTGGAAATAACGGAAATTCTGCCCGACGGCGCGGCGGCACATTCGGATCTGGCCGTCGGCGACAGAATTTCGGCGATCGGCGGCAAAGCGGTAACGGATCTGTCGCGGGTTCAGGTTTTGAACCTTTTGCGCGGCGAAGAAGGATCGGATATTTTCTTAACGCTGCGCAAGGACGGCAAAACACAGCAAAGAACGTTAAAACGCACGCAGGTATCCGCTTCGCCCGTCACATATTTTTTTGATGAAAAAGACCGGCTGATGACGATCAGAATTTCCGCGTTTACGGAAAAAACCGTTTCCGGATTAAAAGCGACGCTGTACAAAGCCAAACAATTAAAAACAGCCGGACTGATCATTGACCTGCGATCCAATACGGGCGGTCTGCTCAAAGAAGCCGTTTTGGCCGCGGACCTGTTTTTGCCCGACAACCTGTTGATGATAAAAACAAAAGGCCGCCTGGAACAAACGGAACAGCAGTATATTTCAACGCCGAAAAAGAACCGCCCCGTTTACCCGATCGTTATTCTGACGGATTCAAAAACAGCGTCCAGCGCCGAATTTTTCGCGGGCGTTCTGCAGGAATACCGCCACGCCGTCATTATCGGCACGCCGACATACGGCAAAGGCGTTATCCAAGCAAACGATTCTTTGCCCGGCGGCGGTCAATTATACCTGACTTGGGCGCAGTTTTATCTGCCGTCGGGGTATTCGCCGCAGACTTACGGCCTTTATCCGAACATCTGCACGTCGGGAATAACGCTTTTAACGCTGGATCGGCTGCCTGCCGCGCAGACACAGTTAAAGCCGTGGCGCACGGGAACAGATTCCTTTAAACGCAAAGCCTTGGCCGTCTGCCCGCCCCAGCCGCGCAAAGACAATCCGGCTGACGACGAAGCCGCGCGCCAGCTTTTGCTGAATCCTGCCCGCTATGAACGCGCTTTGACTTATTTTTCGCTTGACTCAACAGAAAAATAGCGTATTTTTTTGGATATCGTTTTGATTTTTTAAGGGAATGGTTTGTCATGGCAAAACCCGCAACATTACAGATTAAGCTGGAAAGCACGGCCGGAACGGGATATTTC
>URSF01000001.1 GCA_900550445.1 uncultured Rhodospirillaceae bacterium | reverse complement strand
GACAGGATTTATTCGCTTGCGCTCACCCGCTCGCTGACGCTCGGGGCCGCCGTCCCGGCGTTACCTGCGCTAAAGCTCCGGCCGAACCTGCTTCTTGGTTCAAATCGGCTCTCCAATCCAAAAACATATCCCCCGTTTACGGGGACAGTACCGCGTCCCGACGCGACAGGATTTATTCGCTTGCGCTCACCCGCTCGCTGACGCTCGGGGCCGCCGTCCCGGCGTTACCTGCGCTAAAGCTCCGGCCGAACCTGCTTCTTGGTTCAAATCGGCTCTCCAATCCAAAAACATATCCCCCGTTTACGGGGGATATGTTTTTGGTCGGAGCGACAGGATTTGAACCTGCGACCTCTTGATCCCAAATCAAGAGCGCTACCAGACTGCGCTACGCTCCGTTCAAACGAACTCTACTCATTCCCTAACGAATTTTCAAGATCAAAAAAGGAATGAACAATAACGTTTCCTTTTTCTATGCCGGCCTGTTTAGCAACGCCGCCTTTTAATTCCAAAACACCTTTAACACTTTGGGACGACCGGATTTCTTCATGGGAAAACGGCACCGTGTTTTCAACAATTTCCGTAACTCGGCCATGCGCGTCAATAAACAGCATATCCAAAGACGTCGGCGTATTCGCCATCCACATGCCGGCCTTTCTGGCGGCAGGAAATAAAAACAACATGCCTTCATCGTCTTTCAGATCCGTACGATACATCAAACCGCGTTCCCGCTTCGCGTTCGTGTCGGCGATTTCCACCGTTAACACGACGGCCGGACGATCCTGACGCAAAATACGTATCGTTTCCTTAGCAAAAACTATTCCCTGTTTGTCCTGAGATTTTTCAGGCAGACAAGCGGCGATGACAATAATTCCGAAGAATAAAATAAAACGTTTCATGAATTACTCCCGAAAAAAACGGGCCGTTTTATGAAACAGCCCGTTTACGGCTCAGTTCCGTTACTTTGAAAAAGGAGAATAGGTCTTCATATTGACGACTTTATTTTCTTCTTTTTTTTCATCTTTTTTATCTTCGCCTTTGCCGTCGACGTTTTTATCGCCGGACGCCGGCGCAGCGGCGGCGTCGGCCTGACCGGCGTCATCGCCTTCCAAAGCTTTGTTCATCGTTTCGTTAAAGTTTAAAATTTCTTCGGGCGTCGTAACGATTGTTTTTTCGTCTTTGGTCGCCGGCGAATTCATTTTTAACTGCGTTTTACCGTCAATCGTCGTTAAATCCACGGTCGATTTATTCTGATAATCCAGGAAAGTCAAAGCTGAAGAAGACGGCTGCGCTTTCAAAGCTACCGCCGACCCGACCGTTTCCGTCAAAGCCAGAATAGCCGTATCCCCGGACATATCCAGACTGGACGTCGCCCCGTCAATCACCACGGCGGAATTACCCGTGCTGACCATATCAAAGGCCGCTTCGCCCGAACCGGTCAGCCCCAGGTAAATATTGTTTTTCTTTGTATCGTCCGTAATGGCGATCGAACGAATGGAATCCGTCAGCCCGACGCTGATTTTGCCCGCATATACGTCCGTCAGCGACAAAGTGGCGTTTTTGCGGTCAACCGCAATGGCGGCGATCGGATATTTATCCTTATGCATCATGGCAAAAGAAGTCGTGTCATTATCCGCCGTCCAAACGCCGCGGATATTTCCGCCGGAATCTTTCAGTAAAAAGACTTCGGCTTCGACGACGACGGGGATACCAGCGTCTTTTTTATCGATTTCCTCTCCCTGCTTTGCGGTTTGTCCTTTTCTTTGCTGGGCAAAAGCGGACGAATTCATTGTCGCCCCCGTCAGTCCCGTATAAGCCGCAAAACACATCAGCCCCGTTACCAGATATTTTAACGTGCGGTACTTTTTTTCTAATTTTTGAATGCGTAATTCTAAATCTTCCATTGTCTGCTCCATCGGATAACAGGAATTTCTGTTAGTTTAAAAATAAAGACAACTTGTTAATTATCTATGAATAATCCGGCATACTTAACCGTTATTTTTTCTGCGGGATCCATTTTTTAACGGCGACGGCCTTTCCCGTCTGAGACCGCATAATTCTGGTCGCGCCGAACTGGGCTGACTGCAGTCTTTCGTCCTTTCCGGCCGTGCCGGCATAAAACGCGGTCATGGCCTGCAGGCTGATTTCTGTATCCTTACCCGCCGCAAAAGCTTCGGCATAAGGGGCGTGCGTCGAAATCAACCGGTAAATGTAATCTGTCGAATACGCCCCGAAACGCGCCCAGATCGTCTGTAAAAAGGAAACGGTTCTGCGGTTCATGGACCGATAAGACAAAACCGGACGTTCCGATCCGTACAAACGATACGAATTCGGTTCGACGGGCCCGCGTTCCGCCGCCAGAAAAATTCCGGGAACAAAGCGTTTTCCCTGCGTCAAAGCCGCATAATATCCCTGAGATAAAAACATTAAATACTGCATTTTCATCGGCTGCAGATATTCGCCGTCGTTCAACGCCGCGTCCAAAAACCACTCGGCCACGTCAAAAACAGACTCCGCAGGCGGTATTTCCATTTGAAATTTCTCCGAAATTCAGATAAAAAGAAAACAATGCGTAAGTTTTATTAAGCTTTAACGTTATCTGATAAAAAAATGGTTAAAGTCACTAGGGGGAGCTATTTTTTATGGAAAACAATAATACAAACGATTCAAACACAACACCCGCACACAATCCTGCCGGAGCCAAAACTCCCCTGGTTAAACGCGTCAAGATCCCGACGGTCCGTCCGGGAACTCCGCCGCAGCCGGCGGCCGCTCCCGTTCAAAACCCGCCGGTCGAAACAGACCCCTCTGCCCGGGTGGAAGCCGGACACACCGAAACAAAAGAACCGGATCTGCCCCCGGAAAACAAAAAAGAAGTCGTTCCTCAGGCCATAGAAGCCGATGAAATAGAAAAAGCTCCCGTGCGTAAAAAACGCAGAGGTTCTTCCTCCGCAGGCGGCGCGGCGTCCGCTTTGGACGAAACTGCAAAGAAAAAAGCGGAAGAACAGCTGCATAAAGCCAAAGCAAAGGCCAAAAGTTTTCTGTCAAATAAATGGAATCGGCTGGGAATACTGGTCGTTCTGTTGGGCATTATCTGCTTCGGCGTTTATTCTTCCCTGCCGATAATCGCCGAAAAGAAACTGCCCGAAATTTTCGCGGCAAACGGCATGCCGTTTAAAACTTTCAAAATCAAACAGATCACGATCGACACGATGGAATTGACCAATGTTTCCGACAAAACGGGAACAATGACCATTTCGTCAATGAAGTTCAATTATTCTCTGTTCAGCCTGTTTTCAAGCAATATTATCCGATCGATGGAATTAACGGGCATCAATATTAACGGTGAAAAAAAATCCGACGGGATTTCTTTAGGGGCGCTGGGCGGATTGATTTATTCCCCCGTCAACGCGCAGAAAGGAAAAGAAATCACCATCAATTCCCTGCAGGTTAAAAACGGCCGATTCATCTTGAAAAACGATGCTCCGCCCGAAAAAATCATCAACGAATACGGCGAAGAAGAAGAAGTCGACAATACGATCGTTATCAATTTCACCGCAAACGGTACGTTAAGCAAAACCGGCCTGAACATGCAGATTTCCACCGATTATGCGTCACCGCAGATGGCTGTCAAGACGCAAACCGCATTGAATAAAACGGCGATGTCGTCGCAGATCAAAACGGAAATTACGGAAGGAAATCTGTTAAAAGATTCCAACATCATCGGATCAGTTTCCGGCAATCTGGAAATTTCCGTCAACAACGGTGTTTTATCAAAAGGACAGGCGGATCTGCTGTTGTCGTCTTCGTCGCAGAAACTGAAACTGCAGGCTGACGTTACCCCGAAGGACGACAGTTTTGATATTGCCGTCAATTTGGATCGTTCTTTTGAAAATCCGCAGGACGCCGTCGGAAAATTTGTCGGCAGTCTGGCGTTGCAGGCAAACGACGTCACCGTCAAAGGAACGTTCCAGAATTTTGAAGGCACTCTGCCGCTACAGATGAACGCACCGTCGCTGACGACGGGAAAGCTGGCCGTTCAGGATTTAAAAACCGATATGAGCGTTAAGTTTTCCTGTTCGGGATCGGCCTGCACGGCAACTTTGACAAAACCGATGAAATTCTCTTTCACCAGTTTACAGTCGGCCGGCAGTTTCAGACAGATCAAATTATTTACGCCGCTGGAATTGACAATCAACCCCGACCAGAACGATCCGTTTTTAAGATCGGACGGCGGCAAATTGTCCTTTACGCTGCCGATATCGGCATTTTCAACTCAGATTTTTATTGCCGACAATATTTCCAGCACGCAGATTGCGACGGCGATCAACGGCTTAAAAGCGCGCGCGCAATATAACATTTTTTCCGGAAATTATTCCGGCGACGCGACGTTTGTTCAGTCCGGATTTGCCAGCAAAGATATTAAAATGACGGGTATTCAGGGAATTGTTTCCTTTACCAGCCAAACTCTGCCGGACGTCCGACTGCGTGTTGCAAAAGCGGCATTGACACAGCCCGATGTCATGCCCGAATTTTCGGCGGATCTGCGTTTCCGCCCGATGAGCCCGGCCGAATTCGGCGTAGATTCCACTCTGTCGATTCAAAACGGTCTGGTAACGGCCACGATCAACGGGTCTTATACTCTGCCTACGCATGAATGGAATATGTATGTCGTCGTTCCGAAATTTATTTTGTCGGAATCGGGATTGCATCTGGGAAATGTGATGCCGTTTATGCTGAAACATCTGCCCGAATCAACATTCGGCGGTCTGGCGGCCAAAGGACGTTTGACGATCAAAGGCGGCAAAGTCGCAGGTCCGATTAACGTTTTAATGGAAAACGTGGAAACGACATGGAACGGCATGGGAATCGAAGCTTTGAACGGCGTTTTGTCGTTGTCGTCGGTATTGCCGCTGGAAACTCCCGAAAACCAGCAGTTATTTATCGGAACGCTGAATGTCGGCATACCGTTCCAGAACGCGTTGTTTAACTTCCGTATTCAGGCAAACCGCGGAATCGAAGTCGCCAACGCACGTATGAAATATGCCAACGGCCAGTTTAAAACGATTAAATCGTTCTTCATTCCTTATGAAGGCCAGACGTCTCAGATTTTATTTGAAGGCAGCGGCATCGACCTGTCTTCCGTCACCAACAATCTGAAATCGTCCGCGCTGCGGATTGACGGCGTGATGAATTCCGAATGGGTTCTGTCGTATGCCGATAAAAAACTGAATATCAATAATGCCAAGTTTACATCAAAACTGCCGGGCACGTTACATTTTTCGCCGTCTGAAGAACTCGGCAAAAAGATGGATCCGCAGATGCTGGCGTTTTTAAAAGACGTCATTGTCAGAAATATGACGGTTACCGCCAAAGGCCAGATAGACGGACAGGTCGGCTTTGATGTATTTATAGAAGGACATTCGCCGCTGGAAACCGAAGCAAACGATCAGGACGTTTCTTTTGATTTCAAAGGCAGTTTTAAAAACTTCCTGAAACAGGAAGGCGGACTGCTTGAAATTCCGTCGGATATTCTGCTTTCGCTGCAGGAATTTTCCAAAAAATAAAGGGAGGCCGCATGAAATTCGGGGAATTTCCTGTTTACGACGCATTGGGGATTGAACTGACTCACCCTGTCAAGTGTCAGGAAAAGACCCTGAAAAAAGGCCATATTCTGACGTCTTCGGACATCGGGCAGCTGCAGTACGCCGGCATCAAAACCGTTATCGGCGTTCAGTTTTCTTCCGAAGACATTCACCCCGAAACAGCGGCCGACATTTTGTTAAAAACAATGGCCGGCGATTATTTGCGTTACACACTGCCCGATGAAAACGGTTACAGCGAAATCTTTGCCGACATTGACGGCGTTTTTGTTTTCGACCGGGAAAGACTGAACCGTTTTAACGCGCACAGTGAAAACATTTCCCTGATGGCCGTTCAGCCTTATTTGCCTGTCTACAAGGGGCAGTTTGTGGCTAACCTGCGTTTGTTCGGGCCGGCGATAACGGCGGAAACGTTAAATGAAGCGATTACGAAAATTTCAGGAACGGGCCCGTTGTTAAAGGTCGCGCCGTATGCGTTCTGCAAGATCGGCTTTATCCGGACGATTTCCGACAAAAACCATATACAGCCGCAAGATACCACAGAACTGGAAAAGCGCTTCGGAGCATATGGCTTTGACGTGGTTTACCATGATTTATGCGAACACAATTCCGCACAGGTTGAAAAAGCCGTCCGCGACGCCATCGACGCGCAGGCGGAAATTGTTTTGGTGGAAAGCCCTTTTCCTCCTTTACACCGCGACGACGTTGTGCCGAAAGGATTTAAAGAGGCGGCCGGCGATATTGACCGTCTGGGCTGGCCGGTGGACATGGGGATTTCTTTGGTCATCGGACATAAAAACGACGTCAAGCTGCTGGGATATTGCGCCGAAGATGCGTCCCAGCCGGCTTTTGACATGCTGATGCGTTTTCTGGCGACGAAATCCCTGCCAGACACAGCGGTTTTTCCTACTTTGGCCAACGGTCTTTCTCTGGAACGCATGGCGAAAAGAATAACGCCGCAACAAATGGAAAAATCTATTAATGTCGGCTCGGTATCGGACAGCGAAAAAATCGCCGTCGTCATTTTGGCGGCCGGTTCGGCACGGCGCATGATCGGGTCAAACAAGCTGCTGGAACCGTTAAACGGTCTGCCGATGATTGAACATGTCGTCCGCTCGGCTTTGTCGTCCCGGGCGGATTATGTCGCCGTCGTCACCGGACATGACGCCAAATTCATTGAAAAGCGGCTGGAAAAATATGACGTCAAAATCGTACGTAATCCCGATTATATTTCAGGCGTCTTAGGATCCATACGACTGGGACTGGCCGTTTTGCCGCCCGATATTGTCGGGGCGGTCGTTTTGCCGGCCGACATGCCCGCGTTCACCGAAGAATATATTGACAAACTGATTGACGCGTTTGATTTCAAGGCAAAGCGTCCTCCCGTTGTTTTGCCGTCTTTTAATTCCGTGCGCCACAATCCCGTTTTATGGCCGCGCGATTTATTCAAAGTCGTTAAGATTGTTCCCGAAGATTCCCATTGGACGCCGGCTTTGATTGAACATTCCGATTATATTAAGGAAATCGTGTTAAAAGACGACCTGCCCCTGACGGATATCAACACGCACGGCGATTTGGAAAAGTACAAAGCGCGCGTTGAAATACTGTCGAACGCGGAACAGGATTTATTCGCGCTGGAAAAACGCCGTTGACGCGGCCGATCCTTTCAAAAGCCAAAAACCTGTTACAAAGATTGCCTTTCGCCTGAATCTTTTATATCCTTTCAGCAAGGAAATTTTTTAACACAAGGATATGGCAGAGATGATTTTTCCGCGGCATTTTTTCAAAACGGTATTGTTTTCCCTGACAACGGTCATTTTTTTCGGCGTTCTGTCCGGCTGTTCCGAAAAACCGCAGTATCCGTGGTACGAAACGATTTCGATGTACCATGTTTTCGTTAAATCCTTTTTTGATTCAAACGGCGACGGCAAAGGTGATTTAAAAGGGCTGACCCAAAAACTGGATTATGTCCGCAGCCTGAACGTCAATACGATTTATATGCTGCCGATCACGCCGGCTTTGAACGTGCCTGAAATGCCGCGCAGCCATTACGGATATGAAATTACGGATTTTAAAAATATCCACCCCGATTACGGAACGATGGAAGATTTCAAAACGCTGACCAAAGAAGCGCACAAACGCGGGCTGCATATCGTTTTGGACTTTATCACAACCGTCATTTCCGTAGAACACCCGTTTTTTCAGGATATTTTAAATAATCCCGACAGCAAATACAAAGACTGGATTATTACTTCGCCCGTTATTCCCGAAGGCGAATGGATGAATTTCAACGATTACAAAGAACAATTTGAATCGTCCGCATGGAAACCTCTGCCTTACGGCGGATATTATTATTCCCTGTGGGGTAATTCGCCGTTTTTGAATTATCATAATCCCGAAGTGCAGGAATATATCCTTTCCGTCGTTGATTTTTGGCTGGACGCGGGCGCGGACGGTTTCCGCGTTGACGCGACTAAACATTTGTTTATTAACGGCCCCGGACAGGAAAAACAGTATCATCAGCCGGAAAATTTTGAATTCTGGAAAAAACTGCGCCGGCATATTCAGGAAAAATACGGCTCGGAAAAAGTATTGATCGCCGAAACGGTTCCCATTCCCAATGACGTCGCCTACGTCGTTCCCGGCCGGGAAATGTTTGATCTGATGTTTGATTCGACTTTTATCAACGACGTATATCCGTACAGGGAAACCAATCTGGATTTATTGTATTCGGCGCCTTACCTGCATTCTTTTTTCAGCAATCCGGCCGTCTATAAACTGACGCCGCTGAAAGACCGGCTGATTTATCATTCCGATCACGACGGCGCGCGCGTCGCGACCCGGATCAAAGACCCGACGCCCGAAAAATTAAAAACGATTGCTTCGGTTTTAATTTTAACTCCGGCGCATATCAAACTGTATGCCGGCGACGAAATCGGCATTAAGGGATTTTCCGACTTCAACGATTTTAAAAACAAATGGTTTCACGCAACCGTTGCTTCAATGGCGTGGGATAATTCCAAAAACGGCGGCTTTACGACATCATATACGCCGGTTGTCCCGATCACCGATGATTACCGCGATTGGAATGTCAAAGCACAGGATAAAGACGAACACTCCCTTTTAAATCATTACCGTCGCCTGTTTGAATTAAAGAACAAATATCCGCAACTGTTTTTCAAAGGCCGCAGATTTGCAGTCAATACGGGAAACGACAATGTTTACGCCTACCTTTTAAATAACGGTTCCGACACGGCTGTCGTCATTATCAATCTGGGAAAAACCGCTGAAACATTCACGGCGGACCTGTCCAAATACCGGGCAGGCAAAGCGGAATTGTTTTTCGCAGATCATGAACGGATTTCCGCCGCATTAAACGACGGTGTTTTGCAGGTTAAAGACCTGCCGCCATACAGCACGTTTGTTTTCAAATTCGATACGTTTGATCCCGCCCTTTTACAGGAAGGAAAAACATCGCTGGCACAGTTAAACGTCGTTGTTCCGGAACCGGGCAAAACAGAAACTTCGCAGGCGAAAACGGCATTTGTCTTTGACATTCCCGATCAAGGCGGCCTGCTCCGTTTGTTGCAGGGACAGGGAAAAGTCGAACTGAACGCGTATGACGTTTTCGGCGACGGCCAGCTGTCCGAAACGTTCCGCGGCACTTTGGACACTACGGAAAAAGACGTTTTACTGCCCGTTTTGCAGGACAAAACGGACGCCGTTATTTTTGCCGCCGACGGCGTACGCTTTTCTTTTGAAACGCAGGATCCGCAAACAGCCGTTCCCGCAGACCTGCCGAAACTGGCGTCGTTTGCCGGCAACAAAAACATGACGAATTTTTACGCCGGCAAAGACGAAAATTTCTGGTACTTTAAAATGGATCGCAACGGCGACGCTTTGCAAAACAACGGCGGACTGGACTTTATTATTTTCATTAACGAAAACAAACGCCCCCGTGTTCAGCAGAGAATGAGCTTCTGGCGGCTGCCAGACGTGGTGTCGAGAATGCCGGTTGACGCAATGATTTTATATGAACGCCATATAAAAACCGGAAAAGTCCAAACAGACATCAACGCCATGCGTGATATGGGCATTTCGGCGGCCGGCAGACATTTTATTTTTGAACGCCCCGACGCTTTTCTGGCAATGGTGTCACGGGATACTTTTCCCGAAAAATCCGTTCTGGCCGCGCCGTTTGTCTGGAGCGCCGCCGGCAACTGGGGCGACACGCCGCCGACGGGCAAACCTCTGCCCGTTGTCGAACGTCTGCCGTTTGACCCGCAAAAACGTTATATACCGTATCTCATTGATGAATATCTGGAAGTAAAATAATGAAAATAAAAGAATACGGCCGCCCGTTATTAATTCTGACCGTTTTGTTTTGGGTTATTCTTTTTTTAATCAACTTCGGCCACGGCGCGGGCTGGTCCGGCGTTTATTCGATCTTAATCAAAAAAATCAGCACCCAGTCGCTGTCCTGGTTCTTTTTGTTTTCGGCAATCGGATCATTTGTATTAAATCTGTTTTTAATGTGTTTTGCCGATCTGCTCAGCAGCGAAAAGCTGGTGCAGATTTCTTTTGCCGGATTTATCGTCATTTTGGCGGCGGATCTGGCCGTTTTGGACGCGCAGGCCGTCTTTTCGCCGATGCAGTTCAAATATCTGCTGATCTTTCTGGCCGTTTTAATTATTTCGGTTCCGTCTGTGTTCATTATCCAGACCTGGAACCTGATCAATAAAACTTTCACGCCTAAAAGCGCGGCCGACATTTATCCCCTGCTGACAACCGCGCCTTTGATCGGCAGCATTTCGGGCGGATTTACGGCGCACAGACTGCCGAAATATTTTCAAACGGAATCTCTGGTTATCACATGGGGCATATGTATCCTGGCCGCGATGATCATTACGGCCGTTTTAACACGGCTGCTGAGAAAATCTGAGATCAGCCGGACGCAGAAAAAAGAAAAAATCAGCCCGAAAGCTCTGGCCGCCAATTTTAAAGAAGGATTTCATCATTACAAATCTTCTTCTTTCGCTTTAAATCTCAGCGTCATTTTCATGTCGTTCTGGCTTGTGTGCACGATTATTGATTTCTGTTACGCCAAAACGTTGGATAAAACGTATACGACTTCGGAAGAAATGGCGTCCTTTTACGGCGGATATACGACCGTTGCAAATGTAACGGCTTTGCTGATCCAAACGTTTCTGGGATCAAAACTGCTGAAAATCACCGGCGTGCGCAGCGGATTTTTATTCCTGCCCTGTTCGCAGATTATCTGCTTTATCGTAATTCTGCTTTCGCCGGGATTATTCCCCATTGTCGCCGCTATGTTTATGCAGACGCTGATCGGCATGTCGGTTCAATCCAATTCCGTGCAGGTGTCTTTTAACGTTTTCGCCCGCGCCGTCCGCGGTAAAATCAGAACTTTGCTGGAAGGCGTGCTAAATCCTTTGGGCGGCGTCATCGGTTCGACCGCAATCATTATTATCGGCAAATTACAGACAAACGACGCCATCGCCGTTGAACGTATTCTGCCTTATGTCGGTATTTTGTTTTCGGGAATATGGCTGCTGGCGGCGTTTAAAATTCATAAAAGCTATATCAGGGAAGCCGAAAAAACCGCCGAATGTAACGATGATCAAGATCAAAAAGACGCGCGAGAAGCTTTGCAAATCGAATTCTCCGCCGCTGATTTTTGGAAAAACATGAAAAAAAATCTTTTAAAAACAAAAGAAAAATAGCCTTTTGAAAAAATATTAGACAAAAACCTTTTCAAACCCGCTTTTTTCTGTCACACTGTTTTTTAAATTAAAAAAGGATCCGATATGTCAAAACAAGAAGAACTGGAAGCCGAACGTTTTATTCACCGCGGTATGAAATACCTGAAATCAACGTTTCCCGAACAAACAAAGGAAATGGACGACGAAGCGTTGAAAAACAAACTGATCGACGATTGTCAGACGGCGCTGGAATATGGTTTTGATACGGAATCCGACATGATGCTGGTCGTTGATTTTCTGTGGCGCCTGCCGGCCGGTTATGCCGATCAGTCCGAATATGAATGGGTGCGTGAAATTTTAACGTCCGAAGACATGGACAACGAAATGAAAATTGATTCGCTGCATAATGCTTTTGCAATGGTCAAAGCGCTGGAAGAAGACGAAGCCGACGACAGCGAAGAAAAAGAGGAATAACGCCATGGCGGACAATCGTTCCTGCAAAGCGACGCTTTATCTTGAATCTCCGGGATTTTTAATTCCTTCCCGTTTAAAGGACGCGGTTATGAAACGCGAAGCCGACGTCGGCGCCGTTACGGGGCATGCTTTTATCGGCCTGACCGATCAGAACGGCAAAGAAACCGTTTACGGTTTTCATGCGGCGACCGCGCTGCCAGAAAATGAAAATCTGAGCTTTAAAGAAAAACTGCCTCTGCTGGTCAGCGGGAAGTATCAAGGATTTGTCGCTGATGATTCCAAAGAACCTTATGACGACAAAATGGTTTATCATATTACGCCCAAGCAGTATGATAAAATTAAATCCTATGTTGAAAAGGAAAAAGCCAACCCGCCGAAATACAGTATTTTTTCCGGGAACTGCGTTGTCTTTGCTTACAAAGCTTTGCATCAAGCCGATTTGAAACTGCCGCCGCAGCCGTTGTTTCATAACCCGGTATCGGCCGTTTTGGGAATCCGTCTGTATGAAAAAGCGCACAAGATCAAGCAGGATCTGAAAAAAGCGACCGCAAACATCTTATCGCGCTTTTCTTCAACGCGCAAAGTATCCAAAGATATCCTGCAGGGATTAAAGAAAAAACCGTCGAAACAAGCTTTCGGCATTAAAACTGTTGTCGCTTCGCTGGGCAATACGGCGGCCGCTTTGCGCAGGCACACGTCAACAGGACGATAAAAAATAATATTCGATTTATGCCAATATCGGCAGCCGGCTTTATTTTTCGGGAACTTTGGACGCTTTCATTTCCCATTTTCCGGCGTCGTTCTGCTGCCAATAATAGGCTTCCAACCCGGCGTCTACGACAGCTTTCCACAGCTCGCGCGCCTGCTGCACCGCCGTTTCGTCGTGACCGTTAAATAAATTCAGGCAACGTTCAAACGACTGAATTTCCTCAACCGTTCCTCCGTCAACCAGCATAACCATTTCCGCCTGGTTTAAATTGCCGTTCCGCGTCGTAATCAGCACGGGCTGATCAGTTTCGTTTCCGTCCGATTCCGAACCGTGCGGCAGCCACGAATCCGGACGGTACGTCCATAACAGCGTATTGAGATATTCCGCCTTTTCATTCAATTCCGTTTTAATCAACAGACGTTTTCCCGTTGCATACACTTTTTCCGCCAGCATCGGCAAAGCCTGCTCTAAAGAAGATTTTTGCAAATGATAAAAGTCGACACGCATTTTTTTCGCCTAAGGTACGGGAATAAATCTGACGACGGCAAAGAAACGTTCGCCGTCCCTGTCAATTAAAACAAACGCGGATTCCTGCCCCATTTCGGCGGCTTCTTTTTCCCAATATTCCGCCGCCTGAAAATCAGACAGCTTCTTCCTGTCCAATTCAACCAGCAAATCCCCCGGCGTCAGTCCTTTTAACGCGGCGTCCGACCCGGGCAGAACGCTGACGACGGCCAGACCGGCCGCGTTCTTTTGCAGGCGGAATTTTTGTCGGATTTCCGGCGTCAGTTCGGCAACCGCAACGCCTAAAAGCGGCAGAGTTTTCGTCGCGAAAGTCCCCGCCTGATCTTTTCCGTCCGGCAAGACCTGCGCCTGCGCCGGTTCGGGCATTTCGGACAGAGTCAAAGATACCTCGACAGCCTTCCCGTCACGCCAAACCGTCACGGGCACCGTTGTTCCGACCGGCGTTTCGGCGGCCATGCGCGGCAAAGCCCGCATGGACGGTACGTCCTGCCGATTAAAACGAATGACAACGTCCCCGGTCCGAATTTTTGACCGTGCCGCTGCAGACGCCGGATCAATGCCGGCGACCATTGCGCCGTGCGGTTTGGTCATTTTCAGCTCTTCGGCCATTTCCGGCGTGACCGTCTGTATTTTCAATCCCAGCCGGCCGCGCTTGACGACACCGTCTTTGATCAAAGCGTCGGCAACCGTTTTCACCATTTTGGACGGGACGGCAAAGGCAATACCGACACTGCCGCCGGACGGAGAGAAAATCGCCGTATTAACGCCGATCATTTGCCCCGCGGCATTAAACAGAGGACCGCCGGAATTTCCGCGATTAATCGCCGCGTCCGTCTGAATAAAATCGTCATAAGGTCCGACCTGAATATCCCGGGAACGCGCCGAAATAATACCGGCCGTTACCGTATTGCCCAGACCAAAAGGATTGCCGACGGCCAAAACGGGATCGCCGATCCGCGCGGCGTCAGAATCCCCTAAAACGACAGGAGACAGGTTTTTTCCTTCCACCCGAACGACCGCCAAATCCGTTTTCGGATCCCGGCCGGCAACTTTTCCCGTCAAAACGGCGCCGTCATTCATTGTCACCATGACTTCGTCGATATTTTCAACAACATGCGCACTGGTGACAATATGACCGTCACGGTCGTAAATCAAACCGGACCCCAGCAAAATGGATTTCGGCGCGTCAAATCCGCCGTCACGGTAAACGTCCTTGAAAAACTGTTCAAAAGGCGATCCGCGCAAAGCCAGCATCATTTCAGGCGGTTCAGCCTGTACTTTTGCCGCGGAAACACTGACAACCGAAGGCAGCACCTTTTGAACCGCATCTGCGAAAGAAACAACCGTCTGCGCCGACACGGGCAACGAAACAAGCAGAACAAGGCCGAAAACGACTTTAAACATCTTTACGGCCCCCTGAGCATAACGACAAAAATGACGCCGATTAACGCGACCAGCAATCCGGCTTTGCGCAGCGTTTCGGGATCCAGAGCAATCAATTCGCGCATCATGGCCTGCACTTTTTCAGGCGCCAGCGCATAAAATATCCCTTCGATAACAAAAGTCAGCGCAAAAGCGACGGCCAGATCCTGCATTTGTTTACTCCGTTCTAGCGTTTTGTTCCGGCCGGCAGTGATCCGAAAAATTTAAAAAATTCGGACTCGGGCGAAATCACCAAAGAAGTTCCTTCGGCCTGCATTGATTTTTTATAAGCCTCCAAAGAACGGTAAAACGCATAGAAATCCTTGTCGCGCTTAGAGGCTTTTGCCCAGATGCGTGCGGCTTCTTTGTCCCCCTGCCCGCGCAGAATTTGCGCATTTTTCTGGGCTTCGGCAATAATTTTGACCTTGTCTCTGTCAGCCTCGGCTTTGATTTTTTGATTCATCTGCTGCCCCTGTGCGCGAAATTCCTTTGCTTCACGTTCGCGTTCGGAACGCATACGCGCATAAACGGCCTGAGACGTTTCTTCCGGCAGATCCGCGCGACGGATACGCACGTCAACGACTTCAACCCCGAACGCCTTTGCTTTGGAATCAACCTCATCGCGAATCTGCGCCATGATTTCCGTACGCTTCGGCGATAAAATCGTTTTCATGTCGTATTTTCCCAAAACATCGCGCAATGACGACACCGTCGCATCGCTTAAACGGGAATGTGCCATTTCTTCGGTCTGCAAGGCCTGATAGAACAACAGCGGATTAATGATTTTAAACCGCAAAAACGCATCGACAACGATTCGTTTCTTATCCGACAACAGCACTTCTTTTGCCGGCGGATCCAATCCCAACAAACGATTGTCATACAAAATAACGCGCTGAATAAAGGGAATTTTTACACACAGTCCGGGCGATTGAATAACCCGTTTGGGTTCGCCGAACTGAATAACTATCGCCTGCTGCGTCTGCGGCACAATGAACAAAGAATCCAAAAGAACAATCACAACAGCCGCGGCAACAACGCCCAAGATCATTTTTAATTGCGGTTTCATTTGTTTTGCTCTCCTATTTTTTGTTCAGTTCGGTTAACGGCAGATACGGCACGACGCCGCCGGCTTCTTTATCGACAATGACTTTATCAACGCGGCTGTAAACGTCTTCCATTGTTTCCAGGAACAACCGTCTGGCCACGACTTCTTTTGCCGCCAGATATTCTTCCAGCACCGCGGTAAAGCGGGCGCTGTCCCCTTTGGCCGCATCAATAACGCGCGATTTATATGCTTCGGCTTCGCTGATAATGCGAGACGCCTCCCCGCGGGCACGCGGCAAAATATCGTTGCGGTAAGCTTCGGCTTCATTGCTTAAACGTTCTTTGTCGGCTTTGGCGCGCTGCACGTCGTTAAACGCATCAATAACCTGCGCCGGTGCATCGGCCTTGGTCAATTGAATCGATGTAACGGCAATTCCCGTTTTATACCTGTCCAGCAAAGTCTGCAGCGTTTTTTCCGCCCGTTCCTGTACGCCTTTGCGGTCATCGGCAATGATTTCCATAATCGGCGTTACCCCGATCGAATCGCGCATGGCGCTTTCGGCCGCCGTGCGCACCGTCGATTCGGGATCGCGGACATTGAACAGAAAATCACCGGCGTTTTTGACTTTCCAAGTCACCGTAAAATTGACCTCGACAATATTTTCGTCCCCTGTCAAAGCAATATTTTCAGCCTGAAGATTACGGACAGAATTCCTGCGGCGGATCGGTTCGGAAACGAAACCGATTTCAATACGGTTTTCGCGCGACACGTTTGGCGTCAAAACCGTTTCGATCGGATACGGCAAATGATAATGCAACCCCGGTGCCGTTGTATAGGCATACTTTCCGAAACGCAGCACGACCCCCTGTTCCTGCGGCTGTACCTGATAAAATCCGGTTAAAGCCCACAACAAAACAACAACCCCGGCGATTCCCCAAAAGCTTTTAAAATTAAAACCGCCTTTGTTCCGTCCGCCGCCGCTCATTATCCGATGAACTTTATCCTGACTTTTACGCAGCAGAGTTTCAATATCCGGCGGAGCGTCGTTCTGACGCGGTTTCCACGGATTTTGATCGTCATCATTGGTATTATTGCCCCACGGGCTTTTATCATCAGCCATAACTTTATTCCTTGATTCCCAAAACTGTTTTTAATTCGTTCCATTCGCCTTTCATCAACCCGCAGCTTTCCCGGTCGATTTTTTCGCCGTTAATCATGCGGCGCACGGCGTCCAGTCCTTTTTTGGACAAATGCGTACCGCCTAATCGATGTTCTTCAAACGCTTCGGTGGCCAAAGGAACCCATTTGCGGCAAATATCCAAAATAATATTGGCATAATCGCGGATTTCTTTTTGCGCGTGCGCCTCGGCCCGCAAAGACAAAAAGTGAAACAGATTATGCAAATCCGTTTTCCAGTACCACTGCGTGTATACGTTGACGGGCAGATTCATGCGCGCCAGCTCTCTGGCCAATCCTTTGCGGCTTTCATCCTTGCGCGTGCCGTCCGGATTTTCGTTAAGCATATATTCGTAATCGTCATAACACTTCAAAGCGTCGGCTTTTAAAATGTCAAAAACCTGCTGTGCTTCTTCCATGGAAAGGGTTTCGCCGCGTCCCTGATGATTTTCGGTCGCCTGCGCGGCCATATCTTCAAACTTCGGGAAATAAAATTCACGGTCCAGAATGGAATAGCGCGCCGAATATTCGTTAATGCTGGCCGTTCTGTGACGCACCCAGTGACGGGCAACAAAAATCGGCAGCTTGACATGCAGCTTGATTTCACACATTTCAAACGGCGATGTGTGGCGGTGACGCATCAGATAATTGATCAATCCCTTATCCTGCGAAGTCTTTTTTGTTCCGCGGCCGTAAGACACGCGCGCCGCCTGCACGATTGCCGAATCGTCGCCCATATAATCAACAACGCGAATAAACCCGTGGTTTAAAACAGGAAAAGGTTTATAAAGAATTTCTTCAAGCGCGGGAACGGTCGGCCGTTTTGTCATATACGTCGTTGCCGTCAATTCATCAATTTCCCGTTTTTGATCTGCGGTTAATTCCATGACAAGTTCACCTTGGTCTAAAAACAAAAAACATGCGGGCAGTTTAAAACACGAACGATGAAGACGCAAGATTTGTTTCCGATTACGAATTTAATGCCTTTGAGAAATAAAATAAGACGGATTATACAGCTTGTTTTGTTCAATCTGCCAAAGAAAATAGCGAATATACCTTGTTTTATCCGGCCAGTTTAACGGCATTGTAATCGGAAGCAATACTATTAAAGGCGTCCACATCCAAATTCTGTTATAATGCGGAGCGACAAGGGAATAAATCTCTATTCCTTTATAATAGATCGTCATAACCACATCTGATGTGTTATGCACAGTTACTGGTATTGCTCCTAATGTATAACCGAAAGTGATCGCCGCAGTTAAACGATCTTCCTGAGAAGTCCCTCCTTCAAAGAAAGAAAAATGAATATGAAAATCACTTTTTTCACTGGGTAAAGCGAATCTGACCCGTTTAAACAATCCGCTTTTATTTAATTCCTCTTTCAAAAAACGTGCTGTATTTTTTTTCCATTCCTCGTGAAGTTCGTATTGTTGAATATTAACCAAAGAAGCTTCTACGGAAATACTAACTTCTGATTTTTCTTTTTCCGTAATCTCAGAAACGGCATAATCTTTTGGAATGTTCGGATAATAATACGTATGAGAAGCACAACCTGACAAAAACAAAAAAATAACACATATTTTTTTCATTGTTCATTATCCTTTTTTGCCAGAAACGTGGCCTTTTGTTCCAAAAGATCAAAGCTGTAACTGCCACTGACATTTTGTGCGGACACACCGATGAACGTGCCGTGCGAACCGTTACTGCCCCGATACACGCCGACATTTTCACGCGGCACGGTGACATTATAATTTTGCGTTACACTCCCGACGGTTTTTGATGTAATCACAACAACCGTCGCCCCGTATTGCATCGCCGCTTCAACGGCCAAATAACGGGGTTCCCACCCGCCTTTAAACATAGACGTTCCGACAATCACATACCCTTGATCCGTCAAAGACTTTATTTTTTCCTGATAACGCGACGTTTCAACCACTTTAACCTCTGTTTTTGTCAGATCTCTCGGCGTTAAAGTCAATTCAGCTTCGTACCAATCTATGAAATTATTAGACTGGCAACCCGTTAATAAAAACGGAAAAATTAAAAACAGATACTTGTTCATCAATAACCTTTCCTCTTTTTACGTAAAAAAACCGCCTGAAAACAGGCGGATCGGAGAGTTAGAAAATCATGTACAAGTATGACCGTTTGACCTTTAAAGCTTTCCAATTCAAATCAAAGCTTCTGAACATACGTCAAAACCTCCCCGATCCACAAAAGAAATCGGGGATATAATTCCGTTCCTCATCATGCGAAACGGATTGTCGGCATTTATATCAAACACCGCTTGTACAAGAGCTTTCTACGGCTCCGAACCTGTTTTTTTCAGACTCTGTTTGCAAACGGAACAATTACCGCATGCAGATAAGTAGAGATTAAATAACTTTCCCCGTTAAAACAAGGTCAATCTTTTTTCAAAAGTCTTTCCCTCTTGCTTTCAGTGTTTTGAATCCTTATACTCTTAGTTGCCGGATTTATCCGGCTATGATGCTAAACGCCCTGCGGAATAGGCGTAGCGGACCCGGGGGCGGTACCCGGCGTCTCCACCATTTCATCCGGCGGTCGAATCGCAGAAACGGAGCGTACTTTATATTCGAGAACCGAACCGACCGTACAGATGAGCTATAAAACGGATTCAAGCAAAGGGGGACGAAACAGGATCGACGCGCGTAGTAAAGACAGGATCTGCATCCGGCATTGTACCACCGTTATCGGGCTATAACTTTAAATGCGAATGATAATCGCACTCAGGTTGCTCTCGCTGCGTAATGCGGCCGGACGACCGAACTTAATCCCCGGGGCTTGAGCGCTTCGGGTGGGGCGGGGACTTGCCTAGCAACAGAAGTGTCCCATTATTTTTAATCTTTTCTGCCTTTAAGGATATCGATGACAGAAATTTCTTATGAACGACTGGTTGAAAAAGCATTGCTACACGTTGTGCACGATGCGTTGTTGTCCGCACAGAAAAACGGCCTGGACGGCAACCATTTTTACATCACTTTTCAAACGCCGCGCGACGACGTGGTTTTGTCCGACCGGCTGAAAGCCGCCTATCCCGAAGAAATTACGATCGTTTTACAGCACGAATACAGCGACCTGGAAGTTTCCGACGACGCTTTTTCCGTCGTACTCAGTTTCGGAAACATTCCGGAAAAAATCTTTGTCCCGTTCGCGGCCATTGTCCGGTTCGCCGATCCTTTCGCGCAGTTCGCCGTTTCATTCACTCCCGAACCGCCTCAACCTGAAAAAAAGAAAGAAAAGAAACACAAACCCGAATCCGATCAGGAAAACGTCGTCAGTTTAAACGCTTTTCGCAAAAAGAAATAAATATGCTCTTTCCCGCCCCGGCCGACTTCAAAAAAATCGAAACCGATCCCGTTGTTTGCAAAAACGGATATCTGCATGTTCCGGATCAGGTTTTTGAAGATTTGGCTTTTGCCGCTTTCCGCGACGTGTCGCATCTGCTGCGTCCCGCCCATTTGTCGCAAATCCGAACCATATTTGACGATCCGCAGTCCTTGCCGAACGAACGGTTCGCCGCGCTGGAATTTCTGAAAAACGCCAACATTGCCTCAGGCATGGTTTTGCCGCTGTGCCAAGATACGGGAACGGCGATTGTCATCGGCGAAAAAGGACACCGGGTATTAACGGACGGCACGGAAACCGAAGCTTTGACCCGCGGGATAAAAAAAGCGTATACCTCTTTAAATCTGCGCTATTCGCAAAATATTCCGTTGTCCATGTTTTCGGAAAAAAACAGTAATACGAATCTGCCCGCGCAGATTGACCTCAGCGCCGTCAAAGGCGATTCTTTTCGTTTTTTGTTCATCGCCAAAGGCGGTGGATCAGCCAATAAAACCTTTTTGTTTCAACAGACTCGAGCATTGCTGAACAAACAGGCTTTAACGGATTTCCTGATTCGGAAAATAACGGAGATCGGCGTTTCGGCCTGTCCGCCATACCACTTGGCCGTCGTTATCGGGGGGTTAAGCGCCGAGATGAATTTAAAAACGGTCAAGCTTGCTTCGGCCAAAGCGCTGGACGCTCTGCCCGCGACCGAAGCAGGATTCAGAGATACGGATTTGGAAAACGAACTGTTGCCCCTGATCAATCAAAACGGTCTGGGGACGCAATTCGGCGGACGTCACTTCTGTCTGGACGCACGTATCATTCGGTTGCCCCGTCACGGAGCTTCTCTGCCAATCGGAATCGGCGTTTCCTGCGTCGCCGACAGAAATATTCTGGCCGAAATCACGCCGGACGGCGTTTTTCTGGAACAGCTGGAAACAAATCCGGCGCAGTATCTGCCGGATATAAAAGAGTCTGTCCTGTCCGCGACGGGAACAAATATTGATTTAAACCGGGATATCGCAGAATCTCTGGCCGATCTGAATACTTTAAAAGTCGGCGACCGTCTGACTTTGAACGGAACGCTGATTGTCGCCCGCGACATCGCGCATGCCCGTTTTAAAGAAATGCTGGATCAAAACAAGCCTCTGCCCGATTATTTAAAAAAATTCCCGATTTATTATGCGGGACCGGCAAAACGGCCGGACGGCCTGCCTTCCGGTTCTTTCGGGCCGACGACGGCGGGACGTATGGATTCCTATGTTGATTTGCTGCAGAAAAACGGCGCGTCACTGATTATGCTGGCCAAAGGGAACAGATCGCAAATCGTAACGGAAGCCTGCCGGGAAAACGGCGGTTTTTATCTGGGCACTTTGGGCGGCGCAGCGGCACAGACGGCAGCAGCCTATATTACGGATTGCCGCTGCATTGATTTTCCCGAATTGGGCATGGAAGCCGTCTGGCAGATCACCGTCAAAGACTTTCCCGCCTTTGTCCTGACGGACAACAAAGGAAACGATTTTTACAAACAGATGATTAAAAAATGAGTATCCGAAAATATTCCGTCATGATTGCCGGACACCGCACCAGCGTTTCTCTGGAACCCGAATTCTGGGAGGAATTAAAAAAGCTGGCCGCACGCCGGAATTTAACGCCGGCAGAACTGATCACGCGCATTGACGCCGACAGAAAAGGCAGCCTGTCTTCGGAACTGCGCTTGTATGTACTGCGGGCCTTAACCTTAAGGGATTAAAATCGGTTTATCTTTGCATTCAAACGTAGCGCGGCGGAACCCTTCCCGCGCTGTCAGGCGCATGTCGACCAGCACCGTGTCGCGTCCTTTGCCTTCGCAGAACCGGCGGGCATGATCCCCCAGCTGCGACAGGCGGATATTTTGATCGTTATATTCATACGCGATCCGCTTTTCTTTAACGTCGGCGATCCGGACGTCCTCGGTCTGAAGAATCAGCAAATCGCTGTCAACGGCCGTTTCCAGCATCAGCGGCGTTTTTGAATCGGGGATTTTTTGCATAACGCAGGCGGCCAGCAAACAAACCGCCCCACCCAGTATCAGACGTTTCATTTTTTAGCCGCCGCTTTCTTTTCAATTTCTTCAGCCTTTATCTTTTCGGCCATTGCCTGAATTTTTTCAATACGCCCTTTACGTTCGGCTTTTCCTTTTGCCTTTTGCAGATCATAGGCTTCACGGGATTCGATCACGTCTTTTTCATTTTGGGGAACCCCTTTTTCCATATCAACCGTATAAGTAAAGATTTTATCCCCGTTCTGATTGAACAAATCAAACACCACATTTTCCTGATTGATCTTTATTACCGGCTGTCCGTCTTTGTTCTTCATTGAAATTCCGCGTTTTTTCAGACGATCTTCAACCGTTTTCATCAAATACTGTTTGATTTCGGCGTCGTCTCTTTTTCGCATGACCCGGCCGGTTTGATCGCGTTCGTAAATCAAATCGCCCAACGCCCCCATTTCGGAACACCCCGACAAAGAGCCGTCGCTGCCGTCAAAACCGCCCGAACAAACGGCGAAAGCCGGCGCTTGGCCCAACAAAAGAAAACCTAAAGCTAAAACTGCATATTTCATTTTTCACCTAATTCGTATTCTTTTTAAAAGAGATCCGTTTCATCAGATCCTGTTTTTTATAATCGCTCAGTTTATCAAATTCAGGATTTTCGACATTAAAATTCATCACTTTGTCTTCGTCTTTTTCCTGAAAAACCTTAACCCCCGTCTGCTGAATTTTATGTTTCGGCCGATCTGCGGACAGCTCGGCGTTATTTCCTGCGGGTTCCGCTTTGTTCCGCGCCGGCGTCACCCGGCGGACGGGCGGAACATAAGCCTGCTGCCGTACAGAATAAGCTTTAAATCCGCGCTGTCGGCTGTAAGCACGCATATCAACCACCTGCGCGTTTGATTCCTGATAAAAAAAGCAGATCCATAAAAGTACAAATACCGCCAACCGCATAATTTATTTATCCTTTTTTAAATATCAGGCCGGACATGCGGATTATTCTGGATATATTCACGCATTTCCGCGGTTTGAGCCGAGGAATCGGCTGATTTTTTGTTATCTGATTTTCCCGATTCGCCGACCTGAGCGTTTCCGGCCGGAACCGCCTGCCGGTTTTGTCCCGCCGCCGGAGCCGCCTGCCGTTTTTGCACGGGCGCGGGCGTCTTGGCACGATAAGCCTTAAACCCGCGCTGACGGCTGTAAGCGCGCATATCAACCACCTGCGCGGAAACGTCGGTTCCCCACATAAAAAAAATCATAAATAAAAGGCAGACAGCTTTCATCGCGTTTCTTTCCTTTCGGCGCTTATTTTAACATTCCTTTGAAAAAAATTTCAACAAAAGCCTTCAGTCCCGGACAAGACCGTCAAAAAACATAAAGAGAATCCTTAACCTTGATTTTTTCTTATGTTATAGTAGCATAAATTCAAATTTATCGGATAAAGCTATGGTTGTTAAGACAAATATTTCAGAACGGATAAAGACTTTCGCGGCCGCGACGTCACAAAAAGCAAAGGATTTTTTTTCCCGGCTGTCCCGCCGACCCACCGTCCAAAAAACAATAGAGATTCTGAAATGGAACAACCTGCGTCCCCGTTTGATCCGGGCAAAGGAAATTACCGCCGCTTTTACAAAAGAACAGCCCAAAACGGCCGCCTTTATTTATGTGTGCCTGTTTTGCGCTTTTTCAATCAATTTTTTGGACAAGCCCTTTGCCCTGTCCTGCCTGAACGACAATAAAGAAGGCGTTTTTTACACGCTGGCGGAAATCAATCCGTCCGGGTGGTGGTTTTTAATCCTGATCGCGTTATGGCTGATTTACATGGCTGTGGCGGGGTTATCCCTGACAACGGAAGTATTTGAAAAGAATCTGCAGAAAGCTCACGCCGTTTTATTTATTCTTCTGACATTGTCGCTGTCTTCGTTGGTTACGCTGATCATCAATATTCTGGCCGGCCGGTATACGCCGGAATTTCTGGATACAATGCGTTTATACGGTTTTTCGGCCTTTCGTTTCCGCGTTACGGAAACTTCCTTCCCCAGTTTCAGCGTTCAAAGTCTGTGGGCCGTGATTATGGCGTCGGCTTATTTTCTGCCGAAAATCAGCAGGTTGATGTATGCGCTGGCGGGATTGATAACGTTATCGGTCGTTTTAACGGCGGAATGTTTCATCAGCGACGCCGTTATGGGGGCGTTTATCGGTATTATGATGTACCATACAGCCCGTTGGATCGTTTCCGAAAACCGTGACAATATTCCCTTGATTTCTCTGTAAAGCCGGTTATTCGCTTAAAACCCGCGTCAAAGCTTCACGATTCAGTTTGATCAATTCGTATTCTTCCGGAGTTACGGGCGCTTTGGCGCTGGTAGCCGCTCGGACGGTCCGGATCGTGCCGGCATACTGTTCTTTCAGGCTTTTTTTCTGTTCCGCAGGCATTTTATCGTTTTTTTCCAGCTGGCGGATTTGAGTTTCCAAATGCCTCAGCAAATTAGTCTGTTTGTTTTCCTGTTCCAGAACGGAAAGAGTTATACGAAATTTTCGTTCCAGCAGGAAAAAACGATCGACGGCCCAGCCGTGCGCGTCCATCCATTTAACGACTTCGGGCGGATAATCTGCGGCGGCCGACACCCCCAGATAAGCGACAGCCTTATATTGATTGCCGTCCGTTTTTAACCAGCGCGCATATTTCAGCCAGTCACGGGCAAACAGGCGCAGCTCGTCAAAAGTAATCGGAGAAACGGCCTTTAAATCCTCCTGCGGCATTGACGACGCTTCCGGCGGCAGAGCCGGTTTTTCAGAAGCGTTCCTGTCCGCCGAAAACTGACGGCTGGCCGCCCCCGAATACTTTGCCGCGAAAGCGGAAGAGGGCAGTATTCCGACCAAGAACAAACCGCAAACAATACAAAAGCGTCCCGATAAATTTTTCATCAGTCTTTTCCTGTTTTTATTTTTTCGAATTTTCTGTATTATAAAAGCTTCCCAACGGAAAGTCTATAAACTCGGGGAAAGAAAATGCGGCAGATCTGTTTTTTGGCAGACACGACGGAAATCGCTCAAAAGTCGCTGCGGCGGCTGCAAAAAATATACGGTACGGCCGGTTGCGCCAAAGCCGACGTTTTTGTTGTTCTGGGCGGCGACGGTTTTATGCTGCAAACGCTGCACAAACATATCGGCAAAGGTATTCCGTTTTACGGCATGAACCGCGGCAGCGTCGGTTTTTTAATGAACAAGTATCAGGAAGAAGATCTGGAAGAACGCCTGAACAATGCGGATTCAATCACGCTGCACCCTTTGATTATGGACGCGCTGGCCGCAAACGGAAAGCAAAAACGGGCCAGAGCTTTTAACGAAGTGTCTTTGTGGCGGCAAAGCCGGCAGGCGGCGGATATTTCCATCAGCATCGACGGCATTCAAAAGCTGTCCAATCTGGTTTGCGACGGCGTGCTGGTATCAACGCCGGCGGGCAGCACGGCTTATAATTTTTCGGTGCACGGCCCGATTTTGCCAATGACTTCCAACGTACTGGCTTTGACCCCGATCAGCCCGTTCCGCCCCCGCCGTTGGCAAGGCGCGATTATTCCCCGTCATGCGGAAGTATCCTTTGATATCCTGCAAAGCGAAAAACGTCCCGTCAGCGCGGTAGCCGATTTTACCGAGCTGCGCAACGTTATCAAAGTCAATGTCAGAGAAGATACCGAAACAGGATTAAACCTGTTGTTTGATCCGGAATATAATTTGGAAGACCGCGTTTTAAACGAACAATTCCTCGGGTACTAGCCGTACGGGGTACTGGCCGTACGGGGTACTGGCCGTACGGGCGTCAGTTTTTGCTTTCTTGCCGACGGCACGGGTCGTGTCCCGCCGGGAGGGCGTTTTCCCCCCTACGGGTAGTAGAAAAACCGATTTTAGTGAGAAAAGCAGCAGGAAGGGCGAACGAAAAACGCAGCGTAAAAAGGTACGTGAGCATTTTGCAGTAAGCCCTGACGAACTGATTTTCCAATAAAATCGCGTTTTTACCAAATAAAGGCGGGAAGAACGGCCTTCGCCGTACACTCATTCTGCATTAAGAGGGAACGCACACGCTCAGGATCAGGCTGCTGCCCCCGGCTGACCCCTAATTCTTTGGCATGAATACCGCCGGCTACGAACAAGGCGTCCAACCCGGCCAAATTCGCCCCGCGGATATCCGTCTGCACCCCGTCGCCGATCACGGCAATACGGTATTTTTCCGTTTCCAGCCCTTCGACGCAATAAGCGAACACCGACGGATCCGGCTTGCCGCGCCAAAAAACCGACCCGCCGATTTTCTGGTATTGCGCCGCCAGCGCTCCGGCCGCCATATAAGGAACGCCGTCTTTTAAAATAAAGGAATCCGGGCAAGCGCACACCATCGGCAAACGGCGTGACAAACAGACTTTGAAGAAAGGATCATATTTTTCCAGCGAATCCTGCGTACCGAAAGTTCCGGTCACAAAAATAAAATCGGCTTCGTCAATATTCGGAACGGGAACATAGCCCAGATCGGCATACGGCTGCCAGAACTGTTCCGGCCCCAAATGGAAACATTTGCGTCCCAGATTGGCAAAAAACGGATCGACACGCCGCCGCAGTTCATGATAAATGACTTCTCCCGCCGTCAAAACACCGTAATACAGGTAACGTTTCACCCCCATGCGTTCCAGCGTTTTGATCATATCCGCGGACCGGTACGGCGAATTGGAAAGAAAAATGACTTTTTTGCCTTCGTCACTCAGTTGGCTGAGCGCGTTGAACACACCGAAGCAGAGTCTTTGTTCTTCATAAACAACGCCCCACAAATCAACGATAAACGCGTCATAAGACGCAGCAATGCTGCGCAGTCCGGCGATATAGGGAATTTCGTTGTTCAAAGAACGTCTCCGCAAAACAGGTTATTTGTAATTAAGATATACCACGCCTGCCGCCGTTGTCAAAGACTGCCTTTTGTTTTTTATTGACACGCCCGATCCGGCAGGCGGCGCAGTTCCGTCAAAGTTGACAACAAACGGTAATCGCCGAAATCCTGAACGATTTTATCGCTGATACCGTTTTCATAATAGTACAGAGAAACTTCGTATGACGGCGTGCCGTCCGGCAGATTTCCGGCCGCAAATTCTTCAAAAAAAGCCGTATCGAAACGCCACGCTTTTTTTCCCGCGATCAAGTCGGTATCGCCGTGTACTTTCGGCGAAGAAAAGTTTTCCGGCGCGGAAATCGCCGCGTTCACGGAATACAGAGCTTCCGGCCGCGTGCCGTCGTAAACATATGTTGAAACGTTCTTTTTGCCTTGTCGGGCGGCTTCCAGCAGGCGGATCGTCTGCTGCACGGGAAAAACAACATTTTTCGGAAAAACCGCTTCGGACCGGACGGGAAAAGACAGCCTTAATTCCTTTTTGCCGTTTTTGCAGACAGCCGTTCCCGCCAAATCTTTGCGGTCTTCGCCTTTTTCCCGCACAAAAACTTCAAAATCAAACAAACACCCGTCGGCGCTTTCCCGCGTCGTCTGTTTCCAGTTCGTCGTATCCAAACCGGATAACTCATATCCGATATCCAGCGAAAAAACGGATTCCGTCTGCCAGCGGCCGCATACTTTTTGAATTTTATAAAACATTTTTCCTTTGGCGTTAACGACGCTGGCCGCCCCGCCCGCGGTGGAAACCAGAGCGATGTCGTATACCGCCTGATGCGACGCCAGCTCGTCTTCCGCTTTGAGAGGAAAAGAAAAACAAAACGCGCAGAAAATGAAAAAAATCCGTTTCATCAGGTTAAAAATCCCCTGTTGTTTCAAGCATGATAACCGAAAAAACTTTTTAATGATAGACCCGAAACATAATCGGGATTTCGATCGTCATTTCTCCGTACGGCGGCGCGGGCAGCCGTACGGCTTCCAAAATCGTTTTCAGCGCCTGTCTGTCCAGAATTTCGTGCCCCGAAGTCTGCGCCAGAACAACCGAATTTACGTCGAGTTTTCCGTCTTTTTGAACATGAAACCGCACGACGGCCCGTCCGGAAATTTTTTGGTTTTCCAGCTCTTCGGGATATTTCAGCCGCCGCTGAAACAAACGCCGCAGACGAACAAAGTACCGCGCCGCTTTGATATCGCCGATCCCCCTGCCCGACCCGATGCCGATGCCGCTTCCCCGGCCGGCGCCGAACCCCGGCGCGTCGCCGATAACGCCGCCATAAGGCTGCGTCCCCGATCCGTTCTGTCCGGCCGGCGTCGAATCTTTCGCAGGCACAGCCGCAGCCTTAGCGGCCTTTTTTTTCAAAGCGGCGACTTTTTTTTGTTTTTTGACCGGCAACGACGTTTTTTTTCTGACAGACACCGCTAAAACGGCTTCTGATTTTTTTTCCGTTTTTTTGTTTATTTCCGGCGTCGGTTTTCCCGAAACGCTTTTTTCCGGTTCCGCCGTTTTTTCTTCAACCGCGGGTGGCGTCCCTTTTCTGCCCGGTTTAAAATCAAAATCCCCCCACGGAACGCCCGTTTGATAAAAACCGTCTCCGCCGGAAACCAGAAAAGCGTCCATTAACAGCCCGCTTCCCCCCGGTTCGGGCGCGTTTTGCATTCGCAGAAACAATAAAAAAAACAGACCGGCGTGTAGAAAAAGGGAAAATCCCGCCCCTAAAAACAGACAAAGATTTTCCCTTTTTTGTTTCAAGTATTATTCCTTTTTTAAAACTTGGTCGTCAGCGTCAGGAAATAGTTGCGTCCTTCTTCCGGATATCCTTCCGCCAACTGGTAGTTTTTGTCAAAGATATTGTCAACGCCGGCGGAAATTTCAAGAGCGTCAAACGGCTGGTATTTCACTTTCAGCCCCGCCGTTGCGAAACCGCCGATCTTCGTGCCGTCCCGCATGTCGATGCCCGTTCCGGGTTTGCCCGATGTTCTGACCGCGCCGTTGACCATATTGTTTCCGCCCAGCGTCGAATAACGCGACGAATAAGCTTCCACTTTCGGAATAATGTTTAATCCTTCCGCAACACGCCAATCGCCGTAAACCGTCAGTTTGTGCCTGGGTACGTTTGTCGGCTTTAAATCTTCGGCTTTGGCAATCGAACTGCGCAGTTCTTTTTCCATGTAGGTGTAAGCCAGTCCCAGATCGAAAGAATCCGCCATATTAATGACAGAAGCCAGTTCCAGACCGTAAACGCGCGATTTGCCGAAGTTTTGCGTCTGATAATAGGAATTTCCGCCCTGTTCGACAACGACTTCCAGATTTGTGTCGCGCACGTCCGTATAAAACGCGGCCGCATCAAAAGTCACATTGCCGACGGTATCGGACACGCCGATTTCATAATTAACGGCCTTTTCGGCTTTTAAATCCGGATTGGGGATCCCTGTTCCGTTCCCCGTTCTGGTGCCGAAACGCGATTTCTGCGTTGCAAAACGGGACTTTTGCGCCACACCCGCATAAACGGTTCCTTCGTCACTGTAATGATACCGCACGGCTGCCATCGGATTAAGCACATTATCGTTGACACGATAATCCGTTATCAGATCATCATTATGATCTTCAACATTTTTTACCGTTGAAACACGCAACCAATCGTAAGAAGCGCCGACAATCACGTCCGTTTTTTCATTGGCGTGCCACGTATTTTCCAAAGCCACCGAATAGGTGTCGTCCGCAACCCGAGACCAGTCGTCATCACCCAATTCTTTGGAACGGTGAACGTCTTTGCGGTAATGGAACGCGATCTTGGTCGTGTTGTCTTTAAACAGATCCGCGCCCGTTTCCACACTGCCGCCGAAATCATAATCATTAAACAGCGACGGGAAACCGCTTTCATTGCGCATTGTCGTCAATGTCGCATCGGCAAACTCAAGACTGTCCATGCGGTTTTTGAACGTATCGTAGAACAAACGCGTTTTAACGTATCCCGTATCGCCCAAAGCCGTATTCGTCAAAGAATAGATCGTTTGCTTTTTATAATACGGATAAGATCTGTAAAACGGTTTCGTCAACTGATAAGCTAATTTTTCGTCATCAGTCGGTCTAGATCCCGCCATAGATGTATAAGATTGACCTGCATAGACCGGTATATCGTATTCCATATTGGAATAATTGTAGGCGATCACATATTCGTCCGTTTCGTTCGGCGTAAAGCCCAGTTTGATATTGGCGGCTTCGGCCTGAGAAGAAGAACCGTCACGGAATCCGCCGTTTTCATTTACCAAGGGGAAATAATAATCTTTTCCCGCCTGAAAAAAATGATTTCCCGTATTTTGCACCGGCGAATAGTTATCGGAAACCGACCAACGGTTGATATCGTTGTATGTCGCGCCGGCCTGCAAATACCAGTTGCCCTGATTGGTACCGACATTACCTGACGTCAGAATGCCGTTATAAGCTCCGGAGTTGCCGAACTTGGCAGTCACGCTTAAGTTGCCTTCGATTTTCTTTTCGGGGCGTTTCGTGACCATATTGATGATCCCGCCCATCGTGTTCGGCCCGGCCAGAACGGAGCTCAAGCCTTTGGAAACCTGAATTTCCGACAAAGACCCCGTCGTATAAGTCTGCAAATCAGGATAATAATCATACGGCATGGCGGATTGCACGCCGTCAACCATGACGGCAATCTGCCGCATTTCAAACCCGCGGATTGAAACGGATTTTTCATTTCTGCGCCCGACCTGCGTTTCCGTCACCGACGGCAGCAGATTCAACGCCTTTTCCAGCGTATTGGAATCCGTATAGGCGGAAATTTCTTCAGCCGTTACGGTTGTGCGCGACCCGACCTGCGTCGTATCGTCGACAACGGAAACGGCAATTTCGCCCAGTCTGAAAATATTGTTATTTGAATTTTGATTAATTTCTGCCTGATCAACAGCCTGCGGCGCGGCAGCCTTTGAAACAGACCCTGCGGTCTGCGCAAAAGACGGACTGACGCCCAAAGCTAAGATTGAAGCAGAAAAAAGAAGTACTTTTTTCATTTTCTATCCTATTTGTTCGGTTATGGCGGCATCAACCCTGCGAACCCATTTCGCAGGCGGCAACGGACCCGACAGAATACCGTTCAATCTTAAAAAAACACGGTATCCGCGGTTATACTAATCAATGTATTTAAACCGAGTCAAACGTTTTTATTTGCCTTTCCCGGCAGAAAGGCTTGAGTTTTTAAAAAAGCAGTTATACTCTGTAAAAAGGTTTTTTTATTTTTTCAGGATCGTCAATGATTACACTGGAAAACGTCACGCGGAAATTCGGTTCCTTCGTCGCCGTCGACAATCTGTCAATGACGGTTCCCAAAGGACAGGTTTTGGGATTTTTGGGACCGAACGGCGCGGGGAAGACAACGACCATGCGTATGATTTCCGGTTTTTTAACGCCCAGCGCAGGCAAAATCACGGTCTGCGGTTACGACGTCGCCGAAAACCCGGTTGAAGTCAAACGCCATATCGGCTATATGCCGGAGGTTGCGTCCTCTTATAACGACATGACGGTTCTGTCATTTTTAAACTTTATCGCCGAAGCGCGGGGATTATCCGGTTCGGCGAAAGAAAAAGCCGTTGAAAAAGTCGTTGCCGACATATCGCTGTCCAACGTTTTATACCAGCCGATCGATACGCTGTCCAAAGGATACAAGCGCCGCGTCGGACTGGCGCAGGCGCTGGTTCACGATCCGGCCGTTTTAATTTTGGACGAACCGACCGAAGGACTGGATCCAAATCAGAAACGCGAAATCAGAATGTTGATCCGCGATCTGCAAAAGGACAAATCCATTATCATTTCCACGCATGTGCTGGAAGAAGTCGAAGCGATGTGTTCGCGCGCCGTTATTATTGATAAAGGAAAAATCGTTCTGGACGATACGCCGCGCGCACTGATCAGTTTATCAGAAACGCATCAGACTTTATTTGTTTTGATTGCTTCTTACCAGCGCGAACGGGCGCAGACCGTTTTTAACGAAATGCCGCAAATTACGGTAACGGACGTCAAACAGGAATCCGGCGAAGCGTTCCTGTTTACCCTGATCCCCAAAGAACGGGAATCCGTTACGGCCGATGTGGTTGAAGCTTTGCGCCGGCAGGATATTAAAATTTTGGATATGTTTATTGAAAAAGGACGGCTGGAAGAAGTCTTTTACGCCTTTACCTCCCCGGACCGGGAACTGAAGGATCCGAACGCATGAAAGCTTTATTTGTTTTGACGAAACGCGAATTTGCCAGCTACTTTACGACGCCGGTAGCATGGATTTTCCTGATGATTTTTGTTTCTTTGTCCGGTCTTCTGACCTTTTACGCCGGCGACTTTTTCGGACGCGGACAGGCTGATTTGCAGTCTTTTTTCCTGTTTCACCCTTGGCTGTACGTTTTTCTGATTCCCGCCGTTTCCATGCGCATGTGGGCCGAAGAACGGCGCAGCGGAACAATCGAAATGCTGATGACTCTGCCTGTTTCCACCGGCGAGCTTGTCTTGGGAAAATTTTTCGCGGCGTGGGCCTTTGTCGGCATCGCATTGCTTTTAACGCTGCCGATGTGGCTGACCGTCAATTATCTGGGCACTCCGGATAACGGCGTTATTTTGATGAGCTATCTGGCCAGTTTTTTAATCGCGGGTACGTTTTTATCCGTCGGTTCATGCGTTTCCGCTTGTACCAAAAGCCAGATTATCGCTTTTGTTTCGGCCATGATGGCCTGTCTGATGCTGACTTTTCTGGGATCCGACGCTTTGATCAACCTGTTTTCCGGCGTCGCCACCGAAAAGGTCATGAAACTGTTTCAATCGTTCGGTTTCCTGATCCACTTTCTTTCACTGACCCGCGGCGTGCTGGACGTGCGCGACTTGCTGTTCTTTATTTCTTTTTCAGGCGTATTCCTGTTTGCAACAGTGATTGTGCTTGATCATAAAAAGGCGGTTTGATAATGAAAAAAATAGCCGATCTGGATAGAAGCACGTTAGGCGTTTTGGGATTGATCCTGGCCGTTATTTTGTTTTTCAGCATCAACATCATCGCCGCATTTACGTTAAAAAACTATCGTCTGGATTTGACACAGGCGAAACTGTATTCGCTGTCGGAAGGATCTCTGCGCGCCATTGATCAGATCAGGGAACCGATCACAATCCGCTTTTATCTGTCAAATAAACTGGCAAAAGTATCGCAGATACACGCGACTTATTCCGTCCGCGTCATTGAACTTCTGGAACAGTACGCTTCGGCGTCCGATGGCAAAATAAAGCTGGAAGTTATTGATCCCGAACCGTTTTCCGGAAAAGAAGACGAAGCTCTGACTTACGGGCTGAAGGGTATTCCCGTCGGTAATTCGTCCGAATATGTTTATTTCGGCCTGACGATTTCCAATTCGTCCGACCGCAGACGGACGATCGCGCTGCTGGATCCGTCGCGCGAACGTTTTTTGGAATACGACATTACAAAGTATTTAACCGATTTAACGCGCGCGAAACGGCCGACGATCGGCATTATCAGCACGCTGCCGATCGACGGACGCGGCGAACCGCAGCTGATGTATCCGAAATACCACCCGCGCTGGGCAGTAATGAATGTCGTGCGCGATATTTTTAACGTTCGTTTCATTTCCCGCCAGACGCTGGATATTCCGCCGGACATTGACGTTTTAATGCTGGTCAATCCCAAAAAATTCAATGAAGAAACACTGTATGCGATTGACCAATATATTATGCGCGGCGGCAATATGCTGGTGCTGATTGATCCGTTTTCGGAAACGGAAGTCGCTTTGGGCGAAGTTCCCTATTCAATCCGGCCGGATATAGACAAGCTGTTGACAAACTGGGGAATTTCCTTTGATACGTCGCATTTTGTCGCCGACACAACACTGGCGCGCACCGTAACCCATAACGAAGACGGCAAGTCAATGCAGACAAAATTTCCGCCCTGGCTGGCAGTCAACGAAAATTACCTCAGCCCCGAAGATCCGGTCACCAGTGCGATCAGTACAGTTAATCTGGCGTACGCGGGCACGTTTAACGTGATCAAAAAAAATGAAAATCTGACGATAACGCCGCTGATTTTTTCCTCAAAGGAATCGGAACTGCTGCAAACCATTCAGGGATTAACACCGGATCCGGCCGCCATGCTGCGCAATTTCACTCCCGGCGGAAAAAACATGATTTTGGGACTGCGGATCAAAGGAACGCCGAACAGCGCTTTCGATAAAGCGCCGACGCGCAACTTTTTAAAACAAAGACCCGAAGCGCATATTGAAAAAGCCGCCGCCCCCGTCAACATTATTTTAATTGCCGACAGCGATTTTCTGGCCGACAAATTTTGGACGACGAAATCAAACGCGCTGGGCGTTGAACAGCTGTATCCGTTTGCGGGCAACGCCGATTTAATCGTCAACGCGCTGGACAACCTCAGCGGCGCAGCCTCTTTGATAGATCTGCGTTCAAAGGCCGAATGGCGCCGCCCCTTTACGGTTATTGAAACTCTTGCCCTGAACGCGGGCAGACAATACCGCGAACAGGAAGCTCTGCTGTTCGGCGAACTGCAGACGGCGCAGCTGCGGTTAAAAGAACTGACACGGCAATCTTCCGGTGAAAACAGCGACATTTTATCACGCGAAGACAAAACCGAAATTCAAGCTCTGCAGGAACGCATCATTATGCTGCGCGCGGCGCTGCGGTCTGTTCAAAATGTCCTTACCCGGGACATTCTCGCTTTGCAGTCAACGGTGATTTTATTAAATGTCGTCTTTGTTCCGGCGTTGCTGGTTATGACAGCTTTATTCGTCGCCTGGCGCAGACGGGCCAGACGATCGCAGTCAAGGTAAGGAGAAAAGCCATGCACCCGCGTTCTTTTTATAAACTCCTGACGGCTGCGGTCATTGCTTTTGCAGCAGCATTAAGTGTCTGGATTTTAACGCCGGAATATTCCGCCGGCACTTTTTTCGGCCAACCTCTGATTCCCGGATTAATGGAAAAAATCAACGACATCGAAGCCGTTTCCATTGAACACGGCGGTAAAACAATGACATTTCTGCGCGATGGCGCCGGCAGTTGGACTTTGGTTGAAGCCGACGGCTATCCTGCCGACAAGGAAAGAATCAGAAATGTCCTGATCGGTCTGGCCGGTTTGGAAAAAATAGAACCGAAAACGGCTCTGCCCGAGTTTTATTCCGATCTGCGGGTCGAAGACAACATGAATGAAAAATCCGGATCTTATCTGGTTACTTTGCTGACAAACGAAGGTAATCCGCTGACCCGTCTGCTGGTCGGCAAACAGACGAACGGTATTTCCTGGAACGGACAGGGATACTTTGTCCGTTTTCCCGATGACGCACAATCCTGGCTGGTCCGGGGCAATGTAGACGTTACGGGGGATATGCGTTCATGGCTGGCCGTGCGGCTGCTGCCGCTGGTCAAAGGCAGAACGTCGTCCATAACGATCGTGGACGGCACAAAAACGCGCGAAGCCGTTTACAAACGCACGGCGCCGGCGATGGCGATGCAGCCTTCGTTCTTATCTGACGGCCATTTTATCATTTCCGCGGATTTTATTGAAAAAATGGAAAACGCTCTGACAGCTTTCGATTTTGAAGACGTCGCAGTTCGCCCCGGAGATCTGGCTGAAGAAACGCCGTTTTCATCAGCTTTTATCGAAACCTTCGACGGGTTAAATATTTATCTCTTTTTCTATCTGGTGGACTCAAAACCGTTTGCCGCCGTTTCGTTCGCGCCCGCGGCCAACGCGGACGCAAAAGTAAAAGCAGAAGCTGCCGAATTGGAAAAACGCCATTCAAAATGGCTTTATCAAATGCCGGAAGAAACCGTTTCCGCTTTGCTGCCGTTCCTGTCGCTTCCCGAAGAAAAAGCGGCCGAACCGGCCAAGCCCAAAAAAACCGCGGTTAAAAAAGCGCCGCCGAAAAAAGCATCGGCGGCCAAAAAGAAAAAAGAAACGAAAAAATAACCGATACGTCAAACAATCCAGACGGTAGCGGCGTCGGCAGAATCCAAAATGACCTTTTGCCCGTTTATTTCAACGGTATACCGGCCGTTCTGTTCATCAAACGCAGCAACATTCAGGCGGCAGCCGGAAACAATTCCCTTCGCGGCCAGTCTTTGATTGGTTTCCGCGCTGCCGGACAAACGGCAGACCCGTCCCCGCCCGACAGTTTCCAAAGTCAACGGCGCCGGCAACCGTCCCGCGTGATTCAAAGATAAAAACAGTTCCCGTGTCCATTCTTTTTGATCGGCCTGCGCCGCTTGCAGAAAATCAATCAGGTTAAAGAACCTGTTTGCCGCCGCCCCGTCCAGATGATGTTCGATCAGACAGGCGATTTCTTCGGAACGCGCGGCGTCCTGCCCCAGAAAATCGTGAAAAAAAGACGTCAGCCGTTCATGCTTCATATAAACCTGCCAGCCGATCCGGCGGCCTTTCGGCGTCAGGCGGATCGCACCGTAAGATTCATGCCAAACCAGTTCCTGTTCCGCCATTTTTTTAATAACGGTCGCAATGGTGCCTTTTGTCAGCTTTAAATTTTCGGCCAAAGCTGTTACTGTTTGTTTGCTGCCGGTGGTTTCCAGATGGAACAAAGCCTCCAGGTAATCTTCCAGCCGCGAAGTGACTGCCGTCATGATTTTTTCCTTTTTTTGCTGTTCAAGCATACTCAAAACGCATTTTAAAAGTCAAGAAATCCGCCGGCATATTCTGAAAAACGACAACAAACGGGAATAACCGAAAATGGAAAAACAAATTTTTTCCTGGACTAAAGACACATTGACGGGACTGGAAATCAAACCGGCAAAAGTCCCTGTCCGCAAAATGATCGTCCTGCTGCACGGGTATCGGGGCGACGCCGAATCCAACATGGAATTTGCCCTGAAACTGGCAGACGCCTGCCCACAGGCCGTCGTATTTGTCCCGGACGGCACGGCTCCTGTCCCGCCCGGCGACGATCCGCATCACCGGCAGTGGTGGGCTTTGTCGGAATCCGAATTTGACGGACGCCTGTGCTCCTTTATGCCGTATTACGCACCGGCGGACAAACAAAGACTGATAAAGAAAACCGTCGGGGAAATACAAAAAACGGCCGCTTTATTGAATCATTTTATCTTAAACCGCCTGACCGAATACGGCCTGAATTTGTCCGATTGCTTTTTGGCGGGAATTTCGCAGGGAGGTATAACCGCTTTTGAAATGACGTTATTTCGCAGCGAACTGCACGGCGGCGGCAATGATTTTTTAGGCGGGCTGATTTCCATCGGTTCCGGCATTATCGGCGCCGACAGACTGCGGGAATTGTCTTTGCCGCCGGTTCCCGTTTTGCTGGCGCGCGGCAGACATGACGAAATTTTCCCGAAAACGGTCGATTATTTTTCCCGCAGCCTTTTGCAAGAATTGCGCATGCCTGTCGTTTTAACCGAAGCGGACAGCGCCCATTTCGGCCTGGAACACAAAGTCTGCGGCGACGTCTGCCGTTTTATCCGGGAACATTGTTAAAAATTTTACAAAAAAAGCAAACCCTTCTTGACTCTTATAAATGGAAAGGGTATATGAGGGTACTCGAATTTGATTAAGAACGGAGTTGTCCATGAAACGTACATATCAACCCAGCAAAATAGTCCGGACTCGCCGTCATGGGTTTCGTACCCGCATGGCAACGGTCGGCGGACGCAAGGTTTTAAACAATCGCCGCCGCAAAGGCCGTAAGCGTTTGGCCGTGTAATTTTTCCCGCGGGACTATGCGGGTATGTCAGACAAGTTGATACTGATAAAAAAAAGACCGGATTTTCTTCACGTTACCCGTAACGGGTATAAGGCAGTGAGGTCCGGTCTTGTTTTACAGGCGGCTAAAACACGACGTTTTTTTAATCCGCCCGTTTTCCGAATCGGTTATACGGCGTCAAAAAAAATCGGAAACGCCGTCTGCCGAAACAGGGCCAAACGCCGGTTAAGAGCTTTGTGCGCCGCCTTGCTGCCTCTTGAAGCGGTTGCGGGTTATGATTATGTCATTATCGCGCGCTATACGACTATAGACATGGCGTATAAAAAGCTATACAAAGAGCTGAAGTACGCCTTAAGAGAAATAAAACAGGAAATCAATGACACCCCGACAAACACCGGAAAACCGGCAGAATAATTCAGACCGCCCGTCTTTGGCGGCCAGAATGCTGACCGGGGTTGTCTTGTTTTACAGAAAATTCCTTTCTCCGCTGAAGCCGGGCTGCTGCCGTTTTACACCGACATGTTCCGCCTATGCGCTGGAAGCTCTGCGCGTTCACGGCGCCGTCAAAGGATCGTGGCTGACGATAAAACGAATTCTGCGCTGCCAGCCGTTCGGCGGATCGGGATACGACCCCGTGCCCCCGAAAACCGAAAAAACAAAACTGCCGTTCAAACGCAGACGAACGCTGTACGCCGTGTCGTTTGCGTTGTTCGCGGCCGTTCTTTTCTTTGGCATATTCAATACATGCCATGACAGTCCGGGTCCGGCCGTTCCGGCAGACCAGACGCAGAAAATTGAAAACATGCCGGCTGTTCCGGAAATGCAAGCGGCGGCGCCGACACAGCAGCAGATGCAAAAAAAAATTAACACGCCGACCCGTTTTTTAATCTGGCTTATCCGTTTGTATCAGGATAAAATATCGCACTTTCTGCCCGGCAGATGCCGTTTTACGCCGTCATGTTCCGCCTATGGCATTCAGGCTTTGGAACGTTTCGGCGCCTTTAAAGGATCGTGGCTGACGATAAAACGCATTCTGCGCTGCAATCCCTGGGGCGGACAGGGAAACGACCCCGTGCCCGAACCCGAAAAACCGTAAACACAGGTGAACTGATGGAAAAAAATAATTTAGAAAAGCGCAATTTAATTCTGGCCGTTATTTTCTCGGCTGTTTTTCTGTTTATAATCGATGCTCTTTTTCCTCCGGCGCAGCCGCCGGTTTCAGCAACGCGGCCTCAGCCGTCCGTTCCGCCCGCAGCGCCGCAGACGCCGGCCGCAGCCCCGGTGCCAAACGCGGAACAGTCTTTCGCGCCGGCGCCGAATGCCGTCAGCGGACAGAAAAACGCGGCGCCTGTCGCAGCGACGCGTGAACAGGCGGTCAACGAATACCGTCATATTGCGATTAAAACCCCGTCTTTAAGCGGTTCCCTGCGTTTAAAAGGAGCCCGACTGGACAACCTGTTATTAACCAGATACCGCGAAACACTGGCGGCGAACAGCCCGTATATTTCATTGTTATCTCCCGTCGGGACGGCTTATCCGTTCTTTGCCGAATTCGGCTGGGTGTCTACCGACGGTCTGGCGCTGCCGAATGCCGAAACGCCGTGGCAGACAAACAACACGGAATTAACCCCCGAAAAGCCGCTGACGTTGACTTGGGATAACAAAAACGGATTGAAATTTATCCGTCAGATCTCTGTTGACGACAATTACATGTTTACCGTTTCGGACAGGATCGAAAACTACGGTTCAAAAATCGTGACCCTGTTCAACTATGGTCTGGTCGGCCGGACAAACGTGCCGGCGTCGCAGCGCGGCGCCGTTCTGGAAGGACTGGTCGGTTATCTGGACGGTTCGTTAAAAGAATTTGCTTATGCAAAAATGGACAAAGAACAGCAGGCTTCGTTTAAAACAACGGGCGGTTGGGCCGGCATTACGGATAAATACTGGATGGCCGTGCTGGCTTTTGACCAGAATATTGCGAACGTAACCGTAAAATTCAGCGAACAGGACACAATGGCCGGCAAACACTATCAGGTCGATTATCTGATGCCGCCGACGGTAATCGAACCGGGGGACGCCGTTCAGACAACCGGACGTATTTTCGCCGGGGCAAAGGAATTAAAACTGATTGACGCTTATGAAAAGGACCTGGGAATCAAACGTTTTGATTTGACGGTTGATTTCGGGTGGTATTATTTTCTGACAAAACCCTTCTTCTTTATCCTCAGTTGGTTTTATTCTTTGTTCGGCAACATGGGGCTGGCGATTTTGTTTTTCGCTTTCCTACTGCGGCTGGCGATGTTCCCGATTGCCAACAAATCGTTTGAAAACATGGCAAAGATGAAAGATTTACAGCCTAAGTTGGAAAAACTGCGCGAACGATGCGGAGATGACAAGCTTCGTTTCAATCAGGAAATGATGGAACTGTATCGTACAAATAACATCAATCCCGCGGCGGGGTGCCTGCCGATGTTGATTCAAATTCCGGTATTTTTCTCGCTGTATAAAGTGCTGTATATTTCTCTGGAACTGCGTCAAGCTCCGTTTTACGGCTGGATTCATGATTTGTCGGCACCGGATCCCAGTTCAGTCTTTACCCTGTTCGGATTGTTGAACTGGCCGATTCCGAACGCGTTAAACATTGGCGTATGGCCTGTTTTAATGGGGTTGACAATGTGGCTGCAGCAACAGATGAATCCCAAAGCGGCCGACAAAACGCAGAATATGATTCTGACCATGATGCCTTTGATGATGACGTTCTTGCTGGGACATTTGGCTTCCGGTCTGGTTATTTACTGGACATGGAGCAATATTCTGTCAATGGCGCAGCAGTATGCTTTGAAATTCAAAGGCAAAAAAAGGAAATCCTGATGGAAACTCTGACGGAAAAACAGCGGGCGGAACGGATCGAAAAAGGCCGTCTGCTGTTTTCTAAAGAATGTGCTTTTATGCTCAGCGTTGCGTCGCTGGCGCAGCTGCCGGGCGGCAAAGAACCCGAAATCGCTTTTACGGGCACGTCCAATGTCGGCAAATCCAGCCTGATTAACGCGTTAACGGGACGCAAAACGCTGGCTCGCACCTCAAATACGCCGGGACGGACGCAGCAGCTGAATTTTTTTGATCTGGGCGGATATCTGCGTCTGGTCGATATGCCGGGATACGGCTTTGCCAAAGCGCCGATTGAAACCGTCCGGGAATGGCAGGAACTGGTTACCCTTTATTTAAAAGGCCGTCCCAATCTGCGTCGCGTATGTTTATTGATCGACAGCCGCCACGGCATAAAAAAAGCAGATCAGGAAATTATGACGGTCCTGGACAAAGCGGCCGTCGTATATCAGGTTGTCCTGACAAAAACGGATAAAATTTCGCCTGCCGCTCTGAAAGCCGTTGAAACAAAAACATTAGAAGCGCTCGGCAAACATACGGCCGCTTATCCGGATTTATTCCCGACCAGTTCCATGACGAAAAACGGCATTGATGAACTGCGGGCGGAATTGACGGCATTAACAGATTTTTAATCTCCGCTCTTGTTTTTGACGGACAGATCTTTTAATATAGTCGTTATTTGATTAAAGGGCTTGTCGATGTACAAAAAGGCTGTTTTCTTGATTCTTTTCTGCGTGACAGCCTGCGGTCATACGGGACGCGAACATGCGCAGATTATCGAATTTGTCAGACAGGGGAATCTGACGGCGGCGCAGCAGCTGGCCGGAAAAAAGGATTTTTACGCCGACAAACCGTCTTTGCTGGCGCGTTATTTTGAAATCGGCACCTTGCATTACTTAAACGGCGAATATTATCAGGCTTTGCAGAATTTTGACAAAGCGCATGAATTATCCCGAAAACTGTATACGAAAAGCGTTTCAAAATCCGTCGCGGCGCAGATTGCCGGCGACGGACTGGCGCCGTATACGGGGGAAAAATACGAACTGTCGCTGCTGCGTTTTTACCAGTCCCTGACTCATTATAAACTGTATGAACAGGGGTATTATGAATCTTATATGGCGCAGGAAGACGGAGAAACCCGCGTAATTGAACGTAAAGAGCTTTCAGAATCCGAAAAACGGCTGCATTTCAACGCGGCGCGGGCATCCATTCTGGACTGGAACAGTCTGCTGACAACATTTACCAACGAAAGCGGCAACAAAGACGCTTTTAAACAGGATATGCTGGCCAAGACATGGGGCGCGGAAATTCATGACATTTACGGTTCTTCCGGCGACAGACAGATCGCCAGACAGCTGTACAAAGACGCGCGGAAGCTGCTGGATACGGCTTACGCGGATTATCCGTCCTATACGACGAAGCACGGCGAACGGTTGAAACAATACGCCGCGGCCAAAGGAAAAGATCTGTATGCCGGCCCGGATAAAAAAGAAAACGTCAAAATTATTTTAAAAACCGGACTGATTACGCCGAAAATCCCCGAAAAGGTCGATATCCGGATTCCGTTGAGCGCTTTTTTATTTTCCGGCAGCAAAGACAACTTTGTTTCCTGTCTGAGCAATATTCTGCCCGGTCAGCGGATTTCCTTTGAAATACCGGCGGTATCCGCCCCTGAAAAGGCCGGAAATTATCAGGTCGTCGTCACAACGCCGGAGGGGAAAAAAGCGGCTGCGAAGCCTATGGTTTTAACGGCGCCCGTTTCCGAAACGGCCTATCGCGAATATAAAAACAAACGCGGCGCTCTGATCGCCGAAAAAAGCGCGCGACTGACGGCAAAATACGCTGCGGCCGCCGTATCCGCTTGTGCCGTATACGACCCGAACGACGCGTTTAAATGGCTGGCGGCTTACGCGGCGTTCGCAGCATCGGCAAAATTGATCGAAGCGTCCGAATATGCGGACGTCCGTTACTGGGGGCTGCTGCCAAACGCCGTATTCCAGCAATCTTTGTTTTTAAAAAAAGGATCGTATAACGGCGAAATACGATCAAACGGTCAAAAGTTAAAAACTTTTTCTTTTACCGTCGATGAATCTCGCCCGGTCTTGATCGACTTGAACATACCGAACAGTTAAAATAACTGACCACCTCGCATTAAGGAGAAACAAGTAATGAAAAAATATTTAATCACCGTTTCCGCGCTTTGCCTGCTGTCCGCCTGCGCCGGATTTACCCCCGATTACGATATTACGGACGCGTCGGAAGCCTCCAAACCGTCCTGGACTCTTCAGTCCAAAGCGCACAAAATCGACTCGTCTTCCGAAGCAAAGCAAAACCGTTATTTCGTCAGCGACGCGCAGAACGTTAACCAGCGTTTATGCTTAAAATCAGCCGAAACGCGCGCAACGCAGAAAGTCGCTTCTGAAATCGCGCAGGAACTGATGAGCCGTTTTGAAGAAATCAACAAATCTCAGGACGATACGGCCAACAGCAAAATGAAAGAAACGCTGGAACAAAATATTCAGGTCAATCTGCACGGTGTCGCCGTCGCCGACAAATACTGGGAAAAACGTGCTTACAAAAAAGAAAAAGGCGCTGAAAAAGACTATACGTCCTATAAATGCGATGTTGTCGTCAAAATCAAAAAAACCGCTTTGGCGGAAGCTTTGAACGCATACAAGGAAAAAACCGTCAAACACTTGAAAGGCGAAGATAAAAAAGCCATGACGGAAGCGGTCGATTCCTATATGGCGGATTTAAACGCCGCGGAATAACCTTTTGAAAGGACAGGCTGATGATAAAACGGATATTTCTGACGGTGCTGTTTTTGATGACGGCGGCGCAGGCGCAGGCCAAATCAAAACAGGAAAAACCCGAATGGATTAACAATCCCTATGCCGTCTGCGCCAAAGAAGAATTGTGCGCCGTCGGCGTCGGTTCTGGATTGAACAGCGCCAAAGCAGACGCCCGGAGCGGACTGGCAAAGGTTTTTGAAGCCCGGATAAAATCATCATTTGAATCGACATTGAATCAAAACGATGATGAAACGACCTCCAAGATCAGGGATTACGTTTCCGAATCTTCGGACGTACTGCTGAACGCCGTTGAAATCAAAGAAACGTTTGATACGCCGACGGACGTTTATGCTCTGGCCGTTTTAAACAAGCCTGCTGCCGCCCGTATCACTCAAGAAGAAATTGATGATTTGGATCAAAAAATGAAAGCGCTGTTGCAGGAAGATTCTCCGGCAGCGGCCGTTCGTTTGGAAAAACTGTACGAACAAAGGCGCGGTTTAAATCAACGCCATATCGTTTTAACCGGTTCTCCCGTTATCGAAGAGGTTACCTATGAACAGGTATACGGCAACAAAAAAGCCCGGATCGGCAAACGCCATATTTTTCTGAGCGTCGCCGGAAAACCGGACAAAGCTTTTGACCAGACGGTGCGCGGCGTATTAAAGGAAAACGGTTATACGTTCGCCGACGAAGCCGACGGCCGAACGCCCCGGGTTATCATTTCTTTGCAGCCGGAAAAACAATATTCCAATATCGACGGATTTGTAAAATACGCTTATCATTTCACGATGAAAGCGCCGGATAAAAAAGGAAAAACGATTGACGTTCTGGCAACGACGCTGACGGAAACAGGCCGAAATGAAAGACAAGCGTTTTCAAACGCTTTGGAATCATTAAAAGCTTATCTGAACGAAAATGTTTTAAATCTGAATTTCTAAAAACAAGGAATGCTGACATGAAAAAAACTTTTTTTGCACTGGCTTTGGGATCAGTCCTGTTAATTCAGGGCTGCGCCAGTTTTAAAGCCGAACGTCTGTCAACGGCGGAAGGTGATGAAAAAGCAATGAGCATCACTGACGAATGGCTGCTGACGGATACGGAAATCGCCGTTAAAGACATCATCAAACAGCTGGACAGCCACCGCGGTTATCAACGCTATCTGGCGCAGCTGGGGCATCGGCCGCGTTTGTTTATCGCCGAAGTTCAAAACGAAACGTCGGAAGCTTATTTCCCGATCGACGATTTAAACGACGAACTGTTAAACGAATTTTCCGCTTCGGGAGATTACGTCTTAATCGACGCGGCAGCGCGTGATAAGATCTTAAAAGAACTGCAATATCAAAGTGACGGCATGGTAAAGGCTTCCGACATTAAAAAGGTCGGAAAGGCTACGGGCGCAGAAGTATTGATTTTCGGCGCCGTCCGCATGAATCCGAAAACTCTGAACGGCAAGACCATTAAGGAATACACCGTCAACCTGCGTATTACGGAAATCGAAAGCGGGGAAGAAGTCGCCCGCGTACGCACAAAAACGTCAAAATATTCCAAACGCAGCGGATTTGGCTGGTAACTTACATTTTTTACAAAACACAGGGCAGTAATTTGTCCTGTGTTTTATTTTAAAAAGAAAGCAAAATGTTTTTGTCCGTAAAACAACCGATCTTGTTTATCCTGATCGCAGCAGGCGTATTTTTTCCTTTTGTTTCCGAAGCGGCGGAAAACGCTTTTTTTATCCGCCCGATAAATGAAGACCTCAAACAAAAAATCACCGGCATTTCTTTTCCAAAGTCAGAAGAAAAAGCGCAAATTTCTTATGACGACCTGGCTTATATTCATGTTCTGCATTACGATTTTAACGGGCAGATTCGCGACGGCCATTTAATCTGTAACAAAAAAATAGCGCCGAAAATCGCCGCCGTTTTTCAGGAGTTGTATGAAAACGCCTACCCCATCGAAAAAATCAGACTGATTGACGAATACGGCGGAAACGACAGCAAGTCGATGAAAGACAACAACACGTCCTGCTTTAATTATCGCAAAATCGCCGGCACGAATAAATTATCCAATCATTCTTTCGGGCTGGCCGTAGATATCAATCCGCTGTACAACCCTTATGTTAAAACGACGCGGAATAAAACGATTGTTTTTCCGGACAACGCGACCGTTTACGCGGACAGAACAAAAACTTTCGACCACAAGATTGATCAAAACGACCTTGCTTACCGCGTTTTTACAAAACACGGCTTTATCTGGGGCGGTGGTTGGATAAACGTTAAAGATTACCAACACTTTGAATTTATTGAAAAGAAATAAGGCGCAGGTCCTTTTATATTCCGTATTTTTTCAAAAAATTCCTGATTATTTCGGTCGTTTGTTCCGGCGTTTGATATGTATTGTCAATGATTAAATCCGATTGTTTCGGGCAATGGTAATCTTCGTCGTACATTTGTTTGATACGCTTTTTTTCCCATGCGTCCAGCTCTCTGTTTCCCCGGTTGGTCAGACAAACGGACAGTAAAGGCGACAACGTTATATTGACAAAGACCGTGCGGACGTCTTCAAACTTTTTCCAACCGCGGTAATTTTTTTCCGTCATCGGGTAAGCAAACAGAATAACGCCATACCTGCCGTCATTTTTTTCAACCGCGATTTTTTGTTCCAAGCGCCGCAGCCGTTCCATAATCCCGCCCATAAAGTCCAAATGCAGGCTTTCCTGTTCTTCATCGCTTAACAAATCATCGGCCTCAATAAACAGACAATCCGGCAAATCCTTTGCCAAAAGCCTGCAAATCGTTGATTTTCCAGCGTTTATCGGCCCGTTAATATTAACAATCAGCATATCTTTTTCCAAAAATAAAAATTGCGGCCCGCAAGACAGTTCCGGCCGAAAAGCAGAATGATTTTAACTTTTCCGATGAGTTTTTGAAACAGAAATAAATATGTAGGAAGCCTCCGAAAACGGGGGCTTTTTTATGGTAAAACGAATTCGATTTAATCCTCTGAACAAAACAAAAATCTTGTGCAAATTTTGTGCAAAAAAGCGCAAAAAAGAGCAAATTCAAACACAGAAAAGCAGGTATTAAAAAAGCCCTGTATCCGGCAGGAAACAAGGCTTTTTAATGGTGCCGGTGCGGTGACTCGAACACCGGACCCACGCATTACGAATGCGTTGCTCTACCAACTGAGCTACACCGGCACGGCAAGGTTCTTTATAGCGTATTTTTTAAAAACTGCAAGCGTTTTTTTTAATACGGATAAAAAAACCCGTCCTTTTTAAACGTCCAGATTAACGACGTTCAGCGCGTTATCCTGGATAAAATCGCGCCGCGGTTCCACAATGTCGCCCATCAACATGGAAAACACGGATTCCGCCTGATCAAAATGCGTGATTTTAACCTGCAACAAAGAACGTGCATTCGGATCCAGCGTCGTTTCCCACAGCTGTTCCGGATTCATTTCGCCCAGCCCTTTATAGCGCTGAATGGAAATTCCCTTGCGTCCGATCTGTGAAACAGCGTCGGACAGCGCCACCGGTCCCGTTAATTTAAATTCGCTGTCTTTAGCCTTAAACACGCCTGTCTTGGCATAAGATTCATGCAGATCAGCATAAAGCTCGTTTAATTTTCTGGCTTCTCCGCTGGTCAGAAAACTGACGTCGGCAACATATTCTTCGGTAACGCTGCGCAGCGTCCGTCTGAACACAAAGGCGCCGTTTTCAAAATCCGCGCGCCAGCCGCGTTCATATTCCGGTTCCAGTTCGTCCAAACGCACCGCCAATGCTTTCGCGGCCTGAGCGGCTTTTTCGGCGTTATCGTAAACGTCCGGAGAAAACAGGCCGTGTATTGCCATTTGTTCAACAATCTTAGCCGGTATCTGACGCGACAAAGCGTCGATCAAATGACGGCAGTTTCTGGCTTCTTCCGCCTGACGTTTCAAATCTTCGCCCGCGATCTGAACGCCGTCATAACGTACAAAAACACTGTCCTGAACAGACTGGTTGATCAGATAATCTTCCATTGCGCGTTCGTCTTTCAGATAAATATCCGAATTGCCGCGGCGCGCGCGATACAAAGGCGGCTGCGCGATATAAACATATCCCCGTTCGATCAGTTCGGGCATCTGGCGGAAAAAGAACGTCAGCAAAAGCGTGCGGATATGCGATCCGTCAACGTCCGCATCGGTCATGATAATGATTTTATGATACCGGCATTTGTCCGCGTCAAAATCATCGCGGCCGATTCCGGTGCCGAACGCCGTAACCATCGTGCCGATTTCCGCGGAATTTAACATCTTGTCAAAACGGGCGCGTTCGACGTTTAAGATTTTTCCCCTTAACGGCAGGATAGCCTGCGTCGCGCGATTGCGTCCCTGTTTTGCGGAACCGCCCGCGGAGTCCCCTTCGACGATAAAGATTTCAGACAAAGCCGGATCGCGTTCCTGGCAATCCGCCAGTTTTCCAGGCAGAGAAGCCATATCCAGCACGCCTTTGCGCCGCGTTAAATCTCTGGCTTTGCGGGCGGCTTCGCGCGCGGCGGCCGCTTCAACGACTTTGCCGACGATTTTGCGCGCTTCCACCGGGTGTTCCTCCAACCACTGAGCCAGCTTGTCGCCGACAATGCCTTCAACAACGGGACGGACTTCGGAAGAAACCAGTTTGTCCTTTGTCTGGGACGAAAATTTCGGATCCGGCACCTTGACCGATAAAACGCACGTCAGCCCTTCGCGCATATCTTCGCCGGACAGTTCGACTTTTTCTTTTTTCAACAGTCCCGTTTCCTGCGCGTAAGCATTAATCGTTCTGGTCAACGCCGCCCTGAACCCGGCCAGATGCGTTCCGCCGTCGCGCTGAGCAATATTATTGGTAAAGCACAGCGTCGTTTCATGATAGCCGTCCGTCCATTCCATGGCCAATTCGACGATAATACCGTTCTTTTCGCCGGAAATAGCGATTTCACCGTCATGAATGGACGTTTTTGATTTATCAATATAACGGACAAATTCCTGAATACCACCGTCATAACAAAATTCGATTTCGCGCGGATTGCCGGGGCGTTCGTCCTTTAATACCAGATGAACCCCGGAATTTAAAAAGGCCAGTTCGCGCAGACGGTGTTCCAGAGTGTCAAAGCTGAATTCTGTCTGCGTAAAAGTTTCAGGCGACGGCAGAAACGTTACTTCCGTCCCCGTCCGGTCGGCCGGAACGGCGTCGCCGACGACTTTCAGCGGAGCGACGGCAACCCCGTTTCTGAATTCCATATAATGTTCTTTGCCATTGCGCCAGATGCGCAGTTTTAAAGACGAAGACAACGCATTGACGACAGAAACGCCCACGCCGTGCAGACCGCCCGAAATCTTATACGAATTCTGATCGAATTTGCCGCCCGCATGCAGTTGGGTCATAATGACTTCAGCGGCGGAAACGCCTTCTTCCTTGTGCATATCGGTCGGAATGCCGCGGCCGTTGTCGCGCACCGTGACAGAACCGTCGGAATTGATGATCGTTTCCGTTTTTGTACAGTATCCCGCCAAAGATTCGTCAATCGCATTATCCAAAACTTCATACACCATATGATGCAGACCGGTTCCGTCGTCCGTGTCGCCGATATACATGCCGGGACGTTTGCGAACGGCGTCCAGCCCTTTCAGAACCTTAATCGATTCGGCATTGTAATCAGAGGGTGAGTGCAGATTTGTTTCTTCCGTCATAGTACACCTTTTTTATCAAGACGCGGCCGCCCAATCGGGAACGGTCCGCAACAATTCGTCCACGGCGACGAAATGCGCCGTTTTCTTTAAACTTTCAAAAGGCCGGGGAGTCGTTCCCGTCAGCCACGCCTGCGTTTTCAGCGCAGAAATTTCATCAAACAAAGCGTCCCGGCGCCGGTCGTCCAAATGCGCGGTCACTTCGTCAAACAGCACCAGCGGCAAAGCCCCTTTGCGTTTTGCCTGAACCCGAATATGCGCCAACAGGACGGAAATCAGCAAAGCTTTTTGTTCCCCGGTCGAACAGGCCGCCGCGGGCATATCTTTTTCCCGATGTCCGGCCGCCAGATCAACCGTATGCACACCGCCGGCAGAACCGTTTTGCGCATAAACGTCGCGAGAACGGGAAAAATGCGTACGGATAAATTCGGCTGCTTCGTCTTCCGGCATTTCCGCCAGTTCGTCTTCTCCGCCGCCCTGCAAGGACAAAAGCGCTCGCGGAAAGGCCGTCGTTTCCCGTTCCAGTTCTTCCTGCAGCAAAGAAACGGCCGTACGGCGCGCCAAAGCAGCTTTTGCGCCGTATTTTCCCATTGTCTTTTCCAAAGCGGCCAACCAGCGTTCGTCCGTTTTTCCTTCACGGATCAAAGCCCCCCATTGACGCAGAGCCTGACCGTAAGCGGCGCAGGCGCGAGCATGGCCTTCAAAAAAAGTCTGCGTCAAACGATCCAGAAAACGCCGCCGCCCTGCCGGATCGCCGGCAAACAGCCTGTCCATGCCGGGAGTCAGCCATACGGCGGAGCAAACCTGCCCCAGATCCGTCTGGGAAATAACCGCTCCGTTTAATCGGACGCGCCGTTTTTCCGTCCGCCGCCCGGAAACATTTTCATAATCGGTCGCCACGTCTATTTCTTCGTCCCCTTTGCGCAGCGCCGCCGCTATTCCCCAGGAACCGGTCGTCCCGTCTTTAGGCAGGATATCCCGAAATCCGGCCTGCCGCAGGCCTTTTCCCGGCGCCAGAAGAGAAACGGCTTCCAACAGATTTGTTTTTCCGCAACCGTTTTTTCCCGTCAGAACAATCTGACCGGCGTCGCGCGGCAGATCCAGCCGCAAAAAAAGATAATTGCGAAACCGCGCCATTTGCAAACGGCTGACGGAAACCCCCGCCGCAGACGTTTCGGCCTGCCGCGCCGGGCATTGCGCCGCCGCGGGCAGAGCGTCCCGCGAACGCGCATACATCAGTTCATTTGCCGTTAAAATTGTCTTACACCCGCATTGGCATTAAAACGAATAAAACACTGGGATCCGACATGTCCGTCAAAATCGTCGGAGAAGCCGAATCCGAAAAAGCAATCCGCACCAGACCGCCCTTGATCTGTTTCAACACGTCTTCCAGATAAACATAGTTAAACCCGACGTCAATCGGATCGGCGGAATATTTGACTTCCAGTTCGTCTTCCGCGCTGCCTTCTTCGGCGTTTGCCGCGGAAACCTTTACCAGATCCTTTGACAGCGTCAAACGGACGGCGCGCGATTTTTCGGACAGACTGGACACCCGGTCGACAACTGCCGTCAAAGCCTGCGCGTCAACTTCCATAACTTTGTCGTTTTCCGTCGGAATAACGCGTTCATAATCGGGATACGTCCCCTCGATCAGCAAAGACGTCAGCACCAAACCGCCAAACGTAAAGCGGATTTTATACGTCGATAAATCAATTTTAACGTCTTCGGCTTCTTCGGCCAGCAGTTTGCTTAATTCACCGATCGCCTTGCGCGGAATGATAATTCCGGGCATACCGGCCGCCCCTTCGGGGAAAACGGCTTCCGCGCAGGCCAGACGGTGACCGTCCGTCGCAACGGCGCGCAGGATTTTTTCCTCTTTGGAAGTCGCTTCGTGCAAATAAATCCCGTTCAAATAAAAACGCGTTTCTTCCGTTGAAACGGCAAAAGACGTCCGGTCAATCAAATCGCGCAGATCCGAAGCCTTCAAAGAAAAATGATGCGTCATATCCCCTTCGGCAATCGAAGGAAAATCTTCGCCGGCCATTGTCGCCAGAGCAAACTTGGCGCGTCCGGCCGTCATTTTCAGCTGATTGTTTTCGGCATTTAAAACAAATTCGATTTCAGCGCCGTCAGGCAGTTTACGCACAATTTCATACAATTTGTGCGCAGGCGCCGTTATCGCCCCGGCCGTATCGACTTTGGCCGGCGTTTTTTCACTGACTTCCAGTTCATTATCCGTCGCGTTCAGCACAATTCCGTCATCTGCCGCCGTGATTTTCACGTTTGACAGCAAAGGATTGGTATGGCGGCGTTCCACCACGTTCTGAACATGGGACAAAGACTTCAATAAAGCAGCGCGTTCAATCGTAAATTTCATAGAACCAAACTCATCAAAAAGGGTTAAAAACTATTTCGATGCAGTATACCACATCTGCCGTTTTTCCAAAGCAAAAAATATCGGAAACACTAAAGATTTTTACCGAGTCGCACTAATTTTCGGCCAGCGCGGAAAACGCCCGTTTTTAAACGGAAAGCATGCGGCGCAGATCGTCGGTTTCTTCCCTGAACGCCGGATCTTCCGCACGCAGGTCTTCAACCGCTTTAATGCCGTGAAGCACCGTCGTATGATCGCGGTTAAAAGCCCGCCCAATATCCGGCAGCGATTTCGTCGTCAGATTCTTTGCCAGGAACATGGCGATCTGGCGCGGCCGGACTACCGAACGTTCCCGGCGTTTCGACATCATTTCGCTCAGGCGGATATTATACCGTTCCGCCACTTTGCGCTGAATTTCCTCAATCGTGACGCGGCGATCCAAAACGCTTAAAATATCGCGCAGAATATCGCATGTGCGTTCCAGCGTCACTTCGCCGCCCATCAGCTGGACATGCGCGGCGACACGCAACAGAGCCCCTTCCAGTTCGCGCACGCTGGCCGTGATTTTTTCCGCCAAAAAGGAAATAACGTCCTGCGGAACGTAAACCCCCAAATTCTGCGCCTTGCTTTCCAAAATCCCCAGCCGCAGCTCATACGTCGTCGGGTGAATATCCGCCACCAAACCGGATCCCAAACGCGTTTTTAAACGTTCCTCAATCCCTTCCAGATTAACGGGCGGCTTGTCCGCCGATAAAACGATCTGCTTGCCGCTGCCGACCAGAGCGTTGAACGTATGGAAAAATTCGTCCTGAGTGTTTTCCTTGCCGATCAAAAACTGCACGTCGTCAATCATTAAAACGTCAACGTTGCGCAGCTCTTCTTTAAAAGAAAGCGTATCCTTGTAACGAATCGCGCGGATAAACAAATACATGAATTTTTCCGCCGACAAATAAACGACACGGCGCGCCGGGTTGTGTTCGCGGATATACCAGGCAATCGAATGCATTAAATGCGTTTTACCCAGTCCCGCACTGGAATACAGATACAGCGGATTAAACGATACGTCGTCGGATTCCGCCACTCGTCTGGCTGCGGCATAGGCAAATTCATTAGGCGCGCCGACGACAAAGTTATCAAAAGTAAAGCGCGGATCCAGCGCGGCGGACAAAGCGTCCTTTTCGGTTTCAGGCGCCACGGCAGGGGCAGGCGCAGCGGCGGCGGGCTGCGTCACTTCGGGCATTTTTTCGGCCGGCGCGGAAAACGCGGGACTGCCGACTTCAAATTTAACGGAATCAACCGCCGGATTTTCATTACGCCACGCCTGCGTTATTTCTTCGGAAAAGTTCCGGGCGATATAGCTGCAAAAGAAATTCGTCGGCAAAAACAAAGTCAGAATGCCGTCCTTAAAACCGCCGACAGACAGCGTTTTCAACCATGTGTCAAAAACGGACGCCCCCAGCGATTTACGCAGACGTTCTTCTACCGCGGCCGCCTGCGAAGTCAACAAGTCATGCATTCCCTTATCCATCAGTCTATCCTAAAGATTATGGAATCGTCATTCCGATCCCGCCGCCAAATAATAGGGGGCAGCCCTGCGAAAGGCAAGCCCTGTTCGCATATAAAAAAGAAATAAAAAATCTTGACTCAAGATGTAGTAGCCGGCCCCAAAGCCCCAGACAAATTTCAAAAAAAATGTCAAATAAAAGAAAAATAAAAAGCAGACCGTCCGACAGACTGTCTGCTTTAAATTCCGACATAAGCTTACAAAACAATACCCGGTCAGACCGGACAGAGGTTTTTAAAGTCTTGTTAACCCAAAGCCTTGACGCGGGCGGACAAGCGGGAAACTCTGCGGGCGGCGGTATTTTTGTGCAAAACACCTTTGGAAACGGCGCGCATAATTTCCGATTCGGCCGTACGGAAAGCTTCCGCAGCGGCAGCCTTATCACCACCGGCCAAAGCGGCTTCAAATTTTTTCGTAAACGTGTGAACGCGCGATTTTCTGGCCGCGTTAAATTCCGCGCGGCGGGCGTTGCGACGAATACGTTGTTTTGACGAAAGATGATTAGCCATTTTTTTTTCCTGTTTTCTTAAAAAGAACTAAGGTAGGTTTTATACAATCAAATAAAAGCCAAAGTCAAGGAATAAACTACTTATGTACATACTTTGGCGCACGATTTTCCTTCAGGGCGTTCAGTCCCTCCTGCGCGTCGGCGGACATCAATGACAATTTGGCGATCGTATCTTGGGTTTTCGGCAGACCGCCGCAGGCTTGCAAAACGGCCTGTTTGGCCAGTTTTACGCCGGCTGCGGGCATTGACGCGATCCGTTCGGCCGTTTCGCCGACTTCATTTAACAAATCGGCGCTGTCAACCACGCGGGAAACCAAACCGCAGGCTAACGCTTCTTCGGCCGAAATATGGCGCCCCGTCAACAGGATATCCATCGCCTTTGCCCGTCCGACTCGGCCGGCCAAAAGCGACGCACCGCCCATCTGCGGCAAAACGCCCAGCGTGATTTCCGGAAAACCGAATCTGGCATTATCCGCGGCGATGACAATATCGCTCATCAAAACCAGTTCCAGTCCGCCGCCGAACACATAACCGGCCGCGCCGGCGACAATCGGTTTGCCGCACCGCGCGATTGTTTCGGCTGCGCGGGAATAAACGCCGCCCCGCGCAAACGCATCGTTTTGGGAAGACGCGAATTCAGACATGTCCGTTCCCGCGGCAAAAAAATCGGATTCGCCCTTTAAAACGATGACGCGAATTGATTCTTCGGCGTCAAAATCGCTGATCGCCTGCGCCAGTTCGTACAGCATCGCCGCGCAGACCGCATTCATCGACGCCGGACGATTTAACGTAATTACCCCGACGGCGTTGTTACTTTCGACTGTAATCGTTTCAAAATCCATTTTTTATTCCTTTTCCATGGTCATCAGTTCAAAACGTACGGTTGCGGGCGTGCCGTCGTCAACGGAAATTGTCAGTTCTTCGCCTTCCCGCGCATAAGAAAAAGAAGACGCCGGCGTTTTTTTCTTTAAACGCGACCAGCCCAGCTGCGGCAATGTTTTATCATAAAACTCCATTACCTTTTGTTTTTCGATCTTCTCGCTTTGGGCATAAGCCTCCACAATGCGGCCGCCCGGCGAATCAAAAGACAACGCCGCGTCTTCGGACTGTTTTAATCCGTCCATTAACGGCAGGTCTTCAAATCCTGACATAAAAACGGATTCCGCCGCCGCCCCGCCGGAAAAAGAAAAACCAAAAAACAACAAAGCAAACAAAAATTTCTTCATATTTTTCTTTTACATCATTTTTTCGGGCTTCTCACTAGAAAAATACTTTCCCGCCCCGAAATATCCGTTATGATACCTCCGGTTTTTGTTTCAGCGGAGGATTCCGTTTTGCTGCGCAGGCTTTCTTGTTTACTCACCCTTTATCGTTTCAGCCGCGATCTGGCGCGTTTTAAGTCGCAGACGGTATTAAGCGGTCTGCCCGCGGATTTTCTGCTGCTGCGCGCGCCGCGGACGCCGGTGGAAGCTTTGGGGCAGACGCCGGAAGAATGTCTCGGACGTTTTTTGGATCAGGCCGGCGCGTGCCTGCAGACGCTGGCGGCTTTTTTCGCGCTGTATCCGGATATTGCCGGACGCGGCCGTGCCGATCTGCTGGCCAGAGCCGCGGATACGACGACTGACTTTGCCGACACGGCGGATCAAGACGAACAAAAGAGATTTGTCAGTATCTTAAAAGTGTTTTATATGCTGGCCGGACGTGATCCTTTTTTCAAACAACTGGCCGAAACTTTTGAACATATTCTGGGCGAAGAAGTCGATTTTCGCTTTGAAGCTGCCGCTTTGGAACGGCTGAACGATCATTTTTACGAAGACGACTGTCTAAAAACGCTGCTGCCGGACTGGCCGCGTACCGGTAAAGACCGGCTGGCTTTACTGCCGGGGCCGGCTCTACGGCCGTTACAGGCGACGCCGGACAGGAAAAAAACCGTATCCTGCCTTATCAAATCCGTTATTTTAATGATTTTGCGCGACGGTTTTGTCGTTACGCCGTCGTTAACGGCATGCCGCGCCGACGATACGGGGCTGTTATATGTTACCCGCGCCCGCCTGCCGGTTTTGCTGTCCCCTCAGGAACGTCTGTTCGTCAGTTCATTTTTGGAAGCTTTGTGCGTCAAAGATTACCCGCGGGCGGCAAAAGCTTTAATAACTGCCGGTTTTCTGCCGCCGTTATTTCCCGTCCCGCGGCTGATCCGCCTGATCGAAGAAACGGACCGACATGCGGCTTTGTTGTTAAACGGCCAAAAAGCGGATTGTTTTTTAAAGCATTTTGCCGACAACGGCATTTTCTTTCCTTACTCCATTCGCTGCTGTGTTTTTGCCCTGAAAAAGACCGAAGAGCTTTGCCGGACGACATTAAAAACAGACGGAGACATCTGGCAAAACGGCAAAACGGAATTTTCGGATTTTCTGGCCAAAGGAAAAACGGCGCCTTTTAAACAGAAAAGCAATATGGCAGACATTCAAACGGCTTTCGGCCCGTCGCCGCACCACGTCGAACGACTGGCCATACAGAATAAAAGAATGCCCTTTTTTCAGGAAAACCCGGAAAAAATTCCCGAATTACTCTACAGGCATACGCTGGCTGCGCGGTTCCGGCCGACCGACCGGCGCGGAAAGCTGATTATTCTGTTGATTACCGCCTGTCTTTTGGCCGGCCTGTTTTTTCTTTAAAATGACGGCAGAGAAGCCTTTTGCGCCGGGCTCATCGCCTGATAAACGGCGCGGACGTTATCGTACGCCGACGGCACCCCCATATGCGCCGCCTGCAAATAATACGCATACGATTTCTGCAGATCCTGTCTTAACCCCGTGCCCGTCGCGTACATCCAGGCCAGCAGTTCGATCGCTTCGGCATTTTCATGTTCGGACAACCGCCGGATTTCAGCCAGATCAAAAGGTGAAACATTTCCCTTTTTCACCGCAACGACAATATCGCTCCAGCTGTATTCAGTATCAAAATCGGCAGGCTTTTGCGTTTTCTTTTCAAAATAAACCTTTTTTTCCTGCCAGATCGCCTCCGGCTTTGAATCGGCCTTCTTAAACGAAAGCAGCGGACCGGAAGACAAAGAAGCAGACTGAACCTGTCTTTTTTCAGAAGTCAGTAAATTGCGGTACATCTGATCGGCCGTCAAACCAAAAGCAAAAGCCCGGGAAACACCGCAAAAAATAATAAACACCCCTAAAACAAAACTGCGCAGCACGCTATTTTATCCTTTGGAAACAAGACTTATAAAGAATTTCTTTATCTTTTATAAATCCTTTTATGCTAAAAATCCACAAAAATGGAAAGGTTTGCGATGAAAAAGATTACAATTCCCGTTTTTCGTTACGGCACCGGCGCGGATTTGCCTCTGCCCGCTTACGCGACCGAAGAGTCCGCCGGTATGGATTTATACGCAGCGATTCCCGGGGCGATTACAATCCCCCCGCGCGGCCGTGAAAAAATATCGACGGGCATCAGTATCGCCCTGCCGTCCGGGTTTGAAGCGCAAATCCGCAGCCGGTCGGGGCTGGCCTGGAAAGAAGGCGTTATTGTCCTGAATTCTCCGGGCACCATCGACGCCGATTACCGCGGTGAAATTTTCGTCGTCCTGTATAATGCCGGCGATACGATGTTTTTATTGAAACGCGGCATGAGAATCGCGCAAATGGTGATTGCTCCCGTCATTCAGGCTCAATGGCATGAAATCGGAAAGCTAAATATGACGCAGCGCGGCGACGGCGGATTCGGGTCAACCGGCATATAACATGTTTTTATTGTTTTTTTTCTTTATTTTTCTTTTTACCGGCTCGGTTCAGGCGCAAACCGGCCTGCCGCTGCCGCGCTTTGTTTCTCTGCGATCCAATCAGGTCAATCTGCGCACGGGCCCCGGATTTCGCTATCCGGTCGAATGGGTGTATTTAAAAAGCGATCTGCCCGTCGAAATAACGGCAGAATTTGAAACATGGCGCAGAATAAAAGATTTCAACGGCAAAGAAGGCTGGATTTACCAGCCGATGCTGTCCGGACGCAGGACCGTGCGTCTTAAACGGGAAAGTCTGCTTTTACGCGCGGCCAGTCAAAACGCTCTGCCTTTGGCCAAAATTGAATCCGGCGCTGTCGGCCGGCTGATGCTGTGCCCTGCCGGGGTAAATCTGTGCAAAGTCGAATTCGACCATTTTCAAGGGTGGATTTTCAAAGACCGGCTGTGGGGCGTTTATCCCGACGAAGTGTTTGAGTAACTAAATCCGTACGACAACGTCAATGGATTTGACAGCCGTATTTTTTAACAAATCTTCTGACAAGCAAACCGTTATCTGCTCTGCAGGCAAATCTTCCACACGGCCGTCCTCTTCACAGAACAAATGAAAATGAGGCGTTAAATTCGTATCGAAATAAGCTTTATCGCTGCCGGTCAGAATTTCACGCAACAGACCGGCTTCCTTAAATTGATTTAATGTATTGTACACGGTCGCCAAAGACAGGTTAATGCCGTTTTTTCTGGCTTCTTTATACAATTCTTCGGCGCAGATATGCCGGTGTCCGCAGCCAAACAGCAATTTGACCAATCCCATGCGCTGGCATGTCGGACGCAGCTTGGCCCGTCTTAAAATATCAACTGTCCAGGCAAAAGGACGTGTCGTTGTTTTCATTTTCTTCTCCGTAAAAAGCTCCTTATATTAAGATAAAGCTTCTTTTTTAAGAGTTCAATCTATTTTTATTGATTCAAAAAAGGGAGCTAACGCTCCCTTTTCAGTCGATAAATCAGTCACCTGTCAGCAGCTTCGCGATAAATTCCTTTACCGTCGGCAAAGCCCCGTCCTTAAACAAAGGATCCGTTGCAAAACGAGTGGCGTTATCGCCGACAAAAATCAATTCATCGTCCACCGAACCACCATGCGCCGCCCGGTACAAAGCGTCTTTAATGCAAAAATACCGCGGATCAGGCGTTTTTCCCGTCGACAGATTTTCTGACGACTGGCAAAAACCGGAAAACAGACACTGCGAAATACACCCCATGCAGTCGGCGCGCGCCCGCTGAATATATTCCTGATTTTTCGGCGTTACGAAAACGACCTGATCGTCATTCGTTTTTAAAATAACCGTGCGTCCCGCGCCAATGTAACCGTCCGCCCGTTCTTTGTCGGCAGCGGTAACATAAACCTTGTTCGCCCCGGTATTCAACGGGACTTGAAAATCCCCATCCGGCGCGTCTTTATAAGGCATCGCCGTTGCCGAACGGTCAAACAAATCCGTTAAGAACCTGTTCTTTATCGCCGAAGACATAAAGCCGGTCGGTGAAAAACGCTGTAAAGCGATTTCGCCTTTTTTCAAAGTCAGCAGAGCCTTCTGCCAGGCTTTGGCGACCGGGCTTTCCCGCGTCAGCAAAGAACGCGTTCCGAACTGAAACGCCGTCGGCCCGATTTCGGGATTATCGATATAATCCTGAAATTCCCGCAAATACCACACGCCGCCGGCAATAATGATCGGCGTTTGTTCCAACCCGACCGCCGACATGGACCGACGCAGTTCGACAATGCGTTCGTACGGATTCTGCGGCACGGCCGGATCGTCATTGTTTGACAATCCGATATGGCCGCCGGCTTTCCAGGGATCTTCGTAAACGACGCCGCCCAAAAAATCCGCATAGGATTTATAAGCGCGCGCCCACAAAGCCTTAAAAGCACGGCCCGACGAAACGATCGGGTAATAAAACGTTTTAAAAGAAGAAGCGATTTCCGCCAGCTTGTAAGGCATGCCCGCCCCGCAGGTCACCCCGTTGATCAGCCCTTTGGCTCCTGCCAGAGCTTCGGTAATAATCTGCTGCGCGCCGCCTTGTTCCCAAAGAACATTAATATGAATACGTCCTTTGCCGCAGGCAATCTCATGTGCGACTTTGGCCTGAGAAATAATCCCTTCAATCGAATGACGGACCTGTTCTTCAAACCGTTCGCGACGCGTTTTCGCTTTGATTTCCATCGGAATGATTTCGCCGTTTTCATCAACAACGTCGGGAATGACCCCGGAAATTGTTCCGACGGCATTTTCCGCCGCCCACGCCCCCGCCGTTTTGCAGGTGCTGACGGCGACGCCTTTTCCTCCTTCGACCAAAGGAAGGACTTCGCGCCCCGAAATAAGTAAGTTTTTAAGAGATTTCAAAGAAAACGCTCCTTCTCGCAAAGTAATTATTCGGCAGACTGTTCAGACTGTTCCTGATTGTCCATATCTTCACCGGTTTCCTGATTGACGCGCTTCATTGACAATTTGACCTTGCCTCGGTTGTCAATGGCGATGCATTTGACTTTCACATGATCGCCTTCGTTCACGACGTCCGTCACTTTGCCGACGCGCTTCGGCGCCAGTTCGGAAATATGAACCAGACCGTCTTTTGCCCCCAGGAAGTTGACAAAAGCCCCGAATTCAACGACTTTCACGACTTTGCCGTCGTAAATCTGGCCGACTTCGGGTTCCGAAACAATCCCCTTAATCCAGTTCAAAGCCGCTTCGCCCGAAGATTCGGAGAACGATGCGATTTTAATCAGGCCGTCTTCGGAAATATCAATCTTGCAGCCGGTCGTTTCCGTAATTTCACGAATCACTTTACCGCCCGTGCCGATCACATCACGAATCTTGTCTTTGTTAATCTGCAATGTCGTAATGCGCGGAGCGTTTTCGGAAACGCTGTCACGCGGTGCGGCGATCGCTTCGGCCATCTTGTCCAGAATATGCAAGCGACCTTCTTTTGCCTGTTTCAAAGCGATTTCCATAATTTCCTTTGTAATGGACGTGATTTTGATATCCATCTGCAAAGAAGTGACACCGTCTTTTGTTCCGGCGACCTTAAAGTCCATATCGCCCAAGTGATCTTCATCGCCCAAGATATCGGTCAAAACGGCAAAACGGCCGTCTTCTTCCTTAATTAATCCCATGGCGATCCCGGCGACGGGAGCCTTCATCGGAACGCCGGCGTCCATCAAAGCCAAACACGAACCGCAAACAGTCGCCATGGAAGAAGACCCGTTGGATTCCATAATTTCGGAAACAACGCGAATCGAATACGGGAATTCTTCTTTGGAAGGCAACATCGGGTGAATGGCGCGCCAAGCCAGCTTGCCGTGTCCGATCTCGCGGCGTCCCGGAGAACCGATACGTCCCGTTTCACCGACAGAATACGGCGGGAAGTTGTAATGCAACATAAAGGATTGACGATATTCACCTGTCAAAGCGTCAACGATCTGTTCGTCCTGATCCGTTCCCAGCGTGGCGACAACCAGCGCCTGCGTTTCGCCGCGGGTGAACAAAGCGGAACCGTGCGCGCGCGGCAGAACGCCGACTTCGGCCGTAATCGGACGAACCGTTTTCGTATCGCGGCCGTCAATGCGCACGCCCGTTTCCAAAATCGCATCGCGCACCGTATGGTATTCCATTTCGTGGAAAACGCGTGTTGCAACGGCGGCCTCGGCTTCATTTTCGGCAACGCTGATCTTTGCGGCTTCGCGGATATCGGCAACGGCGTTTTGACGTTCCAGTTTATCCGTAATCTTATACGCTTCGCGCAATTCGGCGCCGTAAGCGTCCATAAATTTATCATAAACAATCTTGTATTCGGGCGCGGGAACCGGCATCGGCCAGGGTTCTTTGCCCGCTTCGGATTTCAGGCCGTTGATCATGTCGATCACCGCCTGCATTTTTTCATGGCCGAAAACGACAGCGCCCAGCATGACTTCTTCGGACAATTCGCCGGCTTCGGATTCAACCATCAAAACGCCCTGCGACGTTCCGGCGACAACCAGATCCAGCTGGGACGTTTCACGTTCCGCAACGGTCGGGTTCAAAATATACTGACCGTCCTTGTATCCGACGCGCGCGGCGCCGATAGGCCCTAAGAACGGCAGGCCGGACAGCGCCAAAGCGGCAGAAGCGGAAATCATGGCGACGATATCGGGATCGTTTTCCATATCATGGCTTAACACCGTGCAGGTTACCTGCGTATCATTGCAGTATCCTTTGGCAAACAACGGCCGGATCGGGCGGTCGATCAGACGGGCCGCCAGAATTTCATGTTCGGCGGGACGGCCTTCGCGGCGGAAAAAGCCGCCCGGAATACGACCGGCCGCATAAGCTTTTTCCTGATAATTAACTGTTAAAGGCAAAAAATCTTCTTCCATTCCTTCGGGAACGGTTTTAGCGGCGCACACGGCGCAATGAACAACAGTTTCACCGTATTTGACAATAACGGAAGCGTCCGCCTGACGGCCGATTTTTCCGGTTTCGACGGACAAAGTGCGCCCGCCCCATTCGATTTCCCTGCGGAATTCTTTAAACATAGACATTATACTTACTTTCTTCTCCAACCTCTTTTTGACCATTCAAAAAGAGCCAACAAAAAAACAATTTCATTTATCCGATGAAGCCCCTCTTTTATCAAAAAGAAGGGGCTTCACCAAATTTTCAACGCCTTAGCGGCGCAGACCCAGACGGGCAATCAAGCTTTCGTAACGGGAAACATCTTTGCTTTTCAGATAGTCCAGCAAACGACGGCGCTGACCGACCATGATTAAAAGACCGCGACGGGAATGGAAATCCTTGTCATGATCTTTTAAATGTTCTGTCAGATTTTTAATCCGTTCGGACAAAATGGCAACCTGAACTTCCGGCGAGCCTGTGTCGCCTTCTTTTGTTGCAAATTCTTTAATCAGTTCCTGTTTACGTTCTTGTGTAATCGACATCGTCGTCTCCTAATAACGAGTTATTGAATAATCAAGCGTACGGGACGGATCATTCCGTCCTGCACACGAACCAAAGCGATTAAACGGTTTTGTGTTTTCGCCTGAAACACGTCCGTTTGCGGAACGGATCCGAATTCGGACACGGGCAAAAAATTACCGTTCATCAACTTAAGTGCCTGAGCTTGCGTCACGGCCAGTGCTGGGATGTCGTCAAGCACGGTCTCGACGGGCAAAAGCACATCAGTCCAATTAGAACTATGCTCTAATGAGCGCAGATATTCCAGTGAAAAAGCGTTTTGAGCCAAAAATTTTGCACATTTCAGTCGCCGAAGCGCGATAACATGCCCCAAACTGCCTGTTTTTCGCGCCAAATCCCGCGCAACCGAGCGCACATACGTTCCTTTGGAACAACGAATCCGAAAATCGGCGATACCGTCTTTAGAAAAGTGAAGCATTTCCAATTCGTCAATTCGAATCCGCCGCGGTTGCAAAACGACGTCTTTATTTTCGCGCGCCAGATCATAAGCGCGCCGACCGTTGATATGCACCGCCGAATATTTAGGAGGCACCTGATCCGTTTCCCCGATAAAAGAACCGATCGCTTCAAGCAGATCTTTTTCATCGGGCAGATGTTGCGTTTGCGCGATCACTTCGCCTTGCGCGTCATCGGTCGTTGTTTCCTGACCGAAGCGCACGGTAAAAGCGTACACTTTTTCACCGTCCATCACATAGGGAATGGTCTTTGTCGCTTCGCCCAAAGCGATCGGCAACACCCCCGAAGCCGCCGGATCCAACGTGCCGGCATGACCGGCTTTTTGCGCGTTAAACACTCTTTTGACGATACTGACCGCCGCTGTCGATCCCATATCAACGGGCTTGTCCAAAATCACCCAGCCGTTAACGGGATTTCCTTTACGTTTTTTAGCCATACTTCTTCTTTCTTTTTGTTATGAGGATAATCAAAACCTTTTCCGTTTACAACTTTTTACTGATCTGGCATGATGATTTCGGATATGCCTCCGCATATCAAGCGCCTTGTCAGGTGCGGAGCCGTAGAAAGCTCTTACACGAGCGGCATAGATATAATGCCGATAATCCGTTTTGATGATCGCAAAGCGGAATTATATCCCCGATTTCTTTTTTAGGTCGGGGAGGTTTTGATGTATGTTCAGATTCCCGTCCCTAAAAAAAACGGGAATTAAAGATCAAAACGATCATTCTCGTGTATGATTTTCTAACTCTCCGACCGCCTGAACAGGCGGTTTTCCTTTAATAACCTGTCAGGAGAGTTTATGAAAAAATTTCTTATTTCTTGCGGAATCTTGTTTTTATCCGGCTGCGGAACCGTGTTTTCGGGAACAAATCAAACCGTTAGCGTTAATTCTAATGTCCCCGAAGCTAAAGTCTATGTCAACGGTATGCCGAATTGTTCCACGCCTTGCGTGATCGATCTGAACAGATCAAACACAAACACCACTTTAATCTTAAAAAAAGAAGGGTATGAAGATTTCGTCTTTATTTTAAAATCTCAATTCAATCCGATCAGTCTGATCAATTTGACGATGGTTTACAGTTGGACAACGGACTTTATTTCAGGCGGTGTGTGGCGTTACGCACCCGATGCCGTTTATGTCGAAATGGAAAAAAAGAAAATAACCGTTTCCGAAAAACTTCATTCCCGAAAAAAGGCGCAAATCAAGCGCTTCGTATTGTTTAACTTTGATGCTTTGAAATCAGGCAGTCTTGAACATCTGCGCGCTTTGGCCGAGCTGAGCGGATTAAATGAAAGTAAAATCAAAAAGATTGTCGTTGCCTGTGAAAATGCGCTGATCGCCGCCGAAAAAACGGCTTCAGCCGTCTAAAAAAAACTTCACAAGTAAATGGACTATTCTGCCGTTTAACAGATGTATCAACAACTTTTGTAAGGAGATTTATTTATGTCTGTTTCTTCAATTTCGGGAACATCTTCTTTGTTTTCTTCTACGGCGACTTCATCAACTTCCGCCACACAAGACGAAGAGGACTCTTATATCGACGTTTTATTGGAAAAAATCGAAGAACAACAAGAAGCTCAAGCGGCACAAAAAGATACCGATGAAAAAAAAGAACAAATGGCTCGGTATCGCCAATCAAACGATCAAGACACTGTTTCTTTATCCAAAGAAGCGGAAGCTTATATGATTTCCCTTTCTGAAAAATCTTAATTGAAACATAAAAAAGCTTCCCGATCGGGAAGCTTTTTTAAATCACCTCAAAATGTTTCAACGCTTTGAAAACGCCGTCTTCATCAACACTGTCGGTCACGTAATCCGCCGCCTGTTTGACCGCCGGCGCCGCGTTGCCCATCGCAATCCCCGTGCCAACGCTTTTAAGCATATCGATATCATTGCCCCCGTCTCCGAAAGCCATGATTTCGTCCCTACCGAAACCGTATTTTTCGCACACTTTTGAAATACCGACCGGCTTTCCGCTGTCTTTGCCGATGATATTGACAAAAGTCGGATACCAACGCAACGCTTTGCAATCGGGAAGATGTTGCATCAGCGCTTCTTCTTCCTGCGCGTTGACGTAAACCGTCATTTGATAAACGTCTTGCTTTAACGTCGTTACGTCAATCGTTTGCGGATCGGGTTCGTTTACGCCGACCAAGCGGATCAATTCATAAACGCGTTCATTGACCATATTGAAATAATTCGCTTCCGCCGTTTCAAAGCTGGACGCAATTTGATTTTCCGTCAGATACGGCAAAACAGACATAACGGATTGAAACGGAATCGGTTGTTTAAACAAAACGCCCGTTTGATCAAAGCAATATTGACCGTTAAAAGAAACAACGCCGTCAAAATCGAAATAATCCCGCATAAAGGCAACACTTTTAGGAGCGCGCCCCGTTGCCAGAAACAGTTTAACGCCTTTTTGACGTAACCGTTCCAATGCCTCGTGTGTCGATAAAGGCATATCGTGCGTGCTAAAACGGATCAACGTTCCGTCTATGTCAAAAAAGACGGCTTTAATTTCCGGCATCGTCTTCTTCTGTGCGTTCGATCAGATCCCGCCGGACTTTTTCGGAAGCCAGCAAAGCGTCAATCTTATCGGCTTCAGCCTGCGCGCCGTCGGCAAAAAACCGGATTTCCGGCGTTAAGCGCAGACGGATCTTTGTCCCCAAAACCTTACGGAAAAAGCCCGCCTGTTTATTCAAAGCCTTTGCCAGATCAGCGGCCGAAGACTGTTCTATCGCCAAAACGGAAATATAGGCTTTGCAATACGAAAAATCCGGCGAAACCTTGACTTCCATAACGGAAACGGGCGGACAGTCCAAAAAGTCCTTCGGCACGTTGCCGCGCTGAAAACAATCGGCCAGAATATGACGAATCTGTTCAGCTACGCGCAGCTGGCGCTGTGTCGCCGGTTTTGAATTTGAACGCATCAAAGCCCCCTTTTACAGTTTGACTTCTTCCAATTTGGCGGCGACTTCTTCAATTTCATAACATTCGACCGTATCGTCGACCTGAATGTCGTTGAAGTTTTCAAAGCTCATGCCGCATTCGTAGCCTTCGCGGACTTCTTTAACGTCGTCCTTAAAGCGTTTCAGCGCCGCCATCATACCGTCATGGTAAACGACGTTGGAACGCAACAAACGGACATGCGCACCGCGTTTCATGATGCCTTCTTTGACCATACAACCGGCGACTTTGCCCACTTTGGAAATATTGTAGACCTGACGGATCTTCGCATAGCCCAAAATCTTTTCTTTCAATTCGGGCGCCAACATTCCTTCCAGTGCCGCGTGGATATCGTCCGCAACGTTATAAATGATCGAATGATAACGGATTTCGATCCCGTCGCGTTTGGCTGCGGTGCGCGCCAAAGTATTCGCGCGGACGTTAAAGCCGATAATCAGAGCACTGGACGCTTTGGCCAAAGTCACGTCGGATTCGTTAATCGCGCCGACCGCCGCGTGCAGAATACGGACTTTGGCTTTGTCGGTTGAAATTTTATTCAGCGTTGCCGACAAAGCCTCAACGGAGCCTTGAACGTCCGCTTTGATCACAACGGGCAGTTCTTTGGATTCGCCGGCCTTGATCTTGTCAAACATCTGTTCGACGGCGGAACGGGTCGAACGCACCTGCAGGGCTTCGCGTTCCTTGCGCTGGCGATACGCCGCGACTTCGCGGGCGCGGTCTTCGTCATTGACGACAATAAAGTCGTCCCCGGCCGACGGCGTGGACTGGAATCCCAGAACTTCGACGGGGAAAGACGGTCCGGCTTCGGTTACGCGCTGGCCGCGTTCGTCAACCATGGCGCGCACACGTCCCCAATCTCTGCCGGCGACAAAGATATCCCCTTGCTTCAGCGTTCCGCGCTGAACCAGAACGGTGGCGACGGATCCGCGGCCTTTTTCCATTTTGGCTTCGATAATCGCGCCTTCCGCCGTATGATTCGGGTTGGCCCTTAAATCCAGAATTTCGGCCTGCAGCAAAATGGCTTCAACCAGTTTGTCCAGATTAATCCGTTTCTTCGCGGACACCTCAACGGCCAAAACATCACCGCCCATGCTTTCCACAACGACTTCATGCGACAAAAGATCCGTGCGCACCTTGTCCGGATTAGCCCCCGGAACATCGATTTTGTTAATCGCGACGACAATCGGAACGCCGGCCGCCTTGGCGTGCGTAATCGCTTCAATCGTCTGCGGCATAATACCGTCATTGGCCGCAACGACCAAAACGACAATATCGGTCACTTTTGCCCCGCGGGCGCGCATTTCCGTAAAGGCCGCGTGCCCCGGCGTGTCGATAAAGGTGACTTTCTGACCGTTTTCCAGCGTAATCTGATACGCGCCGATATGCTGCGTAATCCCGCCGGCTTCGTGTGCGGCGACGTCCGTTGAACGCAGATTGTCCAGCAAAGACGTTTTACCGTGGTCAACGTGTCCCATAACCGTTACGACGGGCGGACGCGGCAGTTTCGTTTCTTCGGCGTCGGGCGCGTCGCGCAGATTGTCTTCAACGTCGGCTTCGTTAACGCGTTTGGCTTTGTGCCCCATTTCTTCGACGATAATCTGTGCGATGTCGGCGTCGATCGTTTGCGTGATCGTCGCCATGACCCCCATTTTCATCAAAGCCTTGACAACGTCCGCGCCGCGTTCGCTCATGCGGGCAGCCAATTCCTGCACCGTGATGGTTTCCGGAATGACGACTTCGCGATAGACTTTTTCGGCCGGTTTCGGCGCGCCGAACATCTTTTGGCGTTCTTTTTCACGGGCACGTTTAATAGACGCCAGACTTCTGCCGCGTCCTTCGTCCTCATCGCCGCGCATCAGAGCGGACATATTTACCCGTCCGCCGCGCCATTTGTCTTCGCCGCCGCCCCGACGGGAATGGCCGCGGCCATCGTCGTCGCGCATTTCGCGGCGTTTAAAACTGGTCTTCATGCGGTGATTTTCAGCGGCTTCGGCCTCTTCGGGCGACAAAGCCGGCTGAGCGGCGACCGGTTTTTTATCGGCAAACGGCTTTTTGTGTTCTTCCTTTTTCACAGCGGCGGCAGGAGCGGCAACGGACGGAGCTTCTTTCGGCGAATTTTCGGCCGCGCGGCGTTTTTGTTCGGCTTCTTCTTTCGCTTTGCGTTCGGCTTCTTCCGCGGCGCGGCGGGCTTCTTCTTCGGCGCGCTGTCTGGCTTCTTCTTCAGCCTTGATGCGGTTTTCTTCGTCGGCTTTAATCGCGTCTTTTAAAACTTTCAGACGATGCGCCTTTTCGCTGTCCAGCAGTTCGGAAGCGTTCGTTTCTTCTTTCACGCCCTGAATATTGCCATGCGCGTCAGTGACGAAAGAGCGTTTTTTACGCACTTCGACCTGAACGGGTTTACGGCCGTTCGTAAAGCTTTGATGGGCGCGGTTGACGTCAACCGTTTTTTTCAATTCCAGCTTTGGGCGGGAAAGAGTGAGAGGAGCGCTTTTCGTTTTTTTGTCGTTCGCATCTGTCATTTAATCAATCAGCCTTTTTTCTACGCATTAAACCTGTTCAATTTTGCAATATGCAGCAAAACGCCGTGCTTCTGCAACAAATAAATCAGCGGCGCCGCCTTGTTTCAGCACGGTATGGACGCATATCCCCGCGCCCAAAGCTTCGGCGGTCTGATCGGCGGTCAACACCCGGATCAGCGGAACGCCGCCGCGCAGACGGTCCAATTTTTCCCGCCCGTCGGCTGCGCCGTCCACGGCTTCCAACAGGCAGACCGCCTGCTTTTTTTTCAGCGCTTCCGCCGCTTTTTCAAATCCCGCCACGGCCAGCCCCGCTTTTCTGGCCAGCCCCAGCAAAGATTGCAGACGTTTGACAAACAACGATTTGATCAATCCGTCCATATCTTCGGGACAAGTTACTTTAGCGTGCGCCGCTTTTGCAAACAAGCCTTTCCCGCACGCCGTTTCAACCAAATCCCTGTCCGCCGTCACCCACATGCCCCTGCCCGGCAGCTTATGTGCCAAATCGGGGACGACCATGCGGTCGGGCGACACGCAAAAACGAATTAAACGATCCATCGGCAGCGTTTCGCGCGTCACCAGACACCGGCGCACCGTTTCGTTTTTTTTGCGCGACAGACCGTCGGGGGACGGAGTCCCCCGCCAGCGCTTCTTTTTTACATCAGGCTTTTTCACCGTCATCGGCAAACCAACCCAGCTTTTCGCGCGCTTTCATAATCAAAGCGTCGGCGTCGTGCGCCGTCATCGCGTTTTCGCCTAAAATTTCCAACAGTTCGTCATTCGCCAGATCAGCGAAATCTTCCAGCGTTTTGACGCCTTTTTCCGCCAGCTTGACAATCATGCCCTGATCCAGCCCTTCATGGCCGATCAGACTTTCGTCGACGCCCAGCTCTTTGCTGCGCACGGCGAATTCGGCATTCTGTTTTTCAACGTACGCTTTCGCGCGGTTTTGCAATTCGGCGGCGATTTCTTCGTCAAAGCCTTCGATCGACGTAATGTCCGTCAGCGGAACAAACGCGACTTCCCCGACCGACGTAAAGCCTTCCGCAACCAGCAGATGCGCGATAACGTCGTCAACGTCCAAAGCGTCCATGAACATCTGCGTGCGGACTTTGACTTCGCTCTGGCGACGTTCGGATTCTTCGGCTTCGGTCAGAATATCAATGTACCAGCCGGTCAGCTGCGACGCCAAACGCACGTTCTGTCCGCGCCGTCCGATCGCCAAAGACAGCTGATCATCGGGAACGACGACTTCGATTCTGTGCGCTTCTTCGTCCAAAACGACTTTAACGACTTCCGCCGGCGCCAAAGCGTTGACAATAAAGACCGCGGGATCGGGCGACCATTGGATAATATCCACTTTTTCGCCCTGCAGTTCCGTTACGACCGCCTGAACGCGCACGCCGCGCATGCCGACGCACGCGCCGACGGGATCAATCGACGAATCCGTCGCCGTTACGGCCATTTTCGCGCGCGACCCCGGATCACGGGCCACAGCCTTGACTTCGATCACGCCGTCATAAATTTCCGGCACTTCCTGCGCGAACAGCTTCGCCATAAACTGCGGGTGCGTGCGGGACAGGAAAAGCTGCGGGCCGCGGACTTCCTGACGGACGTCCATTAAATAAGCGCGAATCCGGTCGCCGTTATGAAACTGTTCGCGCGGAATCAGTTCGTCCCAGCGCAGCACGGCTTCGGCGCGGCCCATATCGACAATGATATTGCCGGTTTCAACACGTTTGACAATTCCGTTGACGATTTCGCCGATCCGGTCTTTGTATTCATTGTACTGGCGGATACGTTCGGCGTCGCGGACTTTCTGCACAATGACCTGCTTTGCGGTTTGCGCGGCAATGCGCCCGAAATCAATCGGCGGCAGAGGATCAACAATAAAATCGCCGGCCTTCAGCGAAGGATCCTTTTTGCGCGCCTTTGTTTCCGTTATCTGCGCGGCTTCGTTTTCGATTTCCGCGTCATCGGGAACGACTTCGATATAACGCGCCATCGTAATCGCCCCGTTTTTACGGTCGATTGTCGCGCGGATATCGTGTTCCTGTCCGAATTTGGAACGCCCCGCCTTTTGAATCGCAAATTCCATAGCGCCCAGGACTTCGTCCCTGTCAATACCCTTGTCGCGGGCGACCGCATCTGCCACCTGCAACAGTTCGGGACGCGGTAAAGCTGCCGTATTTTCCATCAGTGTATTTCCTTTTTTATTCCTCGTCTGACTGCGAAGCAAACGCCGCCAGCAGTTCGTCCGTCAAAATCAGTTTCGCTTTCGCAATCTGGTCAAACGGAATCCGAACGTCGACGCCGTCAAACGTTATAACAACGTCCGAACCGTCAATCCCCTGCAAACGGCCGGAAAAACGTTTTCTGCCGTTTATCAGAATCTGACATTCGATTTTTGCTTCAAATCCTTTGAACCGATCAAAATCGTCCAACTTTACCAGCGGCCTGTCAATTCCGGGGGAACTGACTTCCAGCGTATAGTTGTCTTCGATCGGGTCATGTTCATCTAACACCGGGGAAATCGCGCGGCTTAAATCGGCGCAGTCGTCGACAGTCATTGCCCGGCGGTCTTTGCGTTCCGCCATAATCTGCAAAACTTTGCGCGAATTGCCGCCCTGCAGCTGCAAACGAACCAGATCGTACCCCATGTCTTCGCACACGGGAACAATCAATTCAGTCAAAGTATCGTTCAGAGTCATTTCTTCCCCCGGTTCTTACCATAAAAAAAAGCGGGCTTTTTAAGCCCACCCTCATAGAAACTATAAGAATGTACGTTTCATACATAACAGACCGCGCCGGTTCAGGCAAGCCTTTTTTCACCCGTTACTGAAAATAATAAAATTTTTCAAATCCGGCGGACAGCAATATGTCCCTGACCATTGCCGGCGCCGACCGGATTACGCGCAAAGCGTTTCTTTTCGCCGCCTCTTCACAGGCGACGACCAGCATGCCCATCGCCGCCGAATCGATAAAAGAGCACTGCGACAAATTAAACACCAGGCAGCGTTCGGTCATTGACCGGACCTGCACGAAAACGTCAAAAAAACGTTCTTCGTCACGGGCCGTAAATTCGCCTTTAATAAAAAATTCACGTTCTGTCGGAGAAGCTTTAACTGAAATCCGCATTTTTTATTTCCGTTTAAAAATCAGATAGACTGGCTTTCTGCCCTGCCGCAGCGCTTTTTGTTCATAGCGCGTATTTACCCAGTCCGCCGGCGGTTTTCGCCAATCATCCGCCGTTTCGGCCGTCCATTCGAAATCCGGCGATTTCATCAGATGTTCCAGCGACCAGCGGATATAGTTCATATCGTCGCTGGCAACGCGCAGTTCGCCGCCGGATTTTAACAAACGCGCCAGCACGGGCAGATTTTTCGGCCCGATAAAACGTCTGTCCGCATGGCGCCGTTTCGGCCACGGATCGGGAAACAAAACGTAAATCCGTTCAAAAGCGCCGTCTTTGAAACAAGGCAGAATATCGCGCACGTCATTATCGTATATGCGCACATTGTCCGTCCGCCCGGCCGCCAGAGAAACATGTTCGTCAACGTCGCCGCGCCGTTCCATGCCGGTTAAATGCGTCAGCAGACTGGTAATGCCGTTTAAGAACACCTCGGCGCCGATAAAACCCGTGTCAGGGCGGCGCAAAGCCTGCTGCGCCAAGTGTTCTCCGCCGCCGAATCCGACCTCCAACCAGACGGAACGGACGGGAACCGGAAAACAGGACGCGGGATCGACGTCCTTGCGCCCGGCCATGTCCGGCAGACGGACTTTCGGCAGAAAAGAACTTAACAGCACTTCGCGTGAAGGCTTCAGCTTTTTTCCTTTTCGGCGGCCGTAAAACTGATAATCCCTGAGCGTTTTGTTTTCCATTCCCGTTTCCCGTTTAAAAAGCGCGTTTCAACTGTTCGGCCAGATCCGTTTTTTCCCACGGAAAAGCCCCTTCCGCCCCCGGCGTTCTGCCGAAATGGCCGTAACGCGACGTCGGCAGGTAAATCGGACGGTTCAGCTTTAAATGCGTCCGAATGCCGCGCGGCGTCAGATCCATGATTTCGGGCAGCAGCCGTTCCAGCTTGTCTTCGTCAACTTTACAGGTGCCGAACGTATCCAGATAAACAGCCAGAGGCCGCGCGACGCCGATCGCATAAGCCAGCTGAATCATCGCCTTGTCCGCCAGACCGGCCGCGACAATATTTTTTGCCAGATAACGTGTCGCATACGCTGCGGACCGGTCGACCTTTGTAGGGTCTTTTCCCGAAAAAGCGCCTCCGCCGTGAGCCACCGCGCCGCCGTAAGTGTCAACGATGATTTTCCGTCCCGTCAGCCCCGTATCGCCGTCCGGCCCGCCGATGACAAAACGCCCCGTCGGATTTACATAAAACTTTTTATCGTCAACCGTCCAGCCGTTCGGCAGCAGCCCGTGAACAACCCCGCGAATCGTCTCACGGATTTCATCATAAGAAACGTCTTCGGTATGCTGTGTCGATACGACGACCGTATCCACGTCGACGGGCCGGCCGTTTTCATAGCGCAGAGTCACCTGGCTTTTGGCGTCGGGGCGCAGCCACTTGATTTCGCCGGCATGGCGCAGACGGGCCAGCTCCTTCAATATGCTGTGAGATAGAAACAATGCCGCCGGAGAATATTCCGTCCCGTCCAGTTCATTGGTCGCGTACCCGAAAATAATCCCCTGATCGCCGGCGCCTTCTTCTTTATTTTCGTTTTCATCAACGCCGCGCGCGATGTCGGACGACTGTTTATGAATAAAATTCTGAACGTCAACCGTCTGCCAATCAAACCCCTTTTGTTCATAACCGATGTCTTTGATGCAGCGGCGCACGGCGTCTTCCATCATGCGCCGGTCAACGTTTTCCGGCAGACGGGCTTCGCCGCAGATAATCACGCGGTCGGTCGACGCCATTGTTTCAACGGCGGAACGCGCCTGCGGGTCATGGGTTAAAAACAAATCAAGCAACGTGTCGGAAATACTGTCGCAGACCTTGTCCGGGTGTCCTTCGGAAACGGATTCGCTGGTAAACAGATAACTTTTTCTCATCAAATGTACTCCTCATGTCCAAAAATAACAAAACGACCCGTTCAGGTATAAATGAGAAGAACGTTTTTGAAAACAGAATTTTACGGATTTACCCCGTTTTTGTCCCGCCCGTAAAAAAAAGATGCGGCCCGATCAAAAGAACCGCATCCGGAAATTTTATCAAACGAATAAAAAGCGGATTTTACTTTTTATCGTCCTCATCTTCAGTCGAAGAAGCCATTGCCTTTACCAGGTCCAGCAGCTTTTTGGCCAGACGGCGGTCGGGAATCGTGTAATAACAGCGCACCAGTTCCAGCGTTTCGCGTTTTGTCATCGGATCATAGTTAAACAAAACGGGTTCTTCGGCCAATTCGGAAGCGCCGGCCAGCATACACGGTGATAATTCCGCGACCTGATCGTCCATTTCTTCGAAAAAAAAGCCGATGGGAACTTCCAAGACTTTGCTGATATCGAACAAACGGCTGGCACTGATACGGTTCAGACCGCGTTCGTATTTTTGCACCTGCTGAAAAGTCAAACCGATAGCCTCGCCCAGTTTTTCCTGGCTCATTCCCAGCAAAGTCCGGCGCATTTTCACTCTGGCGCCAACATAAACGTCAATCGGATTGGGAGAACCGTCCGCAGTTCTGCCGCGTGAAGACCTTCTAATTTTCACCATAACTGTTTCCTTATAAAAAAATAGTACTGATACTTTTCCAGATAATCTCCGTTTTACACCAGAAAATCAATTAAAAAAAAGATATCATTTCGAAAACATCTTTCGGATACAACTTAAATTTTTATTTTGCTGTTTCCTGCAAGCCGCGCTATTTTAAGAAAATGATGACAGCTTTTGATTCAATCCTGACAAAAATGATGATTTCGGCGTTTTTTTACCCGAAAACACTGTTGTTTATCTGCTTTATTGTTGCTTTGTTTTGCGCGGCGGCCGTTTTTTTATTGTTAAAGCAGCGCAAGCGTCTGCTTTTGACTGAAGAAAAACTGAATACGGCCGAAGAAACGCTGGAAAGTTTTCCGGACGGCTGTTATCTGTGGCTGTACGATCCGATCGGGTTTATCCGGGAAACGCATTGTTCCCGACGGCTGGCCGTCATGATGGATTTATCGCAGGGAACGGAGTCTTCTTTTGACGCTCTTTTGGAACACTTTACGCCCGACAGCGCCGAAGCGCTGGGGGCGGCGTTAAACGAAATGCGCGCGGACGAACGGCCTTTTGCTTTGGAACTGCAGAATACCACGCGCACAAAAAGCTTTCTGGTTTCCGGGTTCAGGACACGCACGGCCAAATACAAAAATATTATAGATGCGCTGTGGGTACGGGAAACAACGGACACGACAAAAAAACTGGCTTCTTTGGGCGAAAAGGCGCGCGAACTGGAAAAAGAAAACACTTTATTTAAACAGGCATTTGACAGCCTGCCGTTTCCGATCTGGCTGCGCAACGAAGAACTGCAGATCGCCGCGTGCAATCCTGCGTATGCCAAAGCCGTGCATGCGGATTCTCCCGAACAGGCAGTATTGCTGGGCAGCGAGCTGGTTTATGAAAAATCGCCGCGCGAAGCAAAAGTATTGGCGGCGGCTGCACGCGCTGCGGGAAAAGAAAAAAAAGCCCGCGAATTCGTCGTCATGAAAGGTAAACGCCGCTGGGTTGAAGCTTCGGAAATTCCTCTGCCCGCCCAGTTGTATTCCAAAAACAGAACGATCGGTTTTGTCCGCGATATTACGCAGGAACAGGAACTGCAAAACAGCTTGCAGAATCATATCGCTTCTCATAACGGCGTTTTGGAACATTTAAAAACCGCCATTGCCGTTTTTGACGCAGACATGCGCCTGCGGTTTTACAACACTTCGTTTATGAACCTGTGGGATCTGGAGGCGGAATGGCTGGACAGTTCGCCGACGTATTCCCATGTGCTGGATATGCTGCGCGAAAAACGGCGGCTGCCCGAAAACAGGGATTTCAGCGCTTATAAAACGCGTGAAATAAAATACTTCACCTCTCTGGTCGCGGCGACCGAAGACATTCTGCATCTGCCTTCCGGCATGACTCTGCGCCGCATGCTGACGCCCCACCCGCTGGGCGGGCTTTTAATCACATACGAAGACGTTACCGGACATTTGACCATGGAACGGTCCATGACGGTATTGAACGAAACGCAGTACACCGTCGTCAACCACCTGCGCGAAGCCATTTTGCTGTTCGGACGCGACGGACGGCTGCGTCTGGCCAATACGGCTTATCTGACTTTGTGGCAGATCAGCGATTCCGATTTTAACAATCCGCCGGCGACGATCGTAGAAGTTATCGAAAAACAAAAGCCGTTTTTTGAAAATGAAAATAACTGGGAAGCCCTGAAAGAACAGCTGCTGGGCGTTATCACATCGCACACGGGCGAAATTTTCCAGATTTTAAGACCGGACGGAAAAGTATTGGAATTTGTCGCGGCCGGCCTGCCCGACGGCGGGATATTCGTTTCTTTTCTGGACGTGACGGAAGAAGAAAAGAGTTCTTCTTTGGCCGAAGAAAAAGAAACGCTGCTGAGCCGATTTAAACAAACAACGGTTCAGGCGGAAAAACTGCGCGCCGTCTTTTTGGAACAGCTGGGCCGGGAAATTACTCCGCAGTTGTCGTCTTTGACCGAAGCGGTCCAAAAATTGACGGACGGCGCCGGCCAGCGGCTCAGCCGGCGGCAGAAAACATGCCTGCAGACCATTTTTGATTCTTCGTCCGAACTGAAAATCCTGTTTGCCGATCTGGCCGATCTGGCGCTGATTGAAACGGGATCCGCCGTTTTGGAACTGGACTGCGTTGACGCGCGCGCTTTGCTGAACGGCATTATGAACACCGTCAAAGAACAGGCCAAAAACAAAAATATTTCCCTGCATCTGAACTGCCCGGACGCTTTGCCGACGCTGATCGCCGACAAAAAACGGCTGAAACAGGTTCTGTTTTATCTGATCAACAACGCCGTATCGGCAGCGTTTAAGAACGGAACCGTTTCTTTATCCGTTTATACGGAAAATAAAAATCTGGTCATTTCTTTGGAAGAAAAGTCTTTAGATGTGAAAAACGACTCCGACACGGTTAATTTTGCCGCTCAAAACGGTTTTGCCGCCTCTTTGATTCGCGGCTTTATTGAAATGCACGGCGGAACACTGGCCGTTTCGGACAAAAAAGGGACAAAGAAAACTCAAATTTATCTGCCCGTTCATTAGGTATTTTTTTATATTTTCGGATATTCTTTTTCTGTTTTTTGTCGATTTTTTCCAAAAAATCTTTTTTTTTCTTTCCTTTGCTGTATAATGAAAAGTGTGGTAATAAGATCTCGGTTTTTCTGATGAGTAGGATCGAAAAAATGGAAGAAAACAGGAAAAAACGCATTCGTCTGGCCGATAACAGCAGCCTGGTATGGCAGCAGCGCCGCGCCGCCGAAGAAAAAAACGTACATTCAAATATTGTTAAAAACGATAATGTTTTGTACCGAACGGCTCGCGCCGCAAAAGAAGCCGAGGATCGCCTGTATGCGGAAAAAGCCGAACAGAACCGTCAACCGCGCGCGATTTCGGCCGCCGAAAAACAACGCCGGGAAGACATACGCCAGATCGGAGAAAAACTGGAAGTCCGCAACAACCTGTTGCGTCAGGAACGCAAGCTGGGAATGGAAGGACTGCTTTCCGTCGAAGACATCAGACGGGCGCAGGAATCGAATCGTTATGTCGGAAGGGAAAAACCGCTGGAATTGAAAAAACGCGACGTCCGCGGATTGGAAGGCGAAACAAAACGCAGAAAAAGATCCAAGCACAAACTGCTGCCGTCCGAACGTAAAAGCCGTCTGTCGCGCGCCAAAATCGAACGCAGCCGGAAAAAATATCTGGAAAGAACGGCTAAAAAGGAATTGTACATTACAGACGCCAAAGGTCAGAAAATCAGCGTCGAAAGATTAAGAAAACTGCGCGGATTAAGCAAAAATCAGGCCGTCACGAAACGCGATACGGATTTTGCGAAAAAATATCAAATTTCCAAACGCCGCGAGCAGGAAAGTTTCCGCGCGAATCAAATGCGTCTGCGCAAACGCGATGAATATACGCGCTAAAACAGGATAATAAAAAAAATAAAGCGGCGGATTCTTGACATTATCCGCTGCTTTATTTTTAATGACATAAATATTTCGTTTAATTCGGAAAGGAATCTGACGTGTTTTTGCGGCTTGCTCTTCTTGTTATCGGTTTGGCCTCTTCTTATATCGGCAGCCTTTGTTTTCAAACCGGATCAGGTTCGGATATGGCCGTCGGCGGCGGCGCAATTTTAATCGGCATACTGAGCTTTTTCTTTTTGGGAAAAGGGTTATGGCGTTTTCTGGGCTGTATGTCCACATTTGTGTTGATGGCAGTTATCGTCGCCGTTCTTTTCTTCTTTGTTTCAGGATCGGACATGTTGCAAAACGTCAGCGCAAAATTCCTGAGCAAACCGGCTCCCGCCCCTGCCGCCGTACAGCAGATTCCGGCCGCGATTCCCGCAATGCCCGGCGCTGTCCCCGCCGCTATGCCGCAAGCTGCGGCCGTTCCCGCCCAGGAAACGGATCTGGTCGGCCTGCCGCCGGCAACCGGTCCGCGAGCCGTGCCGATTCCGCAGGTCGTGAAAGGCAGAATAGAATCGATTGTCAGCGGCGACGTTTTCCGAATCGGACAGCATACGATCCGCCTGTACGGCATTGCTTCGCCGTTAATTGACCAAAATTGTATTGACCAAAACGGCCATTCGTATGAATGTGGTTATGTCGCCGCGCGCATGCTGCGTGATTTTGTCAGCGGCGATGAAATTTCCTGCCGGGTCATGAATGTTAATGCTCAGCAGGAATTAATGGCGGCCTGTTCGGTCGGAACGTTCGATATCGGCGCTGCTTTGGTCGAAGAAGGCTGGGCAATCGCTTTGCCGGCCGTCACGCAGATATATATTCCTTATCAGACGAAAGCTCAGCAGGCTAAAAGCGGTCTGTGGGCGGGGCAGTTCCAAATGCCCTGGGAATGGAAAGTGGAACAACAGCAGATTCAGCGGCAAAAAGCAAAAATCAAAGTGCCGAAACTGCCTGCGCCGCGGTCAAAGAAAAATGGTAGCGTCTTTGATTTCTTCTGATCCGTTGATTTTGACGGATCTGTCCCGTCAGCAGTTGGAATCTTTTGCCGCCTGTCTGGCCGGTCAGGTCCGGCAGCGTGACGTAATCACTTTATCCGGTGATCTGGGGGCCGGGAAGACCGTTTTCGCCAGAGCTTTTATCCGCGCCCTGACCGATGAAAACGAAGACGTTCCCAGCCCGACTTTTACTTTGGTTCAGCTTTATGACGCGGCGGCCGGACGAACCGGAGGCAATCCTTTGACAATCTGGCATTTTGACCTGTACCGGTTAAAAACGGCGCAGGAAATTTACGAAATCGGATTTGAAGAAGCCTTAAGCGACGGCGTTTCCCTGATCGAATGGCCGCAGCGCGCCGAACGACTGCTGCCGCGGGATCGGCTGGACATTCAAATTCAAATTCCCGCCGGAAAAGCGGATAAAAGAACTTTAACCCTTACGGCCCGCGGTACAGGCTGGCAGGGCAGAATGGAGAAATCGGACTTATGTCGGAACGTATTGAACACTTAAATCGCTTTTTAAAGGAAAACGCCTGGGACGACGCGGACAGAAAGCTGCTGGCCGCAGACGCGTCGTTCAGGCACTATGACCGGCTGACGCGCGGCAGCGAATCGATGGTACTAATGGACGCGCCGCCGCCAATGGAAAACGTCCGGCCGTTTTTAACGATTGACCAAAAACTGGAAGAATTAGGATACAGCGCGCCGCACGTTTACGCGCAGGACGAAGAAAACGGCTTTGTTTTACTGGAAGATTTCGGAGATTCGACTTATACCCGCCTGTTAAAAAACGGTGCGGACGAAAGAAAACTGTACGAGCTGGCCGTCGATCTGCTGATCGATCTGCATTCGCATGACGAAGCGGAAGTTATCCCCGAAGGATTGGCGCCTTATGACGAAGAGGCCTTAAAACGCGAAGTCATGCTGTTCCCCGACTGGTTTATGCCGGCGGCGTTCGGCAAAGAAACAAACAAAGAAATCGTTGACGATTTTGTCTTGTTGTGGGAAGAGCTGTTCCCGATTGCCAACAATGTCCCCAAAACGCTGGTGTTGCGCGATTATCATGTGGACAACCTTTTGCTGCTGGACGGCCGCAAAGGGATTCACGCCTGCGGTCTTTTGGATTTCCAGGACGCTCTGCACGGCACGATCACTTACGATATTATGTCGTTAATGGAAGACGCCCGCCGCGATATTGACCCGCAGCTGTTGGCGGATATGCGGGACAGATATATGACGGGACTGGGAGCAAAGCTGCCGAACGAACAGGATTTTCTGGCCTCATGGGCTGTTCTGGCCGCGCAGCGCCACGTTAAAGTGCTGGGCATTTTTGTCCGTCTGTGCGTCCGTGACAAAAAAAACCGTTATTTACAGCACCTGCCGCGTTTGTGGCGGCTGCTGGAACGTGCTTTGGAACACCCGGTTCTGGGCAAATTAAAAGTCTGGTTTGATAAAAACATTCCGGCCGAATACAGAGGAATCCCCGCATGTCTGTTGAAATAAACAAAGCGATGATTCTGGCGGCCGGCCGCGGAACGCGCATGCGCGCTTTGACCGACGAAACGCCCAAACCGCTGATTAAAGTGCTGGGCGAAACGCTGATCGACCGCGTAGCCGATAAAATCGCGGCGTACGGAATTAAAGACTGCGTTGTCAACGTGTGTTATTTAGGGAAACAGATCAAGGAAAACCTGAATAAACGCACGGATATGCGGTTTACTTTTTCAGAAGAAGAAAATGCTCTGGAAACCGGCGGCGGCGTAAAAAAAGCGCTGCCTTTGCTGGGGGACAGGCCTTTTTTTGTTTTAAACGCAGACCCGTTGTGGACGGAAAAAACGCCGGCGCTGCAACGTATGGCGCAGGTTTTTGATGAAACGCGGGCCGATATTTTATTATTGCTGTGGCCGGTCGAACATGTATACGGCCACGACGGCAAAGGGGATTATTTTATTGAAAGCGGCCGGCCGCGACGCAAAAAACCCGAAGAAGAAACCGCTCCCTTTGTTTATGCGGGCGCGCAGATTTTAAACCCGCGGATTTTTGACGACGCTCCGGACGGAAAATTTTCATTAAACCTGCTGTATGACCGGGCTGAAAAAGCGGGACGGCTGGCCGCCGTCGTCGGCGACGGCGACTGGTATCACGTCGGTACGCCGGAAGCTTTGGCTTTGGCGGAACAAAAGCTGAAGGATCAGCCTGATGACGGTTAAAAACGTTTTTACGATCGCGCCTGTTTTTTCTTTTGCCGACACACTGGCGGTAGAACTGTTAAGCCGGCATGCGGACACGCCGTCCGAACTGGCAAAAACGGTTTTGTTTTTGCCGACCCGACGCGCATGCAAAACTGTTCAGGAAGCTTTTCTTCGCCAAAGCGGCGGACGGCCGCTGATGTTGCCGCGTTTAATCCCGTTTTCCGCCGTCGAAGACGAAGAAACGCAGGGGCGTTTATCTTTATTAAACGCCGCAGATCTGCCGGACGCGATTGACCCGCTGCGCCGGCGTTTATTATTAAGCAAGCTGATTCAAAAACGCAGCCCGCAGCCGCTCGGCGCCGAAAAAGCGCTGCATCTGGCAGACGCTTTGGCGCAGTTTTTGGACGAAACCTACATTGAAAGCATGCCGTTTGACCGGCTGAAAAATCTTGTGCCCGACGAATTTGCCGCCCACTGGCAGGAAACGCTGGTCTTTTTGGAAATTGTTACGGCGGCCTGGCCTGAAATTTTAAAAGAAGAAGGCGTTATTGACGCCGCCGACCGGCAAGCGCGTTTATTCAGGGCGCAGGCCGATTTCTGGCGCAAAAATCCGCCGCCCTTTCCCGTCATTGCCGCCGGTTCGACAGGGTCGCAGCCCGCGACGGCCGAACTGTTGGACGCCATAGCCGCCATGCCGAACGGCAAAGTGATTCTGCCGGGGCTGGATATGCTGCTGGACGAAGAAAGTTTCGCCGCCTGCGAACCGTCCCACCCGCAGTATAATCTGAAAAAACTGCTGGAAAAAATGGGAATCACGCGGGCGGACGTGCGCGTTTTCGGAAACAATCCGCCCGTGCGCGGCGAACGGCTGCGCCTGATCAGCGAAGCGATGCGTCCGGCGGCGACGACCGATCATTGGCGGACGGCCGAAAAATTCAGTCGGGAAGCTGTGGCCGGCATTGAAAAAATCGACTGCGCCAACGTGCAGGAAGAAGCCCTGATTATCGCTCTGGTTCTGCGCGAAACGCTGGAAACCCCCGGAAAAACCGCCGCGCTGATTACGCCGGACAGATCTTTGGCCCGCCGCGTCGTCGCCGAAATGAACCGCTGGGGAATTATTATGGACGATTCCGCCGGTACGAACCTGACGCTGACTCCTTTAGGGGCTTTTCTTTTGCTGCTGGGACAGGCGGCTTTAACCGACTGGGCGCCCGTGGAAATGCTGGCCTGTTTAAAACACCCGCTGGCTTTGGGCGCTAAAAGTTTCGCTCCGTTTCGTTCTTTGGTGCGCCGGCTGGAAAAAAACCTGCTGCGCGGCAAACGCCCCGGCAACGGTTTTGCCGGATTAAAGCGGGCGGCGGAAACGGCCGGCATACCGGAAATAACCGATTTTATCAACGATCTGGAAACTCGTCTGGGCCCCTTTACCCAAAATATGACAGATCCTGCGGCGCAGGATTTTGAAACGTTGCTGAATGCGCATTTAAACGCCGCGGAACAGCTGGCGCAAAGCGCGGACAGAACCGGCGCCGAACGGTTGTGGACCGGCGAAGCGGGGGAAGCCGCGGCGGCTTTTTTCACCGCGTTAAAAGAACAGGCGGCATTGATCGGAAAAGTTATGCCAGCCGAATATTTATCGCTTTTAAAAGCACTATTCAAAAGCGTTACCGTCCGCCCGAAATACGGCATGCACCCGCGGCTGGATATTCTGGGAACGATGGAAGCGCGCCTGATTCAGCCCGACGTTTTGATTTTAGGCGGATTAAACGAAGGCACATGGCCCAAAACGCCCGAAGCCGACCCGTGGCTGTCCCGCCCGATGCGCGAACAGTGCGGCCTGTCTGCGCCGGAAAGAAAAATCGCTCTGTCGGCGCACGATTTTGCTCAGGCTTTCTGCGCCGAAAATCTGATTATGACCCGTTCCGTCAAGGAAGGCGGCGCCCCCAGCGTACCGTCGCGCTGGTTAATGCGTCTGCAGACCGTTTTGGATATTTCCGGTTTAAGTTTTGAAAAAGGAAACCGGCAGGACTGGGCGCGCCGGATTGACGAACCGAAAGCAGTTTTGTCTTTTCTGCCGCCGCAACCGAACCCGCCGGTATCAGCCCGTCCGCGCAGATTATCCGTGACAAAAATCGAAACGCTGATGCGCGATCCGTATTCGATTTACGCGCAGTATATTCTGGGGCTGCGGCCGCTGGACGATGTTGACGAAGAGTTTAACGCCGCCGATTACGGCACGATTGTTCACAAAGCCGTTGAAACGTTTTGTTCAAAATATCCGTCAAAATTGCCTGTCGACGCTGAATCCGAAATACTGAAAATCGGGGCGGAACTGTTTAAAGATTTGAATTTTTCGCAGACGGCCGCCGCTTTTTGGAAACCGCGTCTGGAATCCGCCCTGAAATGGTTTATCCGCCGGCAGGAAGAACGGCAGGCCGGCACGGCAAAGATTCTATGCGAACAGGAAGGCGAGATTTCCTTTAAAACCAAAGGCGGCGATTTTACACTGTCCTGCACGGCCGACCGAATCGACGTCGGGAATGACGGCGACGTTACTTTGATTGATTACAAAACGGGCCTGCTGCCCGCGAAAAAATCCGTTTTGACCGGTTATTCCCCGCAGCTGCCGCTGGAAGCCGCCGTTTTACGGCACAACGGATTTAAAAACGTCAAAGACAAACCCGCGGCAGCCATGGAATATTGGCGTTTGCGCGGACAGCAGGACGGCGGAACGATCCGGCAGATTACGACGAATCAGGAAGAAACCGAAACTTTATCCGACGAAGCGCTGGAACGTTTAAAAGACCTGATCAACACTTACGACGATCCCCAAACGCCCTATCTGGCAACGCCGGACGTCAGCGTTTCACTTCAATATAACGACTTTGACCATCTGGCGCGGTTTGACGAATGGGCCTCGTCCGATTCATCTGAACGGCAGGAGGAATAAATGGATTTGACAGATCCGAACGCATTGCAGCGTCTGGCGGCCAATCCTTTTGAATCCGCATGGGTGGCGGCTTCCGCGGGATCGGGAAAGACAAAAGTGCTTTCCGACCGCGTGTTAAACCTGTTACTGACGGGAACGCCGCCCGAAAAAATCCTGTGTCTGACGTTTACGCGCACGGCCGCGGCGCAGATGGCGAACAAAATCGCCGAACGCCTGGCCAAATGGGCGGCACAGGAGGAATCTCTGCTGGTCAGGGAATTGACGGAGCTGCGCGACGCGCCCCCCGACGCGGCTTTGATCGCGCGCGCCAGACGGCTGTTTGCCCGGCTGCTGGACACGGCCGGCGGATTAAAGGTCACAACGCTGCACAGTTTTTGTCAGTCTTTGCTGAAACGTTTCCCGCTGGAAGCCGGCGTTTCCCCTCAATTTGACGTTTTAGACGAACGCGGCGCCATGGAATTGATTGAACAGGCGCAGAACAAAGTCCTCGGCCAAAGCCGTTACGCCGCCTGCCTGGAAACGATTACCGCCGTAACGACGGAAGACGGCTTCTTAGACGTTCTGACAGAGATGACGATTCATCTGGCCGCCGTCAAGCGGATCAATGCGCAATTTGCAACGCCCGAAGAATTAATCGCCGCTTATGAAGACGCTCTGGATCTGCCGCGGGGTTGCACCGCAGATTCTTTACGGGCGGACTTCTGCCGTTTATCCGAAGAACGGGAAAGCGAGCTGCGCCAGACCGCCGCCGTTTTGGGCGTTTCAAAGAAAAAAACGGATACGGACAAATTTTTAAAGACAGACGCTTTTCTAAATGCTGCCGAAGAAGACAGAATTACCCTTTTGCCCGAATATCTGTCCGTGTTTTTAACAGCGGAAAACGAAATCCGCAAACAGCTGTGCTGTAAAGAATCCGAAACCGCCCTGCCCGCCATGACCGCGGAAGCAAAAAGAGCGGAATTGCTGCAAAAACGACTGGCTTCCCTGACGACCAAGCGGATTTCGTTGGCTTTGTTTGAACTAAGTTCGGCCGTTTTAAACGAATATACGGCGTTAAAAAACGAACGTTGCGCCATGGATTACGACGATCTGATCGCCGGGGCAAGGACTCTGTTGGAAAAATCCGGCGCCGCGGCCTGGGTTTTGTTTAAACTGGACGGCGGCGTCGACCACATTCTGGTTGACGAAGCGCAGGATACCAGTCCGGACCAGTGGGCGATCATCAAAGCGCTGGCCGAAGAATTTTTCGCCGGCGACGGCATGCGCCCGCAGAACAGAACGATCTTCGCCGTCGGGGACAGGAAACAGTCGATTTTCAGTTTTCAGGGCGCCGTTCCCGAAGAGTTTGAAAAAATGCGCTCCTTTTTCAAATCAAAAGTCGAATCCGCCGGCAGGAAATGGAACGACGTGCCGATGTATATTTCTTTCAGATCCGTACAGGCCGTCATTGACGTCGTTAACTTTGTCCTGCGTTTCGACCCGGCGCGCAAAGGCGTCGTTGACGACGGAGAAAACGCCGCCCATTTGTCCTGGCGCAAAAAACAGGCCGGACTGGTCGAAATATGGCCGACGGAAAAACCGCGGGATAACGATGCGCAAAAAGCCTTTACCAAACCGGTGGAACGCGTTTATTCCGAATCTCCGTCCGCCCGGCTGGCGCGCAAAATCGCACAGAAAATCGCCGATATGGTTTCTTCAAAAGAAATCCTGGAATCCGAAAACAGGCCGATCCGTCCCGGCGACGTTTTAATTTTGGTGCGCCGGCGCAACGCTTTTATCAACGATTTGTCGCGCGAGTTAAAAACCCGCGGCGTTCCGGTTTCAGGCGTTGACCGACTGAAAATCACATCGCACATCGCGGTCAGGGATTTGATGGTTCTGGGGGATTTTCTGCTGCTGCCCGAAGACGATCTGGCTTTGGCGACCGTCCTGCGTTCTCCTTTATGCGGCATTTCGCCCGAAGATTTGTCCGCCGCTGATCTGCGAAAGGCCAAAGAACTTCATATGCCTTTAGACGGCGTATCCGAAAACGACCTGTTCACGCTGGCCTACGACCGCGGCAGAACGTCTTTGTTTGACCGTTTAAAAACGTATGAAAACAAGCCGGACACCCCTTTGGGTAAAGCGTATCTGTTTTTAAAAGACCTGCTCGGCCGCGTGGATCAGATGCGTCCCTATGAACTCTACGCCTATATTCTGGGGCCTCTGGAACGGCAGAAAGCTTTCGTTTCCCGGTTGGGCGTGCAGGCTTTGGACGCTTTGGACGAATTTATGTCTTTGGCTTTGCATTATGATGTTGCGGAACCGCCGTCTTTACAGAACTTTTTAAAGCATCTGCGCCAAAACGACGTGGAAATCAAACGCGATCCGGAACAATCTTTTGACGCCGTGCGCATCATGACCATTCACGCGGCAAAAGGGCTGCAGGCGCCGATTGTTTTTCTGCCCGATACGCGCCAGCTGTCTTTTTTCCCGCCCAAAACTTTCTGGCCGGAAGCAAAAAACGGCGAAATCATGCTCTGGGCTCCCAAAGCGGAATACCGTAACGAGGTCATCGAAAACGAAATTCAAAAACTGAAAGAAAAAGATCACGACGAATATAACCGCCTGCTTTACGTTGCTCTGACCCGTGCCGCCGACCGGCTGTACGTCACGGGCTGGGACACGTCGCAGATCACCGCGGGCAACTGGTACGATCTGGTCCGCAGTTCTTTGAGCGCGGAGAATGACGACGGATCCGTTTCCTATACGGCGCAGGAAGTCGAAACGGATTTATTTGACGAACCCGTGCTGCGTCTGATCAGCCGGCAGGAAGAACCGCCGAAACAGACTGAAGAAAAGACAGATCAGCCGCCCGCCGCCGCTCTGCCCGACTGGACGGCCCGGCCCGCCCCCGCGGAACCGCTGCCGCCCAGACCTTTGGCGCCGTCAAAACCGGACGTCGAAGAACCGGCCGTCCTGTCTCCGTTGTCCGAAGGCCGTCTGAAAGCCGTCCGGCGCGGTCTGATCGTTCATATGCTGTTGGAAATTCTGCCGCAATATCCGGTGCAGCAACGCCGCTTTGCCGCGGAAAAATTATTGGCCGCGCGCGCGACGGATATGACGGACGACGAAAAAAACAAACTGGCCGCCGGCGTTCTTTCCGTGCTGGACGATCCGGCGGCGGCGGATCTGTTCGCCCCGGATTCTCTGGCGGAAGTCCCCGTATCCGGCGTGATCGGCAGCCGCGTTATTAACGGAAAGATTGACCGGCTGGCCGTATCGGAAAACGAAGTGCGTCTGATTGATTACAAATCCGGGCGCGTCATTCCGCGCGATATCCGGGAAACGCCGCAGGCCTATATCCGGCAGATGGCGGCTTATAAGGCTTTGATCGAAAAAATCTATCCCGACAAAAACATCAGATGTTTCCTGTTGTGGACAGAAGCGCCGAAATTAACCGAGATCACTTCCCTTGTTTGTGATACAATGGAGTATTGACCGTTATTTCAAAGCCTCTTATAAAGGCAGTACAGTTCTCTTATAGAAAGGAAAACAACATGAAAGTAATTAAAGACAATGAATTTGCAAATGAAATCAAAAATTCGGACGTTCCTGTCCTGGTTGATTTCTTTGCCGAATGGTGTTCTCCGTGCCGCCAGCTGAGCCCCGTTTTGGAAGAAGTCGCAACAGAAATGGGCGACAAGCTGAAAGTTGTCAAAATGAATATTGACGATTCGCCCGAAACGCCGACAAATTTCGGCGTCCGCGGCATTCCGACACTGATCATGTTTAAAAACGGTCAGGCCGTCGCCACACATTCGGGCGCCATGACAAAATCAAAGCTGGCCGCCTGGATTAACGAACAAATGGCTTAAAAAAAACTTTTAAAGGCAGAGTTACGGCTCTGCCTTTTTCTTTATTCCGTCGTACATGACAACCAGATAAGCCGCGGCAATGCCTAAAAGACTGCCCGTTAAAACGTCCGACGGAAAATGAACATACAGATACATTCTGGAAAAAGCGATGAAAAACGCCAGAATCAACGCGGCCGTTCTGCCTTTTTCATGTCTGAAAAACAGCACGCCCGCCGCGGCGAACGATGAAACGGAATGTCCGGACGGAAAAGAAAAACCGGACGGACAGGCATAAAACAAATCTTTCGGGAACTGAACGCACGGACGCAGACGTTCAAATAAATTCTTTAATCCCAGCGTACTGATAACGAACGTTACGGCCAGTGCCGCCATCATTAAGAATCCCGTTTTTCTGGTTTTTGAAAAGCAGCATAAAACACCGGCCCACGCAATCCAGAAAATCCCCGCATCGCCCAGAAAAGTTACCGCTGTCATCAGCGTGTCCAGCATGTCTGTGCGCAGAGTCTGAATATAATCCAGAAAAGCTTTATCCGCCCGCAGGATCGTTTCAATCATCTTAACTTCGCCGCCGTTTTCAAACATGACAGAGAATCTTTCCGCGTCGCCCGAAACGTCGGCGTTCCGATTTCCATATGCCGAACCAAAGACGACCCGTCGTCCTGTTCGTTCATGTAAATAAACAGAACGCAGCCCGATTGAGCGTACACCCAGACTTCAGAGGGGGTTTCGCGGCGTTTTACCGTCGGTTCGCCCAAAACCCGCAGCACATAATCCGCCTTCAACAGCGGATCTTTGCGTCCGGATCCGACGGCGGTTCGGGAACCGTCGACAGACACCTCCGCCTCGTCGGGCGCGGCGACGACCGGCAGTTCTTTGGGAACACGGGCACACCCGGCCAGAAAACAAAACGCAAAAATCAAAACAGCTTTTTTCATCTTTGTTCCTGTTGTTTTTTTAAAAACAGCCGCTGCATAAACGCCATCGCAATCAGCGGAGAAATAATGTTGATGACGGGAATTGTCATTAAAATGGCAATAATAATGCCGCTTTTGATCCAATACCCGAAATCACGGTCAAAAACTTCGTCAGCTTTATCCTTCGGCATATAGCGCAAAGCCACGGCAAAGAAATACTCTCTGGCCAAAAGACGACCGTTTAATCCATAATATAGAACAATCGGCACCAGATTGACAAAAGGAATCAGTCCCAACATCAAAGTAACGGGGATTAATGCGGCGGATAAAACGACTCCTTTCAAGGCGACGACTCCCGATAAAACAACGCTTTCGGACAAAGGAACGTTTCTTAAACCGGAAATATTGTTTTTTTTCGCCGTCCGATCGACAACCGAATCGATAAAAAAACCCGACACGAACGCCGCCACGGCGGGAAAAAGCATCAGCGACATGATAAAAAACAGAATATAACCAAGGACTTCCACCGTTTTTTCCAGCTTTGGACTGTCCGCCAGCTCAAAAAAAGACATACCGAAAACAAACAAACAAAAAAGAACAATAAAAACAAGCAGAGTCGTCAAGGCGGTAAGCCAGACTAACCCTCTGATTTGTTTTGAAAAAACATCTTTGACAGCATTTCTTAATTCAATCAGCATCTCTTTTTACTCCGAAAGAAATTCCTTATTTTTGTAGCAGAGTCTTGCTTGAATTGTAAGTTTTTTTATACTGTCGTTATCTTTAACCCCATACGGAGGTTTTATATGAACGCTCTGACACGTTTTGACGTTGTGGCAATCGGCAATGCCATGGTTGACGTGCTGGCCAATATGGACGACGAATTTTTAACGCAGCATAATATGCCCAAAGGCATGATGACGTTGATTGACGCTTCTTTGGCCGAACAAATTTACGGACATATTGCCAAAAACGGCGTTGAATGTTCCGGCGGATCGGCGGCCAATACGGCTGTCGGCATTGCGGCGCTGGGCGGAAAGCCCGCTTTTATCGGCAAAGTCGCCGATGACAAGCTGGGCGAGGTTTTCCGTCAGGATATTACCAGATCCGGCGTTCATTTTACGACTCCGTGTCTGGAAAACGAACGCCCGACCGCACGCTGTATGGTGATCGTCAGTCCGGACGCTCAAAGAACGATGAATACTTATCTGGGGGCTTGTTCAAAACTATCGCGCAAAGATATTGACGAAGAACTGATCCGGCAGACAAAAATCGTTTACATGGAAGGCTATCTGTGGGACCGGCCGGAAGCCAAAGACGCCTTGTCATACGCCGTTGAGCTGGCGCACAAACATAACCGTAAAGTTTCTTTGTCCCTGTCGGATCCGTTCTGCGTCAACCGCCACAGGGACAGTTTTTTGCAGCTGATTAAAAACGGGATTGATATCCTGTTTTGCAACGAAGACGAAATCAAAGCGCTGTTTAATGCGGACGATCCGGAAACGGCATTTGAAAAATGTCAGGATTTATGCGAAATCGTCGTTGTGACGCGCGGCGCGAAAGGGGCGGTCGCCATCTGCGGCAAAACGCGTTATGAAATTCCCGCCGAACCGATCAACCGCGTTATCGACACGACCGGTGCGGGCGATTTGTTCGCCGCCGGATTTTTAACGGGGCTGGCGCAGGACAGGCCGATTTCGGAATGTCTGCAAATGGGGGCGCTGGCCGCCGCGGAAATCATTTCCCATTACGGGGCCAGGCCTGAAACGTCGTTAAGCGAGCTTGTCGCTAAAAAAGTCGGATAACGGCTACGGACAATCCGCTTCGGTAAGCCGGCAGGATACCAGTTCCGCGCCGGTTTTATCGTTATAATGGGTTACCAGCGGAATTCCTTTTTTCAACAGGATATCCTTTACCACGCCGCACATGGACGGTACGACCGTAGAACAAATCTGTTTTTGCAAAACGGGTTTCAAAGTTGTGACCTGTTCCGGCGCCAAAGTGCTGATATCCATTTCTACCTTGTACACATAATGGATTTCGTTATTTTCGGCATAGACGTCCGTCCATACCGTTGCGTCGTCTATTTTATACGGCAGATTGTTTTTAGACTGGGAAATCGCCTCATCAATAATTTTTTTCTTTTCCTCATCAGAGGTGGTCTGTCCCGCCACGGCAGAAACATTTTCCGTTTCTGACATGGCGCGCATACCGTTTACAAACTCCGTTTCAGATAAAAAACCGTCCTTGTTGATATCCATTAAAGAAAACTGCTCCGTCAGGGCCGCTGCCAGACAGGGAAAAGCAAAAACCGTTAATACAGTCGCCGCGAGATAATTCATGAACAATTCCTTTCCTCTATTTCGATCTTCGCAGGATACGCCCGAAAGACCGGAGAATCCATGAAAAAAACAACAGCCGACAAAACAACGGGAATTGACAAAAACAACAAGAATCCGTAAAAGCGTATCTGACATGACTTAATTATTTAAAGAAGAACTCCTATGCGTAATATTGCGATTATTGCCCACGTCGACCACGGCAAAACGACACTGGTCGATACTATGCTGCGTCAAAGCGGAACATTCCGCGACAATCAGGTTGTCGCCGAACGGGCGCTGGATTCCAACGATCTGGAACGCGAACGCGGCATTACGATTTTGGCAAAATGCACTTCCGTTGAATGGAAAGGGGCGCGTTTTAATATTGTCGACACGCCGGGGCACGCCGATTTCGGCGGAGAAGTCGAACGTATCCTGGATATGGTCGATTCGGCCATTGTGCTGGTTGACGCGGCCGAAGGCCCTTTGCCGCAGACAAAGTTTGTCGTCAGCAAGGCTTTGAAAATCGGATTAAAGCCGATTGTCGTCATCAACAAAGTTGACCGGCCCGACGCCAGACCGCAGGAAGTTTACGAAGAAGTCTTTGATTTGTTTGCTTCATTGGACGCTACGGACGAACAGCTGGATTTCCCTGTCCTTTACGCTTCCGGCCGCGAAGGCTGGGCCGTCAGGGATTTGGACAAAGATCCCCGCGAATCCATCGCGCCGCTGTTTGATTTAATCATGGATTACGTGCCGCCGCCGAAGTGCGATCCGCACGGGCCGTTTTCCCTGCTGGTGACCGCGATTGAAAACGATCCGTTCGTCGGCCGTATTCTGACGGGAAAAATTCATTCGGGTTCCGTCAAAGTCAATTCAACGATCAAGGCAATCGGACGCGACGGCAAAATGATCGAAACGGCGCGCGTCAGCAAAATTCTGGCTTTCCGCGGGTTAAAGCGCACCGGACTGGAAGAAGCCGGCGCCGGCGATATCGTCGCTTTGGCCGGATTAACCAAAGCGACCGTTGCCGACACATTATGCGATCCTTCGGTCACGACGCCGATTCCGGCACAGCCGATTGATCCGCCGACTTTGGCCATGACATTTTCAATCAACACGTCGCCTCTGGCCGGAAAAGACGGCGATAAAGTAACTTCCCGCGTTATCTGGGACCGTTTGCAAAAAGAAGCCGAAGGCAACGTTGCTCTGCGCATTTCACGCACGGACACGACGGACGCTTTTGAAGTCGCGGGCCGCGGCGAACTGCAGCTGGGAATTTTAATCGAACAGATGCGCCGCGAAGGATACGAACTGTCCATCAGCCGTCCGCGCGTACTGATGCAGGTTGATCCGGTTTCGGGCAAAAAGCTGGAACCGATTGAAGAAGTCATCGTTGACGTTGACGAACAATATGTCGGCACCGTCTGCGAAAAGCTGGGCGAACGCCGGGCGGAAATGACGGATATGCGTCCGTCGGGCGGTAATAAAACGCGCGTGACGTTTTTGGTGCCTTCGCGCAGCCTGATCGGTTACCATTCCCAGTTCTTAACCGACACCTGCGGCACGGGCGTTATGAACAAGTTGTTTCACAGCTATCAGCCCTACAAAGGAGCAATTCCGGGGCGTAGAACGGGAGTAATGATTTCAACGGACAACGGCAAAGCGGTTCCTTACGCTTTGTGGAAACTGGAAGACCGCGGCCCGATGTTTATCGAACCCGGCGTTGACGTTTATGCCGGCATGATTATCGGAGAACACACGAAATCAAACGACATTGAAGTCAACCCTGTTAAAACGAAACATTTGACGAATATCCGCGCGGCGGGCAAGGACGATAACGTCATGCTGACTCCGCCTAAAAAAATGAGTCTGGAAGAAGCGCTGGCCTATATTCAGGAAGACGAACTGGTCGAAGTCACGCCGAAAACATTCCGTCTGCGCAAAGTTATTCTGGACGAAAATCTGCGCAAGCGCGCCGCGAACAAAGCCGCGAAAATGGATCAGGAATAAAAATGAACAGCTGGAAAGCCTCCATCGGCGTATACCGCAATCCGAAAATGATTGTGATGTTGATTCTGGGGCTGTTCAGCGGACTGCCGTTTGTACTGATTTTTTCAACGCTGGCTTACTGGTTGACCAGCAAAGGGGTATCCAAAACAGACATTGCGCTGTTTTCTCTGGTCAGGTTTCCGTACAGCTTTAAATTTCTATGGGCACCGTATGTCGACCGTCTGCAGCTGCCTGTTCTGACGGCTCTGCTGGGGCGCAGGCGGTCTTGGGCTCTGGTGTTTCAGTTCGGATTAATGATCAGCTTGCTGTTGTTGATCAGAACAAATCCGGCGGCCGATCCGATTCTGACAGGCTTATGCGCCGTTGCCGTCGCGTTTTTTTCCGCTTCTCAGGATATCGTGTTTGATGCTTTCCGCGTCGAAGATTTTGAACCGCAGGATCAGGGCGCGGCTTCGGGCAGTTTCGTTTTCGGATACCGCATCGGTATGCTGGCCGCCGGCGCCGGCGCCCTTTATATGGCTGAAATCATGTCCTGGGAAAGCGTTTATACACTGCTGGCCATATCGGGCTTAATCGGCATTATAACGATCCTGATCGTCAGAGAACCGTCGCATCAGACATTAAAAAATGACGGAAACTTTTTTGAAGAGGCCGTTGTTGCGCCGATCAAAGACTTTGTTTCCCGTCCCGGCTGGGTTTGGATCGTCCTGTTTATTATGTTGTACAAGTTATGCGAAACGACATTGGGAACGATGACGGCGCCATTCTACATCGAAATGGGATTTTCGTACGACCAGATCGCCACCGTCGTCAAACTGTACGGTATCGCCGCAACCATACTGGGCGGTTTGCTGGGCGGAATAGCGGTCGTTCGGTGGGGAATCATGCGCAGCCTGCTGATCTGCGGGATCCTGCAGGGAATCAGCAATCTGCCGTTCGCTTATCTGGCAACGCAGGGAAACAGTTTGGTATGGCTGATGATTTCCGTCGTGTCCGACAATCTGGCTTCAGCCATGGCGACGTCGGCCTTTGTGGCTTACATGTCTTTCTTGTGCAATACGGCTTATACGGCGACACAGTATGCTTTACTGAGTTCGCTGATGGCCTTGCCGCGCGATCTGCTGTCTTCCGGCAGCGGGTGGCTGGCCGATCATACGATCTGGCCGGTATTTTTTACCATTACGGCTTTTCTAAGTCTGCCGGGGCTGGTTGTTCTGATTTTGCTGAATCGAAAGTTTCCTCAGAATCCTGCTGCGGATACATCGGCAGGTAAACAGTAAACACTGTCCCGGTTTCATTGGAACTTTCCACTTTTATCATACCGCCGTGGTGCTTAACAATCTGCTGCACGATTGACAGTCCCAATCCTGTCCCGACCGCTTTGTTTTTAGTCGCGGCAACACGGTAAAACCGTTCAAACAGGTGCGGCAGATATTCCGCAGCGATCGGTTCGCCCGTATTATGAACGGCAACCGCGTAAATCATCGGCGATTTGATTTCAGACACGTCCTGATTTTCAAAGACACGGCAGGAAACTGTCACCTGCCCGCCGGGTTTGCCGTATTTTAACGCATTGTCCGTTAAATTTTGAAAAACCTGATTTAATTCGTTGATATTCCCGAAAATTATTCCGGACTGGGCGCAGGGTTTCAAAACGATCGACATATTTGTTTTAACCGCTTTGGCGTCCAGCATTTGCTTAACTGCCGGCAGTAATTCCGGAATATCAACGAAATCGGACAACTTTTCTCCTTCGCTCATCTGCAAGCGCGACAGGCACAGCAGGCTTTCGATCAATCCCGACATTCTGACTGCCTGCGTATGCATAATCGTTAAAAATTTCTCGCGAGCCTGTTCGTCTTCTTTGGCCGTCGACTGTAATGTTTCAATAAAACCGGACAAAACGGACAGCGGCGTACGCAGTTCATGGCTGGCATTGGCGATAAAATCCGCCTGCATCTGTTCAAATTGTTTGCGCGCCGTCATGTCGTACAGCGTCAAAACCATAACGGCGCCGGCTTTGGCCGTCGCCGGCAGGCGTTCCAGCTTTGCGTTGAACACCTTTTGCTTTAAACATATTTCCAAACTTTCCTTGCGCGTTTCGCCTTGCAAAATACGTTCCGCCGCCAAAGGCAGATATTGAGAATCGACCAGCAGACGCAGCGTCTGCCCGCGAACGTTAAAGCCGAACAGTTCGCGCGCCGCCAGATTGGCGCCGATCACCTGGCCTTCGTTATCCAGCATCAGCAAAGGGTCGGGCAGACTGTCCAACACGGCGGCGTCGGACAAAGTCTGCGCTTCCAATTTTTCCGTGCGCGTCGTCCAGATATTGCGCATCTGATTAATCGCGGCGATAATACGGGTAGATTCTTCATCTTTTTTGCCGAAAACGGGAATATCGGACACTTCTTCTTCCTGCGCAATCTGATGAACATACTGTGTCAGATTTTTTAAATTCATCAAAAAAGGCATAGCCAGCACGATTGTCAAACACACAACCATGGCAAAACCGACAATTGCGCTCATTGCATCAATTTCACCGGCCGCGACCAGAATAATCAACATAAATGCCGTCGGCAGAGAAACCGTTAAAACACGTTCCGTAAATTGATAAGGAACGTCGTTTTGATCAGAATTCTGCTTTGACATAATTCGTTATCCTTTTTTCAATCTGCCGCGCAACGAAGTCCGGTAAGCGTCCCAATCCGTTACCGGCAGACGCGCCGCCCCCGTTTCGCAGGCCGCCCGGGCAACAGCCGGAGGTACCGTATCAATCAGCCGGGGATCAAACGGAGACGGAACGATTTTGTCTTTTGACAAGCCGTCTTTGCGCGCCAATTCTGCCAGAGCATGCGCCGCCGCCTGTTTCATCTGTTCATTGATCTGTGACGCCCGAACGTCCAGAGCACCTCGGAAAATATACGGAAAGCCCAGAACGTTATTGATCTGGTTCGGATAATCCGACCGCCCCGTTGCGACAACCGCTTCGGGCGCAACAGCCAAAGCCGCGTCCGGCGTAATTTCCGGATTAGGATTAGCCAAAGCGAAAATCAGCGGCGCGACAGCCATTGTTTTAACCATTTCGGGGCTTAAAGCGTCCTTGACCGACAGCCCTAAAAACACATCGGCGCCTTTGACCGCTTCAGCCAAAGTCCGCGCCGGCGTTTCGGCGGCAAACGATTCTTTAAACGGATTCATTCCGTCTTTGCGCCCTTTATAAATAACGCCTTTGGAATCGCACATGATAATATTTTTAACACCCATTTCCCGCAACAGAGCCGTACAAGCCACCGCTGCCGCGCCGGCGCCGTTGACGACCAGTTTGATATCGCCGATCTTTCTGCCCGTTAATTCCAGCCCGTTGATCAGACCGGCGGCGACAACAACGGCCGTTCCGTGCTGATCATCATGAAAAACGGGAATATTCAGCCGCTTTTTTAATTCGCTTTCGATGTAAAAACATTCGGGCGCTTTGATGTCTTCCAGATTAATCCCGCCGAATCCGTCACCGATCAAAGCTGCCGTTTCCACGACTTTATCGGAATCTTCCGTATTAATTTCAATATCCGCGGCATCGATGTCGGCAAACCGTTTAAATAAAACGGCTTTGCCTTCCATAACGGGTTTTGAAGCCAAAGAACCGATGTTTCCCAGCCCCAGAACCGCCGTTCCGTTCGATATAACGGCGACCAGATTTCCTTTGGCCGTATAACGAAAGACGTCGTCGGGATTCTTTTGAATTTCCAGACACGGTGCCGCAACGCCGGGAGAATACGCCAAAGACAAATCTTTTTGCGTTTCCAGCGGCTTAGTCGCTTTGATCTCTATTTTTCCGGGCCGGCCCGAAGCGTGCAAAGCCAAAGATTCCCGTTCCAGTGGATTTTTGTTTTCAGTCATGATATTTCAAGTCTTTATTGATCGGTTAAAAATGGATATATTACAGATATCATAAATAAATAAAGAAGTGAATTGCTATGAATCAAACAGCTGAAACGACGCCGAACAAAACGCAGAAATCAACGCCGATGATGGAACAGTATTTTGAAATCAAACGCCAGAACGAAGGCTATCTGCTGTTTTACCGTATGGGCGATTTTTACGAAATGTTTTTTGACGACGCGATCAAAGCTTCGGCGGCGCTGGATATTGCTCTGACCAAACGCAACCGCGAAAAAGGACAGGACATTCCGATGTGCGGCGTGCCGGTTCATTCTCATGAAATTTATCTTTCCCGTCTGATAAAAAAAGGATTTAAAGTCGCCATCTGCGAACAGATGGAAGATCCCGTTCAGGCACGCAAAGAACGCGGGTCCGGCACATTGGTCAAACGCGAAGTAATCCGGCTGATCACGCCGGGAACACTGACCGAAGACAACATTTTGGAACCCCGTTCCTGCAATTACCTTTTGTCCCTGACGCAGACGGCCGACGGCATCGGCATGGCCTGGGTGGACGTATCGACGGGAGATTTCGCCGTCCAGACACTGCCCGACAAAACGCCGGGGCCTTTGTCCGCCGGCATTTCCCGGCTGGAACCGAAAGAAATCATTGTTTCGGATAAAATTCTGCAAGCGCCTGAGTTTTTTGAATTATTCAACGAATTCAAACGAATTCTGACTCCTCTGCCGGCAGTACGCTTTTCTCCGGAAAACGGACAGAAAAGACTGGAAAAATTCTTTAACGTTCAAACGCTGGACGCTTTCGGACATTTTAACAAATGTGAACTGGGGGCCGCGGGGGCTCTGGTTGATTACATCGAATTAACACAAAAAGGGCAAACGCCCAGACTAAATCCGCTGAAACACTTCACTTCCGGCCGGTTAATGGAAATTGATACGGCAACGCGGCGCAATTTGGAATTATTCCATTCCCTGTGCGAAGAAAAAGGCCCGACTTTGTTTTCCAGCATTGATAAAACAGTCACCGGTTCGGGCGCGCGGCTGTTGTCACGGTATCTTTCTTTGCCGTTGACAGACGTCGCCGCTATCAACAAACGGCTGGACAGAATCGAATTTTTCATCAAAAACCCCATAATCCGCGCGACAATCCGCGACCGGCTGGCCGAATGTCCGGATATGGAACGGGCTTTGGCGCGACTGTCTTTGGGCCGGGGCGGGCCGCGCGACCTGGCCGCGATCCGCGATACGTTAAAGCAGATCCCGGATATGAAACTGGCTCTGCATTCCGAACTGGGCATGCCCTCGGCGATTGAAAACTGCCTGAAATCGCTGAACAGTCTGGACGATTTGACGGATACCCTGTGCCGTGCTTTGGCTGCGGATCTGCCTTTGCTGGCCCGCGACGGCGGGTTTATCGCGCCGATGTATTGCGCCGAGCTGGACGAAGTAAAGCGTCTGCGCGACCAAAGCCGGCAGATGATCATAGAACTGCAAGCCAAATATACCGAAATTGCCGGCGTTTCCGGGTTAAAGATATCGCATAACAACCTGATGGGATACTTTATCGAGGTTTCAGCCAAAAACGCTCAGAAAATTTTGGAAGAAGCCCGCGAAGGAAAATCCATTTTCATGCACAGGCAGACAATGGCAAACGCCGTACGCTTTACGACCGTCGAGTTGTCCGAAATGGAAGACAAACTGCGCGGCGCGGCGGAAAAAGCGCTGGTTTTGGAATTAAACCTGTTTACGGATCTGGTCAACAAAGTCATGAAAGCCGCCGATCAGATTGCCCGCAACGCGCAGATCTTAGCCGTTCTGGACGTTGCCGCCGGATTGGCGCAGACCGCGGAAGAACATGATTACTGTCGCCCCGTGCTGGAAGACAGTCTGGCATTTGATATTGTCAAAGGCCGTCACCCCGTTGTCGAACAAACAATGAAAGCCGCGCATGAATCCGGGTTTATCACCAACGATTGTCGCTTGGGCAATCATGAAACAAAAGACGGGCGGCTGTGGCTGATCACCGGCCCGAACATGGCGGGCAAAAGCACGTTTTTACGTCAGAACGCCTTGATTGCCATTTTGGCGCAGGCCGGGTGTTACGTACCGGCGCAGTCCGCGCGAATCGGCATAGTGGACAAGCTGTTTTCCCGCGTCGGCGCGGCGGACGATCTGGCGCGCGGGCGGTCAACCTTTATGGTCGAAATGATCGAAACGGCGGCAATTTTAAACCAGTCGACCGAACGGTCTTTGGTTATTCTGGACGAAATCGGCCGCGGAACGGCGACTTTCGACGGGCTGTCCATTGCCTGGGCCGTTGTGGAACATCTGCACGACGTCAACAAATCCCGCGCTTTGTTCGCAACGCATTATCACGAATTAACGGCTTTGACCGAAATGCTGGCGCATTTGTCGCTGTACACCATGCGGATCAAAGAATGGAAAGGAAACGTCATTTTCCTGCATGAAGTCATTAAAGGAACGGCGGATCGTTCTTACGGCATTCACGTCGGGCGGCTGGCCGGGCTGCCTCCCGCCGTTATCGCCAGAGCCGGACAAGTGCTGGAACAAATGGAAAAGCAGGGTTCTTATGAAATCAATTTCATGAACGACCTGCCTTTATTCGCTTTGGTTAAAAAGAAAGCGGAAACAGAAAAAACGGAACCGGAAAAAATATCCGAACCTTCTCCCGTTATCGAAGCCTTAAGTAAAATTATCCCCGACAACCTGACGCCCAGGCAGGCTCTGGACGAACTGTACAGATTAAAACAACTGGCAGATCAAAACAAATGACATTAAAACACGATCTGGAACAGGCATGGAATACCGCCGCGCCGGCCGATAAAAAAGCGGCGCCGGCCGCGGTATTGCGGCAAAAGCGCGACCAAATTCTGGCAAATCTGGCACAGACGCTGAATTCGCCGTCAATCAGCGGATTGGAAGCGATGTTTTTCCATGCCGACGAACTGGATCAAATGCTGTCGGAAACAATGACCTTTTTGAACGAAACCGTTTTTCCCGGCGCGGGGAACGGTTTGGCGCTGGCGGCCGTCGGCGGATACGGACGAAAAGAACTGGCGCCGTATTCGGACGTTGACGTGCTGTTTTTGTTTAATGAAGGCGATCAGGAAAATCTGGAAATCGTTTCCTTTATCACTTCTCTGTTGTGGGACGCGGGGCTGAAAGTCGGATCGTCCGTCCGCACACCCGCGCAATGTATTTCAGAAGCTCGCCGTGACGTCAGTATCCGGACAAATCTGCTGGAAAGCCGTCCGGTGTGGGGGAACAAAGCTTTGTTCAACGATTTCTGCGCCCGGTATGAAACGCTGCGCACTGACGGAACACAGCGGGAATTTGTCGAAGCAAAACTGGACGAACGCCGAACGCGTTATAAACGTATGGGACAATCGAAATACATGCTGGAACCCAACGTTAAAGAAGGCCGCGGCGGCCTGCGCGATCTGCATTTGATGTTCTGGCTGGCAAAATATCTGTTCGGCATTACCGATATGCCCGATTTGGTCGGCTTGGGGATTCTAAGTCCCGTCGCCTGTCACAAATTTTTAAAAGCGCATCGTTTTTTAGCGGCCGTCCGCTGCCATCTGCACCTGTTAAACGGCAAGGCGGGCGATATTCTGACATTTGACGCGCAACAGAAAATCGCGGAACGAATGGGATACGTCAGTCGTACGGGGCAGTCCGCGGCGGAACGGTTTATGAAGCATTATTACCTGACCTGCAAAACGGTCGGGGAACTGTCCGGCCAGATTACCGTGGCCATTACCGACATTTTAAGCGGAACGCCTCTGATTGCTCCGCTGAAAGACACAACCGACTTTTACCTGATCAACAACCGGATCGCCTTTAAAGACCACCTGCATTTTAACGAAAATCCGCTGGCTTTGTTACAGGCGTTCGTTTTAAAGCAGCGTTTAAAGTTATCCCTGAATCCGCAGACATTACAGTTGATAACGGATAATTCAAAATTAATGCGCCGCGTGCGCAATATGCCGGAAACACGGCAAATGTTCTTTGAAATTCTGCTGTCGGATTCTCCGGAATCGTCCCTGCGCCAAATGGCGGAAAGCGGCGTTTTAGGTTACCTGATTCCCGAATTTCAAAATATCGTCGCACAAGTACAGTTCGACCTGTACCATGTTTATACAACGGACGAACACACGTTCAAAGCCGTCGGTTTTTTATCCGATACCGAAGAAGAATTAATGCCGCAGTCAAAACGGGCGTTATATCTGGGGACTTTGCTGCATGACATAGGCAAAGGGCTGGGCGGCGACCATGCGGCCAAAGGCGCGGAACTGGCAAAAAAAATAACGGCGGAACTGGGCGTAGAAAACGACGACGCCGAAACGGTCGTCTGGCTGGTCGGGCACCATTTGATGATGAGCGAAACAGCCTTTAAACGCGACATCTTTGACCCCAAGACAATCAAAGATTTCGTTGACGTCGTTCAGTCGCCCGAACGTTTAAAGCTGTTATACGCTTTAACCGCCGCAGATATCAAAGCCGTCGGACCGAACGTTTGGAATTCTTTTAAAGATAAATTGTTAAAAGACTTGTTTACACTGGCTTTGGAAAAAATGCAGGGAGCGGACAGCCGTGCGCGCTGCCTGACGCCGGCGCAAAAACAAATGGCGGGAAAAGCGGCCGCCGGACAATACGCTTTTTCGATCACGACGGACGCCGAACGCGCCGTCAGCGAATTTATTGTCCTCGCCCCCGACCATGACGGTTTGTTTGCCGAAATTACCGGCGCCATGGCGATTGAAGACGTTTCCGTCGTCGAAGCCCAGATCGCGACGCTGGACAACGGCATGGCGCTGGATACTTTTTTAATTCAGGAAACCAACCTGTTAAATGAAAAAAAGCCTTTGAATTCCGCGAAAAAAATACAGCGCCTGCAAAACAGCATCATGCGGGCGGATACGGCCGCAATCAAAGAAAAACTGCGATTAAAACGGTTAAAAGCGCCCGCTTCGTCCGTTTTATGGTGTCCGCCCAGAGTTTTCATAAACAACGCAGCGTCCGATTCCTGCACGCTGATTGAAATCAACGGCACGGACTGCACCGGATTTCTGCACGCCGTAACGCACACGATGACAAAATTGAATTTAAAGATTGTGTCCGCGCACGTTTACACGTATGGTTCCCGTATTGTCGACGTGTTTTACGTCACGGACGAAAACGGCGGTAAAATTACCGGCGGCGACAAAGTGCAACAAATAAAAACAGCTTTATTGGATACGATCAATGGCAGCGCCGCTTTCAGTGATTAAATCAATTCTAACCGTCGGAGGCTGGACGATGGTCAGCCGCGTCTTGGGATTTGTCCGCGATTTGCTGATCGCGAATTTCATGGGGGCGGGCATGATTGCCGACGCTTTTTTCGTCGCGTTCAAGCTGCCGAATTTATTCAGAAGCCTGTTTGCCGAAGGCGCTTTTAACGTCGCGTTCGTCCCTTTGTTTTCAGAACGCCTGGAAACAAAAGGAAAAGAACAGGCGCGCCTGTTTGCCGAAGAAGCTTTTTCCGCTTTGTTTTACATTGTCCTGCTGTTTCCGGCAGCCGCCGAAATCGCCATGCCTGTTTTCATTATGCTTCAGGCGCCGGGTTTTATCGAAGATCCCGAAAAGTTTGACGCAGCCGTCGTCATGGCGCGCATTACGTTTCCCTATCTGCTGCTGGTATCGTTAAATTCACTGCAAAGCGGCATATTGAATTCAATGGGATATTTTGCCGCGGCGGCTTTAACGCCGGTACTGCTGAATCTGACGATGATCGCGTCGCTGTTTGCCTTTACGCCTTTGTTCGGCGGCAATTACGGTTACGCTTTGTCCGCCGGCGTCGCGGCGGCGGGCGTTTTTCAGCTGTTATGGCTGATCTGGCATACGCGCCGCGCCGGGCTGCCTTTGGGGCTGCAAAGTATCAAACGAGTCCTGCACAATAAATCCGAAGAATTAAAACTGCTGATGAAACGTATCCTGCCCGGCGTGTTCGGATCCGGCATTTATCAGATCAATTTGTTTTTAGACACTTTATTCGTTTCTTTTCTGGCAACGGGTGCCGTTTCCTGGCTGTATTACGCCAACCGGCTGTATCAGCTGCCGGTCGGCATTATCGGCGCGGCAATCGGAACGGCGCTGCTGCCGATTTTGACACGCCAATTAAAAGCCGGAGAAAACGAACAAGCGCAAAACAGTTTAAACCGGGCGCTGGAATTTGCCCTGCTGGCCTCGGTTCCCTCCATGGCGGGATTAATGGTGTTAAGCGGACCGATTATCGCCGTTTTGTTTGAACGCGGAGCCTTCGATTCGACGGCGACGATTAAAACGGCAGCGGCCTTATGCGCTTATGCTTCCGGGCTGCCGGCCTATATTCTGTCAAAAACGCTGGCCCCCGTTTTCTATGCGCGCGGCGATACCGTCACACCGGTACGCATCGCTGCCTGGGCTTTGGGGCTGTATATCGCTCTGTGTTCCGCGTTCCTGCCCGTGTTCGGGTATGTCGGCATTGCTCTGGCCACCGGAATCGTCGCCTGGATCAATGTGATTCAATATATTTTGCGCATCAAAAAACAACGGCTGCATCAGACGGACAAAACCTTTAAAAAACGGACGGCCTCGATTGTTTTTTCAACGCTGCTTATGACCGCGACCGTCGGCATGTTGAAAAAAGAAACGGATATTTGTTTCCCGGACTGGATACATGGGGAACAACTGTTAAAATTCGGACTGCTGACTGCCCTGATCATGGCCGGCGGTATCGTCTTTACCGTATTTGTCCTGATTTCGGGCGGCGTTGATCTGAAAGAAATAAAAAGCCGGCTGCGTAGAAAAAAAACGGGGTGATCCTGCCATGAAAAAAGCGGTTGTTTTTGTGTTTCTGCTGTTCTCCTTGCCGGTATCCGCCCAGATAACGATAAAAAACGAATCGGCGGAACCGTTTAATTTTTCGGACGCTCTGCTGGCCGCGGCAAAGGATTGCCTGCCCTATTCTGAAGATTTTACGCAGGCAAATCCCCGTTTAAAGGCTCTCGGCGCCCTTTTCGGCAACGTCCCGTTTTCCATACAAATTACCGTTAAAGGAAAAGACGAAGCCGGTTTCTGCGCCTTTTCCGTCGTTAACGGTCTGTTTGGCAGCACCGTCTGCCGTGTTTCACCCGAACAGCGTCAAGAAATCTATCAGGCCATGCTGGATCGTTCGACAACTCCCGTTACGGAAAGTTTTACGACTTATTTGTTTTTGGAAACGCCGGACGGGAAAAAAGAAAAAATTCCCATGCAGACAACCATGACCGACAATAAATTCAATATTGTCTGGAACAAAATCAACAATACCGCCTGCGAAATTCTGGAACCGACAAAACAGGACGAAGAAAAATTAAAAGAACAGCTTTTATCTTTCCCGCCGGAGTTTATTGAAAAAATTCGATCCTGCCTTCCCGGATCTTTGGAAAAAAATTTTCTGTTCCTTTCAACGGAAATTACTGTCCGCGGAAAAGAAAACGGCAGGTGCGTTCTGTCTTTTCCGCCGTTTGAACTGCTTCTAACCGACGAACAGCTTGACGGCATCGGCGGACTGGAAGATTTGTATGATCTGGCCGAAGACGATACCGCCGCCCGCTATGTTCCCGAATATCAGGCGGACGGACTGTTGTACGCGCTGAACGCCTGCGCGCGAAATGAAAAAGAATACAAAGGCCCGGTCAAAACCCAAACGATAAAAAACATTAAAATACAAACCGGCGTTCAATCCGTTTTTTCCGGCGGCGGCTGCCAAATCAAGCTGGCCAACGTCATTGAAAAAAACAATCAGAAAAAAGGATTCGGCAAAATCTGTCACATTCCCCAAAACGAACTGAGCGGATTATTGTCGCCGCATCAGGCGGAACTTTCCGGCGCGCCGACAGTCGCCGCGGCCGCGAACGGAGAAATCTTCTCGTCTTATTCCTATAACGAAAAAACAGCGAACGCCGACCGGGAACTGCTGCAAAAACTGTTTGCTCACGGTTGGTGCAGATAAAAAAACTCCGCCGCAGCGGAGTTTTTTACTTTAACGTCTGGCGCCGATCGCTTTTCTGACCCGTTCCATCGTTTCTTTGGCAATAACGCGAGCCTTTGCCGCCCCCTGAGCCAGAATATCGTCGACTTCATCGTGATGCGCCATATAATAATCGTACTTTTCACGCATCGGCGACAAATAGGCGTTCATAACTCCAAACAGCTGTTTTTTGGCTTCCGACCACAAAATGCCGTCATGAAAAGCCTGCTCATAAGCCGCGATTTGTTCCGGCGACGCGAACAATTTATACAGCGTGAACAAAATGCTGTTCGTGTCTTTCGGATCATTCGGCGCGGAACAATCCGTTTTGATCGACATGACGCATTTATGCAGCTGTTTTTCCGGACAGAACAAAGGAATGACGTTGTTATAGCTCTTCGACATTTTCCGCCCGTCCAAACCCGCCAGCGTCGCGACCTGTTCGCTGATTTTTTCGCACGGCACCATCAAGGATTTACCGTATTTTTTATTAAAGTACTGCGCGATATCGCGGGCAATTTCGACATGCTGCTTTTGATCCTGGCCGACGGGGACATACTTTGTGTTAAACAGCATAATATCCGCCGCCATTAAAATCGGATAATTGTACAGCCCCATGTTGATATCGGCGTCGCGGTCAACGCCGGCCGCTTCGTTTTTTTCAACGCAGGCTTTATACGCATGGGCGCGGTTCATCAGCCCTTTCGGCGTAACGTTGGAAATAATCGTCGTTAATTCAAACACTTCTGGAATATCGGACTGTCTGTAAAAAACGGCTTTGTCGGGATCCAGACCGGCGGCCAGCCACGTGCAGGCGATTTCATAAAAATATTTCTGCATGTCCGCCGCAGACTGCAGCGTCGTCAGTGCATGATAATCCGCAATAAAATAAAAACATTGCGCATCGGGATCTTTCATCAGTTCAACGGCCGGTTTGATCGCACCGAAATAGTTTCCCAGATGCGGCGTTCCGGTCGGTTTTACACCCGTAAGAATAATATTTTTCATTCAAAAGCCTCCAAATAACAAAGCCGTTTTTGTATTAACATAAAAAGCCCGCCTTTGAAAAGCGGGCTTTTGATTTTTCAAAAAAATCTTTTAATCCAGATGTTTCAGCCCCGCGCGCAAATAGTCATATCCCGTAATGACCGTCAGCAAAGCGGCAACCCAGATCAACACTTCACCCACTTCGCCGAAATAGCAGAACCACGGGGAAAAATCAGCCACCATCAGCATGGGGATCGCCACCATCTGAATACCCGTTTTCCATTTTGCCAACCGGGTTACGGGCAGTCCGATTCGGATTTCCGCCAAAAACTCACGCAATCCGGAAACCAGAACTTCGCGGCACAAAATAACGACGGCCGGCCACAATCCGGTATACCCCAAACGGTCATAAGCCGCCATCATCAACAATGTCGCGGCGACCAGCAGTTTATCGGCTATCGGATCGAAAATCCGCCCCAGACTGGAAGTGCTTTTGAACTTTCTGGCCAGGTATCCGTCAAAATAATCCGTTATGGACGCTGCAATAAACAGTCCGCAGCCCACCCACGCGGCCAGAATACCGGGGAAAGAAAAGGAAGCCACCACGCCCGGAATAACCAAAATCCGCATAAATGTCAGGTAATTCGGTATTTTCTGTTTAAAAGTTTGTTTTTCCGTCATCTTTCAATCCGAATATCATAAAGTTTTAAATAATATATACTAATCTCCGCCGGATCACCAGAGTGTAAAATAAAATTTTTTACTTACACCGCTTCTTTCTTTTTATGCCGTTTCACCCATAGCCTCAAGCAGTCAGAAAGGTCATCGTCAGCCGGCGGCATCGGATATTTATCCGGTTCCAGCCCCGCGTTTTCCGCATCGACAAAATCAATTTTCTGTCCTTCCGCCCCGACGGGGATCCCCTGCCACGACCGGCAGACAAACAAAGGCATGACCAAATGAAACGTTTCGTATCCGAACGATGCGAATGTCAGCGGTTCCAAATGTTCAGGAACAACGATTATGTTCAGTTCTTCCTTTAATTCGCGGCACAAAGCGTCCTGCGGCGTTTCGCCCGTTTCGATCTTGCCGCCGGGATATTCCCAGAAACCGGCCAGATTTTTGCCTTCCGGCCGGCGCGACAACAGCACTTTGAAATCAGACGTAATCAGCGCCCCGGCAACGACCCACACAACTTTCATCTTTTTCCCCTATTTCGGTAGCCAGATGGATCCCGGATTTTCCAGATCGCCGCTGTTAATGTCAATCACGTCAAAACGGTAAACTTTTACTGTCGGCGACCAGTAATCCATAGGCAATCCGGCTTTTTGTTTCAAATACGCCAGAAATTCTTCCGGCGAAGAAAACGTTTCCCATACCTGCGGCAAAAACAAAGCTTTATTCGACCGTTCCCGCAGAATTAAACCGTCCTGATGCGGCTTGATTTTCGCCAGCAGATCTTTTTCGTTTTCAAACCGGACCGGCGACGGGCGCGTTAAAATGGATATAGTGATTTCCGCATTTTTGATTTCTTCTTCGTTCAAAGGAATAAAACGAAAATCCGAAAAAGCGGCCGCATACGCGTTTTCGGCGATATCTTCCAGAATAGAACGCTTCGGTTCGCCCGACCCGGCACTGCCGCGAAGCGCGCCGTTATAGTAAATATTGACAAACGTCGCACCTTTCTGCCGCAGCTCTTCGGGATAGCGTGATTCCCGCAGACGCAGCGGACGGCCGCGTTCAAATCCGGTCACGATCGACTGAGCCGCGACGCGCAGCAAAGATTCCTGGTTGGCCTGCAAAATATTTTCCATCTGCACTTTGTTGTCTTCGGCCCCGTCGTTTGTTTCATAAACGCCGAACGCCCCGAATCCGACGACTTTGTCTGCCCCCGGAAAAGCATCGGCCGACGTCTGCAGCTCGATTGTCTGAACGGAAAAATGATTTTCCCGCACATATGCCAGCAGCCCGGCAACGAGAAGCGGCGCGCAGAAATGTCTTGATTTGATTTTTGTGTATTCTTCTTTTTCCAGCAGTTTCGATATGTCATAAATATCCGATTTGACTTTTTCTTCCTGTTTGCCCGAAGACATGTCAGTCGAAATAACAATCACTGTTTCCGGCCCGCCCCAGACGGCCGCGATCAGGTCGGAAACCTGTTCGATGCTGGCGTCTTCGACCAAAATCGGCATGATTTTAACGTCTTTGCCGAAAACCGCGCTGACAAAAGGCAATTGCATTTCCAAAGACGATTCGGCTTCATGCGCGTCGCTGTCAAATCCGATGCCCTGAATTTTCAACAGCTTATCCGTCAACTCCTGATCGACTTCAAAACGCTGGTTCGGCATTTCCCAATATTTGGCTTGAGAAAGCGAAATCCCAAAATATTTTCCCTGATGCGACGATCCGATCAAAACGACGCGTTTAACAAAAGGCTTCAACCGCCGCAATGCCGCATATCCGGCCGCGGCAACGTCGCCGGAAAAATAAAAAGCGTTATGCGGAACAATAATCACTTTCGGAATTTCCGAAGCCGGCAGACGCAGACGACGGTCGGCCGATTCGATCAGCTCTGCCGTTTTTTTGGACAGTTCCCGGGCGTCGCGAGGATAAGAAACTCCGGCCGCGACAGGATACCTGATTCGCTGCGGCATCATATTCTGCGCGGACAAATCAACAGGCAACAGGCAAAAAAGCAAAAACAGAACGATCGAAAATCTCACCGGATTATCCCTCAATTATTCCGCCGGCCGGGAAACGCACCGGACAAACGAATCAAACAAAGCATTCATCATATCCGCGTAAAAATCCGGGCCGGGCGTCAGGTCGATACCGGCCGGATCCAGCACGCCGGAAACGACGGGCATATCTTCCGCGACAACCTTTAATCTTTTATCAGAAAACTGCGGTTCTGCAAACAGGCATACTTTTCCCGACTGTTTCATTTTTTCGCGCAGGCCGCTGATCCGCCCGGCTCCGGCAGCATGATGAGGATCAATAAAAACCGCGCCGATCGGCGTTAAATCAAAACTTTTTTCAAAATACTGATACGCGTCATGAAACGTCACGTACGGCGTTTCGGCATACGGGCGGAGCATCTTTTTACCCTTCGCTTTCAATTCTCGCATCTGATTTTCAAACCGGGCCGCATTTTCCCGATAAAGCGCCGCATGACCGGGATCCAGAGCCGCCAACTTTTCCGCCGCGATCCGCGCCGTCCGCGCCATATTGTCGGGATCCAGCCAGAAATGCCCGTCGATATCGGCAAAGCTTCCTTCTGCACGCGCCGGATAAACCGTCATTTCCGGATCGGCCAGAAAAGCAACGTTTTTATCCGACAGGCCGGCGGAAACCAGCGGCTTTTGCAAAAACGATTCCAACGCCGGACCGCCCCAGAACAAAACGTCGGCCTTTGACAGACGCTGCATGTCGGACGGTTTTAAGTGATAATCATGCACGGACACTGCCGGATTTAACAGTAATTCCGGTTCGCCGACGCCCTGCATGACCGCGCTGACGGCAGAATGAAGCGGCGCGACGGAAACAATGACGGCCGGCCGGGCCGAAACGGATCCGGTCAAGAACGCAATACAGCAAAAAAACGCAAAAGCCGTTTTAAAAAACATAAAAAAATTATCCTCTTTTCCTTTATTGTGTATTACGCTATGACAGGAAAAACAAGTTCTAAAACCGGATAATTCCATGCCCGAACAACAAGAAGCTCTGGTCAAACTGGACAATGTATGTCTGAGTTTTAATGATATTTCCGTACTGGACAATATTTCTTTTGAAATACTGCCGGGACGGATCGTTACGTTGATCGGCCCGAACGGCGCAGGAAAAACAACGCTGCTGAAAATCATTCTGGGCATTATCCGGCCGGACAGCGGCAGTATCCGGAAAAAACCGGGGATCAAAATCGGTTATATCCCGCAAAAACTGAACTTATCCCGCGCTATTCCGCTGACAGTCAAACGTTTTTTATGTCTGGACGCCCCTTACGGCGACAAAGAACTGGCCGGCGTTTTAAAACAGACCGGCCTGCCGCCGGAAATTCTGCAGCGCAGCGTTCACCCTTTGTCCGGCGGGGAAATGCAGCGCGTCATGCTGGCCAGAACATTGTTAAAGCAACCCGATCTGCTGGTGTTGGACGAACCGGCGCAAGGGCTGGATCCGGTCGGCGAAGAACAGTTTTATGCTTTGCTGGACGAATTAAACCAAACAAAAAAGTGCGCCATTGTCATGGTGTCGCACGATCTGCATATCGTCATGGCCGGATCGCATCAGGTATTGTGCATCAACCGTCATATCTGCTGTTCCGGCGCTCCCGATGAAATCGCCGATCTGCCGGGATACCGCCGTCTATACGGTGAAAAACCGGCTTTGGCCGTTTATCGGCATCATCATGACCACTTGCATCTGCCGGACGGGAGCATTCAACATGTGGACTGAACCTTTTATCCTGCGCGGATTGACCGCCGCCGCCGCAATGGCGGGTCTGGCCGGTCCTGTCGGCTGTCTGATGATCTGGCGGCGCATGGCTTATTTCAGCGATACGCTGTCACATTCGGCTTTGGCCGGCGTTTTGCTGGGAATCGGTCTGGGAATCGGACAAAATGCGGGCGTCGCCGTTATCGTTTGTTTAACGGCTCTGCTGCTGGCGAAAGTTTCGGACAGGTTTATTATCGGCATGGATCTGCTGTTGCTGATTATCGGACAGACAGCTCTGTGTCTGGGAATTATCGGCTTGTCCTGTCTGCCGGGGATCAGAACGGATCTGACCGCCTATTTATTCGGCGACGTTTTATCCGTCACCGGCAGCGATTTGATTTTCATCGCCGCGACCGGCAGTCTGTGCGCCGTATTGTTGTTCTTTAACTGGAAAAAACAAATATTTGCCGCCGTCATGCCCGACGTCGCCCAAAGCGAAAACGTTTCAACGACGTTTCAATCCGCCGTTTTTATGATCGTAACGGCTTTATTTGTGGCGTTGGCCTTGAAAACAACAGGGCTGCTGCTGGTATCCGCTTTATTGATAATTCCGCCGGCGACAGCCCGTTTTTTTGCAAAAACACCCGAAACAATGGCGGTCGGAGGATCTTTAATCGGTTTATTTTGCGTCGTTGCCGGACTGGCCTGTTCAATTTATTTCGACACGCCCGCCGCCCCGTCGATGGAAGTCATCTGCGCTTTTTTATTTCTGCTGTGCTGCCTGTTACACCGCCGTAATAAAATAATCATGTAAACTTTCTTGCATCTTCCGCGATTTTTGATTTATATTTTTAAAGTTTTTAAGTGGATTTAAATTATGGCAACAATTGACGAACAACTTTTTTCAGATATCTGGTACACGCCCGATCATACTTTATACGTTCATGACGGAGAAACACGCTTCGGGTTAAAAGTGCTGGAGGTGGACGACGCGGAAGAATTCCATCAGGCTTTGGAAAGAGCCTATACGGGACGATCCAGTTACTCTATGGCTTACGGTTCCACGATGTACCGCGTCGAACGCGTTGCGACATTAACGGGCATTATGTATTCCGCCCGACGCATGCCCCGCAAGACGCCGGACGTCGTCAGACTGGGACTGCCGGAAGCCGTTACGAATCATTTAATTTCTTTAAACCGCGAATCCGGACTGATTCTATGGGCCGGGCCGACGGGCGCAGGGAAAACAACCTCCATTTCCTGCCTGATGCGTAAATTCCTGGAACGCGAAGGCGGCTATGCTTATACGATTGAAGATCCGCCCGAAATGCCGCTGGACGGTATTTATCAGTCCAAACGCGGCGGTTTAGGCATGTGCAAACAGACGGAACCGGATAACAACGACTGGGGCGAATCTTTGAAATCGGCTCTGCGCTGCCGCCCCAGATATATTCTGGTCGGCGAAATCCGAACCCCCGACTGCGCCAGCCAGATTCTGCGCGCGGCGACGTCAGGCCATCTGGTGCTGTCGACCATTCACGCCAACAGTGTGGAAGACGCGCTGAATTCCGTTATTAAATACGCCATGAGCGCGGATTTAAGCGAAGAACTGGCCGCAGACCTGCTGGGCCGCGGTATTCTGGGCGTTATTCATCAGAAATTACAGGGAATTAAAACAATGTTTCCTGAAGTGCGCTTTGTTTTTGCCAATCCCGATCCGACGGCGGCAGACCAGCTGCGCATCAGTATCAGAGACAGGCAGATCGCTCTGGGTACTTTAATGGAATCGCAGTCGGCGCGTATGTTTCAGGGCAAACCATTGTTCCGCGAACCGGAAGCTTAAAAAAAAGCCTCTTTATGAGGCTTTTTTTATGATTTTTTTAAATTCATGGCAGCGGAATTAATACAGAATCGCTCTCCGGTCCGTGTCGGACCGTCATTAAACAAATGCCCCAGATGAGAACCGCATTGCGCGCAGACGACTTCGGTGCGGATCATGTCATATGACAGGTCCGGTTTCAGACGCACACTGTCGCCGATCGCTTTATCAAAGCTTGGCCAACCGCAGGGACTGTCGAACTGGCTTTCCGAAGAAAACACTGCGTTGCCGCAGGCGGCGCAGCAATAAGTGCCGTCCTCCGTTTTACGAAAATACTTCCCGCTGAAAGGGGCTTCCGTCCGCCCCTGGCGCAAAACGGCATATTGATCCGGCGTCAGACGGCGGCGCAGCTCCTGTTCGCCGACGGTTCCGCGCGGAATAAAAGGAACATGGCAGACCGCTGTTTGAGGATTCTTTTCAAAATACTTTTGATGATATTCTTCAGCCGGATAAAACGATTCCGCCGGTACGATCAGAGTAACGACAGGTTTTCGGAAAACGGCCGCCCGAGTCAGTTCTTCAGCTTTGTTCAAAGCCGCCCGTCTTTGATTTTCGTCCGTAAAAAAAACAGCGGAGCGATATTGCGTTCCGATATCCGGCCCCTGCTTATTCAGACTGGTCGGATCATGCGCGGCAAAAAACAAATCCAGCAAAGAATCGTAACTGACTTTTTCGGCGTCATATTCGACTTCGACGGTTTCGGCATGGCCGGTCCGGCCGGAACAAACGGAACGGTAATCGGGATTTTCGGTTTTTCCGCCCATATAACCGACGCGAGTCGCCGTTACGCCCGGGACAGAATCAAACAGAGCTTGTATTCCCCAAAAACACCCGCCGGCAAAGAAAGCCTTTTGCGTTTTCATATTAAAAATCCCGTATGGTATCCTGCAATTCCAGTTTTTTTATTTCCAGCTTTTCGGATTTTTTTCTGATTTTTTCCGCGTCCTGTTTTATTTCCGCCTGTTTCAAGTCCGCTTCGGCTTTGGCGACATCGGCCTGTTTATCGCGAATCTTTGCCTGATGTTTTTCCGCCAGATTCTCATCGGAACAGTTTTCTTCAACGCCCCGCAAAGCCTTTTCAAGGCCGCGGATCTTAAACAGCTCCTGATTCGCCTGCGCCTGTTGGATTTGCAGTTGAATCTTCGATTTTTTTTCAGCGCACGTTTCCGCCTGCGCCTGAACGGAGGCAGAAACAAAAAACAATATGGTCATAACCAAGATTTTCATAGCCGATCCTTTCAATAAAAAAAGATATTGTCGAATCGAAAAGAAAATTTGTAAAGATCGACATAGTATGAAAAATCGGCGCCGTTTTCTTCTTTGGGCTTACACTTCCGCACCCGGAAAGTTTGTTCGCTCCGCTCACCCCTTGCGGGGCTGCCTGCGGCGTCGCGCCCTTACGGTCGCCGAACTCTCTCCTGAGAGTTCAAATCTTTGGGCTTACAACAAAAAAACAACCCCCTGTTACAAAAACAGGGGGTTGTTTTTTGGCGCGCCCAGAAAGATTCGAACTCTCAGCCTTCTGATCCGTAGTCAGATGCTCTATCCAGTTGAGCTATGGGCGCTTAAGCAAATCTTATATACGACGATGAAATAATCCTTGCAAGACTTTTTTTACAAAAAATGACAACAAATTCATTTTATAATAAAATTTCTTGCAAAAGCGCTATTTCTCGGTACATTCTAAAAAGTGCCGTTTTTTATAAAATAAAAGACAGGCTGGAAAATTGCGCAGTTTTCTTAACTTTTTAAGGTATTCGAAACCATGTCCATTCTTAAAAGACTCTCTTTGGCAGCCGCATTACTGACTTTTGCAGGCTGCGCGTCGTCTTCAGATCCTTATTCCGACGATTACTTCGCCGATGATTTCGCAATGCAGTCCTCTGAATCCGAACAAACAAAGCCGGCTGCAAAAAAGGCTGAGGAAAAAACCGCCGAAACACCGCGGGCTAAAACCGAAAAGCCTCAGGATTCCACCTATACGGCCAACACGCAGATCGTTTCCGAAGTCAGTAAAAAAGTCGCCGCGATCGAAACCAAATTACAGCAGATTCAGGAAAACATCAGAAAAAATACGGAAGTCTTCCGTGAACTGAAGAATAAAAATGCCGAAGAATCACGCCAGTACTATGAATACGTCGCCCGTATTCACGCCCGGTTGCAGATCGGAACCACACCGGGAAACCCCGAACTGACGGAAATGTGGAAACAGGCTTCCGCCTTATTAACGGGATCGGATAAAAACATGTCCGAAACCGCAAAACTGTCCAGCGAAATAATCCGCACCAAAAACGAATTGAATTCTCTGCTGGATACGATCGGAGAAACGTTCCTGATTCCCGGAGCGATGGAAATCGACCATGAAAACTTAAAAGCATTGGAAGATCAGGCGAATCAAACGGTTGTTTCTTTAAACCGTTTAAGCTCCGATGTTTCTGCTCAAATCGCCCGCCAGCAGCAGTATTTCAGCACGGAAAGCCAGAATATCAATATGCTGGGCACGGACATTCAAAGCGGCAGTATGGTAAATGCCAGACCGCAGGCGGCCGTTTCGGTTCCTGCGGCTCCGGCTCTGTTATCCGCGGCGGCTTATCTGCCTGACGCCGATTTGAACGGACGCAGGCCGTTAATGGTGATCAGATTTAACAAAAAAAACGTCGCGTATGAACAGTCTTTGTACAAAGCCGTCAAAGCCGCTTTGGATAAACGCCCAAACACAAATTTTGAAATTGTCGCCGTCAGCCCGTCCAACGCGAAATCCGGCGAAACCGAAGCCGCAAAAAATGCCGACGCCGTCCGCAATTCTCTGATTTCTATGGGATTGCCGGAAAGCCGTATTTATTCTTCAAAAACAAAAAGCGCTTCCATTCAGACAACGGAAGTCCATTTGTACCTGAAATAAGATAATTAAGATAATCCCGGAAAACGGGAGGGAAAGGATTCTTTGTGAGCGCGGCAAAAGCGGAACAGCAGCTTCTTGACAAATTAAAACGCATTGAACCGATGAAAGCGGGTTCAACGGCTCTTCTTGTAAAGATATCCGCGCTTAATCCGGCCAACCGCACGCAAAACCATGTTCAGATGACGCTCGGCGCCCTGAACGAACTGATTATCAAATCACAATCCGGACTGTTCGTGCTGTCCAACAACGACATTATGGTCGTCGGACAGAATATCCTGCCGCAGTCGCTGACGGACACGGTTTCTTCTATCCGGCGGATATTTCAGTCCGATTCTTTTGCCGCGTCTCACCCTAATGATTTTATACGCGTTTATCCTTTAAACCGTGATTTTGATATGGTTATGGCTTATGCCAAAGAACGGCAGGCCGCCGTTGAAAACCAACAGTTTCAAAAAAAAGAAATTCCGCTGGCTCCCGAACATCTGGACGCAATTCTGCGCAATATTCAGGGATTCAATATTTTAAAAATTATCCGCCGGCAGGAAGCCGTCCGAATCACGCCCGAAGGCGGCCTTTCTTCACTGTTTCTGGAATATTTTACGTCCATGGCCGATCTGAAAAAAGCGATCGCCCCCGACGTAAACGTTTTATCCAACCGCTGGCTTTTTCAACACCTCAGCGAAACGCTGGATAAAAGAATGCTGGGCATTTTCAAGGAACTGTTTGCGCATACGCCGAAAAACATTTCGTTGAATTTAAACATTTCCACTATTTTTACGCCGGCTTTTGAACAGTTTTTGGCAGAAATGCCTGAAAACATGTCGATTATTGTCGAAGTCCAGCTGATGGATATTATTCAGAACACCCAAAATTATCTGGTCGCCCGGGATTTACTGCATGAAGCGGGGCATCAGATTTTAATCGACGGTCTGCACCCGATTTCTTTTGAGTTCATGGACATGAACATTCTGGATTCGGATTTGATGAAATTAAACTGGACGCCGGCGCTGAATAAAGAAACCGAATCGGACAGGCTGAGAGAAATCGACCCGGAACGCATAATCTTAATGCGTTGTGAAGACGAAGATTCTCTGCGCTGGGGATTAATGCACAATATCCGGAAATTTCAGGGATATTTTATTGACGCGCTGACGGCGGCGAAAATCAGAAAAAGCTGCCCGCAGAGAAAAAACTGCACGCAGGCGCAGTGCGTTTCCAGAAAAGCCGGTATCGCCGGCGCGCAAAAGGCGGGCTGCCTGATGCCGGAACGGTTAGATATGCCGATTGAATACAACAAAGGGAGCCGCTGATGATTAATCAGGAAGAACCACTTCGCCATTACCTGGCCGGCCCGATAAAAGCCGATCAAAAACTGACCGTTTTGCAGTTAAAAATTTCCCAGATTGACGAAACGCTGCGCAAAGACAGTCTGCTGAATACGATCGTCAACAGCTTTTATGACGTTTTGGCTTTGTACGGACAGGCTTTTTGCCTGAAAAACGATGATATATTCATTGTCTACTCCCCCAAAATCAGCGACAACACCGTCCGGGCGGCATTGATTAAAACATGGATGCACTTTTCTGCCGACAAACAAACAATGCAGGCGGAAAAATTGCTGGAAAGGGTTTACAGCCTGCCCGAAGACAAAGAAGCGCTGACGTATGAAATTTCGCGGATCGGCAACGGGCCGGCCAGAGTTTTAAGCGAAAAGAAAGAAAAGAAGAAATTTGTCGCGCCGCCGGTTTTTGATAAAAATCAAAAACTGTTTACGCCGGAAATGCTGGCGCGCGTATCCAAAGCGCTGCAAAATACGGATTTTTCAAATATGATCCGCCGCCAGTCCGTCTGTATCATTCTGGAAGACGCCCAGCCGCAGCCTTTATTTGAAGAGGTCTTTGTTTCAATCGCGGATCTGGGCGAATCGATTCTGCCGGGCGTTTCTTTGACGGCAACACCGTGGCTGTTTCAGGATCTGACCGAAACGCTGGACAAACGTGTTTTGAACAGCGTTTCCAGGCATGACGACGGCGCTTTTACGCATGATTTTTCATTAAACCTGAATATTTCGACAATCCTGTCCGAAGAATTCCGCGAATTTGACGACAACATTCGTTCCAGTATGAAAAACACGATTGTTCTGGAACTGCAGCCGATTGATATTTTCAGCGATCTGCGTTCTTATCTGACAGCCAGGGATTATGCGCAAAATCTGGGGTACAAGATCTGCATTGACGGCGTAACATACAAAACGCTGAAATTTATCGACCGGGAACGTTTGTCAGCCGATTATGTCAAACTGACGTGGCATCAGGATTTGCCTTTTGCCCTGCAGGAAGACGCCGAATTGACCGAACGCCTGATCAATATCGGTCCGAACCGGGCTATTTTATGCCGCGTGGACGACGAAGAAGCTCTGCTGGTTGCAAAAAAGTACAACGTCACCCTGTTCCAGGGACGTTATGTTCAGCACTTAATGTCCAAAAACCCGCGCAACCGGCGGGTCGGAACGACGCTGCTGCATAAATATTAAAAAAATAAATCGGAGGAATTAACCATGTGGTATTGTTTATCCGGTAATCAAAAATACGGCCCCTTTTCATTGGAAGACGCTTCCCGTTTTATTCAAGTTCACCCGGATTGTCTGGTCTGGCGCGAAGGAATGCCCGAATGGGTTCCGGCGGATCGTTTTTCCGTTTTAACAAATTTATCGCAGACAACGCCGCCGTCCGGCGTTTATTTCAACTCGGGCCTGGATTTTAAAATCTGCGGCGACGACATGCAGTATGTTGAAATATGCCTGCAGCCCGGAGAAGCCGTCATCGCCGAACCCGGCGCCATGATTTACAAGGAATTGGCCGTTGATCTGGAAGCTTTATTCGGAACCGGCCGCAAACAGAGCATTTTCGGCAAGATTTTCGGCGCCGGCAAACGGGTGTTGTCCGGAGAAAGCGCGTTTTTATCTTCCTTTATCAATACGCTTGACGAACCTGCCAAAGTCGCTTTTTCAGCTCCGTATCCCGGCAAAATCATACCGGTGTCCCTGTCCGGATTCGGCGGGGAAATCATCTGCCAGAAAGACAGCTTTTTATGCGCGCAGGCAGACGTCGACATCGGCATTTATTTTCAAAAAAAGATTATGACCGCCCTGTTCGGCGGCAGCGGTTTTATCATGCAACGCCTCAGCGGCGACGGAGTCGTTTTCATTCATGCCGGCGGGACAATCGGCGAAATAGATCTGCAGGAAGGCGAATCTTTACAGGTTGACGTCGGCTGTCTGGTGGCTTTTCAGCCGTCCGTATACTTTAACGTTACCGGAACGGGCAGCATAAAATCGCAGATCTTCGGCGGGTCCGGATTGTTTTTCGCCGACATGCGCGGCCCCGGGAAAGTATGGGTGCAGTCCCTGCCGTTTTCCCGTTTGGCGCAAAGATTTGCCGACCAGATTCACCCGCGGAAAAAATAAATGCGCCCGATGTTAAATATCCTGTTGACAAATCCCTGAATTTCTGGCTATAAAAAGCTCTCTTTAAAGCGGAACAATTCTGCTTTTGTTATAGATTTCATAAGATGGTGAAGAAAATGTTCGCAGTTATTAAGACAGGCGGCAAGCAGTATAAGGTCGCAAAAGATGATGTGATCGTCATTGAAAAACTCAATGCAGAGATCGGCTCTACTGTGACATTTGACAATGTGCTTGCCCTCGGTGAAAAAATCGGTACGCCGACCGTTGCCGGCGCCAAAGTTTCGGCGAAAGTCGTCAAACAGACACGCGATGACACGGTTATCGTTTTCAAAAAGAAACGCCGTCAGGGGTATCGTCGTAAAAACGGTCATCGTCAGTATATCTCGATCGTCAAGATCACGGATATCGCCGAATAATCACTTTAAGTTTTAAGGAGATAAGCTATGGCTCATAAGAAAGCAGGCGGCAGCACCAGAAACGGGCGCGATTCCGAAAGTAAACGTTTGGGTTTGAAAAAATCCGGCGGTCAGGCCGTTATCCCGGGTAACATCATCGTCCGCCAGCGCGGTACGAAATATCGTACGGGTGAAAATGTCGGTTTAGGCCGGGATCACACCATTTTTGCAACGGCGGAAGGCCGCGTCGCCTTTACGCGCAAAGCCGACGACAGAGTATACGTTTCTGTTGTAACGGAATAAGGTTTTCGGCTAAAAGTCTTTTATTTTAAAGGGGAGTGGTATACCATTCCCCTTTATTTTGTATAAACGGAGAAGCGAATCGATGAAATTTTTGGATCAGGCCAAGATTTACTTAAAATCCGGCGATGGCGGCAGCGGCTGCTGTTCGTTCAGGCGTGAAAAATATATCGAATTCGGCGGCCCGAACGGCGGCAACGGCGGACGCGGCGGCGACGTTATTTTTGAAGCCGTTCCTAACCTGAATACATTGATTGATTTCCGTTACCGCCAACATTTCAAGGCCGAACGCGGGCATAACGGCGAAGGCAAAGACAAATTCGGACGAAAAGGCGAAAATCTGATTATCAAAGTCCCCGTCGGTACCGAAATCGTTGCCGACGACGGTGAAACCGTTATCAAGGACATGCTGATCCCTTACGAACGTTTTACGATTGCCAAAGGCGGCGACGGCGGGTACGGCAACGCAATGTTTAAATCGTCAACAAATCAGGCGCCCCGCCGTGCGGATCCCGGCCGTCCCGGCGAAGAAATGTGGGTTTGGCTGAAACTGAAAATGATTGCCGACGTCGGATTGCTGGGATTTCCGAACGCGGGAAAATCAACGTTTTTATCGGCAGTGACTTCGGCGCGTCCGAAAATCGCCGATTATCCGTTTACGACTCTGCACCCGAATCTGGGAATTGCCAAAATTGACGATGAAGAAATGCTAATCGCCGACATTCCCGGCATTATCGAAGGAGCGCACGAAGGAATCGGATTGGGCGATCATTTCCTGCGCCATGTGGAACGCTGCGCCGTTTTGCTGCACCTGATTGACGGAACGGAAGAAGACGTTGCCGGACGCTATAAAGCCATTCGCAAAGAATTAAAGCTGTATTCGCCTGTCCTGGCACAAAAGCAGGAAATTATCGTTTTAAACAAAATCGACGCTCTGACAGCGGAAGAAATTACCGAAAAAGCCAAAGCGCTGCAAAAAGCCGGCCGCAAAAAACCGATGCTGATGTCCGGCGCGGCGCATACGGGAACGACGGAAGTTCTGCGCCGGCTGATGCCTTATGTTTTGGAATCAAGAAAGCAGCGCAGCAATTTAACTTCAACCGATACATTTGACGATCATGACGACTAAGACACCTTTATTAAAAGCCAAACGGCTGGTTTTAAAAATCGGCTCTTCCCTGTTGGTCAACGAAACGACGGGACAGGTAAAAAACACGTGGCTGAACGCTTTGGCGGACGACATTCTGGCTGCGCGCGAACGCGGCCAGCAGGTGATTATCGTGACTTCGGGCGCGGTTGCCGTCGGACGCAGAGCTCTGGGGTTGCCGGCCGGCAAGCTTTTACTGCCCCAAAAACAGGCTTCGGCCGCCGTCGGGCAGATCCGTCTGGCGCATTATTATCAGGAAGTTCTGGCCGAACGCGGGTTAAAAGTCGCGCAAATTTTACTGACGCTGGACGATTCGGAAGACAGAAAACGTTATTTAAACGCGCGCAACACCTTAAACACGCTGATGGATCTGGGAATTATTCCGGTTATTAATGAAAACGATACCGTAGCGACTTCGGAAATCAAAGTCGGCGACAACGACCGGCTGGCAGCCCGAGTCGCGCAAATGGCCAGCGCGGACGCTTTGGTGATTTTTTCCGACATTAAAGGGTTATATACGGCCAATCCGCGCAAAGACCCGTCGGCAAAACTGATCCCCGTCGTTGAAAAACTGACGCCTGAAATCGAAGCGATGGCGGACGGCGCGGGATCCGCGGTCGGCACGGGCGGCATGGCGACAAAATTAATGGCCGCGCGGCTGTGCATGGAGGCCGGCTGCGATATGGCCATTGCGCTCGGATCAGAGATGCACCCTTTGACGCGTATGGAAAAAACGGGCGAAGGAACGTGGTTTTTAGCGGACAAATCACCGATTTCCGCGCGCAAAGCCTGGATCGGCGGCGCGATTAAGCCGCGAGGGACTTTGGTGTTGGACGCCGGGGCGGTTAAAGCGCTGGACAAGGGAAAAAGTCTGCTGCCCGCCGGAATTAAAGCCGTTAAAGGTTCCTTTGAACGCGGCGACGCCGTTACGCTGGAAGACGAAAACGGGCTGTTTTTGGGAAAGGGATTAACCGCCTATAACGCTCGCGACGCTAAAGCGATTGCCGGCAAGCACAGCAACGAAATCGAAAGTATTTTAGGATACCACGGACAGGACGAAATCATTCACCGCGACGATTTGTTTACGGAAAAAAGAGGATAACAATGAAAGAGCTGATGCGTTCCATGGGGCAAAAAGCCAAAGCAGCCGCCCGTATTCTGGCAAATGCGCCGACCGAACAAAAAAACCGAGCTTTGACGGCCGCCGCGAAATTAATGCGCGCCGGCGTTGACGAACTGTTGGAAGCCAACAATGCCGATATGAACGCTTTATCTGCGGAAACGTCGGCCGCCATGCGCGACCGGTTGCTGCTGAATGCGGACCGGATTGAAGCAATGGCCAAAGGATTGGACGACATTGCCGCCCTGCCCGATCCCGTCGGCAGAAAACTGGCCGAATGGACGCGCCCGAACGGGCTTGTCATCACGCGCGTCGCCGTTCCTTTGGGCGTTATCGGCGTGATTTACGAAAGCCGCCCGAACGTTACCGCCGACGCGGGGGCTTTGTGTTTTAAATCTGGCAATGCCGTAATTCTGCGCGGCGGATCCGACAGTTTTCATTCTTCGGCAAAAATCGCTGAAATCATGCACGCCGGTTTAAAAGCCGCCGGACTGCCCGAAGACTGTATTCAATCCGTTCCGACGGCCGACCGCGCGGCAGTGGGTGAAATGCTCAAGCTGGACGAATATATTGACGTGATCGTCCCGCGCGGCGGAAAGTCTTTGATCCAAAGAATTACGGAAGAAAGCAAAATTCCTCTGTTTAAACATTTAAACGGAATCTGCCACACTTATATTCACGCGGCGGCGGATATCGAAAAAGCGCGCCGGGTCGTTTTAAACGCCAAAATGCGCCGGACGGGAACGTGCAATTCCACGGAAACGATTTTGTGCGACGACGACGTTTCCCAAACCATTCTGCCTGCCGTGATTGACGACCTGATCACGGCCGGCTGCGAAGTGCGCGGCGATGAAAAAACGCAACGGCTGGACAGCCGTGTTATTCCGGCCGTCGACGCGGATTGGGATACGGAGTATCTGGCGCCGGTCGTTTCCGTGCGTGTCGTCAGCGGCATGGACGAAGCTGTCGCGCACATCGCGCGGCACAGTTCGCATCATACGGAATCCGTTTTGACCGAAGATCCGGCGGCCGCCGATAAGTTTTTAAACGAAGTCGACAGCGCCGTCGTCATGCACAACGCGTCAACGCAGTTCTGCGACGGCGGCGAATTCGGCATGGGGGCGGAAATCGGAATTGCGACGGGCCGTCTGCATGCCAGAGGACCGATCGGTCTGGAACAGTTAACCACTTTTAAATATCAGGTGCGCGGTGCCGGTCAGATTCGTCCGTAAAACAGTCGGGCTGCTGGGCGGATCTTTTAATCCGGCTCACGATGGCCATCGTCATATCAGCCTGCAGGCTTTAAAGCTGTTGGGATTAGACGAAGTATGGTGGCTTGTTTCCCCTTTAAATCCGTTAAAACAAGCCAAAGATATGGCGTCTTATGACCGGCGGGTCGCCAGCGCCGAAAAAATTGCGTCCCACCCGCGGATCAAAGTGTCGCGCGTCGAACAGGAAATCAATACGCGTTACACGATCGACACGATTTCCAAATTGCAGGAAATGTATCCGGATATCAGCTTTGTCTGGCTGATGGGAGCTGACAATTTGCTGGAATTTCATCACTGGTATTGCTGGCGGTCAATCATGCATGCCGTTCCCATTGCCGTTTTTGCCAGAAAAAATTATGCTTTAAGAGCTCTTCACGGCAAAACGGCACGGTTGTACCGTTTATACCGGCACCTGCCGCAGGAAGCGCACCGACTGGCTTTTATGAAACCGCCGGCCTGGATTTTCCTGCCGATCAGGAAACACCCGGCTTCGGCAACCGAAATTCGCAACAAAGGTTTATTTCAAGTAGGAGATTAAAATCATGCCCGTAAAAAAATCCGATAAAACGACTGAAAAAGCAAAGAAAACAACAAAAACCGACAAAACCGCTTCGGAAAAAAAAGTCGTCAAAGCGACTAAAAAAGAAATCAAAAAAACCGTCAAAAAAACGGTTAAAAAGATTTTAAAAGCCAAAGAAAAAAATGAAAAGCTTTTGAAAAAAGCCGCAAAACCCAAAGAAAACGCCGAAGAAAAGAAAATCGTCGCGCTGATCGAAAAAACGCTGTCCAACGGCAAAGCCGAAGACATCACGGTCATCAATCTGACCGGCAAAACGGCGATCGCGGATTATCTGGTGATTGCGACGGGGCGCGCACCGCGGCATGTAACGGCTTTGGCAGAACAGGTTCAGCTGCGTTTAAAAAAGACGGGCGTGCCCGCTTCGATTGAAGGCGAAGACGTCGGCGACTGGGTCATTGTTGACGCGGGCGATGTTATCGTGCATGTGTTCCACCCCGAAACGCGCGAACTTTACTGCATTGAAGAATTGTGGGGCGAAGAAACGCCGCGCCGCAGCACAAAATAATGGATATTATCATTGCCTGCATCGGGCATATGAAACCAAGTCCGGAACTGGATTTATTGTCTAAATACATCAAACAGACACGCTGGAACGTTGTCGTGCGTGAATTTGAAGACAAAAAACCCGGTTCCGTCGAAGAGCGCAAAAAACGCGAAGGCGCTCTTCTGCTTTCCGCCGTTCCCGCCGCGGCGAAAATCGTTGTCATGGACGAACGGGGAAAGTTGTTATCCTCTGAAAAATTCGCCAAACGGCTGGGCGACTGGCAGGACGAAAGCGTTCCGGCGGTTGTTTTCCTGATCGGCGGCGCGGACGGACACAGCGAAGAAATCAGGCAGAAAGCCGATCTGATTTTGGCGTTCGGAGAAATGACCTGGCCGCATATGTTGGCGCGCGTCATGCTGGCCGAACAAATTTACCGGGCAAAAACTATTTTGGACGGACACCCGTACCACCGAGCATAAAAGATATATCCCTTTCTATCTGAAAACATGCTTTAATTCCGGCAGATTATAAGGAATTTTAAAATGATACGCTTAGTTGTCTTTGCGGCCTTTTTATGTTTTTTCGCAAAACAATCCGCGGCGATAACGTCTGTTGTTGACGCAGGAACGACAATCAACGGCGGAAACGTCCCCACCGTTGTAACCCAAAACGTCTATGGCACCGTTAACGATATGATCGTTTACGGCACGCAGAATATTATGTCGGGCGGAAATTCCTTTAATTCGACGATTTACACATACGCCCAGCAAACCGTTAACGCCGGCGGGCAATCTGAAAATTCCGTCATTATGCAGAATGCCGTTCAAAAAGTATACGGAACGGCCAATTTTTCGACCGTCAACGCCTACGGTTCAATGTCCGTTTATGCCGGCAGCGCCAACACAACGACGGTTAACGGCGGAACGCTTTATATCCGGAACGGCGCCGAAGCCAACAATACGATTTTAAACACAGGCCGTCAGTACGTTTACGGGACCGACAACGGCACACAAATTTACAATGGAACACAGATCGTCACCAATGGCGGCACGGCAAACGGTACGATGATTCATGCCGGCGGGATTCAGCAGGTTGACGACGGTTCCGCCGCTGTCGGCACATATATTGACGGCGGACGGCAAAACGTTTACGGCAGGGTTGAAAATTCCGTTTTAGCCGGCGGACGGCAGATAATTTACAGCGAGGCTTCCGCCGCGGCTCCTGTTGTAAAGGGCGGAGAACTGGAAATCAACGATATGGCGACGGTGACGAATCTGACGATTGACGGCGGCGCGGCCTTTGTTTACGGCAGCGCTTCTTTGAGCGGACAGACCACTGTTAAAAACGGCGATTTAAACTTGTATTCCGGGATTTCTCTTCCTGATTTGCTGCTGGATAACGGAAACGTGAACATTAAAATCAGTTCCGCTGAAATTCCCATTGACAATTTAAATGGCACCGGAACATTCCGGCTGACGACAACTGTTTCGGAACACGTCGCCGACGTTTTAAAAGTCGGAAACGGCAGCGGTACTTACGGCATTGCTTTTTATGACTACAGCGCTTCGGAAGACTTTCCGGGAACACTGACGCTGATCAATACGGATAATGCCGATCAGAATTTTTACCTGATCGGCGGCGCGGCGGATATCGGCGCTTATCGTTATGATCTGGCGCATGTCGGCGATACATGGCAACTGCACAAAACGCCATACTTAAATGACGGATCAATCGTTGCCAAAAATACTTTCGCGGCTGTCAACGCCATATTTTATGCACATCTGCACAGTCTGGGACGACGGCTGGAGGAAGTCCGCTTTACCAAAAAAACCGGCTTATGGATCCGCGGAACGGGACGGGAAATCCGTCTGAATTTCAAAGACGATACAAAAAGCCGCCTGAACGTCCGCGGCACGCAGATCGGTTTTGACCTGCCGATTGAACAGGATTATTTTAAAGAATGGATCGCAGGAATTTACTGGGGATATTCTCAATCGGAACAAAAATTCAATAATCCCGGCAAAGGACATTCTTACACAAACAGCGTCGGCCTTTATACGTCGGCAACGACGCAAAACGATTACACTTTTAATTTGGAAGGTGTTTTTTATCATCACAAACAAAAAATCGACAGCTATCTGGCCAACGGTTTTAAAGTCGGATCAAAATACAGTTTGAATGCTTGGAGCTTTTCCGGTGCTGCCGGACGGCGCTTTTCAAAAAACGGCTGGTTTGTCAAACCGCAGCTGCAGGCTTATTATATGCGTTTGCCTGATATATCTTACCGTACGGACATGAATACGCCCGTTTTTGGCAAAAACGCCGATTCGATCATGGGACGTGCCGGCGTTATGGGCGGAAAAAATTTCAGGGAAACGAATCAGGCGCCTCTTGAAGTTTATCTGAAAGCCGCCGTTTTGCGGGAATTTAACAAAAAGAGCACCGTCCGATTCGCCGGATACGATTTTATCGAAGACATGACGGACACAATCTACGAAACCGGAGCCGGACTGAGTGCGGAAATCAGTGAAAAATTTGCCGTCTTTTTAGATTTTTCCTGTTTTTTCGGATCAAAAGCCGATATTCCCGTAGACTTAAGTTTCGGCGGACAGCTTTTCTGGTAAGCGCCTCTTTTTCAGAGTGCGCAAAGAAAAGTTTTGTATTATAGTAACTTCGATTTTTGATTTTTTTTGAACGGAGAAAAAACAATGGAAGAAACCAAAAGACCCCGTCCCGTCATGCTGTGTATTCTGGACGGCTGGGGACATCGCGACAGCAAAGAAAACAACGCCATTGAAACGGGAAACACACCGAACTGGCACCGTCTGGTTTCCGCGTGTCCGAATACGCTGATCGCCACGTCGGGGCTGGACGTCGGGCTGCCCAAAGGTCAGATGGGAAATTCCGAAGTCGGCCATATGAACATCGGCGCCGGCCGCGTCGTCATGCAGGATCTGCCGAAAATCGACCAGGCCGCGCAGGACGGTTCTTTGGCCAAACAGCCCGCCGTCGTTGATTTGATCGATTCTTTAAAAGCTTCCAAAGGAACCTGCCATTTAATGGGATTGATGAGCCCCGGCGGCGTACATTCTCATATGAATCATATCATCGCGTTGGCAAAAATCCTCAGCGACGCGGGGATTCCCGTCGACGTGCACGCTTTTCTGGACGGCCGCGACGTCCCGCCCGATTCCGCTTTGAGTTATATCAAAGACTTTGAAGAAAAAACAAAGGCGATGAACAACGTTAAAATCGTTACCGTTGCCGGCCGCTATTACGCGATGGATCGCGATAACCGCTGGGAACGCATCGAATTGGCCTATAACGCTTTAATGCTGGGCGACGGCGTGCGTATGCACACGGCCGAAGAAGCCGTTGACGCTTCCTATAAACAAAAAGTTTACGACGAATTCGTCCTGCCGGCCGTTATCGGCGATTATCACGGCATGAATGACGGCGACGGATTGCTGTTCGCGAACTTCCGTTCCGACCGTGCACGCGAAATCATGTACGCGCTGGCCGATACGAAATTCGACAAATTCAAACGTCCCAAAACGGTTAATTTCGCCTCTGTCGTCGGCATGACGCAGTATTCCGTCGATCACGACCGTTTTGTCAAACCGATCTTTCCGCCCGAACAGCTGAGCAACATTTTCGGCGAAGTCGTTTCCAATGCCGGACTGACTCAGCTGCGTATCGCGGAAACGGAAAAATACGCGCATGTCACTTTCTTCTTCAACGGCGGGGAAGAACGTCTGTTTAAAGGAGAAGAACGTATTTTAATCCCGTCGCCGAAAGTCGCCACTTACGACTTAAAGCCGGAAATGAGTGCTTTTGAAGTCTGCGACGCGCTGGTCGATTCGATTAATGCCGGCAAATTTGACGTGATTATCGTCAACTTTGCCAACGGCGACATGGTCGGTCATACCGGCATTATGGAAGCCGCCGTCAAAGCCGCCGAAGCCGTCGACAAATGTCTGGGCCGGCTGGAAGAAGCGATCAAAAACGCCGGCGGCGTTATGCTGATCACGGCGGATCACGGCAACTGCGAACTGATGAAAGACGAAAAAACGGGCGCGCCCTATACGGCCCACACAACGTTTGAAGTTCCCGTCGTTTTGTTTAACGACAAAAACGGCTATAAACTGCGTCAGGGCGGCCGTCTGGCAGACTTGGCGCCGACTTTGCTGGAACTGCTGCATCTGGATCAGCCCGCGGAAATGACCGGAAAATCGCTGCTGGTAAAGTAACTGATGACTTTTAAAAAGACGACACGGCTGTTTTTCCTTGTCTTTGCGGCAGGGGCGGTTGTGTCGTCTTTTGCTTCGGCGGCGCAGAACAATCCCGATTCGGCGAAATCCGAATTATCCCGGGTGACCAGTCAGATCAAACAGGCCGAAAAAGAACACAAAAAGCTGCGTGAAAAAGCCCGGACCGTTCAAAAAGAAATTCTGGACGTGCGCAGAAAAATGGTCGCGGCAGCCAGTTCCATTCAGGAACAGGAAGAAAGTCTGGACCGGTTGGAACAAAAGCTGGCGGAATTTGAAGCGCAGCAAAGCCTGATGAAAAAAAGGCTGGAAGTTCGCAAAGCCCAGCGCATGCGGGTTTTGGCGGCTTTGCAGTCTTTGGCTTTCAAACCGACGGAAGCTCTGATCGCCCAGCCTTTAGCGCCGCAGGACACGCTGCGCAGTGCTCTTTTGCTGCGTGAAGCCGTGCCGCAGCTGGAATATTCAACGGAAGGGCTGCGTAAAGACTTAAATAAAGTCGCCAGCCTGACAACCGCAATCCGCGCGCAGTATGCGCAAATTAAAACCATGACGCAGCGGCTGGACGAAAAACGGCGCGGCATGAACGTGCTGATCAAGAAAAAATCACAGCTGCAAACGGCTTTCGCCAGCGAAAGTTCCCGCGCGAAAACACGGGCTGAAAATCTGGCAAAACAGGCCGGCGACCTGAAGGAACTGCTGGCAAAACTGGAAGCCGACAGCAAACGCCGCGCCACCGTTTCCAAAGATACCGGTGTGCCGACAGGCGCGTTTATGGCGGCTAAAGGCCGGATTCCCTATCCGGTTAAAGGGAATATCATCAAAAAATACGGCGACCCCGTCGAAGCCGGCGTCACGTCCCGCGGAATTACAATCAGAACCCGCCCGAACGCGCAGGTGATTTCGCCTTATGACGGCACGGTTTTATTCGCGGGGCCGTTCCGCGGATACGGTCAGTTGGTCATTATCGAACACGGCGACGGTTATCATACGCTGTTGGCGGGTATCGGACGATTGGATACGTCCGTCGGGCAATCCCTGCTGGCCGGGGAACCCGTCGGAATAATGGTAGCGCAATCAAAACCAACGTTGTATATTGAGTTAAGAAAGAACGGACAGCCGATCAATCCTGCCGGCTGGCTGAAACAGGGAAACAAAGGATAAAGGAAAAAAACATGAAACGCTTCGGTTTGACGGTTTCGACGATATTACTGGCTCTTTTATGTTCCGGCCCCGCAACGGCAAAGGAAAAAGCAGACAAAGATGAAAAAAGCAAAGAAGAACAATCCGCTCTGGTTTACAAATACTTAAATATTTTCAGCGAAACGCTGAAACGCGCAAAAACAGATTACGTCGAAGAAGTTTCCGAAGATAAACTGATCGAATATGCCATTAACGGAATGCTGTCTTCTCTGGATCCGCATTCGTCCTATCTGGACGCCGCAACGTTCCGGGACATGCGCGAACAAACGACCGGCGAATTCGGCGGGCTGGGCATTGAAGTCACAATGGATAACGGCTGGATTAAAATCATTTCCCCGATCGACGATACGCCCGCGTTCAAAGCGGGACTGCAGGCCGGCGATTATATCACGCATATCGACGGAACAACCGTTCTGGGCGAAACGTTGACGCAGGCGGTCGACAAAATGCGCGGTCCTCTGAATTCAAAAGTCAAACTGACAATCCGCAGAAAAAACAAAGAACCGTTCGACGTCACGCTGACACGCGACAACATTAAAATCCGTTCCGTCAAAACCGAAGAAAAAGATCCGTCCGTCGGTTATATTCGTATTTCTTCTTTTTCCGAAACGACAACCGACGACGTGAAAAAAGCCGTTGAAAAAATTCAAAAAGAAAACGAAGACTTGTCCGGTTATGTTCTTGATCTGCGCAACAACCCGGGCGGACTGCTGGATCAGGCCGTATCGGTCGCCGATTTGTTTTTGGAAGAAGGCGAAATCGTTTCCACCCGCCCGCGTCGCGATGACGAAATGCAGCGTTACAGTGCGACGAAAGGCGACATTACCAAACACAAGCCGATTGTCGTTCTGATTAACGAAGGATCTGCTTCGGCCGCGGAAATTGTTGCCGGCGCCCTGCAGGATCATAAACGCGCCGTTGTCGTCGGCATGCGTTCATTTGGTAAAGGATCCGTCCAGACGGTCATTCCCATTACGGGGTTCGGGGCGATCCGTTTGACGACGGCAAGGTATTACACGCCGTCAGGCCGGTCCATTCAGGCAAAAGGCATTGAACCCGATATTGAAATTCCGCCGGGTCATGTCGAATATTACGCTTTTCGTTCCGACGATTTTGCCGAAGCGACTCTTCCCAATGCGCTGGCAAAACAGGACGAAGACAAAACGTCGTCCAAAAACAAGACGTTAAAGGAAAAAAAGGAAAAGAAGGCAAAAACAAAAGGAAAAGATCCCGATCCGTTTGACGAAAAGCCCAAAGAAGAAAAAAAGATTGAAGATTATCAGCTTGACCGGGCGATTGACATCGTTAAAGCGATGGGTATTTATCAGTCGGGATCGGAATAAAAATGTCGCTTTCCGAAAAAAAAGCCGAAACTTCTCCTTTTTCCAAAGAAGGATTAACCGCCGGAAAAAAACGGGCGTTCACTGTCGTTTCTTTTCTGGCGGCGGTTTCTTTTTTATGTATGATCTATGGCCTTTATATTGATTTTTTTCGTTCTCCGGCCATTACGGCGACCTATTATCTGACGGCAAAGGATAAAAACGTTTCCCGTCAATCCCTGATCGATCCCCAGCCGCCGGAAAAGAAAACGGAACCGAAAGACGTTCAGGCGGAAAACGCCGAACTGATCGAGCGGCTGGAACAGGAAAAAAAGACAATGGAAAAAACGGCCGTCGCCTTGCAGGAAATGGTTGCAACCGTTCCGGAACAGCCCGTTTTGCCCGAATCGCCCGCTTTGCGGCAGCTGCAGCGGGAAAAAGATCTGAGCGATCAAAAAAAACTGGAGGAAATCGCCGATTTACAAAAAGAACGCGATGAACTGGAAAATAAAAAACTGACAGCTCTGGACGATTTGGAAGCGGCTCTGGCCTCATTTGAAGCCGTCAAATCAGAACAGGCGGAACAACAGCCCGCCCCCGCCGCGCAGCCGGCAGAAAAACCGGCCGCAGAAACGGAAAAGAAAATAAGGATTCCCGCCGAACCTGCCGTTTCGGAAACCGGCGGTTCCAAAAAATTAAAATTGACAGAACCCGGACACATTCCCGTCATACCATATGACAACGAAGTGCCGCCGCCGGATTTAATCAAAACAAACCTGATTGATTCCCTGCCGGACTTTGCCTTAATCAAAAAAGGCACGCCGGCAAATGCCATTCCTTTGCATATTATCGATCCTCTGCCCGAATTGCTGGAAGATTCCCGCTACGGCAAGCTGCCCGTCAAAAACGGCGACAGCACGCCCTTTTTAGCCTACAGCCGGCAAGTAAACCTGCCCCCGCAGACGCCGTATATCGCCGTTCTGTTTTCCGGGTTGGGCAAAAGAACAAACGCGACAGAGGCCGCGATCAATACTTTGCCCGAAATCGTTTCCCTTTCTTTCAGCCCTTATGCCGACAAACTGAAAAACTATGTTGCCGCCGCCCGGCGGACCGGGCACGAAACTCTGCTGGACATGCCGATGCAGCAGGGCGTTTTTCCGGATACGGATCCGGGGCCGCTGGGATTGGTATCCGGGTTACCTGAACAGGAAAACAGAAAGCGCCTGCACAAAGTTCTGGGGCAAGGCGTTGCATTGATCGGAGTCAGCGCCGCGGCAAAGGAAAACTTTTCCTATTCGGGTACTCAGATGAAGCCGTTCTTTGATGAAATCATACAGCGCGGGTTGGTTTATATTGACGGAACGGACAATCCGCGTATGCCCAAATTCAAAAAAGCCGTTCGCCCAGACGTTCATATTGCCGAAAACTTCCACCGGGCGGCGATCCGTGCCAGACTGGAACAAGCGCGCCAAATCGCGTTAAAAACGGGATCTGCTTTTGTCCGTGTGGAAACGGTTCCCATTACGCTGCTGGTTGTGGAAGAATGGATCAAATCTTTCGCCCCGACGGAAGAAAAACCTGTTCCCGAAATTACTTTTGTGCCGTTGTCCTATTATGTTCAACAAAAAGAGGCCGAAAAATGAAACAAAAAAAGCTCTACCGTCCCAATGTCGGCATTATGCTGCTGAATAACCGCGGCGACGTTTTTATGGCACACCGCACCGATTCGCGCAAACAGGCTTGGCAGATGCCGCAAGGCGGAATTGATAAAGGCGAAGACGAATATGACGCCGCTTTGCGCGAATTATATGAAGAAACGAATATTTCTTCCGTCGCCTTAATCGCGGAAAGCAAACATTGGTATTCTTATGATTTTCCGGCGGGCGTCCAGTTCCTCAGCGAAAAGAAAAAAGCTTTTGTCGGACAGACGCAGAAATGGTTTTTATTTCAGTTTACCGGCCGGGAAAGTGAAATCAATCTGGACAAACCGGACGCCGAATTCAACCAATGGCAATGGACGCCGGCGGAAAAGATCGTTGACATGATCGTTGCTTTTAAAAAAGACGTTTATCGTCATGTCGTCGATGAATTCATGCCCTTTATTGAAGCCGTCAGAAACGGTTAAGGGGCGGATACCAGTTTCAATCCGACCAGACCGACGATAATCATTGCGACAAAAGTCAGGCGCAGCACCGTTACCGGTTCACCGAAAAAAATCATGCCGTAAGTAACTGCGCCGACAGCGCCAATTCCTGTCCAAATCGCATACCCTGTTCCCAGCGGAATCGTTTTAACGGCCAACCCCAAAAGGCCGACACTGAAGATCATGCCGATAATCATAATGACAGACGGTACGATTTTCGTAAAACCTTCCGCATATTTCATCGCAACGACCCACACCATTTCAAAGATGCCGGCCCCCAGCAGGTAAATCCAAGCCATAAATTTCCTCCGTTTTTCAGCTGCCGTCCGACGATTATACTTCGCTCAGATGAATAGCACCCAGCGTATGACAGACCGGACAGGTCGTATAATCCTTTTCAAATGGCGTGTGGCAGACTTCGCAGTAATAAGGCAGTTCGACCGGCGCTTCAGATGCCTTTGCACGGTATTCCTCCGCCGCTTTTTCGTCCTGATTATAAGCGGCGATTTCCTGCGCAATCATCAGCGCGCGTTTAGAATTGGGGTAAATCGCCAGATATTTGTTGACAGCCGATTTGGCCTGTCCCCACAACCGGGCTTTCAGCGAACAATCGGCGAAAACCAGATCGTTGATCGCCGCTTTCGGATTTTCCGCGATTAATTCTTCAACGTCTTTGACCGCTTCAATCGAAGATTCCTGTGCCGTCAAAGTTAAATAAACCTCATAAACGGCCCAACTGGGGGAAATTTTCCACAGCTTCTGCAGCAGGCGGCGCGCCTTTTTAATCTGTCCGGTGCGTACGTCCAGTTCCGCCGTCTGAATTGCCGCACGGACAAATGTTTCATCTGTGTCATGCGCCTCGCGGATCAGTTTTTCACGTTCGGATTCTTCCGGCGTGCCGGCGGCCTGTTCCAGTAAAACTGACGCCTTCAGCCGTTTTGCCGTCAGCTTGTCAAACAAATTCTGTTTATAGGCCTTTTCCAGCGTCTGAACGGCCTGCGCCCATTGTTTTTCATGAATCTGCAGTTCAAAAGCCTCGGACAAAACCCAGGCCGGCGGATTTTTCATCGCCAGCAGCTGCGAACATAATTCTAAAGCCTTAGGCAGGTTTCCCGTCAGGCGATACAGTCTGATTTTGCCGCGCATTCCCAGCAGATGCGTTTCGGGTTGATCTGCCAGATTTGTATACAGACGCATTGCTTCGGCGGTATTGTTTTTCGCTTCGGCCAGCTGAGCCTGAAATACGGTAATCTTCGTTTCATCGTCGGCAAAGCTTTTCCTGATCTGCCCGGACAGTTTTTCCGCCGCGGCGATATCTCCCGCCGCCAAAGCGGTCAGTCCTTTTCCCAGCAGCGTATAACGGTCAACTTCTTTATTAATCTTTGATTTTGCAATTTTCTGCGCGCGTTTGTCCGCCCCCAGCCAATAGGAAATTTTCTGCGTTACAAGCAAAATCGGCTTGGCCAAAAAAGCATAGAAAACCGCGTAGACAATAATAACCATGCCGATAACAACGGCGACGGACGTCTGAACCGAATAGCCGATCCATTCCAGATGCAGCGATCCGGGATTGTTGGACAGCCACGCCGCCGCCAGAGCAATGATGCCTAAAAGAAAGGCATTCCAAATGATTTTAATCATGGGTTACTCTCCTTTGGCCTGATTGGCGTAAATAACGCCCAGAACGGCGGAAACGGTTTCACTGATTGTTTTCTGCGTCGTCAGATAACGCTGCGCAGCCTGTGTCCAGTCTTTCATTATCTCTTTGGCGGTTCCCTGCAACGACTGCAGCTGCATAACGGCCACAGCCAGATCCGCATTGTCAACCGCCTGTTGAGCGCGCGCCAGAACGGCCTGCGTAGACAGGTTGTCCGCGTCAGAAGCGTCAATCCGTCTGATGACAACCAGTGTTTTCAAAGAATTCAAAGCCTGATGGAACCAGTCTTTTTTCGGGCTGACCGTTTCGGATAAAACGGCTTTGTCCGCATACGAAGCAAAAGACTGCAGCAGTGCGGTTTTAGTCCATACGCCCTGATCGGCCGCAACAGACAGCGAACGCAAAGAAGCGGCGATTCGCGGCATCGGGGCCGCCAAAGCCAGCGCCGACTGCTGTTCGGCCAGAAAGCTCTGTCCCGACAAAGCGGCTTCGCGCAGCTGATATACGGCCAGCAGCAAAGCGGCGGCGCGTTCTTTTTCCGCATTGGAAGCCCGCAGCTTTTGTTCCGTGATTTCCATACGCGTCATCAGGGATAAAACAGCCGAGGCATCAGCTTTGTTTCTTTCAATGCGTTCCATTTTCACGCCGGTTTCGACCAGCTGCTGTTCAAAAGCGTCTTCGCGGGCGCTGACGGCCAACAGGCGTTCTTCCAGCAGTCCCGTTTTCGGCATGGACGCGCGGAGCTGTTCGATTTGTTTTTCATTTTCGGTTTTCAGCCGATCCACCTGCGCGCGCAGCCGTTCGATTTCCGCCAACAGCGCTTTCTGCTGATCGGCCAAAGCGGTATAAGCTTCCGAAACCGCGGCGGGCGGTTCGGGTTTTTCAACGCTGGCGACAATGACTTCGGCATTTTCAAAATCGCGTTCGTTTTCCAACTGTTCCAGACGAACGGCGATCTCGGCAGGTTCAACGGTGTTTTCCGCGGCCGCTTCAACGGCTTCCGGCTGCGCTTCTTCGGCGGCCGGCGCGGCGGCCTCGGCCTGTTCCGGAGGAACGGATTCTTTTTGAATTTCTTCTGCCTTTTGGTTGTTTTTTTCAACTGCCATAAATGCCTCCCTGATTAAATCTACTGGATTTTACCATTTTTTCCGAGTATGGGTAGAATAATTTTACATCAGAGAGTCAAAATGCTTGTTTTAGGAATAGAATCCAGCTGTGACGAAACGGCGGCGGCCGTTGTCAGCGATGAAAAAAAGCTGTTGTCTTCCGTTGTGTATTCTCAGGCGGAGCATCAGGCATTCGGCGGCGTCGTCCCCGAAATCGCCGCGCGCGCGCATCTGCAGAAAGTCGGTTCCGTCGTGCAAAGCGCTTTGGATCAAGCCGGCGTTTCCTTTAAAGATTTAAGCGCCGTCGCCGCCTCTGCCGGGCCGGGACTGATCGGCGGCGTCATTGTCGGCGTTATGACGGCCAAAGCCGTTGCCGCCGTGCACGGCCTGCCCTTTATCGCCGTCAATCATTTGGAAGCGCACGCGCTGACGGCGCGGTTAAATCAGGACGTCCCGTTTCCTTATCTGCTTTTGCTGACTTCGGGCGGGCACTGCCAGATTTTAATTGCCGAAGGCATCGGCAAATTCAAAAAACTGGGAGCGACCGTCGACGACGCGGCCGGCGAAGCTTTTGACAAAGCGGCAAAAATGATGGGATTGGGTTATCCCGGCGGTCCGAAAATCGAACAGTATGCCAAAAAAGGCGACCCGGAACGGTTTGATTTCCCCCGCCCCATGGTCGGAAAACCGGGCTGCGATCTGTCTTTTTCCGGTCTGAAAACAGCCGTGCGCCGCGCTGTGGAGAGCTTTTCGCCGGACGGCATTTTGGAACACGCCGTTTTATCCGAACAGGATATTGCCGACTTATGCGCCTGTTTTCAGCGCGCCGTTTTGGAATCGTTGTGTTCCAGACTAAAAAACGGTATTAAGCTCTTTAAAAAACAATATCCCGCCGGAACGCATCTGGTCGTCGCCGGCGGCGTCGCGGCTAACGCGGCGTTGCGTCAGGCCTTGGAAAATCTGGCAAAAAAATATAAACTGTCCTTTGCCGCCGCACCGATGAATTTATGCACGGACAACGGCGCCATGGTCGCATGGGCGGGAATGGAACATTTTCTGGCCGGCCTGTCCGACCCGCTGGACTTCAGTCCCCGGCCGCGCTGGCCGCTGGATCCGGCAAGCAAAAGATAACAAAAGGAGCGCACATGAAAAATATTTCCGTCCTGGGAGCCGGCGCATGGGGAACGGCGTTGGCGCATATCGCCGCCTCAAACGGCAAAAAAGTCGTTTTATGGGCCAGAGAGCCCGAATTAATCGGTGAAATCGAAACAAAGCGCCGCAACACATTATTTTTGCCGGACGTTGATCTGAATGAAAATATCACGCCGACCAATGATCAGGCGCGGGCCGTTTCAAAAGCCGAAGCCGTTTTAATGGTTATTCCCGCGCAATATCTGCGCGCTTCCTGTCAAGCGCTGCGTCCGGTCTGGCCGGCCGGGCTGCCCGCCGTTATCTGCGCTAAGGGAATCGAACAGAAAACGGGCGCTTTGTTAAGCGAAATTCTGGCCGAAGAACTGCCGCAAGCAGAAATCGCCGTCTTATCCGGCCCGACTTTTGCCGAAGAAGCGGCGCAAAACAAACCGACGGCCTTAACGCTTGCCTGCGGAAACGAAGCTCTGGGAAAAGAATTAGTCGCAACGCTTGGCACGCCGACGTTCAGACCGTACTATTCCTCTGACGTTATCGGCGTACAGATCGGCGGCGCGGTCAAAAACGTCATGGCGATCGCCGCCGGCATCGTCGCCGGCAAAAAGCTGGGCGACAACGCGCGAGCCGCTTTGATTACACGTGGGCTGGCCGAAATTTCCAGACTGGCCGCCGCGCTGGGCGGGCAGACTTATACGTTAATGGGATTATCCGGGCTGGGCGATCTGGTTTTAACCGCCAACAGCACGCAGTCGCGCAACTTTACGGTCGGGCTGGAACTGGGCAAAGGCCGCGGATTGTCCGATATTTTATCGGAAAAACGCACGGTCGCGGAAGGCGTGTTTACCGCCGCCGCCGTTTTGGAACGCGCGGCGCGGGCGGGCGTTGAAATGCCGATTTGCGAAGGGTTAAGCCGAATCATGAACGAAAACGTTCCCGTTGACGACGTTATTCAGTCTTTATTTGCTCGGCCGTTTAAAAACGAAAATTAAATTTTCGCCTTTTTTATCAAGCAAGCCAAATATTTATACTTTATTTAGAAAAAAAAGCTTATCCTGAAAAGAAACCTTCAGTTTCGTTCGGGGTAAGCCATGTCTTTAACAGTTTTAACCATTTTGTGTATATGCATAACGTGCTGTGTCGGTATTTTTATCGGCAGCTTGAAAATTCGGGGAATCGGACTGGGAGTCGGCGGCGTTTTGTTCGCGGGGTTATTCGCGGGCTGGCTGCTGGAAAAATACGCCGTTTACATTCCCGCGGACGTTTTGGCTTTCCTGAAAGAATTCGGATTGATCATGTATCTGTATTCCATGGGGTTGGCCGTCGGGCCGAACATTTTCGCCGCTTTGCGCAAAAACGGCATGGTTTTAAACCTGATGTCGCTGGGCGTGACGGGACTGGGGGCGCTGATTACGTTCCTGATTTTTAAATTCGGCAATATTTCCTTGCCCGAAGTACTGGGGTTATATTCCGGCGCGGTAACCAGCACGCCGGCTTTGGGGGCCGCGCAGCAGATTTTGGGCGAACTGGGCGTTAAACAGGAACTGATTGAACAATCGGGCTTTACCTATGCGATCGGTTATCCGTTCGGCATTATCAGCTGCATTATTGTTTTCATTTTGCTCAAAGTCATCTTTCGCGTCAAAATTACGGACGAAGTCGCCAAGTACGAAGCCGAAAAGGTCGATGACGATCCGCATATGCAGGGGTTCAACGTCTTAGTCAACAATCCCAGTTTCGACGGATTGGAAATCGGCGATTTTTTAAAAATGATCCATTATACAATGACGATTTCACGCATGAAACGCGGGGACGAATATATCGTGCCGCACGAAAACATTAAATTGCAAATGGGCGACATTCTGCTGATTTTCGGGCCGCGTAAAATCTTTCAGGAAATTTCGTTCCTGTTTAAAATGGATCCCGAACGCGATTTGATGGAAGAAAGCGCCAAGCAAATTCAAAGTCAGACTCTGCTGGTGACAAACCCTGCCCGAATCGGAAAACCTTTGAAAAAAATATTGGGCGACAAACGTCATCACTGGGTGATTTCCCGTGTTATCAGAAACGGTATTTCCAATTCCCCGACACCGGATTTCAAATTGGCTTTTGCCGATCAGGTCGTCGTTGTCGGTAAAAAAGAAGACACCAAAACGTTGATCCGCTATCTGGGCAATGATCAGGAACGCGCCAACGACACCCGTTTTATTCCTTATTTTCTGGGCATGATCGCGGGAATTCTGGTCGGATTGATCCCGTTGCATATTCCCGGAATCGACATTCCCATTAAGCTGGGAACGTCGGGCGGACCGCTGATCGTGGCGGCGATCCTGTCATGCCGCGGATCGGTCGGCGGTATTATTTTCTATACGCCCGCCTACGTTTTAAATGCTTTCAGGTTTTTAGGGCTGCTGCTGTTTTTAACGGTCGTCGGTTTGGCTTCCGGTCCCGGATTTTTCCGTCTGCTCAGCGGGACACAGGGGCTGTATTTTATCGCTCTGGGAATTTTAATCACCTCCCTGCCGCTGCTGATCGTCGGTATTGTTGTCCGTCTGACAAAGAAAATGGATTATCTGTCCCTGTGCGGCGGGCTGTCAGGCTGCAACACCTGCGTTCCGTCCATGACGTTTGTCGCCAACATGTCAAACACGAACGCGCCGGCCATCGGATATGCCACCGCTTATCCCGTTACGATCGCTCTGCGCGTTATTTCCGCGCAGATGCTGGCTTTGATGCTGTTCTGAGGGTAAAATGTTCGGCGTTTTTATCGGAGGAGGCATCGGCGCGTTACTCAGATCCTTAATCTGCGCCAGAATAAATTCCCATTACGGCACAATGCTTGTTAATGTAACAGGCGCTTTTCTGATCGGCGTCCTATATGAATACTTCCGGTCGAAATCAAACGCTTCACCGGAAATACGGCTGTTTTTAATGACCGGTCTGCTGGGCGGTTTTACAACTTTTTCGACTTATTTACTGGATTTTATGGTACTCTTTGAACTTCGGAAAAGTCCGGAAGCTTTCCTGTACCTGTTTTTTTCGATCGGGCTGGGAATCGTCGCCGTTCTGGCCGGAATGAAAATAACAACGGCTTTTGTCAATTAATTAAGGTTGAACCATGGGCAGAAACTATCTGGGGCATTTACAGACCGAAGATCCTTTGTACGGTTATCTGAAATACGACATTCAGCCCCAACTGACGGGTTTTTACAATGATCCCGTTTACCGCGTGTACCGGCTGAACGGATCAAACGCCGTTTATTTATACGAAGAAAAAAACACCGGCGTTAAAATTATCGGCAAATATTTTTATTCAGAACGCGAAAAAAACAGGCAAATTGCCGCCCGTCATTTGGAAAAAGAATACGACCGGCTGGAAACAATGCGCGGATTCGGGTTTGACCGACCGCCGTTTTATGTCGCTCGGCCGCTGGGAAAAAATCCGGATCTGGGCGAATTGCTGGCCGTTGAATGCTGTGAAGGCGAATTATTAAGCAGCGTCATTTCCCGCGCGATTTTTGAAAAAAACAACGATCTGCTGTTTGACCGGTTAAGCCTGCTGGCTTATTTTTTTGCCGAACTGCACAACCGGACGGCCGTTGATGTTCCCGTCGATTTTGAACAGGTTTGTGATTATATGAATCGGGTTATCCGGCAGTGTTCCGTTTTATTAAAAAAAGAAGAAGCCGAAGAATTCCGTTTATTTTGCCGCCTTTGGCACGATCGGCCGGAAATGTGGGCCGACTGTCAGGTATTGGTGCACGGCGACGCAACGCCCGAAAATTTCATGTTTTCGCAGGACGATACTTTGGAAACGTTTGATTTGGAGCGTTGCGCGTATGCGGACAGAATTTTTGACGTCGGGCGGATCGCCGGCGAGTTGAAACATTTCTTTTTGATGAATATCGGCGACAAATTTGCCGCAGAACCTTTTATCGGCCACTTTTTATGGGAATATGCGACTCATTTTCCTGATCGGGAAAGCGCCTTTTATTCCATTACGCGGCGCGTGCCGTTTTATATGGGGGTAACGTTGCTGCGAATCGCGCGCAATTTCTGGATTGACCGCGATTACCGGCGTCGGTTGATCAATGAAGCCAGAAAATGTTTTCAAGAGGAAGAATAATGATTCGCGGATTATTATTTGATATTAACGGAACGCTGACGGATATTCTGACAAATGAAGAATCGAACGATATCTATCGCGTTTTAAGCAATTTTTTTATTTACCAAGGGATTTTTCTGCCCCCGGAAGAAATCCGCAGCCTTTATTTTGCAATCAACAAACGGCAGCGTCATGACAGCAAAGAAGAATTCCCCGAATTCGACATTGTCCGCCTGTTTGATGAAATAATCAATCGGTCGGCCGGTTCTTACACGCATTCTCTGCCCAAGAAAAAAAGAAAATTTCTGGCACAGACCGCGGCGGAAATTTTCCGTGCCGCGTCGCTGTTTCAGCTGCAGCCGTATCCGGGAGTAAAAAAGACTTTAAAACGGCTTGGCAAAAAATATCGTCTGGCGGCCGTATCGGACGGACAGTCGGCTTGGGCGCGGGCAGAACTGAACGCCGTCGGCCTGTTGGATTTCTTTGATTTGCTGATTGTTTCCGGCGATTACGGATATCGCAAACCGGACCATCGGCTATTTAAAAAGGCGTTAAAGAAAATGGACATGTCCGCCGATGAGGTTATTTTTATCGGCAACGATTTATACCGTGATATTTACGGGGCGAATCTGATGAAAATAAAATCCGTTTTTTTCAAATCAAATCAGGGTGATCATGATTTTGAAAAAGCCCGTCCCGATTATATCATCGACACCTTTGAAGAGCTGGAAGAAGCCGTCCGCCGGCTTGACGGACAAAGCGGAAAGAAACACGGCTGACGTTTTATAAAGCCGTGTTTACATTCTGAATGCTTTATACGATTCTTTTTAAAAAAGAACTTATTTTTCAATCAGATACAAAACATCTTATATTTACTCTTGAAAAAAGCGTCGAAGTATGCGATATTAAGAATAGAGGGGTGAAGATCTTATCTCTGTGTAGCTTAAGGGAAAGCAACTCACTGTCACTGAGTAGATGCGGAATCAAAACCGTCGCAGAGACCAATTTAAAAGCCGGGTTTTATACCCGGCTTTTTCGTTTAAAGTGCCAAGAATATTTTGTTTGCCATACTTCGGCCGAACCCGAGGGTTCAAGCCCCCTGCCTGTATCCAATAAAAAAAGACCACTTTAAAAGTGGTCTTTTTTTATTGGAGCGGGCGAAGGGATTTGAACCCTCGACATCAACCTTGGCAAGGTTGCGCTCTACCCCTGAGCTACACCCGCGCTCCGTTTTTACATTGCCGGATTATAACGACTGTTTCCGCTTTTGCAACAAAAATTTTTGTTTTTAACAACTTTTTTTTAAACCGGACGTTTCAAACGGTTATATCCGACAAATATGCTTATTTCCCGTTTTAATCGGCTGATTTTTCATATATGATGATGACCGCTGAAATTTTTCGCGCTTATCGTTTCTATTCTTACGGGGTAATCCATGGCTTTGATTTTTGAAGATTTAAACAATGTCGCCGCACCGCAGGATAATGTTGTCAAAACAGGTTCCATGCAATCGTTCAAAGCCGATGTTGTCGACGATTCCAAAAACCGCGTCGTTCTGGCTTATTTTTTATCGCCGCAAAACCCGGCCTGCGAACAGTTCGGGCAGCTGCTGGAAAAATATGTCCGGCTGGCCGACGGCAAAGCCGTTCTGGTTAAATTCGACGTCGCGCAAGTTCAGCAGCTGGCTATACAGCTGGGAATCCAAAGCGTCCCGACAACAATGATCTTTGCCAAAGGCGGATTGGTCGACGGATTTGCCGGCGCCATTCCCGAAACCCAGTTAAAAACCGTCATGCAGGCGTTGATCGGAAAAGCGGCGCTGTCGTTGGACGAAATGCTGAAAAACGCCGCCGAAAAGCTCAATGCCGGACAGGCGCAGGAAGCTTTGGAAACCTATGCCGCCGTTTTGGAAAAAGACGAAACAAATCCCGCCGCCTTTGCCGGCATGATACGATGCTTTATCCGGCTTAAACAGCTGGATGCAGCGCAAGATCTGGCAGACGGGCTGGACGCATCGGTCAAAAGCCCCGAACTGGAAGCGGCCAAGACGGCTCTGAAACTGGCTTTGGATTCTCAAAACGCGCCGGATCCCGATGATTTAAAACAAAAAGCAGAGCAAAATCCGGACGATCTGCAGGTCAAATATGACTATGCCCGTGCTTTATTCGCCGCCGGACAGGCCGAACAGGCGATCGACCAGCTGATCGAAATCATTAAAACGGAACGCGAATGGAACAATGACGCCGCCAGACAGCAGCTGTTTCAGATTTTTGCGGCGTTGGGACAGACAAACCCGGTGACTGTGGCCGGACGGCGTAAGCTGTCTTCTCTTCTGTTTTCATAGGGACGGCGGAAATGAGCAACAGTATCTTTGACATCACAATGGTGGAACTGCCCGCCAATCTGCCGGTTTTGCCGTTTTCCGGAGCGTTTTTATTTCCGGAAACAAAGTTGAATCTGCGTATTTACGAAATGCGTTATATCCGTCTGGTTTTTAACGCGTTGGCCGCCTCGCGTCTGATCGGCATGGTACAGCCGACACAGCAGGATATGCCGATGAAAGTTTCTCCTCTGTATAAAACGGGCTGCGCGGGGCGGATTTCCAGCTTTACGGAGTCAAACGACACGCTGTTGATTACGTTGACGGGCATTGCGCGGTTCAATGTTGTCAAAGAAACGGATCATAACGGCATTTACCGCGACGCTTTCGTTGATTTTGCCCCCTTTGCCGCGGATTTTAATCTGGGCGAATTTAAATTTAACAAAAAAGAACTCTTTGCAAAGCTTGATTTCTACGCTTATTCCAACAAAATCGATCTGACGTCGGATATGTTAAAGCAAATGCCCGACGAACAGATTTTAATGACTCTGGCCTCGGTTCTGCCGTTTACGCCGGCGGAAAAACAAGCGTTGCTGGAATGTGCTCAGCCGCAAAAATTCTATGATACGCTCCTGCTGCTGCTGGATATGAATTCGGACGGCCGGATAAATTAAACGGAGCTTTTACTTTTTAATGTCATAAAGGAAGCAGATTCTTTTTTTAATCTGCGGACGATAATGATTAGCTCTGAAAAACATACGTTTTTACCCGATACCTTAAAGGTCTTTTTCCATAAACTGGCCATACGCTGCTGCGGAGCGGCGTTAATCGCCGCCGGATTGGCTCTGGCAGCGGCTCTGACAACGTATGATTCGACGGATCCTTCGCTGAACACGGCGTCGGGCAATCTGCCGCAAAACGCTTTGGGCGGATTCGGCGCCGTCTGCGCAGATCTGCTGTGGCAGTATTTCGGATTGGGCGCCGTGCTGTTTCCTTTGGCTTTAATGGCCTGGGGGATTTTAATTGCGCGACTGAAATGGCATAAATTTCAAATCCTGCGCGTCTTATGCTTCATTCCGACTCTGTTTCTTCTGCTGGTGTTATTTTCCGCTCTGCCCGCCGTTTCGTTCTCGCCCGTTCTGGCCGGTTTTTCCGGTGCGGTCATGCCGGCTTTTTATCACCCGCTGATCCACGGATTAAACGCGGCGTACATGCCTTATCTGGAATACCTGATGCTGCCGGTCGTCTTTGTCGCCGCGGTGTTCGGTCTGGCTTCCACATTGGGGATTCCTTTTTATCTGGTCAAGCGTTGGACGGCCGGACTGGGGCGGCTGATAAAAACCGCGGCCGTGTTTATCTGGCGTAAAATACGGCGTGCCGACGGCGCGGAAAAATCCGCGGGCGAACAAAAATTGCCCGAAGAGCTGCCGCAGAGTCTGTTTGCCGAACAAGGCGAGTTAAATCTGGAAGAAAAAGAACAACCGCAGGCGCAACATACCGCCAAACAGCCGGCTAAACCTTCTCCGTTAAAGTCAATCCGGGAACAGCGCGAATACGCCCGGCAGTTTCATTTGCCCAAACTTGATTTTCTGGCAAAACCGAAAATCGACAAGGACGCCGCCGTTTCCCGCGATTATCTGGAAAAACGCGCCCGTCAGCTGGAAGGCGTGCTGGAAGAATACGGCGTAAAAGGCGAAATCGTCAACGTCCGCCCCGGCCCTGTCGTCACTTTGTTCGAACTGGAACCGGCACCGGGTATTAAAACGACGCGGGTCATCAATCTGGCGGACGATATCGCCCGGTCGATGAGCGCTTTGTCCGTCCGTATCGCCGTCGTTCCGGGGCAAAGCGTGATCGGCATCGAAATGCCTAACGAAAAACGCGCCGACGTTTATTTAAAGGAAATGTTTGCCTGCGACGAATTTAAAAACGCGACAAAGCCGCTTTTGCTGGCTCTGGGCAAGGACATCGGCGGAAAGCCGACGTTTGCCGATCTGGCGAAAATGCCCCACCTGCTGGTCGCCGGCACGACGGGATCGGGAAAATCCGTCGCGATCAACACAATGATTCTTTCTTTAATCTACCGTCTGACGCCCGAACAGGTGCGCCTGATCATGGTTGACCCGAAAATGCTGGAATTGTCCGTTTACAACGGTATTCCGCATCTGCTGACGCCTGTTGTCACCGATCCGAAAAAAGCCGTTTTGGCTTTGAATTGGGCCGTGCGGGAAATGGACGACCGTTACCGCCAAATGAGCGAACTGGGCGTGCGCAACATTGATGGTTACAATGCCAAAATCAAAGAAATGATTGACGCAAAAGAACCGATGACGCGCACCGTCTTAACCGGTTATGACAACGGCGAACCTATTTACGAAGAACAGCCGCTGAACTTAAAGCCTTTCCCATATATCGTCGTCATTGTTGACGAAATGGCGGATCTGATGGTTACGGCCGGCAAAGAAATCGAAATCGCCGTTCAGCGCATTGCCCAAAAAGCGCGTGCGGCGGGGATTCATCTGGTTTTGGCGACTCAACGTCCTTCCGTTGACGTCATTACGGGAACGATCAAAGCCAATTTTCCAGAACGTATCAGCTTCCGTTTAACGACAAAAATCGACAGCCGCACAATCTTGGGCGAACAAGGCGCCGAACAGCTGCTGGGCCGCGGCGATATGCTTTACCTGGCGCAGGGACAGCGTCCGGTTCGTCTGCACGGACCGTTTGTCAGCGATGCGGAAGTCGAAGCCGTCACCGCGCATCTGCGTCTGCAAGGCGTTCCCGAATACGAACAATCCGTCACCGAAGAACCGCCGGAATCCGCCGGCGACACAACCGTCAACATGGACGGAGCGGAAGACGCCAGTCTGTATGACAAAGCCGTCGCCATCGTTCTGCGCGACAGAAAAGTATCGACCAGTTATATTCAGCGTCAGCTGCGTATCGGTTACAATCGCGCCGCGGACCTGATCGACCAGATGGAAGCGCAGGGTGTCATCTCCGCCCCCAGTCATGCGGGCAAACGCGAAATTTTAGTACCCGACAACCGATAAACCTGTTAAAGTGGCTGAATAAAAAAACAAATGGGAAAAGACGATGTTCAAAATCCTTCTTCTTTGTCTGTTTTTCATGACGTCCGCCGCCGACGCTCAGACAGCTCCGGCGCAGTCGTTTACACGGCAGCAGCAGGAACTGATTAAAAAAATAGAATCTTATTTTAACGGGATTCGGACGATCAAAAGCAAATTTTATCAGACCAGCGACAACGGCGCGGCGGCACAGGGTAATTTTTATGTTTTAAAACCTAACAAAATGCGGCTGGAATATGACCCGCCCCACCCGGTCGAAGTCATTGCCGACGGGTATTATCTGATTTTTCATGACAAGAAATTAGAGCAGGTCACTTATCTGGATCTGGACGACAATCCGGCGGCCATGATTTTAAAGGAAAACTTTTCCTTTGAAAAAGAAGGGCTGACCATTACGGATTTTTCAACCGAACCGGGTTTGATTTCCGTATCGGTTACCAAAGAAAACCAGCCGGCGGCCGGCAATATCACTTTGATTTTCAAAGACAAACCTTTGGCTTTAAAACAATGGCGCGTAACCGACGCGCAGCAAATTACAACGCTGGTCACGCTGGACAACATGGAAACAAACGCCAAATTGGACGAAACTCTGTTTAAATTCAAAGACCCGAAAAAGAATCTGCGCCCCGGGGACATGCCGCGGCGCAGATAGTCCTTTTGAAAAAAAAGCCTGAACTTTTTTGTTCAGGCTTTTTTTTAAGCTTCTTTTTCTTTCGGTCGGATTTTCTTGCCGCCTTTTCCCCTGACCGACTTTTTATGTTTTCTGGTCATAATATCCGTCACGTAATCGCGCACGGTCAGACTGATATCCTTTAAATGGTTTTCAAAATCGTGGCCGGCGTGAGGAAACATCGCATAACGAATATGGATATTGCGCTGCCCTGACAGCTTATCGGCCAAAGCGGCGACGGAAGCTTCGGGAATCAATTCGTCTTCTCCGCCATGAACGATCAAGCCGGAAGCCGGGCAAGGCGCCAGAAACGAAAAATCCTTTGAATTAGCGGGGGGCGCCACGGAAATAAATCCCGAAATTTCAGGACGGCGCATTAACAGCTGCATACCGATCCACGCGCCGAAAGAATATCCCGCGATCCAGCATGTTTTGGCGTTGCGGTTCATCATTTGCAGCCAGTCCAGAGCAGCGGCGGCGTCGCCTAATTCGCCCTGCCCGTCGTCATAAACGCCCTGCGAACGTCCGACCCCGCGGAAATTAAAACGCAGCACGGCAAACCCCAGAGCGCTGAACGTCTGAAACAACGTATACGTTATCCGGTTATTCATGTTGCCGTTCGGCATTTGCGGGTGGGGGTGAAGAATAAGAGCCAGCGGAGATTCTTCGCTGTTTCCCGGCTGATAGCGGCCTTCCAATCGTCCTTCAGGACCGTTAAAAATAATTTCTGGCATATTGAAACCTTGCAAAGGGTGGGTTATAAGCTGTAGAAAAGTTCATATTAGCGAAATGAAGGTACAATGTTCAAGCGTCTGACAAAAGAAATATTTTCAAAAGCGTCCGAATATTCCGATTCGGTTTTGCAGCGCGATCCGGCCGCGCGGTCAAAAATCGAAGTATTTCTTTGTTATCCGGGACTTCACGCAATAATGCTGTATCGCCTGGCTCATTATTTGTGGAAAAAAAATTTTTTTACAACGGCGCGGCTGATTTCAGCTTTCGGACGCTTTTTGACCGGAGTCGACATTCACCCCGCCGCCCGAATCGGCAAAAATCTGTTTATTGATCACGCGACCGGCGTTGTTATCGGCGAAACGGCAGAAATCGGCGACGATGTTACGCTGTATCACGGCGTTACGCTGGGCGGCACGTCCGCCAGCCAGGGCAAGCGCCACCCGACATTGGGCAACCGCGTCATTGTCGGCGCGGGAGCAAAGCTGCTGGGGCCGATTATGATCGGAGACGACGCGCGCATCGGTTCCAACGCCGTCGTGTTAAAGGACGTGCCCGATTCGGCCACGGCCGTCGGCGTGCCGGCGCAAATCGTGCGCTGCCGGAAAAAGACGGAAAAATGTTTTGAAGCCTACGCCGCGGAAAAAACAGATCCGATGATGAAAGCGCTGGAAGAATTAAAAGCGCAGGTCAGAACGTTGGAAAAACAGATCACGGCAACCGGCGGCGGGAAAAAAGAGCCGGGATCAAAGAAACGTATTGACAGTCCGTCCAAAACACGGTAAAAAACCTCATCAATTGATGGCGGAGTAGCTCAGTTGGTTAGAGCAGCGGAATCATAATCCGCGTGTCGGGGGTTCGAATCCCTCCTCCGCTACCATATGCAAAACGTCCGGCTCGGACGTTTTTTTATAGGTAAAAATAACGCGGGATAATTTATGCGGAAAAAATTACCTTTTTATTTGTTTTTTATAAATCTTTTCTTTTTCATACACGGCAGCGCGTCGGCAAATGATCTGACTGATTTTATTTTAATCCCGGCGAGCGACAACACAAAATCGTTTTACATCGGACAATATCCCGTAACAAACGCTCAATATAAAATATTTACCGATAATACCGGAACAAAAAAACCAAAATATTAGAAAAACGGCACATATCCGAACGGCAAAGAAAATCACCCCGTCGTTTTCGTTTCACATAACGACGCCGCCGCATATTGCAAATGGCTGGAAAAAAAATATCCCGAATATTCTTTCAGACTTCCGACGGCGGCCGAATAGGAATATGCGGCAAGAGGTGAAAAAGATTATGTTTTCCCATGGGGGAATCAAGTCAACGACAATAATTTTAATTATAATAAATTAGCGGCCTCCAGTTGCTTAAAACAAAACCCGATCGTTACATACAACAATCCCAGATCGCCCGATTAAGGCCAAAGTATCCAGTTAAATCAAGTAATATCAATAAATTCAAACGGATACGTAACGGGCTGGGTCAATCATAAGAACCATACGGGTTTTGTTTATACCGATTTATTTAAAAAAATCATGAACAACGGAGGGTATACGACCCCTGTCAACCAATACCCCGGCGGCAAAAGTCCTTTTGGAGTCTATGACATGTCGGGAAATGTCTGGGAATGGACAAGCAGTCAAATCACAGCGACGAACGGCGCCGAAAAAGGCCAAACCGTATATGCCGTAAAGGGCGGATCCTGGTATGCAAACCCAAATTCTTGCAAAATAACAATGTCAGGAGAAGGCAGGCGGCCGAATATGGGATATAACACCGTGGGTTTCAGAGTCATCGCAGAAAAAAAATAAAAGACTTTACTTTGTTGTCAAAGACTCTGCGGTTCAACTTCCTTTTCCTTTCATAGTAAAAATCCGCAGTCCGTTTTGCGGACAAACGGAGAGAAAGTAAAAATAGTTTTTTCTTTCTGTTTTTTGACAAACATTTCTGCGCTTGTTTAAAATTTGAACGAACATATTTTTTCTTCTTTAACAGAAAAACAATTTCTTTATCATTTTCATTCAAAAAAACAAAAGTAAAACTCTCTATTCTCGTTCTTATTTTATTTCTTTATTCCATGACAAAAGCCAAATATTTTTTTTCTTTTTACATTTAAATTTATCAATGAAATAAAGCCGCTCCAGTTTTCCACTTGAATTTTTTTTCATTTATGTACAAAATATTAAATGAAGAGTCGGAATATGTTCTGATCTTCTGACATTAGGAGGAACGAGATGAAAAAATCAAGTTTGATTTTAGCAGGTGTCTGCCTGATGGCGATGAGCCACAGCGCCGACGCAGCTGTTCTTCCCTCCGGTTCGTTTGACGATTCGTCGTCAATCGTAATCGCCAAAGCTGTTAAACTGGGACGCGGCAGTGCAAAATCAACCGCGTTCGGTGCAGATCTGGCAACGAGCGGGAAGACATCGACTTCTAATGGTGGCAGCGGCAGTGGTATTACTAATGGTGATACCTCTGATAACAGTGACTGACAGGGACGGATGTCCCCTGAAACCAAACCACAGTTATCGTCTGTTACCGTTAGAATAACTTCTTAGGATTCAGCTCTGAGTTTTCAGAGCTGAATTTTTTATCCGCTTTAAAGGTTCGGGCTTAAAAAAACGCCGGCATAAAGGAGTCTTGATGAAACAATATCTGAATTACCTGCTGAATGAAATGATTCCCGGTTTATTTAAGGGAATCGTGCGCTTTGTTATGGAAACACTGCGCGTTATCAAACAATACGCTTTATGGATTATCCTGATCCTGGCAATCCTGTATTTCTTCGATATTTGGGGAATGCGGGGATCAGTAAACAGCCTGTTCCATTCTGCCAGACACGGATTGCATTGATCCATGCCGACAATTCATTTTCTTTGCGGATACATGGGTTTTGGCAAAACAACGATTGCCCGCAGGCTGGCGGCGCAATACAGCGCCGTTATTTTAAATGACGATGAATTCATGCGCGAATTATTCGGCCGCAATCTGCCAGAGGAGCAATTCCGTGCCGCTCATGAAAAAGTATCTGAATTTACCTGGAAATTGGGAGAACGAATCGTTTCCGCCGGCGGAAACGTTATTTTTGACCGCGGATTCTGGTCCAGACAGAGCCGGCGGGCCGCTGTTGAACGCGCGAAATATTTCTGCGATTCGTTATTGTTTCATCAAATCGAATGTGACATGGAAACGGCAAAAAAACGTGTCCTGAACAGAACGCTGACAGATCAGACAGCTTTGGAAATTGATGAAAACACTTTTGATTTGTTTGCGAAACGATATGAACCGATCAGCCCCGACGAAAATCTGGACGTGATCTATTATAAAAATACACTGCCCTTATTTTAAAAATTTTCCGATCCGGGCATTTCTACGGCCTGTTCCGAAGAAAGGGCAGGAATTCGCTTCGTTTTTGCCAAAGTTTTCTTTAATACGCCTCCGGCGTTTTCCCCGTTTTGTTTTCTGTCCGCCCGCCCGGCGGACATTTTTTATATAAACGCCGTTCTTATAATACGGCGATGATATTTCAGTACGTCCGCCGGCAGATATAAAAAACTTTTTATAATAAAAATTGTATACAAAAATCGTCTTTTTATTCACAGCTCAACTAAACTAAAATAAAAAAACGTTATTCCAGCGCCTGAAAAAGAATTGTTACAGTTTTATTAAAAATATACCCCCCCCCCCCCCC